>DYJT01000007.1 GCA_020722965.1 Brachyspira murdochii | reverse complement strand
TTAGAGGAGTCAAAAGAAGTAAACGCTGCAGAAGCTCAGGAAGAAAATATTCCAGAAGAATTTATTGATTTATCTATTGCTGCAAGTGGTTTACCTTTCGAATCAGTAGTTGAGAAAGAAAAACCTCCTATAGACTATTCAAATATCCAGATATCAGATGAAGATATTCATATAATAATAAATACATTAAAAAATTATCCAGTATGGTTGTCTGTTGAAATAAAAAATTTAATACTCAATGATGCCCTTTCTCCAGGTGAACTAGAAGGATTATTAGATCTGCTTTCCAATAATGTTCACTGGAAGGCAGTTATGGAGTATTTGAAGAATTCTTTGAATATCGATCTATCATATCACCTTACTCCAGAAGAAAAAGTTTATATCCCAAGCTTAACAGAAAAAATATTACCTTATATCAAATGGATTAGTGTAATAACATTACTTTCATTGGTTCTTTTTGTTATAATTTATCAATTTATCATAATCCCAAATCAAGCACTTAATTATTATCAAAAGGCAGTTACTATTTTAGAAAAAGAAAATAATGTTGAAATTGCAATGCAAAATTTCAATAGAGCTGCCTCTATGAGAAAATATGAGAAATGGTATTTAAAGTTTGGTAGATTACTCTTAGAGCGTAATTATTTAAATGAAGCGGAACAGATTACAAATAGAGGTAAAAATGTTTGGCCAGAAAACCTTGCTTTTTATGAATTACTTTCAGATATATATTTTACCAGAGGTGGAGATAAAAATATACTTAAAGGGATTGCAATATTAGAAGATTTATTGGCAGATAAAAATTTCAAATCTAATCCAGCTACCTATGAAGCGATTGCAAAACGATATGAAAAATTAAAAGAATATCAGCAGGCTATAAATATTTATTCTGAAGGGTTAAGGCATATTCAACCTACATTTTTGTATTATGTCAAAATGCTTAATGATTTTGTTATATTAAAAAATTATGAAGCGGCTTCTGATCTATATTCTAGAATAGAAAAGAGGTTTAAAAAAGAAATTGATCCTGTTGTTTTTACTAAATATAGTCAATTTCTTTTAGATGCTAACCAACCATTTGAAGCAAAAGATGTTTTTGATAAAATATTGAAATATAATCCTACATATGCACCTGTTTATCTGCCTTTTGCTCATTATTATGAAAAGATGAATCAACAAGATATCGCTTTAGAAGGTTTGTTGAAGGCAGAAAAATATATAAATCTTGGCCTTTATAAAGAGGCTGAAGAGACTGAAGAGATTGTTTTCGATAAGATTTTGAATGAAATAGGCGAGCTTTATTATGATAAAAATGATGATACACTAGCATATACCTATTTTGAAAAGGCAATTGCAGTAAATCCAAATTTTGCAAAGGCTTACTATAATATTGGACGATTGAATTATTTTTTTTATAATCAATATCAGGTCGCTTTGAATCAGCTATTGAAATCTCAAAATTTAGGGTATTCAGATGATTATCAGAAGTATATGATAGGCTGGATACAATATCAATTAACTAATTATGAACAAGCCTTGTTTTCATTTATACAATTAGAGTTAGAGCATTTATCAAATATAGATTTAAAGCTTGCAATAGGGAATTCTCATATAAAATATGGTAAAGCCGAATTAGCAGTTGGCTATCTTTCAAATTATGTTTCATACTGGGAAAATGTTGAAATGAACTTAAGAGGAAGAGATGTTAAAAACCCCAAAAGGCAGGAGGCTTTACTAAAGCTTTCAGTTGGTTATAATAATCTTGGTGTAGCCTATGCTTTATTATCAAAACAGAAAAAAAATCCTTCATATGAATCTGAAGCCTTAAGATTATTCATCAAATCTCAGGAAATATATAATTATATTTATCCAGGTAGAGTATCAAATGCAGAAAGCTATATTAATGCCATGTATATATTACATCCTGAGGTGAAAAGAGAACTATTATTGATGGATAATGAAAAATATTTTCCCAAAATGATTTTTTAATTTATTATTGAATTTAAAAATATTATTGTTATTCTTAAATCCCATTCAATTTTTTTTAAAAATCAATATTTATAAACAGGTGGCTTATGGATAGAAGCAAAGAGAGATTATTGTTCATCTTTATTATAGCTGTATTGATAATAGTGATTATCAACTTATCAATCAATAACTCCTATCAACTTCAAACAGATAGTTTTAATAATCTAATATTAAAAGAAGTGGAAGGAATAATTAATCAGAACTTTTACATAGAACCACCCAAAACCGAAGAACTCATGGAAGGTGCAGCTAAAGGTATGGTCGCCTCTTTAAATGATCCTTTCTCTTCCTATGTAACTAAGAAGGAACTACTTGAAAGACAGCAAAGTCTTTCTCATAAATATGGTGGAATCGGCGCTTATATAAGCCTCGAGAACAATTTGCCTGTTATAGTAAAATTGATCCCCAATTCGCCTGCAAAAAAATATGGATTGTTACCAGGAGACATAATTTTAGAAGTTAATAATGAATCTACAATGGGGCTTGAGTTAGATCAAGTTACCGATAGAATCAAGGGCGAACCTGGAACCATAGTAAAATTAAAAATTCAAAGAGCTGGTAAAGAAGAAACATTTTTAAAAGAGATAAAAAGAGAGACCATAAAACTCGTTATGGTCAAATCTGCCGAATTAACTAAGGATATCTTTTACATTAAAATAGAGGACTTTGGTGAAAACACATCAAATTTGGTTAAAGATCAACTTTTATCTTCTGTTAAAAAATATAAAGGTGCTATTATCGACTTAAGAGGAAATCCAGGTGGATACTTAAGTGAAGTAATTCAACTACTCGATTACTTTTTTTCAGATAAATTACTCGTTTATACACAGGGTAGAAATAAAAAATTTGAAGAAAAATATTACGCGTCGGCTCAAAAAATAATTCCCGATAATTTCAAAATAGTAATTCTTGTCGATGGTAACACGGCATCTGCAGCAGAAATATTTACCGCTGTAATGAAAGATTACAACAGGGCTAAAATTATTGGTGAAAAAACTTTTGGTAAAGGTGTTGTTCAGCAGGTTTTTGAATTAAAGGATGGTTCAGCAGTTTTTCTTACTATATCCCAATACTTCTCTCCAAAAGGTTATGTTATCCACAAAAATGGGATTATGCCAGATATTGTATCAAAATATTATCAATATTCCGATAAAGAACTTGCCACTATAACCTTGCTCGAAAAAAAAGGGATACTATATCAATATATTCAGAAATATGGGCCGGATAATCAAGAAACTTTGATAAGGGAAATAAAAAGATATTTACAAAGTGAAAAACTCTTTCTCTCTGATCCATCTATAAAAAACCTTGTTTTCGATCTCAGTCAGTTTTATGGTGAAGAAAAATTGTTTAATCTTGAGTTTGATTATCCATTGCAAATGGCAATAGATCAATTTTAGCCAAGTGTAAAATTATTTTAATTTTTATCTTTGACTATTTTTTACTTATATCAAATTTAATATATAATTATATCAACATCTGGGGAAGAAAATGGAGAAAATAATTATCCAATCTTCAAAAAAAAATCAATTAATTGATATTACCGAAAAAGTAAAGGAAAGGATAAAAGGTAAAATTGAGGATGGAATATTATTTTGCTTTGTTCCACATACAACAGCAGGTATTCTAATAAATGAGCATGCAGATTTTGATGTAGCGAATGATATCAACAATTTTCTTATTAAATTGGTTCCTCAAAATTTTAATTTTTCTCATATTGAGGGGAATTCCGATTCTCATATTAAAAGTGTTTTAGCCGGTAATCAGATATTTTTATTTATTGAAAATGGCAAAATACAACTAGGAAGATGGCAGGGAATATTTTTTGCCGAATTCGATGGACCCAGAACTAGAGAGGTATGGTTAAAAAAATATAATGTTAAGTAGGGGAAAATGAATTTTTTCAAAATAATCAAATCAATTTTTATTAAATATAAGAAAGAGGAGAAAGTCTCTGTAATTATCCCTGTATTAAATGAAGAACAAACAATCGGTTCTGTTATAGATCTCGTTAAAAAAAGTAAATACGCTAATGAAATAATAGTAATTGATGATAAATCTGATGACAACACTATTGCTGAAGCTGAAAAACATGGAGCAAAAGTATATGTTAGCGCTGTTAGAGGTAAAGGTTATTCGATGAAAGAAGGCTTACTCTATGCAAAGAATTCGATTCTAGTTTATCTCGATGGCGATATTGGAAATTATCAAGATGATATTGTCGAAAAATTAGCATCTCCAATAATTTTGGAAGGTTATGATTTTGTAAAATCTACTTTTGACAGAGAAGCTGGGAGAGTCACCGAGTTAGTAGCTAAGCCACTATTAGGATTATTATTCCCGGAATTATCAGAATTTTCTCAACCTCTATCTGGAATGATTGCCGGGAAAAAAGAAATATTACAGAAGGTAAATTTTGAAAATGATTATGGAGTAGATATAGGAATTCTTATAGATGTTTACAATTTAAAAGCAAAAATTAAACAGGTCGATATTGGTAAAATAGATAACAAGTCTAAACCATGGCAACAACTCGGTAAAATGTCTACAGAAGTCTCTAAGGCCATATTAAAAAGAGCGAATGAAAAAGATAGATTAGATTTCGATGGCCTTCAATCGTTGAATATAATTCAAAATAATATGATTGAAGTCATACAATCTTCATTTAATAATTTAAAAAAGATGATAATATTTCATTTAAATTCAGTTTTAGATGAAGATTTGATTTTAAAAGATTTTCTTAATAAGAAGAATCTTTCGAAAGAGTACTTTGAAATTCTATCGAAGACAGATGATTATACAATACAGAAAAAGTTAATGGCAAGATTATTAATTGGAATAAATTTAAATGAGATAAATGATTTTCTCGAATCTATAAAGATACCAAATGAAATTGTTGAAGTTGTTAAAGAACTAAAGTCCCGTGGTTATATTACAATTTTATTAAGTGATGGTTTTAATATTATTACAGAATTTATAAAGAAAAATTTAAATTTTGATTTTTCTATTGCTAATCAGTTAGGTAGCAATGGAAATACACTTAATGGGGAAGTTTTGATCCCTTCTTATTTAATTCATTCTCCAAAAAGTCTATGCAGTCATCCGATATGTAAGTCTAATGTTATCTTAAATCTTTCAGAAAAATTTGATATTAAAATTTCAGATATTATCTATGTTGGGAACTCCTTTTCAGATTTATGCCCAATAAGAATAAGTGGTGTTGGGATAGCCTATAAACCCAAATTACCTATACTTTCAAGTGTTGCAGATGAGGTAATAAAAGGCAATCTTAAAGAAATATTAAAATATACTAAATAAAAAATAAACTTAACAAATTGACTAAAAGCCTTTATTTTAATATATTTAAATTAAATTCTAATTAAATTTTAATCTAATTTTTGGGGGAATAAATGTATGATTTAGTTATTTTAGGTGGTGGTCCTGCAGGAATGACTGCTGCTATTTATGGTGCTAGATATGGTCTTTCAGTATTACTAATCGAAAAGATTGCAGTTGGTGGTCAGATGAACTTAACAGCTACCATTGAAAATTATCCTGGTTTTGATGAACCTGTTTCTGGTTATGTTCTTTCAACAAAGATGCTTAATCAGGTACAAAACTTAAATGTTGAAGTCAAATACTGTGAAGTTTTAAATATCGACTTTGATGATACTATCAAGAAGATAACAACCGAAGAAGGGATATTTGAAGCCAAATCAGTTATTCTGGCTATGGGTGCAAGTCCAAAAAAGCTTGGAATTAATGGTGAAAATACATTTTTGGGAAGAGGGGTATCCTATTGTGGAACTTGCGATGGTCCAATGTTTAAGGGAAAAGTCGTTGCCTCAATTGGAGGTGGTGATACAGCATTAGAAGAAGCCATAATATTGGCTCAAAACGCTAAAAAGGTTCATCTGATTCACAGAAGGGATAAATTTAGAGGGCAGAAGTTCCTTGTAAATCAGGTATTAAAAACAGAAAATATACAGATACATTATAACAAGATTCCAAAAGAAATATTTGGCGATAACTTTGTGAATTCCATTAAGCTGGAATCGGTTAATGATGGGAAAGAGGAAATTTTAGATGTCGATGGTGTCTTTGTATTTATTGGATATAAGGCGAATACAGATTTAGTAAAAGATAAGATACATCTTGATGAAGGTGGTTTTATTATCACTAAAAACAATGTTGAGACCAATATTAAAGGTGTTTTTGCAGCAGGAGATATAATTTCGAAAAGTATGAGACAAATTGTCCTTGCTGCTGCTGATGGAGCTTTCGCTTCTTTTATGGTATTTCAATATCTACAACATCTTAAATTTTAAAATAGGTTTGATAAATAGATTTTTAAAAATTTTATGTAGAACTTTCTAGGTGGAACTTTTGGTATCATAAAGAACCCTATAAGCTTTATCTGCACCAGCTGGTACCTGAGGTATTGGTTCAAAATCCATGTTAGTTAATTTTTTGACAATTTGCATAAAATTTTCTGTGCATAATATTTCTTCCTGTCTGGCGATATCTTCTCCTAGTTTGCTTGAAGCGTTTACTTCTGCTCCAAAGACATCGGTATCACCAATTTTTAGGATTTGTCCATAACCAAGTCCAACACATAACAAAATCTTCTCTTCCGCAATTTTATTCTTGTTGTAGGAAAATGTTGCTTTTTGCATATCTATGGCAGCTTGTAAGGCTTTGAAAGGGTTACGAAATATACAGAGCATACTATCACCTTCCATTTTTATAAGAATGCCATCATATTTATCTATAACAGGGAGAAATAATTTTTTTGATTCATAGATTATCTGCAAAAAATGAATTATTCCAAATTTTTCAACCTCTCTTCCAAATCCAGATAGGTCGGTAAACATTACACTCCATGTTTCACCGAATAGATCCCATATTCTTTTATCAATATCTTCTTTATCTACCCCTTTTTCAAGCCTTTTTTTTATAAGTAATTCCAATCTATCCATGGAAGTATGAAATATATGAGTAAAATCATCACTCATCTTTTACTCCGATTTCTTGAGTTATATAATAATAATTATTATAAATACAAATTAAATTAATTCAGTTGTGTAATGGCGTATTCAATTCTTTCAATTGTTTGCTCTTTACCCAATATTTCCATTGTCTCAAAAAGACCGGGTGAATACCTTGTCCCGCATATCGCAACACGAATTGGCATGAATAGATCCTTTACCTTAATCCCTTCCTTTTCGAGGAAAATTCTTAATGTTTCTTCAAGACTTTTTTGATCAAATTCGCAATTTTTCAAAAAAGGTAAAATCTTTTGCAATATTTCTTTAGATCTTGCAATATCTCGGCCTTTATCGAGAAAATTATTTAAATTATAATTTTGGGGTTTTTCAAAGAAAAATTTACAGTAAGAGATTATATCTGATAATTTAAAAATTCTATCTTGAATTTGAGGTAATATTTTTTTTATATATTCTTCTTCATTTTTATCAGGGGTTTCATTTACAAAACCAGCTTTAATGAAAAAAGGCAGGGATCTTTCATAAAATTCTTGTAAAGATAGTTTTCTAATATAATTACCATTGTACCAATCAAGCTTTTCATAGGAGAAAACCGCTGAAGATTTATTAACCTTAGATATATCGAAAAGTTCGATAAGTTTTTGCATATCGAATATTTGAGTCTGATCATCATAGGACCAACCCAAAAGGGCAAGATAGTTTATAACAGCCTCAGGAAGATAACCGGCATCGACAAATTCCTGTACTGAAGATGCCCCATCTCTTTTCGAGAGTTTTTTCCCACTTTCGCCTAAAACTACGGGTAGATGAACATAGACTGGGAGAGGATAACCAAAATAATTAAAGAGTATGACATGTACTGGCATTGAAGAAATCCATTCTTCGCCTCTTGTGATATGTGTAATTTGCATCTGGTGATCATCTACAACATGAGCCATATGATAGGTTGGAAAACCATCGGATTTTATAAGAACAATATCTTCTAAGGTGGAATTATCAAAACGAATTTCACCTCTTAAAAGGTCATTACATATTGTTTCACCTTCTAGGGGAACTTTGAGTCTAATTACATAAGGATCATTATTTGCAAGATGTTCATCTATCTCTTGTTGAGTAAGATTTCGGCATTTTCGATCATAACCAGATGGCAATTTATTTTGTTCCCTTAATTTTCTAACCCTTTCGAGTCTTGATTCCGAACAAAAACATCTATACGCTTTACCTTCCTGTAATAGTTTTTCGGCAGCTTTATGATAAAGTTCTAATCTTTCAGATTGAAAAATAACATCTCCATCCCATTGTAGGCCAGCCCACAAAAGAGATTTTTTAATAACTTCAACAGCATCTTCTACATATCTGGATCTATCTGTATCCTCTATTCTTAAGTAAAATTTACCATTATTATGCTTAGCCCATAGATAACTAAATAGTGCAGATCTTAAACCTCCGATGTGAAGATGCCCTGTTGGCGATGGCGCAAATCTTGTTCTGACTTCCATTAAATCCTCCGCAGAAATAAAAAAAAATTAATGTATTTTATTGAATTAAATATTCAGGAATTTATATTAAATTAAATCTGAATTAAAGGATTGAGTATATTAATAATCTCTTTTTCTGAATTACACTCAATAATCTTCCTTCTTTGAGAAGGATTGTGAAGTATCTCTGCAAATTTTGCTATAACTTTTAAATACTTAAGGTTTTCACTTGTGTGTGCGCATATGCATATAAAAATAGAAATATGTTTTTTATCTATAGAATGAAAATCAATTTCTTTTTTTAATGTACCAAAAATAAGATGAAATCCTTTAAATTTTTCAGAAAATGCATGAGGGATGGCAATACCTTCGCCTATACCAGTTGTAAGCTGTTCTTCCCTGTTTGTTAAAATTTCATTTATATATTCTTCAGATACTTTACTTATATCCGACATTTTTTGACTAAGAAACCTAATAAGTTCAGATTTAGTGTCAACATCAACTTTAATGAAAATATTGCTTTCATCAAAAGTAGCGTTCATCAATTAACTCCTTCTAAAAAGATTATATAATATATTTTGAAAATTAAAAGAATTAAAAATTTTCTTCAATCAAAACGATCCCTCCAGTATTCTCTAAATACACCTTATATATTGCATTTAAAGATACTATATGATGAAGAGCTGAACCAACAATACTTCTTATCCCAATTTTTTTTGCAAAAGCCGAATTTTTTATAGATTTGAAGATAAATAAAGATAATGAATTTACTTCTTTATCTGATAATCCTAAAAAACTCTTTGAATCCGCACTTAAAAATGATTTTAATTCATCATCCGTTAAAAGTGGAATTCCATTATCATAAGAAATTTCTTCCGAGAAAATAACATTCGGATAAGCTATATTATTTGCTCCTTTTTCTATAAATACATAATCAAAATTTAAAACAACAAAATCTATGTAAAATTCATTTCCATTTAGTTCATAAGTAGCAGTTTTAAATATCTTACCAGTAAGAGAATATAATTCAACTGTACACTTGAATTTTTCTTTGATAATTTCATTAATTATTATTTTAGCTAAAACTCTTTCTTTTGATAGATTTTTTACATATTTTTTTAATTCAATTAGGTTTAAATATTGATCAATAGAATTGTAAATAGAATAAAAAAAGTAAACAACGATGACAAATAAAGAAATAACTATTATAGCCTTTAAAAAGGTAAATGTAAAAAAAAAGAATCTTGTAACCTTTTTGTCCTGGTGGAATTTAAAAATGTATTGAAAGAAAGCATAAATTAAACTTAATATTATAGAGGTCAGAATAAATAATAAAAGAGTCCGATCATCAATGCTTAACAATCTCAATACCCCCTTTAGCAGTATGACAAACAAACTCATAAATGGCATTTGGATCAATGTCTACCAGGCTACTCAATAGATGTAATGCATTACCGCTGTAATTTGTAGAAAAGTATGAAATATCCCCACTTTTAATTGCTTTCCAGATAGATGAAATAAAATTTAAATAATTTTCATCCATAGAATCTGATGAATAGATCTCTGGGAATATAATACCTTCATAATTCTTTTCATAAATAGAATTAAGTTTTTGTCCCATTGAGGGAGGCATTAAGTTTGAATACAGTAAATTAGGGAAAAAAAGGTAATTATCCTTCATTTTTATCACATAAAAATCAATAAATAACTGATTACCATTTATTTGCCCGGAAAAAGCGGCAACATTAGAACCAATCTGATCATAAAATTTCAATTGATAAGAGATAACTTGATCTGTTAGAGATATCTTCATCTTTAATGGGATAAATTCACTTTTTAAGATAGCCAACGCCTTTTCAGTGTTTACTTTAGAATGAATTACAAAATTGTAAGTTAATTTTAAAACAAATCCAGCTACTATAAAAAGAATTAATATAGCTATTAGCCAGAAATATCTTTTCATATCTTATCCTGATTAATAAAAAAATTTTACCAATATACTTTCTTCAAAAGAAAATATAAATTATATAAAAAAAAATTCAAATAACTTGAATAGATGAAATTTTATTCTATCATAATTAATAGAAATAATTAGAATAGAGGGAATATGGAATTAAAAGAAATTTTAAAAACAGCGATGCGAAGTGAACTTGAAGGAAGAGAACTTTATAAATCAATTTCAGAGAAGACAGATGATGAAAAAGCTAAAAATATCTTTGAACAGATGTCTAAAGAAGAGAATATGCATTTTGAAACATTACAACAGATATTAATGCATGTTGTTAAAAAAGAGGATTATGAAATAGCAACTCTTGAAAAGAAGGTAGATTTTGAAAATAGCAACAGTCCTATATTTTCTTTGGAATTCAAAAACAGGATCAAAGAAAAACATTACGAGATATCTGCATTATCTATTGCGATCAAACTTGAATATGATTCATTCAAGTTTTATTCCGAAGCAGAAAGCAATGTAGAAGAGAAAGGATTAAAACAATTTTTTCATTATCTTTCAGAGTGGGAAAAAACTCATTATGATAACCTGAATAGGCAGATGAAATACCTTGAAGCTGAGTATTTTATTGCAAACCAATTTGCTCCATTTTAAATTCACTCAAGATTAATTTTATATTATTTATCTTAAATAATGGGGTAAAAATGAAATTTTTTATATTAGATACAAATGTACTTCTTCATAATCCGAGATCTATATTTTCTTTTGCCGAAGAGATAGTTGTGATACCATTAAAAGTAATTGAAGAATTAGATAAATTCAAAAGGGATCCGACAGAAATAGGTAAAAATGCAAGAACAGTCGCAAGAACACTTGATCAACTAAGAGTGAAAGGACCTTTGACAGAAGGGGTAAAATTAAGAGAGGGAGGGAAATTAATAATTTCTGCCGGGAAAACAATGATTATACCTTCTGAATTCTCTAAAGAGATTGCAGATGATTTAATTATAGGTACGGCTTTATATTATAAAATTAATAACAAAGAAGATGATGTTTTTTTTGTATCAAAAGATATTAATGCCAGAATTAAGGCTCAAGCTTTAGGGATAAAATCTATTGATTATGAAAAACAGAAGGTTTCTTATAGTACAATATATCAGGGATATAGAAAAATAGATGTCGATAGTTCTATTATAGATAAAATATATCAAGATCGTAAGATTTCTACTAATGATAAAATGATTGCTAATGAATTTGCTTTACTTGTAGATTTAAAAAACGAAAAACACACGGCTTTGTCGAGATATTTTAAAGAAGAAAATATATTAAAGCTTATTAATTCTAAAGAATTACATGCATTTGGTGTTAAACCTAAAAATGTTGAGCAGATATTCGCTTTTGATATACTTTTGGATGATTCGATAAAGTTGGTAAATTTAATAGGAAAAGCTGGAACAGGGAAGACCTTGATAGCTATAGCAGCAGGTCTTACCAAGGTTTTAAAAGAGAAAAAATATTCAAGAATGCTTGTAGCAAGGCCAGTAATACCGATGGGTAAAGATATCGGATATCTTCCTGGTTCAAAAGAAGAAAAATTATCAAGCTGGATGCAACCAATCTTTGATAATCTTGATTTTATCAGTTCTCTTCAATATGATTCTCAGACAGCATCCGAATTTAAAAAACAACTCGCAGAACAATCTCTTTTACAGGTTGAGGCTTTGACATATATAAGAGGAAGGTCAATCCCGAATCAATTTATTATCATAGATGAGGCTCAA
Organism: Brachyspira murdochii; assembly: GCA_020722965.1. GTDB lineage: Bacteria > Spirochaetota > JAAYUW01 > JAAYUW01 > JAAYUW01 > Exilispira. Next base: position 82,498 of record DYJT01000007.1, on the reverse strand, counting down.
AATCTAACACCACTTGAAGTTAAAACAATAGTTTCAAGAGCAGGTGAAGGGACAAAAATAGTGCTTACAGGAGATCCCCAACAGATAGATTCACCATATCTTGATGAAAATTCAAATGGATTATCTTATGTTGTGGAAAAACTAAAGGATCATATGATTGTTGCCTCAATATTACTAAATAAAACGGAAAGATCTGAACTAGCCAATCTTGCTGCAGAACAATTATAATAATTGGAGAGTAAAATGATTTCGCGTCTCTACAATTTTAAGGGATATGTTCAAAATGTCGGTTTCAGATCATTTGTCAGAAATATAGTTATTGAACATGGGATAACTGGTTGGGTGCAGAATATAGCAGATGGAAGTGTTTCGGCATTACTTGAAGGTGAAAAAAGCAGTATCGAAAGCGCAGTTAGTAAAATAGTTAAAGGAAATAGTATTATAGAAGTAGAAGAATATTTGATAGTAGAAGAAAAATATCTACACCAGAGAAATTACAAATCATTTTTTATTAAATTTTGAATTCGAATATTCCGAATCAATTTGTATGAAGTTGTTTTTTCAAAAAAAGATTAATCACCACTTTCTATTTTTTGTTTTGTTAATTTTAACAATTTCATTTTTCAATTTTAATATCATCGAAAATAAAAATAACAACAATAACCAAAAAGGAAATCTTAATTTTTATCAGCCTATAATCCAAAGACAGCAAACACCCAAAATATTACTTAAAATATCAGATAATGTTAAATATAAAGTGAAAAAAAATGATACCCTATATGGAATTGCAAAAAAGTTTAATACTACTATCGACGAGCTCAAAAAAGCTAATAAATTTAATGATAAGACAGTCCTTAAAATAGGTATGATCTTAGTAATTCCATCGAAAAATTTTATAGTATATTCTTTTATAGATTCCTATGAACTGACGATGAAGACAGAAAAAATACTTTTAATATATTCAAAAAGTAGCATCATATTTTCACCATTAGATAGTGGCATAGTCTTATATACTGGTGAAATTTCAGGATTTGGCAAATCTATAATAATTCAAAGCAATGATTTTAGTGTGGTTATTTCAAATCTATATCAAATTTTTATCGAAAAAGGACAGCAGGTTAATTTACAGACATGCATAGGTTTTTCTCCAGTTGATAATGTTTTAAATTTATCTGTGTTTTTTAAAGAAAAGATGTTATCTTTAAAAGAATTTTTAACAAAATAGCTTTTTAAAAAAGTATTTTATCATTTTCGTTGTATTATTATTAAGTAAATAATTTAAGGATGATCATCAATCTAGGAGGGGGTAATGGGTAATACTAATTCCTTCTTTTTTAATAACAAAGAAGATATGATAGATTACGAAATAGAGGAGGAAGAAAAACGGATAACTCAAGATGATTCGATATTAAATGATGTTTTTTCATTGTATTTCAAAGAAGTAAATCATTATAGTCTTCTTTCTTCTGATGAAGAAGTTATTTATTTTAAAAAATTAAGAGATAAGGAAAAAGAGGTTTCATTATTATTAGAAAAATTCCGAAAAAATGCAGATTTAAAAGAAAAGAAAAAAATTAAACTTGCTATATTAGAAACAGAAAATGAAATTGATAATATTAAAAATAAATTAGTTGTTTCCAATTTAAGACTTGTGGTTTCAGTAGCAAAAAGATTCCAGAACAAATATATTTCGCTTATAGATTTAATAAATGAAGGAAACATAGGTTTATTAGAAGCTATTCATAAATTCGATTATAGAAAGGGAAACAAATTCTCTACCTATGCATTATATTGGATTAAACAGGCGATAACAAAGACACTTTCTGACAAAGCGAGAATAATCAGGATCCCAAATTATCTTAATAACCTTTTAAATAAGATTAATGAATATATCGATTATCACACAAAAACATATGGTTCAAATCCGCCAATAAATTTAATTTCAAAAGAATTTTCTATTTCAGAAAGAAAACTAAAGCAGATTCTTGATCTGAACAAAGAAATAAATTTCCTTGAGGAACCTATTCAAATGGATTCCAGTTCTGTTGTCGGTGATTATATCGCTTCAGATAGTCTCGAGGATGAAATTCTCGATGAATACCAAAAACAATGGATGAAACATGCACTTCAATTTGCTTTTACAAAACTTACTCCCAGAGAAAAGCTTGTTCTTGAACTAAGATATGGCTTAAAAGGTAATAAATCTTATACTCTTGAGGAAACAGGTAAAATGTTGTCTTTAACAAGGGAAAGAATAAGACAGATCCAGAATAATGGATTGAATAAAATTAAGCAATTTATAGAAACTGAAATTAAAAGTTAGATATTTATCTATGCTTATTAAAAATAAGTTTAACACTCTGTTTTATTTAATTTTTTTACTTTTACTTTTTTATTCTCTTACAGGATGTATTATAAATCAAATAGAAAAGACTAAAAATTCAAATACAAATATTACAAGTTTTAATATGCTTCAAACTAACGATGATTTCCCTATCCCTTCTTCAATTTTTTTACCTGATTTAAATATTATTAATGACAATATTGAACAAACTGATGAATCAGATTTTTATTTAAAAATAGTTTTTTCAATGCCATCAAAAGTTCCCGACTGGTTCACAGATAAATTATTATGGCTGGACCTAAAGGATGAGATGAGAATAAACATAATCTTTGAAAGGGAAGATGAAACTCTGGCTGCTGCTAAGAGATTTGCCGAAAATGAGATAAGAACTCAGATAGATAAAAATTTGAAAAAGTTATTAGAAATTGAAATTATGGAATTTTTTGACAACTTGGAATCTGATAATGAAAACCTTATAAAATACATCAAATTTCAAATCAATGATTTCAATTTTACTGTAAATCAATTTAATAAAGATAGTTATTGGCAATATCTTTTGATGTATAATGATGGCGAAACAAGGTACTTTTATAGATACTATATCTATATAGACCTTTCATACAGAATATATTCCGAATTGCGAGATCTTTTTATTCAAAAAATTTATGGTAAAAGGATTACCGATAGATATGTTATTGAACTTTTAATCGAATTTCTTAAAAATAAAAAATAAAAATAACTTGACAAAAATAAAATAAAAATTACAGATAAGGCAGTTCTTATGAATAATCTATATCTCAGCTGAAAAATCATATTATTTTGAAATAAAGGCTTATTAATATTCAAAATGAAAGTTACAAATTTATAATTAAATTTTATAGCTCTACTAAAACTATTTGAAAATTTTAAGAATATTTGAATTTATTTTTAAAATCCATTATTAATAAAATATAGGAGTGTTTGATGGAAGATCGTCTGGATCAGCCAGATAATCAAAATGATGATATCAATGATTCTGGCAATATTAAAAACGGGAAAAAGATAGTTATTAAGGCGAAGAAAAAATCATCTAAAAAAGAAGATGAAAATTTATTAAATTCTATTGATCCTTCTGCTGATTATAGCACCAAAATTAATTCTAGCAACTACACAAACAATAATACTAATCTTAACAATAACACTAATGTGACTACTAATACTATCGATAAATCTTCTAATCAAAATGATCTTGGCTTTTCGGATACATTTAACTTTAATGAAAAGATAGGAAGTTTTGAAAAAGAGCGTTCATCTATTGATAACAAAGAAGAAATAAATCAAAACATAAGTGATATTAGTTCAGGTGAAATAGAAGATGTAGAACAATATAAACTGCTTGAACAGACAATATTTCTTAATAAATTGCTTGAGAGACAGGTTCCTGACCTTATCGAATATTTAAAACAGATGGGGCAGAAGCAGATTAGATATTCTAAAAAAGAAGAGATTGTTTTAAATATTTTAAAGATGCAGTCAAAGGCAAAGGGTAACATCAAGGTAGAAGGTGTGTTCGAGCAGGTTAAAGAATATGGATTTTTAAGATTTTCCTATTATTCATATATAGAATCTGATGGTGATGTATATATTTCTCCATCTATTATTAGAAATTTTGGTTTAAGAACAGGAGATACTATACTTGGATATATTAGACCACCAAATCCAAACAGTGCAAATTCTGAGAAATATTTTGCACTTGAAAGGATTGAACAGATAAATTACTGTCCACCAGAAGCTACTAAATCGAGAATCGCATTTGAAAATTTGATTCCTATTTACCCTGATAAAAGAATTAAACTAGAATATGCGAGCGAAAAGATTTCGACAAGAATCCTTGATCTTTTCGCACCCATAGGTATTGGGCAGAGGGCATTAATAGTTGCTCCTCCAAAAGCCGGAAAAACCATGATTCTTCAGGAAATAGCAAATGGTATATATAGAAATCATCCTGATTATCATGTTATAATTTTATTGATAGATGAAAGACCTGAAGAAGTAACGGATATGAAGGAAAATGTTCCATCTGCCGAAGTTATATCCTCAACTTTCGATGAACAACCATCAAGGCATATAAAAGTCTCTGAAATAGTCATAGAGAAAGCTAAAAGGATAGTTGAACAGGGAAAACATGTCGTTATATTATTGGATTCAATAACTAGGTTGGGAAGGGCATACAATCTGACTGTTCAGGCTTCAGGGAAGGTATTGTCTGGTGGTGTTGATGCAAGTGCATTGCATGGCCCAAAGAAATTCTTTGGCGCGGCAAGGAATATTAGAAATGGTGGTTCTCTTACAATCTTAGCTACAGCGCTGGTTGAAACCGGATCTAAAATGGATGATGTAATATTTGAAGAATTCAAAGGTACTGGTAATAGTGAGATAATTCTTTTAAGAAAGCTTGCAGATAGAAGGATATTCCCTGCGATAGATCTAATACGTTCTTCAACCAGAAAAGAAGATCTATTATTGAACGAAGAGGAAAGAACAAGAATCTGGGCTTTAAGAAATGCTATGGCAGATTGGGATGAGATCCAGGCAACTCAGAAAGTCATTGAAAGAATGAAATTAACAAGAAACAATGAAGAGTTTCTTGCCGATATGGTTAAAAGTAGTGGTTAAATATTGATTGCAATTTTTAAAAATTTTTGTATCTTTTTTTAGCAAAGAAAGATTATAAATTAAAAAATATTAAATAATTAAACAGGAAGAAATATGAAAAAAGGAATTCACCCAAATTTTCAAAAATCAATTATTAAATGTGCATGTGGTAATGTTATTGAAACCATGTCAATAAAACCAGAAATGCATGTCGAAGTATGTTCTGCTTGCCATCCATATTTTACAGGTAAATCCGAAAGAAATATTGATACAACAGGTAGAGTTGAAAAATTTAAAAACAAATATAGTAAATTAATTAAAAAATAAGATAAAAGTCATAAAAGACGGCCAGTTAAATGAAAGTTCTTCTTTTATCATATACTCCAGAACCAGAAAAGCAGATTGCGATAGCTGCCAATCTTTGTTATTCAAATAGTAATATCGAAGAAGTCGAAAAGAAGTATTATGATAAGGAAGAGCAAAAAAGACTAATATCATTGCTTATTTCTCATAATCATCTTTCCCCTTTAGAACATGCTTCATTTACTTTTGGTATTCAAGATGTCAGTAGAAGTTTAACTCATCAACTTGTAAGGCATAGAATAGCCTCATATTCGCAGCAATCTCAAAGATATGTCAGGATGAAAGGGGATCTCTGCTTTGTTACACCAGATTCAATTTTGAAAAGTAAGTTTAAGGATGAGTTTATAGACTATATAAATAAAGGTAAAGAAATTTATGATAAAATGGTAAATCAAGGTATACCTAAAGAAGATGCAAGATACCTATTTACAAATGCTACCTGCTCAAATATTATAGTTACTATGAATGCAAGATCTCTTTTAAATTTTTTTGAGTTAAGATGCTGTAAACATGCTCAATGGGAGATAAGAAAGCTTGCCTTTATTATGCTTTCAAAGGTAAAAAAAGTTGCCCCACAGATATTTCAATATGCCGGTCCTAGCTGTGTTAGAGGCTTTTGTCGGGAAAATGATAATAGCTGTAATTGGTTTGAAAAATTTAAAAATTTTAAAAATTTTACCTGACATAAATTAAAGAAATAAATTGAGTTATTTTCAAGGCGCAATATTTAAATTAATTTAAGGTGTCTATGGCCTATATTTTTTCCCTTTATAATCTGGGGGTGAAAAACTATTATTAAGGAAGAATTTAGGGCTTGGGTTTCTAAACGATGCAAAAATATTCTTTTTAATATATGGGAATTCGGCTTCAAGTTCGTCTAAAAGTCTTTGGATCCTTTTTCTTCTTTTGTTATCACCTATTGTGCATCTACTTTTAATTACAGGCAACCTATTTTCTTTTGAATAGGTATAAATATCCTTTTCTTTCATATACGCAATAGGTCTTATGAACCAAAACTTATCATCGAGAATTGAAAGTCTTGGCAATTCAGATGCTAAAGTTCTATTAAAAAATATATTCATTATTGAAGTTGTTACAATATCATCAAGTGTATGTCCTAAAGCGATTTTTTTAATGCCCAATGAATCGGCTTCATCTAAAAACCATTTTCTTCTTATCTGTGAGCAGATATAGCATGGATTTTTTCTATGATTCTCATGTTTTGCTATGAATGGATGTAGATCGGAGATCTTAAGTTTAAATTGAATTCCTCTTTCTTCACAATAATTCTGTAAGTCCTTATAACTTTGCGTTTCTTTATTAAGGGTAATATGAAAGGCTGTCAATTTATATTTTTTGGGAAATATTCTTATTTTTAAGTTTTCATAAAGAAGATCGAGTAAAGTTATTGAATCTTTCCCACCAGATAGACAGACCATGATATTATCATTTTCATCTATCATATTATAGTCGATTATAGCTCTACCCATAATCTTTAAAAGTTCGATTTTAAGTTTATCATTGCATCTCATAAATAAATTCCTTACTTAAAAAAATCAAAAAAAGCTATAATGTAAATAATTTAAATTATGTTATATTTTAAATAGATTAAATTTATAATTGAAAAGCCGTTAATATTTAAGCTATGGACTTTATAAAAATAAAAAAACTATTAAAAGAAAAATTATTAAAAAAATTTAAAATTTCTATCACCTATTTCTTTCTATTAATATTTTTTATTGTTTTATTTTTGTTTTGTGTAACAGCTCAACAGAGTAAAATAGTATTAGGAGATTCAAAGGTTGCTTTTTTTACAGATGGAGTCATAATTCCATCTTATGTACAAAAAGGAAAAATAAATACAATATTGATATTTAAAAAGGAGATTAACAAAATATTTTTAGATAAAGTAGAACTTGATCTTATAGAAAATGGGAATTTTAAATTATCATTTTTTACCATTGCTTTAAATAGCAAAAAAACCAGTATAACTTTAAATATTGTCAAAAATAATGGTTCTGTATCCTTTAACATACCGATCAAAGAAAATAATACTGCTATTAAATCGTTGATAATTTTAAATAATCAAAAAAAAACAATTGTATCGACAAAAAATAAGGATATAAGAGAAAAGGAAACCAAATTTTTTAACGAATTATTAAGTAAAAAATCGCCTTTGAGATATTTTACATTGCCATTTGAAAATCCTCTCGAATTTATGAAAGTGATATCTGCATTTGGTAATAGTCGAATATATAAAGATAAAAAAGGGAATACTTTGTACACATCTATTCATCTTGGAGTAGATTTAAAAGCATCCGAAAATACCAGGGTTTTTGCTACATCAAGTGGTAAAGTCTCCTTTGCCGGCTATTCACTAACTAGAGGGAATTGCATATATTTAGATCATGGTTTTGGGTTATATACATCTTACTTTCATTTAAATAAGGTTTTTGTAAATGAGGGGCAAATAGTTTTTGCAGGCGAGATAATTGGACTCTCGGGAAGTACAGGTGTTTCAACTGGTCCACATCTGCATTTTGGTGCAGTTCTATTGGGTTTTAGTATAGATCCTTTATCATTGATAGAAGAGATGAATGAGCTCGAGGAAAATTTTAAAATAATTAAAAATTTAAAGTTTAAATAAATTAAGTCTTAAATTGAAGAAATAATTATATTTAAAAAAATGAGAAATTTTAATAGAAGGAAATTACCATGCTAGATAAAATAGTAAATTTTAGAAGGCAATTACATAAGATACCAGAGCTCTGTTTTAAGGAATTTAAAACTTCTAGTTTTATAAAAGATCAACTTATTAATATGAGAATTGATTTTAGGGAATCTTTAAAAACTGGTATCGTGGCCTTTTTAAAAGGGAAAGATGATTTTACCATAGGTTTCAGAGCAGATATAGATGGACTTGCTGTAAAAGAAGAGAATGATTTTGATTTTAAAAGTCAGCATGAAGGATTTATGCATGCGTGTGGACATGATTTTCATATGGCTATTTTGCTTGCGATAGCTGATTTTTATAAGGATAATCCACCACCATGTAATCTACTTTTGATATTCCAACCAGCAGAAGAGGGTGGAGGTGGAGCTTTGAAGATGATTTTAAGTGATGTTTTAAATCTTTATAAAAGACCAGATCTTATCTTTGGAATTCATGTAAATCCAGAATATAATTATGATGAAATAGCTTTTACGGCTGGTTCAGCATGGGCTGGTAGCTGTGAGTTTGAGATTGAATTAAATGGCCCAGGAGGACATGGGGCTCAGATAAATTTATCAACTGATTTACTATATGTTTTCGCACAGTTCTATAATTCAATTCAATCACTTTTATCAAGAAAAAAAGATATATTTGATCCTGCTTTAATAACAATCGGTAAGTTAAAAGGTTTTGATATCCCAAATGTTTTTACTAAAAAGGCTATAATTGGTGGTACCTTTAGATTTTTAAAAGAAAAAACTTATGAATTTTTGAATAGCGAAATCTGTAATTTATTAGATGGCTTAAGGCTCTCTTATAATTTTAGTTATTTTTACAGGGAAATTTCTAAATACCTTCCAATTTATAATGATGAAAATATTGTTAAAAATTTTGAAAATCTGTATATAAAAAAGGAAGATAAAAAGTTTAAAATTATAAAGAGCCCTATAGTCATGATTTCGGATGATTTTAGCTATTTTTTAAAAGAGATACCCGGGATTTACTTTTTTTTGGGAGTTAAAAAAAAGGAAAATCAGAAACTTCATACCCCAGATTTTGACCCTGACGAAAAAGCTCTTTTGACTGGATTTGAATTGTATAGATTTTTAATAGAAAACTATAATAACTTTAAATTATAGGTAAATTAAAGTATTTAGCCAATAAAATTATTCAGAATAGGTTATACAACATATTAGCTAAAATAAACTGTCATTAAACAAGCCTAAAATTATATTTAACAAACTTTAGTTAAAATTTGTTATGGGCATTTTGTAATAGATAAATAATTCAGCCTTTAATTTCGATAATAAAAAAAATAGAAAAAAATTTGATAAAGAAAATTTAATAAAGAATATAAAGAAAAAAAATAGATATAAAAAATTTGATTAAAAAAATACAGACAAAAAATACAGAAAAAAAATAAAGAATAAAAATAGAGAATATAGAAGATTTATTAAAATTAAATTTTAAGTTATGAAAAGAAAATTATTATCTTATGCTATAGTTAGTTTTTTATTTCTATATTGCATTATTTTTTCTTGTTTTATAAATGCACAACAAACCAATCCTCCAAATCTGTTAAAATTATTTGTTTATGATTGTGCAGGACAACCTTTGAATTTAGTGGCAATTTCATTAGATTTTAAGCCTATTGGAGTAACGGATAATCAAGGGTATTTTATTTTTGAAAACAAAGGTGGAATCCTGGCTATTTCAAAACCAGGATTTATAGCAAAATTAATACAATTGCCAGAATACTGGAAAGGCGAGATTAAAATTAATCTTGAATATTTGAAATATGAATTCAAGGAAGATAAGAATATAAACTATTCAAGAACAATATATTTAAATAATTCACCGCTAATTAATAAAAGTGTATTGTTAATAAATAATTACGGAAACTTTAAAACTTATTACACAGATAAAGATGGTAAGATTAGTTTTAATTATAAACCTAACGATAAATTTTTTATTTTTTATATCGAAAACGAACAAAACAACCTCTTTTTTTATTTTTCCCAAGTAAAAGAAGATGAAAATGGTTCCAATTTATTTTTAAATTATGCGGTAAGTAATGGATATTATTTTGATTTCGATAAAGAATTACATCCCGATTTTTTTATTTTAATGTCAGAAAATTTATTCTTAAAATTACCAATTGTTTTAAAAACAAAACCTTCAAGCCCTTACTGGATTAATATTGGTAGTAATGATTATCAGTTTTTCACAAAATTTAAACAGTATATTCATTTTTCTTTTCCTGCAGATTTAATAATTAAAAATTATTCTGATTCAAATTTACAAATTCCGTATTTGACATACAATTTTAATGTAAAAGAGTTTAAAACTATAAATACTAAAAGCCTTTCATCTATCTTTTTCGATAGTATTGCAAATGTAGATGATGATAAAATATTTGAAAAAATCTATAATATTATAGATTATCATTTTATTAATCAAGATTATTTTGAGCTAAATTTAAAACAAAATGAATTCTTTCAACTTTCAAAAATCAGTTTGTATGACTATTCAGGATATTTAATTATTGAAGGCTTTTTGTTAAACAAGATAACTATTCCATCTATCTATTTTACAAAAGGATATTCTTTGTTGATAGAGATGTATTCAAAAATTAATTACGATAATCTAATTAATAATACAAATATTTTAAGTAATGATAATTATTTTGGGATAGTTTATAAACTAAGATAGATCTATATTTTTATCTTTTAGTTGATTCGATAGAATCTTTCTTATTTTGTCAAAAGACAAAATATTCTGAGGATCTTTGTAATCGGGATATGTCCACTCTAATGGTGTAAAGCTGTTTTTTTTATAAATAAGAGTTACCTCGGCATATATCTCTTTTGAGATAGCTATTCTATGAGAGTAATTTTTTGTTGTCGCAAGGACCAGATTACTAAGACTTATATAACCTGGATCGATATTTATCCTTCTTTTCCCATCATTTTTAAAAATGTCTTCAATTTCATTTGTCTTTTTTTTAATATCTGCAAGTTGAGTTGGGTAGATCAAATCTATAAAGGAAAGATAAAGCCTGTAAATTTCTTCTCCCATCTCAAGGTTATAATATGATGTATAAGAAAATTTAATTGTTTGGGATATATAATCTATTTTTGAAAATTCCTTTTCAAGAATAGTTTTTACTTTATCGAATATTTCGGGATCTGAATACAAAATCCCGCAGAATAATTTAACCTTTCTTTGCGTTTGATATTCACCCATAATTAAAATAGAGGTTTTAAATCATATTTGTAAAGTTCACCACAAGTTTTGTACATACCGAATTCTGTGGATAAAAGTATCATATTGTTTTCTTTGGCGAGGTTTACCAATTCTGCGGAGGGTTTTTTACCTCTAACAAGTAGTATGGCTTTTAAATCCAGGACTTCAGCTGTTCTTATAACCTGTGGATTTGCTAAACCGGTGACCAATAGTGCGATATCGCCATAATTTGAACCATGCAAAAGAAGATCACTCATCAGATCTGATGCAAATGTATAGAATACTTCAAATTCATAGTTGGGGCAATTATAAACAGTGGCTTGAGCAATTTCTATAATCTGTTTAATTTTCATCAATCACACATTAATAGACTTATATTAAAAGTCAATGATTGTTTTTGTATTTGCAAAATTTAAAATATATATTATAGATAAAATATAAAATATCCTTTTTTGGAAGATTAAATGAAATATGATTTTGTTACTTTTGTTATTACCTCGGGAGGGCCAAAAGCGCTTTATTCAATTATAGATAAATTAGATAAATCTTTTGAAATTCCTATAATAATAGTTCAAAATTTACCTGTTGGTTTTGATTTGATTTTTTCTCAGGTTTTTCAAGAGAAGGCTCAAATTCCCATTGAAATAGTTGATAAAGAAATTAAGTTCGAAAATAAAATTTTTATGCCAAAAAGTGGAACTGTCATTGAAATTACTGGCAAAAAAGAGATAAAAGCCATTGAATCAGAAAAAGCAAAAAAGCCTATCTATAATTTTATTAAAAGTACAGTTGAAAAAAGGATGAAAACAATTTTAGTTTTTCTTTCTGGACTATTGCCAAAAGAAGATTTAGCTGAGACATGCAAATTAGCGAAAGAGAATAATATTCCGATAATAGTACAAAATATAGAAGAAAATCCCAATCTAGTTTTAAAATTTGAGGTAGAATTACCTAAAAAATTAATTGATGAAAAATGTTATACCATGATTTCTAACCTTGATGAAATACCAATAAAGATTAAAGAATTATTCTTATAATAAATCTTTTGGAGACGAAAGTGAAATCAAGTCAAAATGTATTAATTGTTGATGATAATACTCAACTAAATGCGATGTTAAAAACAATTTTAGAATCCGAGAATTTCAATATAAAACAGGCTTACAATGGTAGAGAAGCCTTTAAGGTGGCTATTTCTGAAGATGTTGATCTTGTTATAATGGATCTAATGATGCCACAAATGAATGGAGAATCTGCTATAAAAGCTATATATCATGCAAATCCAAAGATAAAATTTATCGTTATTTCAGGGAATATGGGTAGTATATCAAAAGACAACCTCTCAAAATATAATATAGTTGCTTTTTTTGATAAACCTTTCCATATCCCCCAAGTCATTGATACCGTAAAAAATGCTTTAAGTAATTAAGATACTATAGGATCGATCAATCTTTTAAGTATTGTTTTGGGTACTGCACCAATCTGCCTTTTTAACTCATTTCCGCCCTTGAATATTGAAAGAGTAGGTATCGATACAATCTGATATTTCATAGCAAGATCCTGCGATTCATCTGTATTAATCTTACATACCTTTAATTTTCCTAGATATTCTTTAGCAATTTCCTCAACAATAGGTGCCACAATTCTACATGGACCACACCAAGGAGCCCAAAAATCAATAAGTACTGGTAAATCTGATTTTAATACCTCATTTTCAAAATTTTCTTCATTAACTTCAACATATAAACCCATCAAATCCTCCAAAAAAAATATATAAAATTGTAACTAAAATATATAAAAGAAAATGAAAAAGGTCAAATAGCAAAATTTAAATTATAAATTTACTACTTGTTTGAAATTTGTTCTAACAGTTTTAGCAATTCTGTCTTTTTGGCTTCATCGGCAAATCCAAGATATATATCTATTAGTTTTATGGCTTGTTCATAATTTCCTAATTTTATAAGTGAGTTTATAGCAACATCATAGGCTTGAGCATATTTTTTATCTATTTCAATGGCTTTCATTGAATTAGTATACGCTTCTTCATATAGTTCATATGTAAAGCAAGCAAGTGATGCTTTTAAATAAAAGACCTTTATATTATTTCCGACAGGTTGTTTTGTTTCAACAGATATTTTAATCCTGGAGTTTCCAGTTTCAATAATTTTAAGTAAACTTTCTTTGTCAACCAATTTTTTCTCTGTATCCTCTAGAATGCAATCCAATATCCCTTCATAAGTTTCAAGATAGGTAGATGAATATTTTACAGCCAGATTATAATATTGAAAGGCTTTTGATTTATCATCTTTTAAAATCATATTTCCAATTATGGTGTAAATATTCGCAAAATTATCACTTCTTTTTTCAACATCAGATATATTTTTATTCTCATTTAGCGCATTACTAAAATAAGTTAATGATTTATTCAAATCTTGTTTTGTTTTGGCTTTATAATATGCAAAACCAAGATTATAATATGTTGCAAAAGATTTATCACCCATTGAAACCGCTTGTTCGTAATAATTTATGGATGAATCATAATCTTTTATACTAAAATAACAAAAACCAAGTTCTATGTACGCTGGTAAATATTTTGGTTCCAGTTCTGTTACCTTTAAAAACATTTTTATTGCCTTAGAAAAATCATTCTTTTTTTTCAAAAATAATCCATAATTAAAATAGGTCTTATATAAATATGAATCATCCAAAGCGCTGTTTGAAGAGATAGCCATGTTAAAATATTTCTCTGCCAATGCACTATTACCAAGTTTGTCGTAAGACAAAGCCAACCACATACCTTCTTCCACATAAAATGGTTGATTTTTAATGGAGTTTAGCATGACAGAAATTACCTGTTCATATTTTTTCAACATATAATATGCTTTTGCAAGCATAATGTTTTGTTCTTTATTTGATTTATCTTTTTCATATGCCTTGGAAAGATATTCTATAACCTTATCCCAATTTCCTTTATCATAATAATACTTTCCTAAAAACTGATTAGCTATTGTATTATTTGGATCTCTTTCAAGTAAACTTTCTGCTGTTTTTTTTGCATTCTCAAGATCATCAAGTGCTATTAAAGACATTAAAAGACCTTCGATTGCAGAAATCTTTTTTGGATTAATTACCAATGCCTTGGAAAACATCTCCTTGGCTTTTTCATATAATTTTGATTTATAATATAACTGTCCCAGGAGAATATAAGAATCAATAGCATCACCATTTAAATCTATAGCTTTTTCGGCGTTTTTCTGAATTTTACTATAATTTTCAGTCGATCCATCATCGAGAGCATAATATGTATAAGCCAAATTTTGGTATACGAGATAATCATCATCTTTTATCTTTAATGCTTCATTAAAATATTCTATCGCTTTTAGGTAATTTCCATTCTTATATTCATCTTCGCCTTTTCTAAGTAATTCTAAATAAGCCTTTTTTTTGGAATCATCCTTCGAAATTTCATTATTTTTATCTTCACTAGAAGGTAATTCTTTTGGTTTTCCCACTTCTTTTTGAATCACTATGATATTCTTTGTTGATGTTGGCTTTGTGTCAGGTTTTGTATCTATATCACCACTACCCAAAGAACTTTCTTTATTAAGTTTTTCTTTTATAACAATATCAAGCATCTTTTTGGCTTCTTGATTATCTGGATTTTTCAATAAAATCCCTTCTAAAACCCTTTGAGCAGATTGATAATCTTGTTTTGCAAAATAAAATTGGGCTAATTTTAACCTATTTTCATCTGTATTGGTAAATATTCCTTTTGTTAGTAGAATAGCTGCTATGACAATAATGGCAAAAGCTCCAATTGAAATAATCAAAATCTTTTTTTTATCCATAATCTACTCCTTTTTGTTTAATAAAATCTATAAAGTATCTATAATGTCTTTAAAATACATATAAAGCATCTATAATTTATCTATAATGAATCTCTAGTATATCGAGTAAATATTTATAATGTATCCATAAAATATCAATAAATCATAAAGCAAGATCAAAAAAAATATTTAACTTATAATTCCTCTTCTGAATCTGTAGATTCTGGAGGAACCTGATCGATAGTCGTAGCTGTTTGTAAGATAGTATCCACTAAAGATGTATCTATATTAGAACTACTTGATGATGAAGAACTTGAAGAAGATGATGAAGAATCATTAGAATTAGAAGAACTTGAAGATGAGCTATTGGTTGAACTTGAAGATGAGCTGGTATTTGAAACTGAAGAAGAACCGCTATCTTCCGGGAATACAAAATTTGGGTCAGAAATTACCGAGATAAAATAAAGAATTTTCTCTTTTTTCTCTGGATCAGTTGGATATTGAACATAAAGCTTCCAGTATTTTAAAGTATTTTCTTTGTCTTTTAAGCGAAAATAACAAAATCCAAGATTTAAAAAAACGGATCCATTGGATGGTTGAACCTCAAGAACTTTTAAAAAATATCCTATAGCATCTTCATATTTTCCAAGATTATAATATGTAAGTCCAATATTATAGTAAAATACATAAACATCTTTTCCAAATTCTACCCCTTTAAGATAAAGGGTTAAAGCATTCTGATAATTCGCCTCAAGAAAATAAATATTACCCAGGTAATAATAAATTAAATAATTTTCGGGATCTTCTAATAAAGCTTTTTCAAGAAATACCTTTGCTATTTGAAATTTCCCTTCAATATAATATTGTTGACCTTTTTGGAAATTTGAAAGTGTTTCCTGCGCTTTAACTAAATTGACTGAAGAGATGTTCAATAAAAGCAAATAGATAAAAATCGATAAAAAGATAAAAACTAAATAAAATATTTTATGAGATTTCATAACCATATTTCTCTGTTAAAATTTAGCACAAAATTACTATTTTTCTATTTCTTTTTCGATTATATTAAAAAAAGATAAATAAAAATTGTAAGAATTTGCATTTTCTAATAAATTTATTAAATTTAAAGAAAGATATCATGATCTGAGGAATTTATTTAAAAATGGAATTAGGTATCCTTGTTTCAATAATTTCAGCAATATTTGCAATACTTATCTTTGTGGCTATAAAAGTAATTTTTAATCCATTGAAAATATCTAAAATAAGCGAATTGATGTCTAAAGGAGAATTTTCCGAAGCAGCTAATATTTGCCAGAGAATGCTTGAAAGAGATGCAGATAACCCAAAGTTGCATTATCTTTTGGGGGATTGTTATAATAACATTGGAAATTTAACGGGTGCGAAAGCCGAATATAATTATCTTTTTAGGTTCAATTTAAATTCATATAACATACTTGAAGAGGATGTCAGATATAAATTAGCAGAAATATATCTACAATCAAATCAGACAGAGGAAGCATTGAAAGAATTACTTTTAATTGCAAAAAAAAATCCAGAAGATTTAAAAACAATGCTTAAAATAGGTAATATTTTTAAGCAATTTGGTAAGTGGGAAAATGCGATTATTTATTTTCAAAAGGCTCTTAATATAGATAAAACAAATATAGAGGCGATTTTTTCTCTGGGCGAAGCATTTTATAATAGAAGGCAATTTAAGACCGCTTTAAAATTTCTTACAACAGCAATAAAAACAGCGCCCAACTCGGTTGACGCAAATTATTTTATCGGACTCTGTTATAAAGAACTTGGAGAACAAAGAACTGCACTTATCCATCTTAAAAAGGCGATTAATGATAAAAAATTAGGTTTAAATTCGGCATATGCGATGGGTTTAATATACTTTGATCTCGAACAATTTAAAGAATCTATTGAATCTTTTAAATTAGCAGGAAATTTTGTCGAAGACAAGAAATCTATAACATATTTGAATATTTTATACGCTCAGGCAGAGAGTTATGTAAAATTGAACCTTATTCCAGAAGCAGTTGAAATCTGGGAAAATATCTATTCTACTAAGACTAACTTTAGAGATGTTGTAGTCAAACTTTCTAAATATCAACATCTTAAAAATGACGAGCCGGTTAGAGAATTCTTAACTATGTCAAACGAATTATTTTTAGAAACTTGCAAAAAGATAATTCATCATTATGGATGTAAAATAGTTAAAATAGAAATACTGAACAATGGTAAAGGTGCAGAGGCTCAGACCATAGGTTCTACCTCTCAATGGAAAAATGTAGATAAATTGCCGGTATTTTTCTATATAATCAGAGATGTTTCCGAACCTATTACTCAAAAAGATGTAGGATTGGTTCTTGATAAGATGAAAATAAACAAATCCGCTAAAGCTTATTTAATTTCACCATCATACACTACTACCGATGTTGAAAGTCAAGCAACTGCAAGACCCATAGATATAATAAGTAGGGAAAAACTATCAAATTTACTTGTTGAAATTTCGAATGAAGTTTTTGAAGAAATTTAATTTATCCTCTTGACAAAAAAATTAAATAAGTTAACTAATTAACTTGTCAGTAAGACATATATACGGGCGATTAGCTCAGCTGGGAGAGCTTCTGCCTTACAAGCAGGAGGTCGTAGGTTCAAGCCCTGCATCGCCCAATTGCAGGAATAGCTCAGTTGGTAGAGCTCCACCTTGCCAAGGTGGATGTCGCGGGTTCAAGTCCCGTTTCCTGCTCATCAAACCCCGCTTAGCGGGGTTTTTTTATTATCTTTTACTTTATTAATTCTTTAAATTAATTTTATTTAAGAGCAAATTATTTTATAGAATTTTTGATATAATGTGCTAAAAGCTAATAGAAAATTGAATATAGATATTTAAATAAAAGGATTACAGATGACTGATTTGAAAACAATTGTATCATTAGCTAAAAGAAGAGGATTTGTCTTTCAAGGATCTGAAATCTACGGAGGTCTTTCAAATTCATGGGATTTTGGGCCTTTAGGAGTTGCATTGAAAAATACCATCAAAAATCTATTCTGGCATAAAATGGTTACCACAAGAGAAGATATGTTTGGTATTGACAGTGCCATACTTATGAACCAAAGAGTATGGGAAGCATCAGGGCATGTTGGAAACTTTTCAGACCCTCTTGTCGATTGTAAAAGTTGTAAGGAAAGATTTAGAGCAGATGAACTTTTAAAAGATAGAATTCCTCAGGATAAAATACCATCGGAGCCAGATCAACTAAATAAATTATTAAAAGAATTTAAAATAGTCTGTCCAGCTTGTGGTGCCTCTGATTTTACAGAAGTTAGAAAATTTAATTTAATGTTCAAAACATTTGCTGGAGTTGTCGAGGATAAGACAAACGAAATCTATTTAAGACCAGAAACAGCTCAGGGTATATTTGTAAATTTCAATAATATAGTTAATTCCTGTAGGCCAAAACTTCCTTTTGGAATTGCTCAGATAGGCAAGTCATTCAGGAACGAGATTACTCCTGGTAATTTTATATTTAGAACTAGAGAATTTGAGCAGATGGAAATAGAATATTTTGTTTTTCCAGGGACAGAAAACACTCATTTTGATAGGTGGATAAACGAATTCATCGATTTTATCACCGGCTTGGGGATATCGAAAGATAATTTGAGGGTTAGAGAACACAGTAAAGAAGAACTATCACACTATTCAAATAGAACCTGCGATATTGAGTATAATTTCCCATGGGGATGGGGAGAATTAATGGGTATAGCCAGCAGAACGGATTTTGATCTTAAAAGGCATTCTGAATTTTCAAAGGTTGAATTAAAATATTTTGATCCATACAGTAACACTCATATAACCCCATATGTAATTGAACCAAGTTGCGGAATCGAAAGATTACTTTTAGCAATTTTATTAGATTGTTACAATGAAGAGATAGTTAAAGATGAAAAAAGAGTAGTTTTAAGGTTTCCTGAAAATATTGCTCCTATTAAGGTAGCTATCTTACCTCTTAAAAAAAATGAAGAAAGAATCGTACAAAAGGCAAGGCAGATATTTAATATCTTATCAAAAAATTTTGCAGTACAATATGATGATACCGGTTCTATAGGTAAACTTTACAGAAGACAGGATGAAATTGGTACCCCTTATTGTATTACAGTAGATTTTCAGACAATCGAACAGGATGATACCGTAACTGTTAGAGAAAGAGATTCAATGCAACAGGTAAGGGTTAAAGTTGAAGATTTACAACAATATTTTGTCAATAAAATTATATTTGCATAACATAAACATATCATGAAGTTAAAAATTATAATTTTAATAGAATGTTAAATATTAAAATATGTGAACTATAATTTTAAATAGATTATTTAAATAGTCTGGTCTACTGTTTTTAATAGATTAAAACTCTTACACAATAATATAATAAGATGTAAAGAGGTTTATTATGAAAAGATCTAAGATTATATCCTGTCTTATAATTTTAACTTTATTTTTTATAATTTTTAATTCGGCAGATTTTACAAATGGTGTTTTTATAGAAGGTGGAGCTACCTCATTATTTATAACTGGTTTTGGCGGTCTAAGTCTACCATTTTCGACAGGAAGTTTCTTAATAAATCCATCTTTGTCGGCACCTTTATTTCAGGATGAGGGAGCGTTTTTATTCGGTGGATTTACAAATTTTCTCTATCTTTCTAGCTATTTCAATTTTATAACCGATATAGGTAATCTTTCTATTTTTGGCTCATATATAGGAAACTATTCTTCGATAAATTATGCGATAATAAAGACCTCTTTTTCCAAGATGATTAATGAATCTTTTTATGCTGGTTTTGGTTTGAATATCTTTACAAATAATTTTTCAAGTTTTGGTTTTGGCTTAGATTTTGGTATTACAGTTGTTAATGGTGGGGATATTCCAATAGGTTTTTCTTTTTCAAGGTTTTCATATGCTTTTGTCATTAAAAACTTAGGTTTACCCATAAAAATTGATTTAGCAGGTGCGCCAGATGTTTCTGTACCACCAATTGGTATTGGAGCTGGAGTAAGTTTTACTTTTTTAAATATATCGAATATAATTTATAGTAAAGCCTATTCTGACTTATATTTATACTTTTACCCACTAGGGTTCGGGCTAAAAACAGGCTTAATATTTAATATTCTGGATTATGTAGACATTGTAGCTGCATTTAATCTTGGTACTCAACAGACTTCCTTGATGGAATCTGCATGGTTTTTCCTTGGAATATCTTTTAAAATACCAGTTAAAAATAATACAATT
The DNA here is from genome assembly GCA_020722965.1 of Brachyspira murdochii. GTDB lineage: Bacteria > Spirochaetota > JAAYUW01 > JAAYUW01 > JAAYUW01 > Exilispira. The sequence continues at coordinate 62,083 of DYJT01000007.1, read as the reverse complement.
TACGGTTCCTATACTTTTATACCTACATCAACAGGCATTCAGCATTCTATTACAACATCCTTTGCATTTGGTAAAGTTGACACACAGGCACCGAAAGCTGAAATTACTATCCAGAGTAGTTCTCCAAGAAATGCTTTTTCTCCAAATTATGATGGACAAAAAGATGAAATAAATATAAAGACCAATTTCAAAGATAATGGTATTATCGCCGGTTGGAAGGTTGAAATATTTAATCAAGATAAACAAAAGGTTAAAGAATTTATTGGTCAGGATGTAAGAAAAGTTAGTTATCTTACATTACAGAAGATTTTTTCTCGTCTTTTTGAAAATAAAAAAGCGGTTGAAATCCCAGAAATTATAATATGGGATGGGACTAACTTAGAAGGACAGATTGCCCCTGATGGCATATATAAAGTTATCGCGACAGTCTGGGACGAAAGATATAATACAACAGAATCAGAACCAAAGTACATTACGATAGATACAAAAATAGATCCTTTTAACATAAAATTAAAGGATTTAGTATTTTCCCCAAATGAAGATGGGAATCTTGATAAACTGGAAATACAATCTTTGTTTGAAAACTTCGAGGAAAATGGTCAATGCGAATTGAAGATTATTGATTCCAAGGATAATATTATCAATACTTATGATTTTGACAGTAAAAACATCAATGATAATCAATTATTTTTTAATTGGGATGGTAAAACAAATAGTGGTAAAATAGCAGATGAAGGGAATTATTCTATTTTATTAAAATATTGGGATGATGCCGGCAACTCTTTAGAGAAAAAATCGGAAAAGATTAGACTTGTTATCGGTTATGAAATATTAAACCTGAAATTGTTAAACCAAACTGCTTATTTTTCAAGTAATAAGAGTTCTAAACAAAATCAGGTGGATTTTTCAATTGAAATATCCTCCAAAGAAGGAATTCAATCTCTTACATACAATATTACCGATAGCAATGGAAATATAATATATTCTAAGACTTTTAATGAGAATATTGCGACAAATTTTAACTGGAATGGTATTAAAAATGATAATAATTTGGCTGATGATGGAGAATACAGAGTTTTTGCAACTGCAAGCTATATAAGTGGTAATAAACCAAAATCTAATGAGATAAAAATATACAAAGATTCTGTAAATCCCCAGGCGTCAATAAAAGAAGAATATATTGCCTTTTCACCAAATGAAGATGGTGTTCAGGATACTATTAAATTCGAATTTGAGATTGAAAAAAATAGCAAGATAGTAGAAATACAAATAGTAAGCTCTGATGGCCAAAAGATTACCTTTCCTGTCGAATCAATTCAAAATGGTCAATTTATCTGGGACGGTAATGATTCTAATGGAAATAATTTAAATCAAGGCTCTTACTTTGTCGAATTTAAGGTAGAGGATTTAGCCGGAAATATTTCAGATGTACAATCTAAAGCTATTACTCTTGTTAGAAAAGCAGAAGAAGTCTCCATTAACTCAGATATAGCATATTATTCGCCAAATAATGATAAAAGAAATGATATTATTAATTTTACCTGTTTTGCTGAAAATAGTGAAAATGTAATTCAAATGGATCTTTTGATTGAAGATTCTGAAAAGAAGATAATTTTAACAAAGAGTTTTCAAAAATTTATACCAAATATTCAATTTTTAGAGCCTTTACCTGAAGGAAAGATTTTTTATTATATTAAGGTCTTCTATAATAATGGTAATGCGCCAACTTCTGTAAAAAGGGTTTTGTTTGTTGATCTGACTGCACCCGGGATAAAATTGTCAACGGAAAATCCTTATTTTACTACAAGAAATCCATTTGCAAATGATGTAATAGTAAATTATGAAATTTCTGAAAAAATTTCAAACACCTTATATTCAATAATAGATAATAATAACAAAAAGATACTTGAACAAAATTTATTAGAACAAGTAGGAGAAATTAAGTGGTCTGGTAAAAGCGAGGAGAAATCTTTTAATGAAGGTGAATATAAAATGGTTTTGACCTGTTTCGATCTTGCTGGTAATAAGAGTGAAAATAGTATTTCAATTTACTTAATTACAAATACACCAAAAATAAAGCTTGAATCAGAACTTAAGACTATATCACCAAATAATGACAGCTTTATGGATCAATCCCAAATCAAAATTATCAGCGATGATACTAAAACATTGGACAGGATTATCGGGAAAACCATTTACATCAAAAACAGTGAAAATCAGATAGTCGAAACTGTTAAAATAGAGTTAGATTCAAATTCCTACCTTTTTACAGGCAACAAATTAGATGATGGAACATATAATATATCTTTAGTCTGTGATTATCAGTCTGGTATAAAAGAAAGTTCTGAGATAAATGTTTCGGTAGACAGAACCCCACCAAAAATTGATTTGGTTATCAAACCAGAACTATTTTCCCCAGATAATGATGGAGAAAAGGATAATTTATTTATTACATATGCCATAAATGATTTTTCCGAAATAGATTCTTACACAATAAGGATTTATAGGTTATTTGAAGGTGGTAAAAAAAGCTTAAAGCCATTTAAGGTTTTTCAGTTCAGTAAACCAATAGGCAATACTATCACAAATCAGATTAAATGGGATGGTTCTGGAGATGAAGCCGGGTCAATTGTCGATTCTGCGGTCGACTATGAATTATCAATAACAGCAAAAGATTTTGCCGGAAATGAAATTACTGTAAATAAAAATTTTACCGTTGATATTCTTGTAATGAAGACAGATCTTGGTTATAAAATAATCATAAACTCTATTGAGTTTGACTTTAATTCGGCAAAATTAAAGAAATCAAATTATAAAATATTGGATCTTTTGATAAAAAAACTATTGAAATTTCCTGATTACAAAATATTGATTGTTGGTTTTACTGATTCAACCGGAGATCCTGAATATAATTTAAAATTATCAGAGAAAAGAGCAAAAGCTGTATATGATTATCTGGTCAAAAATGATATACCAAAATCAAGGTTAGAATATAAAGGGATGGGATCGCAAAATCCTATAGATAGTAATGAGAATGACGATGGAAGAAGAAGAAATAGAAGAGTTGAGTTTTATCTAATAAAAATGAATCAATAGTTTTTTTAATTTATTTTGGCTTTGTGATTTTCAAGGTTTCAACTATTTTTTCATCGGTTAATAATATTTTAAGTTTATGTTGGGAGTAAATATGTCTGAAAAGCAGGGTATATTGGTATGTGGTGGCGCTGGATATATCGGAAGCACCTTTTGTCATTATTTAAGAAAAAAGGGGATAGATCCAATTATTGTTGATAATCTTTCTAAAGGGAAAGAAGAATTTATCGAAGGATTCAGGTTATTCAAATATGATATTGGTGATTATGATTCGGTTTTAAGTCTAATTAAAAAATATAATATAAAAACTGTATTTCATTTTTCAGCTTTTATAGAGGTTGGTGAGTCTGTAAAATCACCATTTAAATATTACGAAAACAATACATACAAGACAATTAATCTATTAAAATCATGTATAGATGGGAAGGTAAATAATTTCATATTCTCTTCAACAGCTGCTGTATATGGAATCCCTCAAAATATACCTATCTCTGAAAGTAGCATGTGCGATCCTATAAATCCATATGGTAGATCAAAACATATGGTTGAAAATATATTAGCAGATCTAGCTTCACAGGGTTTACTGAAAAGTGTTTGCTTAAGGTATTTTAATGCAAGTGGTGCAATCCCTACTTTAGAAACAGGTGAAGCTCATAATCCTGAAACTCATATTATTCCAAGAGTTTTGAATGTCGTAATCGGGAAAGATGAATTTTTTATAATCTATGGTTCAGATTATCCTACCGAAGATGGCACATGTATAAGGGATTATGTGCATGTTATAGATCTTCTGGATGCTCACATTTTAGCGATGGAATATTTAAATAATGGAGGTATTTCAACAGTATTCAATCTTGGTTCTGAAAAAGGTTATTCTGTAAAGCAAATCATAGATACTGTCGAAAAGATAACCGGCAAAAAAGTTAATTATAAGATAGGGGAAAGAAGAGAAGGGGATCCACCCGTTTTGATAGCTTCATCAGAAAAAATAAAAAAAACACTGGGTTGGAACCCTAAATTTAAACTTGAGGATATAATAAAAACTGCCTATAGCTGGCACCAAAAATTACAGAAGTTTAATTTTCACTAATTTCTTTTATCTCTTTTATTTCGTTTATATCTTGTTCATCTTCCTGTGAGCTTAAACTTTCATTATCATCTGCGGTCAAAAGTTTGTTTTCAACATTATTTTCAGAATTGTTATCTTTATCTTCTTTTATAATTTCTTCTACCTGATAACCAAATGAAATACAAAAAAGAAATTCGTTTTCTTCGGAAAAATATGGTCTGAAAATGGTGAAGAATGTTTTATCAAAAGCCCTTTGAAATCCAATATAATCTTTACCTTCATCGATTATAGCCGAATAGAAAATAGATTTTTCATATAATGTAGAACCAATAATGCTCTGACCGTTTACATCAACGACCGTAGTATTGACTCTTACAAGTTCTCCAGAACTTGAAAGCTGTAAAATTGAAAAATCAGAATCATATTTTTTCTTTAATTCCTGGACAAATTCATTATCGTTTGTGATGTCTATGCCATTTATGGTTAAGGATTGAATATCATAGTAATTGATAGTGATAATATCCTTTTTTTCGATATTGTTAAAATTATCAAATATATCTTCTTCAATCTCTTGTGCGACTGAAACAAGTTTATGCTCATAATATTCCTGTGTTTCAGTAGAGATAGGGTTGAAGTTAAAAAATGAGAACATTTCGACAATATTAGAAAAATCTTTTTTAAGATCATTTATATATTCTGATATAGATTGAGTTGATGAAACAAGCTCGGATAGATTTTCGGAATTTTGAAGTATTTCTGATTTAAAAGTAAAGGCAGATGAACTTGTTATATCTATCATATTTTTGATCTGATCGATTAATCCATTAAGTCCTGAAAGATTTCCAACAATTTGTTTTAATAAGGATTCAACTCCAGTGGTAGATTCAGAAGTCTCTAATATGATTGTTCCTATTTCCTGGGTCATGCTGGAAATGCTATCGACGAAATCCTTCGTTCTTGTAGCGAGTTTTCTAATTTCAGAGGCAACCACAGAAAACCCTTTACCAAATTCGCCAGCTTTAGATGATTCTATTGATGCATTTAAAGAAAGAAGATTTGTCTGGTTTGCTAAAGTTCGTATTTCATTTGAAAATTGTAATATTTTATTATATAGATCTTTTATCTTGTTCATGTTTGTTATTAAATCAGAGACAACTTTAACATTTTCACTAGCCTTTGACATAGAATCTTTCGAATAATTCAATGAAGTTTTTGCGATATCCTGAATATTTTGAAATTTTTCAAGAATATCACCAAAGTTATCTGTAAGAACTTTAAATTTGTTTTGATATTGCATAAGCTTATTACTTTCATCATTGAACATCTTATTTGTCGAATCTAAAGTGGTTGAAAAAACATCAGAAAGATTTGATGTTTCTTCAAAAATCGATAAAAACTGTTTCAAAAGAGTCTTAATAGATTTTCTCAGAGGATCTAACTCATCATTTTTTAGTTCAATATCTATTGATAAATTTCCAGAATTTATGCTTTTATATACCTTATTGAAATAATTTAATGGATTAAATATAATTAATCTTATAAATATGTTTATGAGTAAGAGCAAAATCAATATCATAATTAGTGAGACTATAAAAAGCCGTTTTGTTATCTGAGAGACCTTCTTATCTATTTTGTTATAAGGGAGTAAAGAAATTATCTTAAAATAATATATTTCAATGGTAGAAGTAAAGGAAAGAAAGCGTTCACCACTATTTTTATCGTAGATATTCGATTTACCAGAAATAGAAAGAGCAGGTATAAAGTCAATATTATTTACATCACTTCCGATATAAAAAAAAGGAGTTTTTTTATCGGATATTCCTCCTATAGTAAAATCAGAAACATCTATGATGGCTATAGAATGAAGGTCTGCAGGGAAATCTCTAAAATCAAAGGATTCTTCTATAAATCTTTCGAATGATTGTTTACTGTATATAATTAAGATCTGATAATAAACTTCTTTGCTGAAATCATCGATTTTGAAAGCCTGTGTTCTAAAATTATAATAATGCTCATCAATATATATTATCCCCTCATAGGAAGACGCATTTCCGGCGTAATTATATAAACTTTTTTCACCTGTAACTGTAGGTAACTCTTTGAAAGTGCCAAGTTTATCCGCATTTGTATATAGTAGTTTTGAAAAATCTCCATTGTACAGATATATTGTTTTATCAGGGTTTTTAGTCTCGAAATTATATTGAAGATATTGAATGATAAAAGGATAAGCATCTTCTTTTAAATTAATAGTAAACTCTTTAATAGCTGGATAAATAAGGGAAATCGAATTACTTAAATTATCTCTAATATTTTTAGTATTTGATTTAATATACTTAATTAAGAAATTATTTGAAGTAATTAAATTTTCTGTCGTTTTATTAAAAAGTTCATTTTTAAGTTGTTTAGAAATTGAAATATTAAGAATTATGAAAAATATGATAGAAAAAAACATAAAGAATAGAAAAATTCTTAATTTAATATTCATAATAGATGAACCCTTCTTTATTATATAATTTTATTATCAACTAAAATTTAAATTTATCAATATTTCAATAGATTTATCCGCATTTTGAGTAACCACAATCATGACAGGTAATGCATCCTTCTTCCTGAACAAGAACACCTCCACATTCAGGGCAGATTCCTGCTACCTCTTTTCTCCTTATTAAATCATCCTCTTTTTCTTTTTGTTTGTTCTCTTTAATCTTATTTTCGGAAATATTAGAAGAGTTTGTTATATTTTCTGATTCAAAAAGAGAATTTTTTTCATTCAAATATATTTCTATCGCTTTAGCAATTCCATCAGCACATGACAATGTCTTCCCATATTCGGATGGGAAAATAGTTGGATTTGGGCATCTAATCCCCTTTAATTGTTTAATTATCGAGTAAGGATCAATCTGAGATCTTAAAGATAAAGATATAAGCCTACTAATTGCCTCTATCTGCGAAGATGCACACCCTCCCGCTTTTCCCATTGTCGCAAAGAGCTCAACAAGACCAAGCTCGTCTTCGTTTATCGTAACATAAAGATGACCGCATCCAGTTTCTATTCGAATAGTTTTCCCAGAAGTTTTAAGTGGTCTTTTTCTCGGTTTTTTGATCTTTTCTTCAATCTTTTTTTCTAAATCCAATTCTTCATTATTTTTATCAGAAATACCTAACTGTAAAACGCCTTCACGGCTCTTATCTCTATATATGGTAATTCCTTTACAGCCAAGTTTGTAAGCTAATAGATAAGACTTTGACACATCCTCTTTTGTTGCAGTGCTCGGAAAATTGATTGTTTTCGATACCGCATTATCTGTATATTTCTGAAATGCTGCCTGAATCTTAATATGCCATATTGGTTCAATATTATGTGCTGTGACGAAAATTGATTTTATTCGCTCTGGAATAATTTTAATATCCTGCAAACTTCCTTTTTCCAGAATCTCATCGAAGATCTTTTGATCGATTCCAGGTATTTGAGATAATACTTTTTCGAAATAGGGGTGGAAATAGTTTAAAATGTTGGAATCCATCGCTTTTCTTGAATAGGCAAGAGCAAAAACTGGCTCGATTCCACTTGATGCATCTGCTATAAGGGAAATAGTTCCTGTTGGTGCAATTGTGGTTAAAGTTGAATTTCTAAGCCGTAAATTTTGAGATTTATAGATAGATTTTTCCCAATTTGGAAAAACACCTCTTTCTTCTGCCAATATCTTTGAAGATTCGATAGAATACTGATATATATTCTTCATGATTTTCTCGGCAAGATTTACCGCTTCTTCGCTATTATATGGAATTCCAAGTTTAAATAACATATCGGCCCATCCCATTATTCCAAGACCAATCTTTCTATTACCTTTCGTCATCTCTTCTATCTGTTTTAATGGATAATTATTTATATCTATGACATTATCAAGAAATCTTACCGCCAAAGCCGTTATTTTTTCAAGTTTTTCCCAATTAATCTCGAAATTCCCATCTTTTTCTGTCAAAATATTATTCAAATTTAGTGAACCAAGATTACAGGATTCGTATGGAAGAAGTGGTTGTTCTCCACATGGATTTGTTGACTCAATCTGCCCAATTTGAGGCGTCGGGTTTTTCCTATTCATCTGATCTATAAAAATAATACCTGGTTCACCTGTTTTCCATGCGCTTTCAACAATCAAATTAAAAATTTCTAATGCAGAAAGTTGGCCGACAACCTTGTTATCTCTTGGGTTTATAAGATTGTAAGGTTTATCATTTTCAACAGCAGCAAGAAATTCATCGGTAAGAGCTACAGAGATATTGAAATTCGTGAGTTTTGTCAGATCATTTTTGTAGGTTATAAATTCTTTTATATCAGGATGGTGAACACTAAGTATTCCCATATTAGCGCCTCTTCTTTTACCACCCTGCTTTATCGCATTCGTTGCAGAATCAAAAACTTCCATAAAAGACACGGGACCAGATGATACACCTGCAGTTGATTTAACAATATCATTTCTTGGTCTTAATCTTGAGAAAGAAAAGCCAGTGCCACCTCCGGTTTTGTGTATAATTGCGGCATGTTTTACGGAATCGAATATATCTTCAATTGAATCTCCAACTGGAAGAACGAAACATGCAGAAAGTTGACCAATATCGGTACCCGCATTCATTAAAGTAGGTGAATTTGGGATGAAATCAAGCGAAGTCATAAGATCAAAATAATCTGATTGAAATTTTTCGATATTTGCCTTTGAATTATATATTTTTTCAGATAAGGCTATAGCCTTTGCGACTCTTGTGAACAAACCCTCAATAGATTCAATTGGCTCTCCATTCTCATTTTTTAAAAGATATCTTTTTTGAAGGATTAATTTTGCATTATCACTAAAATTTATCATTCATACCTCCAGCATACTCTATGCATGTATCTTAATTTATATAATTTAAGTTAATATAATTTAATTTAATTTTAATTCAATGGTAATTCAATGGTAAAAATTTAATCTTGCTTTAACAAATTTTGCAAAAAAAAAATTATCTGTTATTTTTTAAATGGAAAAAGTAATAAAATATCAGATTATATACAATTATAAAGGATAATTGGTGGCAAAAAAGATATTGGTCGTTGATGATGTTCTTGTTATATTGGATTTTGTAAAAATGGTACTTGAGATGAATAATTATAATGTAATTACCTGCTTAAGTGGTTATGATGCTATAGAAAAAGTTAAAAATGATGATTCTGTCGGTCTTGTACTGCTTGATCTTATGATGCCTGAGATTTCAGGATGGGATACATTGAAAGAGATAAGAAAAATTAAAAAAAAGGAAGATTTACCAGTTATAATTTTTACAGGAAATGTTAAGGAAAGAGAGCAGCTGGAAAATAATCCATTAAAAAAAGAAATTTCTGATTTTATATTAAAACCAGTCTCATATGAAGATCTAGTTCAAAGAATTCAAATGATATCTAACAATTGGTAAATTTTATTTGGTAGATTTTAATCGCTTAAGCTTAATTTGACAAATTAAATAATTAAAATAATATTTATTAAAACAAAAACTATTTAATATTTTTAATATCTATAACAATTTATTTTTATAAGGAGTTCTTAGATGGATTTTCAACAGATAGTTCAAATACATCAAAAGGAAAAAGAATTAAAAGAGGAACTTCAGAAGATAATCGAAAAAAAAAGGAATGAATTCAACCTTTTAAATAATTATCGGAATCAAAAAGAAGAAGAATTAAAAGTCAGATTAAATCAATTTAAAATAGATGAAGAAAAAAACATAAAAGAATATATAGATTCTCAAATTTCTAATATTACAAATGAAACCAAAAATCTTCTTAAAAACTTTGATGAAATCGATAGGCAGTATATACAAAAAGCAATCGAATACATAAAAGATGAATTTTTTAAAGACTAAAACCTTTTTTAAAGGATAGATATGCCGGTTAATAAAGTTAAAAAAGTCAATCTTATTGTACATGATTCGGTTTATGATCAACTGATATTAAAACTCCAAGAATCTGGTATCATCCATATAGACGAAAAAATAATGGATAATCTTGAGAAAGAATTAAATATCCAGAAAAACGAAGTTTTACTTGTAGAAGAAGAAAAATTTAAAAATTATATTTCAATAATCGAAAGACTTTTTGAAAGAGTCAAGGTTATTTCGGTTAGATTATCTGATAGAAAAAAAGAGGAATTTTTAGACAATTTTATTTCCAAGATAGAGACCTTTTCGCAAAATGAGTTTAAAAGATTAATTGAAAATTTTGACTATGAAAAATTACTTAATGAGATAAATGATCTACTAGATAAAGAGAAAAATTTAACAAACGAGATAGAAAAAAACAGTTCAAGGATTAATGTATTATTACCTGTATCAAATATTACAATACCGCTCGAATTTTTACAAGATTCAGAGAATTGTAATATAAAACTTTTTAATCTTTCTAAAATAAAATACCAGCAATTCTTAGAAGAGCTTGAAACTCTTGATTTACCAAGATTATATCAATTTTATTATGTCTTCGAATATGAAGGCAATTTTTTCTTTATCCTGGTTGCCTTAAAAGATATTTACCAGCAGATTTATCAACTTATAAAAAAATTCGGTGGTGAGGAATATTCAATAGCCGAACAAAGCGGAACAATTTCTGAAAATATTTTAAACTATCAGAATAAAGTTGACGAAGATAATAAGTTAATAGATCAGATATATCTTACCTTATTTGAAATAATAGAAGTTCATGGTAAAGCCATCAAGGCAATCTATGATGAAATTTTCGCCAAATTTGCAAAAGAAAAAGTAGAACAGAAATTTTTAAAAACAGAATCTACCAAATTTATCGTCGGGTGGATTTTTGAAAAAAATACTGAACAATTTAAAAATTTAATTGAACCATTTAAGTTTGTCGATTATAACATTTCAAATCCCGATGAAAATGACGACCCACCAGTAGAATTTAATAACAAGAAGATTATTCAGCCTTATGAGTCATTAACAGAATTATATTCAATACCAAAATATAATGAAATAGATCCTACTCCTTTAATCGCTCCTATATATCCTATTCTCTTTGGTATTTGTCTGGGAGATGTAGGATATGGTGTTTTATTATTTATCGGTAGTTTATTTCTACTCAAGAAATTTAAGGATCAAAAACTTATTAAGGTTTTCATGCAAAGTAGCATTTTTACCATTATCTTTGGTGTACTAACCGGTACTTATTTTGGGACAAGACTAGATTTACTTAAACAAAGCGCACCAAAATTGACAGATTTCATAGAAAAATTTATCTGGTTTGATCCTCTTTCAAATCCTATGAAACTTCTTGTTCTATCTCTTCAGCTTGGTATCTTTCAGATGGCCAGTTCTTTTGTTGTCGCTTTTATAACACAGTTGAAGGCTAAAGAATATTATAAAGCGTTAACACAAACGTTAGCATACTTAATAATAACTATAGCAGGTTCATTTTTAGTAAGTACCATGTTTGGATTTGTTTTGCCTCCAATTATTAGCAAGATTTTCGCTATCGCTAGTGGTTTATCTCTTGTTTCACTGCTTGTTTTTAGCGCTAACAACGAGAAAACGTTTTTTGAAAAAGGGATTGGTAAGTTTTTTGCCGTATACAATGTCGCTGGTATTATGGGAGACATCCTTTCCTTTTCAAGACTTTTAGCTCTTGGTTTATCCACAAGCGTTATTGCAATGGTAGCTAATATTACAGCTCAAATAGTCAGAGGTTCAAAGTTTAACCCTATTTCCTGGATTTTATCTTTGATCCCTTTACTAGCACTTCATGGGATTAATTTTCTACTTGGATTACTGGGTTCATTTGTTCATTCAATGCGTTTACAATTTGTAGAATTCTTCAAAAATTTTTATGAAGGCGGCGGTCGTAGATGGTCTCCATTTAAAAGAATTCATAAATTTTCTGTAATTGTAAAACAATAGAGAATTTTTAAAATTTGATGACAATTTAAATTTTTAATATAGATATAAATTTATTTAGGAGGACTTAATGGGATTCACAGTGGCAATCGCTGGAGCGGCATTAGCCGTTATTCTTTCAGGTATTGGTTCGGCTATTGGTATTATGATAGCAGGTAGAGCAGCTGCAGGATCACTTTCAGAAGATCCGACCAAATTTGGTAAATTTTTACCTCTTGTAGCTCTTCCTGGTACTCAAGGTATTTATGGTTTTATCATAGGATTCTTAATTTTCCTACGATTAGGCATTATAACCGGTAATGCAAATGAATTAATTTCTGTTTCTCGTGGTGTTCAGTTTATCTTTGCAGCATCACCAATAGCCTTTGCCGGTCTTTTTTCTGCCATTTATCAAGGTAAGGTATGTGCAAGTGGAATCAATCTTGTTTCTAAACAACCAACAGAGACTGGTAAAGCTTTGACAATGGGTGGTTTGGTAGAATTCTATGCAATTCTGGGTCTTTTATTATCAATATTTTTCGTACTTTTTATTAAATTATAATATATATTCAGAAAGTTATAACGACTAATCTTTAAAGTTAAAAAGAGGGAATATGGGATTTTCCGAAATTATTTCCAAATTGGTCTCGGATTATGAAATAAAGAAAGATCAGATTGAAAAAGAATGGGATCAGAAGATTTTAGAGAAAAAAAAAGAAATAGATAAGGAAATTGAACTAATTTTTAATGAAAAATCTAAAGAGATTGAAAGAGAAATAGAAGAAAATCATCATTCAAGATTATTGAACGCAAAACTAGAACAAAAGAATCAGATACTTAAAAAGAAAAGGCAGATAATTAATGATGTCTTTGAAAAAGCATATCAAGAAATCTTGAAGATTGATGATGATAAATACATATCTATCATTCTTGATCTATTAGAAAGATATTCAGAGAAAAAAGAAGAGGTAATCTTTATTTCAGAAAAAGAATATCCAAGGATAAAAGATCTCTTATTTAAAAAAATCAAAGAAAAAGGCTATTCTTTTAAAGATATTAAAAGTTCAGATAAAATTGAGAAAGGAATAATACTATTAAATGAGGTCAAGAAGATAGAGACAAATCTAACTTTTGAATCAATAATGAAAAGGAAAAAAGAAAAACTAGAAAATCATATAGGGAAAATATTACATGTTATCTAATATAAAATTAAAAGATAGTTCAGATTTTGCTTATCTCAGTTCTGTTATTAAATCAAAAGAAAAACAACTTCTTTCAGATGGTGACTTCGCAGAGATGAATGAGGTTGATTTTTCGAAGTTTTTTTCAATCCTGGTAGAAAAAGGTTACCATCTACACGATGAAAAGGAGAATCTATCTTTTGAAAAAATCTACGAATGGGAATTATGGCATCTATATAAATTATTAGAAGAACTGATAAGCATTTCTAATTTAAACTATTTAAGTCCCTTATTTTATCTACAGAATGAGTGCATTAACTTAAAAATTATAGGTAAAAAAGTTCTTTTTTTTGAAAATAATGAAAAATCAATATCGACAGAAGATTTAGCGAATCTTCCACTAACTCAATATTCTCTTCATAATAAGAACCAAATACTCTTATTCTATAAAGATTTTCTTAATTCAAATAATTTTTTTGAAAAATATATCGAAGATACAATTTTAAACGATCTTGCACAGAAGCTTATAAAATTAGGTATAGATAATTTAACTGCTTTAAAACTGGATATACTTATAGATAAATTTTACTTTGAGCAGATAAATAAAATTGTAAAAAGAAGTAATTCTGAACTATTATTAATTTTTTATGATCTTTTTTCTGGTTTAATAAATTTAAAAAATATTTTAAGATTATTCTTTGAAAAGAAAGAGTTTTATGATTTTCAACCATTTTATATCGAATCTAAAATTATTTCAAAGCAGGTATCTTCTTATTTAATGGAAAATAAGTTTGAGAAAACAGGGCAGTTGTTTGTTGAAAATCCTTTTTCCACTGAAATTATGGATATTATCAATTTTACGCTAAAGGATAAAAATCTATCTTTACTCGAAAAATGGATCGATGATCAACTTACCTTATTGCTTCAAGAAAATATGAAGTCTGCTTTTTTTAATTTTGAAAATCTTTTATCTTACAAATGGGCAAAAGAGATTGAGTTAAAAAATATTAAAATTATTTATATAGGTAAGAAAAATAATTTACCTAAAGATTTAATCGAAAAGCTTATCAGAAAAAGTTATGTAAGAGAAAATCGAGGTTTTTAAATGAGTGAATTAAAAGAAAATCAGATTGCCGTAGTTGGTGATAAAGACTCTATTTTGGGATTTAAAACCATAGGTTTTGACACATACGAAATTACTAAAGCAGATGAAAATCAGATTAAGCAAATGATAATAGCTATTTTAAGAAAAAATTATAAAATCGTGTATTTAACGGAAAATTATTATTTAATTTGTGAAAAAGAGTTAGATGATTTTTTAAGAAATAAGCAGTATCCTATTCTTACAGTCATTCCAACAACATCGGAAGATAAGGATATTGCATTTAATTCTATGAAAAAACTTGTAGAAAAAGCGTTAGGTGGTTCATTTTTTTGATTCGTGGAGGACTAAATGAAAAGTGGTAAAATAGTCAAAGTCGCAGGCCCATTAATCATAGCCGAAGGAATGGAAACAGCCAACTTATTCGATGTTGTTAAGGTTTCAAAGCTTGAACTTATAGGTGAAGTTATAGAGATGAGAGGGGATAAGGCTTCAATTCAGGTATATGAAGAAACATCTGGAATAGGAGTTGGCGATCCTGTTTATTCTCTTGGAATGCCTTTATCTGTAGAGTTAGGTCCTGGACTTATTTCTAAGATATATGATGGAATCCAAAGGCCTCTTGATCTTATAGCAAGTAAAGCTGGAGATCTCTTAACAAGAGGGATCAGTGTTCCTGCAATAGATAAGGAAATAAAATGGCATTTTATTCCAACTGCAAAAAAAGGCGATTCTGTAATCGGTGGAGACATTATAGGTTATGTGCAGGAAACTATTTTGATAAAGCATTACATAATGATACCCCATGGCGTTGAAGGTACTATTGAATCCATCGATGAGGGAGAATTCAATGTCTTAGAAGCTGTTGCACTCGTAAAGACAAAAAATGGTGAAACAATCAAAATTCAAATGCTTCAAACATGGCCGGTTAGAAAACCAAGACCATTCAAGGTAAAAAAGAATCCAGACCAACCGATGTTAACAGGTCAAAGAGTAATTGATACATTTTTCCCTGTAGCAAAAGGTGGCACAGCATGTGTTCCTGGTCCTTTTGGTTCAGGGAAAACAGTTGTTCAGCATCAACTTGCAAAATGGGCTGATGCAGAGGTAATAGTATATGTTGGATGTGGCGAAAGAGGGAATGAGATGACAGATGTTCTTTTAGAGTTTCCCGAGTTAAAAGATCCGAAATCTGGTGAACCCCTTATGAAAAGAACGATATTAATAGCAAATACATCTAACATGCCTGTTGCAGCAAGAGAAGCATCAGTTTATACCGGTATTACTCTTGCAGAATATTTTAGAGATATGGGATATTCTGTCGCTTTGATGGCGGATTCAACCTCAAGATGGGCAGAAGCTATGAGAGAAATGTCTGGAAGACTCGAGGAAATGCCGGGTGAAGAGGGTTACCCAGCTTACCTTGGAACTAGAATTTCGGAATTTTATGAAAGAGCAGGTAAAGTTCTAACCTCAGGTTTACGAAGTAACGAAGGTTCTTTAACAGTTATTGGTGCAGTATCACCTCCAGGAGGAGACCTGTCTGATCCTGTTGTTCAAGCTACTCTAAGGGTTGTAAAGGTTTTCTGGTCACTTTCTGCAAATCTTGCATATAAAAGACATTTTCCTGCGATAGATTGGCTTACATCATATACACTTTATGACAATAACATTAAACAGTGGCTTATGCAAAATGTTGGGAATGATTGGCCTGACTTGAAAATAAAGGCTATGACAATATTACAAAAAGAATCAGAACTTGAAGAGATAGTTAGACTTGTAGGATTGGACGCCCTTTCAGCCGAGAATAGGGTGTATATGGATAGTGCAAAATCTATAAGAGAAGACTATCTTCATCAGAATGCATTTCATGAAGTTGATACCTATACCAGTTCTTATAAATCATACCAGATGCTTTCTGTCATTCTATTTTTCCATGATCAGGCTATGAATTTAGCTCATTTAGATATACCTGTAAAAGATATCATTTCACTTGAAGTAAAAGAAAAGATAGCCAGAATGAAATATGTAGATGAAAAAGAAATAGATAAGATAATAAATATAAAAGATGAAATAATCCAGCAGATGCAGAATCTGAAAGATAAATATACCATATAATACATAGTTACTAAGGAGTTTCTCATGATTAAAGAATATAAAACAATCGCAGAGATAGTTGGTCCATTGATGCTTGTTAAGAATGTAGAAAATGTAAAATATGAGGAACTTGTTGAAATAGAACTTCAAACAAAAGAAGTTCGAAATGGAAAAGTTCTTGAAGTAAATAAAGATATGGCTTTGGTTCAACTTTTTGAGGGAGCAAGAGGGATAAATATTGAGCAATCTAAGGTCAGGTTTTTGGGTAAAGGTGTAGAGATAGCTCTATCTGAGGATATGTTGGGTCGTGTTTTCGATGGTCAGGGAAGACCTATCGATGGAAAAGAGAGAATTTTACCAGAAGTTACAAAAGATATAAATGGTTCTCCGATAAATCCATATGCAAGAGATTATCCAAATGAATTTATTCAGACAGGAATTTCTACTATAGATGGCTTAAATACATTGGTAAGAGGGCAAAAACTTCCTATATTCTCTGGCTCTGGACTTCCTCATAATAGACTTGCGGCTCAAATAGCCAGACAGGCAAAGGTTCTTGAGAAAGAAGATCAACCAATTACCAAATTTGCCGTTGTCTTCGCCGCTATGGGTATAACATTCGAAGAGGCACAATTCTTTATAGAAGACTTCCAAAAAACTGGTGCAATCGAAAGGACCGTTCTTTTTATAAATCTTGCAAATGACCCGGCTATTGAAAGAATAGCTACTCCAAGATTGGCATTAACAACAGCCGAGTATCTGGCTTTTGATAAAGGCATGCATGTCCTTGTCATTCTAACAGACATGACAAACTATTGTGAAGCATTAAGAGAAATTTCCGCTGCAAGGCAGGAAGTTCCTGGTAGAAGAGGTTATCCTGGTTATCTTTATACAGACCTTTCAACTATCTATGAAAGAGCCGGAAGAATAAAGGGAAAAGAAGGTTCTATTACACAGATTCCCATACTTACCATGCCAGAAGACGATAAGACTCATCCTATACCAGACTTAACAGGTTACATTACAGAAGGCCAGATAGTCTTTTCAAGATCATTGCATAGAAAAGGAATTTATCCACCTGTCGATGTACTTCAAAGTCTTTCAAGATTGAAAGATAAAGGTATAGGTAAGGGTAAAACAAGAGAGGATCATGCAGATGTTTTTAATCAATTGTTCGCGTGTTATGCCTCTGGTCTTGAAGCAAGAGAACTGGAAGCGATACTTGGTCAGGCAGCTTTATCGGAAATTGATAAGATCTATTATAAATTTGCAGAAGAGTTTGAGGCACGTTACATAAAGCAGGGAGAGTATGAGAATAGATCAATAATTGAAACTTTAAATCTTTCGTGGGAATTATTTAAAATGATACCAAAAACAGAATTAAAAAGAATTAGAGATGCTTATCTTGAAAAATATCTGAAAGCCTAGTTAAAAAAAATGTAAAAAAAATGAAAAAAAATTGTAATAAAATAATTTTGATAAAATAATAATGATAAAATAATTTTTTGTAGGAAAATTATAATTTGGTGGTAAGCGAATAAAATTAAGGGAACAAGATGGAAATAAAAGTTGCTGCAACAAGAATGGAGCTTATGCAACTTAAAAAGAGAGTTAAACTCGCTTATAAGGGGCATAAGTTACTAAAAGATAAGCAGGATCAACTTGTCAGAGAATTTTTCACTATAATTGATTCTTACAAGACACTTAGAAAGGATGTTGAAAAAAAATTAAAGAAAGCATATGCTGCAATTATATTGACAAGAACTGTAATGAATGATAGTGAACTCGAAAATGCCCTTTTTTTACCCGTAAAAAAGGTTAAATTAACTGAAAAATTAAAGAATGTAATGTCTGTTAAGATTCCAGTATTCAAGGTCAATATAGAAGACAATGAAGAAAGCTATTCCAAGATTACAACAGCAGCAGATTTAGATATTGCAGTTGAAACTTTTGCCGATTTGGCAGCCGATCTTATTAACCTTAGCCAGATAGAAAATGAAGTAAAGCTTTTAGCGCAGGAAATAGAGGTTACAAGAAGAAGGGTAAATGCCTTAGAGTATGTTTTAATTCCCGAACTCGAATCTGCGATAAGGTTTGTTACGATGAAGATAAATGAGATGGAAAGATCAAATCTTGTAAGGATAATGAAGATTAAAGATATTGTCAGGAAGGAAAGAGGGTAATTTTAAATATCCTCTGGAGTAAAATCTATTATTTTTTGGTGAATCTTACTAAGGGGTAAAATCTCTTCAGCAGCATTTAATTCAATTGCTGCTTTTGGCATTCCCCAAACTATTGAGCTTGCTTCATCCTGAGCAATAGTATAACCACCCTTATTTTTAATTTCCAGTAGACCACTTGCCCCATCTTTACCCATCCCTGTCAGTAAAATGGCAAGAGTGTTTTTTCCAGCTTTTGCTGCAACACTTTTAAAAAGAACATCTACTGAAGGTTTTTGATATTGAACTCTTTCGCCTTCTGTAATGGAAATCTTTATTATCTCACCACTTCTTGTCAATTCCATATGATAACCACCAGGAGCTATATAAATAGTTCCTTTCTGTAAAATTTCCCCATCTTCCGCCTCTTTTACATTAGGTTTACATAACTCATTTAATCTTTTTGCAAACTGATAGGTAAATGTAGGTGGCATATGCTGAACGACTAAAGTAGGTGGTATTAACCTTGGTAGTCTCTGGAAGATATATTCAAGAGCAACTGTTCCACCAGTTGATGCACCAATAGCAACAATCCTTTCGGTAGTTTTTACCTGATTTAAATATCCTGAAAATTTCTCAGATTTTTCCTTATTAAAGGACACATTTTTATCTTTTTGGATGCTAATATTTTTAGAAATGTTTTTCAACTTTTCAAGGAATTGGTCTTTTTGTGAATATGCATTACGAATTTTAATAATAATATCTTCTTTAATTTCTTTTACTGAAATTGATTCCGAAGGCTTATTTATTACATCAAAAGCACCTAGTTCAAGAGCTTTTATTGCTGCTAAATTGTCTTTTTGTGTGATAGAACTAACAATTATAACAGGAATTGGCCAGTATTTCATTAATTTTTCAAGGAATGTTAGTCCATCCATTCTGGGCATTTCGATGTCTAATGTTACTATATCAGGTTTAAGCTGAACAATCCTATCTCTTCCAACATAAGGATCTGGGGCAGTTGCTACAAGTTCCATATCATCCTGTGAAGAGATGAAAGTTCCTAAGACATCTCTAACTATCGCAGAATCATCTATTACAAGAACTTTAATTTTTTTATTATCCATTTTTCACCACTAATAATTAATCAAATATTACTTTTCATAAAGATTATCAAGGGTTATGTGATCCAATTTTGAAACTTTAATTTCTCCACTACTGGTATTAAAAATAACTTTTCTTCCCTTTTCACCTAAAATATCGGAAAATATGATTGGGATTTTGTATTTTTCTAACATTTTTTTTGCTATCTCTACATTCCTTTCACCCACGAAAAAAATCTGTTTCTCATCAAATATAACAAAGGCTCCACCTATTATATAACCTTGTAAATCGTTTACTTTACAATAATATCTTTTAACCATTTTTGTAATCATCAAAGAAATTGCTATATCTCCATATTTTGTCGAGGCAAGACTTTTTTCTGGGCATAAAGGTAAAAGATAATGACACATAGCACCAACTGTATTCCTTTTATCATGAATACAAACAGCAACACATGATCCTAAAACTGTTTTAATTATAAGTGGAGTTTGAGAAATAATCAATTCTCCTGGATTAATAAAATATGAATCTAATTCTTTTGATTCCATAAATTTTTCTTAAATTTAAATTTATTAAAACCTTTGTAAAAAATTTATATTTAAAATATTTTTATAACAATTAATAACGAAAAGAGATACATTAGTCAATAATTTTTTGATAGATAGAATACTTTTTCTGAATAAATTTATGTTTTATTCCAACTAAACTTTCTGATAAACTAATAATAAGGTATCCCTGAGGTTTAATAAATTCATAAATCTTATTTAATATTTTTTCTTTAACATTATTATCAAAATAAATAAGAACATTTCGAAGAAAAACAATATCAAACTTCTTTTTGAAAGGGTAATCATCGACGAGATTTAATATTCTGAATGTTATAAACTTTTTAATCTCGTCTTTAACTAGATAAGCATCGTCTGTTTTATTATACTTTAAATATTTTGAATAGTTTTTTATTAGATTAATTTCAGAATTTTCTTCTATAGATCTTTTATTGTAAATTCCAGATATAGCCTTGTAAAGAACCTTTTCGGAAATATCTGTAGCTAATATTTTAGTTTTATTGCATAATTCTAAATTTTGAATATCTCGCAGAACCATAGCAATGCTATATGGTTCTTCTCCACTAGCGCAGCCACAGCTCCAGATATTGATATAAGGTTGTTCATAACCTTTGTTTAAAAGATAGTAATATAAAAATTTAAAATGAATATATTCTCTGAAAAAATAAGTATAATTTGTAGTCATCTCTTCTAAAAAGATATTTAAAACATCATTATCTTTTAATAGTGCTTTATAAAATTGTTCATAATTGTAATAACCTGTCTGTTCTCCAATATATTTCGAGAGTCTGTATTCTAACAAATATTTCTTATGTTGACCGAGTTTTAATCCTGCTTTTCTATATAGCAAATCTTTAAATTTTAAAAATAAATCATCTGAAATATTCTGTTGGCTCATAATTTAAAAAATAATTATTCCTTCATCTTTTCCATCTTTACTTTTATATTTATTTTCAAGTTCAATATCCTTTTTTAAATATTCTTCATTAAGTAATTCTTTATATGCTTTTTTTAAAAAGTTTATTTCATCTTTTGTTGTAATTAAATTGCTTATATCATTTAAATATTTTTTATAAAACTCTTTTCTTTCATTATTATCAATATTCGAAATTTGTAAATTTTGGAAAAGATCGGAAATAGAGCTATTCATTTTTTCAAATAAGGAATTTGCAAATTTATTTCTATGTTCGAGTTCTTCAAGGTAGATTGCTAATTTTTGTATATTTTTTAAATTTTCATTTATATCCATTAAAAACAACTTTTGATTTTCTTTATTTTGATAGATTAATTGATTGTTCAATTGTCTAATTTCTAAAAACATTTTATCATATTCTGAAATCAAAAGTTCAATTTTATCAAGAAAGCTAAATAAATTTTTTTTAATATATTGTTCATTATAATTGTTTGTCGATAAGAATTTATTCATGTCAGATATTCTATTATTTATAGATAAATAGTATTCAGAAAGTTGATTAGAGAAATTCCTGACTTCTCTTGCTAAAACGGTGAAAACTTTTGAATCTTTGACTTTACTTGCTTCTATTTCAATGTTAAAAGCAATAACAGATATATCTTTTGAAAGCTCGTTGATTGTCTCTATAGCTTTATTAATCTGATTGAAATTTGATTGTACTAATTCATAGTCATTATATATTTTTTTAATTATCTTATTAAAGGATTCAAAAAAAATTTTAAAATTATCTGTATTATCTGTAGCTATTTTTTTAATAACAACATCAAGACCATTCAATTTTTTTTCTATATCATTTATCTCTTTATTAAACTGAGTTTGCAAATTTTGAAGAGATTCTATTCCTAATGAAAGACTTGATATTTCTTTGTTTATGTTGTTTTCAATGATATTATGCCAATCGGGAAACAATTTTAAGATTATATCTGAAAAAAAAGAAGGTGTGAATTTGGTAAGAAAAGATTTAATATTATTGATTT
This sequence comes from Brachyspira murdochii, assembly GCA_020722965.1. GTDB lineage: Bacteria > Spirochaetota > JAAYUW01 > JAAYUW01 > JAAYUW01 > Exilispira. The sequence continues at coordinate 39,851 of DYJT01000007.1, read as the reverse complement.
CATCGTTTTTTTCTTTAAATAATTGATCTATAATTAAAAATAAAATATCATAAAAATAAGTGATAAAATCAATAATAGTGTTATAATCATCTTTGTTGGTTATTAAAAAGTTTAAAAAATATATATGAATAGATATTGCCTTTTTAACTTCATTTGGTATCATAGAATCACAAAGATTACCTAAATATGGTTTAAGTTCGTAAATTAATAAATCAATAGAATTTACTAGTGAAACAAGCTTTTTATCGTTATTTTTAAAAATCTTATTTATTTTTTTTGAATAAAAATAAGATAAATAAACAAAACAAATAGTAAAAAGTAAGAATAAGATCAAAAAAATTATTGAAATAAGCGGAATATTATTTAGTCTTATTTTCGAATTAAACAAAAGATAAAAATTAATAAAGAAAATATATAATAAGACAAAAATTACAAAAGCCAAAGTAAATAATCTTGATGATTTTAAATATCCTCTAAAATCCTTAAAACGTTTTGATACATTTTTTTTATAGATAATCTCAAGCTTTTTTGCCAAATAAACTCCTTAAGAAAAATTAAAAATCTTTGAAATCCTCAAGCGGAATTTTATCTTCTGGTTTGACAACATCGATCTCTTTTATAGGATTACTTATATTTACATGATTATCTGAAGTTTTTACTGAGCTCTTTTTAGTTTTTATGTTTTCTGAAGATATTTTTCTTGAATAATTGGTTTGTTCCTGTTTCATTTTTGCTTTTTTTTCGCCAATAGCTATAGCGTTTAAAGATTCAACCACTCTTTTCATCTCTTCAACCTGAGAGAGCATCTCTTCCGAAGAAGAAGCTGTTCCTTCTGAGGAAGAAGCAGTCTGTTGAACAACAGAGTTAATCTGGGACATTGCCTTTGTTATCTGATTTGCCCCTTTTGCTTGTTCTTTGAATGCCTTTGATACCTCTTCAAGCATGATTGCAGATTTTTCTATCAATTCTTTGCTTTTATTTATATTTTCAATTGTTATAGAAACCTGATTATTCCCTTTTTCAACACTTTCAATAACTATATCAATAAGATCATTTGTTTCTTTTGCAGCATCCGCACTTTTTTGGGCAAGAGATTTTACCTGTTCTGCCACAACTGCAAAACCTCGACCTGCATCACCTGCTCTAGCAGCTTCTACAGCTGCATTTAAAGCCAAAATATTGGTTTGAAATGCAATGTCATCTATCACTTTATTTATTTTGCTAATCTTTTTCGAATTGTTAGTGATATCATCCATTGCTTTCAAAAGATCATTTGAAATTTCTATAGCCTCTTTGTTATTATCAGCTGTCTGATGCATTATAAGTTCTGTCTCATTGACATTTTTAGAGTTAGATTCGATAATTGATTGAAGTTCTTCGACACTACTCGTAACTTCTTCTACAGAACTTGCCAATTCACTTGCTCCACTGCTAAGTTCCTGGCTTGAAGAAGAAACCTGAGTTGCCGCGCCTTCGAGTTGAATTGATGAAGAATTCAAAACATCTGAGTTTTTAATAAGTGGCTTGGAAATAGATGAAGATATAGTAATTGCAAGAATTATACCTATTATAATCGAAAAAATAATTGCAACTATCATTATAAAATTAATTGTTTGAGAGTTTTTAATTGCAATCTCTGGAATCTTAACTCCATAGTAATCCACAATGTAATGGTAAAGAATATCAAATTTATTTATTGCTTCATCTATATCATTTCTATAAGTTTGTAATATTAATTTTTCAAGTTTAGCTTTATCTTCTTCTGTAATATTTTGACTTTTAGCCATTTTTTCTGCAAGTGAAAATATTTCATCTGTTACCTTTTTTGCTATTTGAAGTTGTTGAATAGCATCTTTATATAACCTGTCTTCCTCATCGGTTCTTGGAATTATATCATATTCTTTTATCGCTTCATTATATTTTGTTCTTGATTCAACTAAATGTTTAGATTGTATTTTATACTCATAAGCGATATTATCTGAAAGCAATGCTCTTACTTCATATTTAATAGCTAAAAGGCTTTCCATTACATCTGACATATAAACTATTGACGGAATAGATGAATCTTTTAGTTCTTTTAAATTGTTACTTAAGCTTGTTAAACCATAAAATGCTAAAACTCCAATTATAATAGTTATAAATATGATAGCTAAAAAACTGAAAATTAATTTTTTGCTTACAGAAAAACTTTGAAAACCTTTACTCATAAACTGTTCCTCCGTTTTAATTCTTTAACTTTTAATCTGTTCGTTAATTTCTATAACTTCCGATGCAGCTAAAATATTGTCAATATTTAATACCATAATCATCTTATCTTCTTTTTGAAAAATTCCTTGAAGATATTTATTTTTGGATTTAAAACCAATATCAGGTGTTTTTGAAAGCTGGCTATCCTCGATTTCTATAACTTCCATGACTCTATCTACTGCTAGACCAACAGAATTTGATTGTGAAATTCCGACTATCTCTGTGATAATAAAAATAGTTCTTTCATTGTAAGGTATTTGCTCAAGCCCAAATTTTAACCTCATATCTATTATCGGGATAATCTTCCCTCTTAGATTGATAACTCCTTTTAAATATTCATTTGTATTATGTAAAGATGTAATCGGTAAAAATTGTATCACTTCCTGAACCTTTGAAATTGGAATTGCATAATATTCTTCGGCTATGGCAAAGATAAGATATTTTACTCTTTGCTCCATTAAAACCTCCTTATTTTTCTAAATACATTTTTACAATCTGAATAAACTTTTCTGCTTCAAAAGGCTTAACTATCCAACCAGTGGCCCCATTATTTTTGGCTGTAATCATCTTCTTTTTGTCTGTTTCTGTAGTAAGCATAATAATTGGTGTCTTTAAATCGATTTCTCTTGTTTTTTCAACCAATGTAAGACCATCCATCTCGGGCATATTAACATCAAAAATATAAAGAGCTATGCTGTTTTTCTCCTTTTTTATTATTTCAAGAGCTTCTACTCCATTTGAAGCTTTTAAAATATTATTGTAACCATTTAATATAAGTGTTTTTGAAACAACGGATTGAATAACTTCTGAATCATCCACTATTAGAATTTTTGACGCCATCTTATAACTCCTATGTGAAACTTGGTTATTTTATGTTGATTTCATAGTTTTCAATCAAAGCTTGAGTATCTACTACAAAACCAATAGTACCATCTCCAAATATAGTGCCACCAGAAAAGAAATTGAAATCCGATAAAAGTTCACCAAGGTTTTTAATAACAATTTCCTGCTTACCATAAACTTCATCGACAACTATACAATATCGAGATTGATCAAGGGAAATAATCAATGCAAAAGATCTTTTATCATTTTTTTCAAAAAGATCAGCATAGTTTTTATCATAAAAGATTTTATCGGTATATAACACAGGAATATGGGTTCCTCTATGATAGAATATCTCCTGTTCGCCATTTTTTGAAAATTTATTATTATTATTATCCAAAACAAGAATTTCCTCAATCTGGCTGAAAGGGAAGACATAGAAATTTGATCTAACCTTGGTTACAAAACCCTCTATAATGGCTAGTGTCAGTGGTATTCTTATTATAAATTTCGTAAAATTATTAAATTCGGATTGGACATCTATTCTACCATGTATCTGTTCTATATTCTTTTTTACAACATCGAGTCCTACACCTCTTCCAGATATATTTGATATTGTTTCAGAAGTAGAAAAACCTGGCAAAAAGATGAAAGAATATATTTCCTTTTCAGTGAGGTTTTGAATTTTATCTTTTTCTAAAAGTCCTTTTTCTATAACTTTTTCTATAATTTTTTGCTTGTTTAAACCTTGTCCATCATCAGAAACAACAATTTCTATGTTACTACCTTTATTTGATGCACTGATAAAAATTTTACCTACACCAGGTTTACCAAGTTTTTTCCTGGTTTCAAAATTCTCTATTCCATGATCAATTGAGTTTCTAACAAGATGTAAAAGAGGATCATAAAGCATTTCAACGATATTTCTATCAAGTTCAGTATCTTCTCCTTCAATTTCCAGATTTATTGATTTGCCAAGCGAACTTGCTGTATTTCTTGCAACTACTCTTAATCTATTAAATATCTCTGAAACAGGGATCATACCCATAGATAAAACAAGATTTTTTATTCCTGTTGTTATTATTTCAAGTTGTGAAAGAGATCTCTCAAGGATGTCAGATATACCTTTGATAGATAATATTTCCTGTTTTAAAATGGATTGATTAATTACTAGCTCGCCTACTGTATCGATTAATATGTTAAGCTTTTCATTTGAAACCTTTACAAACGATAACTTTTTAGCCTTTTCTTTTTGTTTTTGTTGTAAGTTAAGGGCTTGAGAGACTTGTTGTTCTGATACAACGTTTTTTTCTACAAGTATTTCACCAAGTTTTTTGTTTTCCGCACTCTGAATTTTTAATAAATAATTAATCTTTTTTTTATCTATTAATCCTAACTCTTCAAGAATTTCACCAATTTTTTTAACTTGAAATTCTTCCTTAATTTTTTTTATGTAAAATAGATAATCGTCAATTTTTATTTTTAATAGATCCTGCTTCAAAGCATTGCTATTATATTCACTGAATTTAATAGCATCTATGAAAGTGTGAAGTAAATTAATGCCGATAAATATAAAATCTATTAGCTCTTTTGAAACTTTAATTTTGCCATCTCTTATAAGAGAAAAGAGATCTTCCATGGAGTGACTAACCATTTCGATTGGTTTTAAACCAAGAAAAGCAGAAGACCCTTTAATCGTGTGAAAAGCTCTAAAAATATTATCAATCGATGATTTATTTGTAGGATCATATTCTAAATCAACTAAACTAAATTGGGCATTATCTAAAAGCTCCATCGATTCGTTTACAAATTGCGTTAATAATGTTGGATCATCAATAAGTTCATCCAGCTTAATCTTAATCTTATCATATTTTTCGATATTATTTTTTATATTGTTTGGCTCGTCTTCTACTATAAAGTTGAATTTGTCCAATAAATTTAAAAAAGCTTCTTTAGAGAAGATTTTATCTATTTGATAATCTTCAAATTCATTAAATGAGTTTATAAAATCTTTGTAGTCAACCTGTCTTTTAATTATGTTTGTTAATGCTGAAAAAAATTTATTTAAAAATAGAAGTTCTGGTTCGATATTTTTCTTAACTATAACTTTTTGTAAAAGATCTTTAATGGATGATATAAAAGAGATTTCTTTTAAAATATTGGTATTTTCAATATTATTTGTCAATGATTCTAAGGAGTTTTTAATTTCTAATTGTTTTACAAGATCGCCTGGTTCATATGATTGGATATTAGAATATATTTGCTGTAGGTTATCAAGAAATTCTGATAAAAAATTATTAGAAAGTTCAATTTCACTCATTACCAAACTCCAAAAAAATATTTTTTAAAAGTTAAATCTTGAGGTCAATAGATAATTTTTATTTAAATAAATAATACGAAACAATTCAAGTAATGTACCTATTGGTTTGGTAACTTTAATTAATCATCTAAATTATAAATTTTAAAAAAATTTTTGTCAATAATAATTTTTATAATTTTTAATTTTAAACCTCTTGTACAAAAATTCACATAAAAATACTTTTTTTAAATTTTTATTTACAAGATATAAATTTATTTTATTATAAAACAACCTTTAATAGGAGGCAACATGATTGATAATTTAAAAAAGCTACTTTCAAAAATCGATGCAGATTATGCAGATATAAGGTTTGAAAGAAGAAGTGATACCGAAATTGAATATTTAAATAGGGATTTGAATAGAATTGGTTCTAATACTTCTAGTGGTTTTGTAGTTAGAATTTTAATAGATGGTGGTTTCGCCTCTGTCGCATTTACGAATTTAAATGATGCCGAAAATGCCATTAAAAATTGTATTGTAAATGCAAAAATTCTATCTAAAAACTCGGATAAAAAAGTTAGACTTGCAAAAGTAGAGCCGATAAAGGATAGATTTTTTCCAAAATTAAATATAGATCCCCAAAAAATTAGTTTCGAAGAAAAATTAAATTTATTGAAAGGATATAATGATTTAATTTTGAAAGAAGAAAAGATAGTCTCGACGATGATGAGATTATTTGAATTAAAAAGAGATAGATATTTTGTTAGTTCCGAAGGGACACAGATAAATGAAATTCTTGTTACAGTTGGCATCTCTGGTTTGATAACTGCAAAAAAAGATAATGTCTTGCAAAATGTAAGGGTGACATTTGGAGGAAGCGATGGTTATCATAATCTATTAAATCAAGAAGATTATATTGAACAGAGGAAAAAGATAGTATGTGATTTACTCGATGCCGAACCTGTAAAAGGTGGTGTTTATAATGTTGTTCTCAACCAAAGTCTTGCTGGTGTTTTTACACATGAGGCATTTGGACATTTTTCAGAGGCAGATCTGATTGAAGATTCTCCCGTTATGAGAGAAAAGATGCAGTTAGGCAAAAAGCTGGGTAGCGATATATTGACAATAATCGATGATCCCACGATAGAAGGGACACTCGGATTTTATAAATATGATGATGAAGGTGTTGCTGCAGGTAAGGTAATTCTCATGGAAAATGGGGTATTAAAAGGTAGGTTGCATTCAAGATCAACTGCAAACGAGTTTAATGAGCCGATAAATGGGCATTGTGTTGCTGAGGACTATAGATATGCTCCAATTATAAGAATGGGAACTATTTTCATACAAAATGCTCAGGATAAGTTAGAATCTCTTTTAATGAAAACAAAAGATGGATTATATCTATGTGATGCTAAAGGTGGTCAGACTGCCGGTGAAAATTTTACCTTTGGCGCTCAATATGGTTATATAATTAAAAATGGTAAGATAGATAGAATGGTTAGGGATATAAATATTTCCGGGAATCTATATGATACATTAAAGAATATTAATGGAATAGCAGATGATCTTGTTTTATCGAAAACTGGTGGATGTGGTAAAGGGCAGTACAATATAAGATCCTGTCATGGAGCACCTCATATAATGATAAATAATCTTGTTGTAGGTGGAATATAAAATTTAGGAGGAAAAAATGGAAAATAAAATAGAGCAGCTTCTTGAAAAGGCAAAAAAAGAATTTGATCAGGTCAGTATAAGAAAAATAAATACAAAAGCTACTTCTATATCTTTTGAAGATTCAAAATTCAAGAAAGTCGAAAGTAGCATAGTAGATAAAGTAGTCTTATCTATCATTAAAGATAATTATTTTGGTTTTGCCTATTCAACAGGGGAAATAGATATAAAAAGTCTTATTCAATCAGCTAAAAATTCATTAATAGGTAAGGTTGATGGGACATTTGGATTTCCTGAAAAAGAAAATATCGAACAAATTAAAACATATAAGGAAGGGTTAGAGAAAATTACGTCTATAGATATTTTAAATAATTTAAATGAGACCTTAAAATATTTAAAAGAAAATACAAAAGCCCAGATAAATTTAGAAGGTTTTGCCGAAACAACTGAGATAAATCTTGTTAACAGTAATAATATAGATTACAAACAAAAAATTTCATCATTTGGTTTTTATTTTTCTCTTATATATCCGGGTTCATATTCTAATTTAAGTAGAATTTTAGCATCTTATGATCTTTTTTCTGCTGATAAGGAATCTTTAGACTTTATGGTTAATCTTTATAATAACTCTGAAAAACAGGTCAAGCCAAAAAGTGGTCAAATGAAGGTTCTGTTTTTGCCTGAAGCTTTTTATACATTTATATTTAGACTATCATCTGCATTATCTGGTAGTAGTCTGTTATATAAAAAAACACCATTAGAGGGTAAAATAGGACAAAAAATAGCATCCCAATCTTTTTCAATTTATGATGACCCAAATTCCACTATGTTTCCGATGGCTCGAAGCTTTGATGATGAAGGCACAAAAACCGAAAAAATCTATTTTATCGAAAATGGAATATTGAAAAATTTTTATTTCGACAGGAAAACGGCAAAAAAATATAATACAAAGCCAACAGGACATGGCTATAGCCAGGATTTTAATCAGGCACCTTCGGATTTTGTCCCAAGATTTATAGTAGAAAAAGGGGATAAAAGTATCTATGAACTTATTTCTCTTATAGATAAAGGTATTATTGTGTCCTCTGTTTTAGGAGCTCATTCTGGTAATATTCAAAATGGTGATTTTTCTATAGGGCTTTCACCTGGTTTATATGTTGAAAATGGGCAGATTATAGGACATGTTAAGGATGCAATGGCAAGTGCAAATATTTATGATTGTTTAAATTCTATTATTGCCATTGAGAATAAAAAACATTTTTCTATAATGGGATGTTTTCCAGCTATCTTATTTGACAACATAAATGTTGTTTTAAAGTAAAAATTTAATAAAATAAAAATTTAACTTTATGAGGTAGACTATGTGCGATACAGTGGTTGCCTTGAGAAATTCTACAAAAAATGGTTCAATTATTTTTGGTAAAAATAGCGATAGAGAACCAGATGAACCTCATGTTATTATTAAAATTCCACGAAAAAGTTATCCCGCAGGTTCAAAAGTAAAATGTACATATATAGAGATAGATCAAGCTGAAAACACCTACGAGTGCATTTTATTTAAGCCATCCTGGATCTGGGGTGCAGAGATGGGAGTAAATGAATATGGGTTGGTTATCGGTAATGAGGCTGTTTTTACAAAGGAAAAACAGGGTGAAAAAGCTTTGCTTGGAATGGATATTTTACGGATTGCCCTTGAAAGAAGTAAAACAGCGATCGATGCGGTAAAAGTATGCATTAAAATGATAGAAAAGTATGGACAGGGTGGAAATTGTGGATACAAAAAAAATTTGCATTATCATAATAGTTTTTTGATAGCAGATTTTACCTCTGCCTATATTTTGGAGACAGCAGGAAAAAAGTGGGTTGCAAAAAAAGTAGAGGATATAGCCAGTATTTCAAATTCTATAAGCATTACCGATGATTATCATTATAGTTCATTTACGCATGATTCAGATTTACTAAAGTTAAAAAAAGAGGAAAGATTCAACTTTAAAACTAAATTTGAAAATTTTTTGATTTCATCGATTGCTCAAGGCGATTTTCGAAGGGGGAAAACCTTATCCTTTATGGAAAAAAAGAAAGGAAATCTTAAGGTTGAAGATTTCATGGACCTTTTAAGGCAGCATCATAAATTAAAAACATTAAACTTTTTTAATGGATCGATGAAAAATATCTGCATGCATCATGGAAGTGTAATCTCGAGTGAGACAGTAGGTAGCATGATAGTCGAGTTGAAAGAAAACACCATTCAAATATGGGCTACTGGTTCACCTCTTCCCTGCATGTCTGTCTATAAGCCTATTTGGTTAGATGAAAGCTATAGCCTATTTACCGAAAAGGATGAAAAAGACGCAATCAAATACTGGGAAAAGCAAAAAGAAAATATTTATAAAGCATTACAAGATAAAAAAAATATAACTTCATATAGACAAAATATAGATGCAATCCAGAAAGTTTTAATTGAAAAAGTAAACTCTGTTAAAAAAATAGAGGAGAAAAAGAGCATAATTCAGGATTTTTGGATATAGCATAAATACGAAATAATTTATTCATATAAAAAACCATTTTTCTTCTGGTTAGAATAATTTATGAAAAAACTCTAGCTGTAAACCGGTATTTTCCCCTTTGATTTATCAATGTTATGCCTTTTTATCTTCTTTGTTGTGGTTTTTTCAAATTCATTTTGATAGATGGAAAAATAATGTATTCTTTTAAAATTGGCAATTTTTAAATTTTGTTGTTTAATTTCCTCTTTAATTAAAGGGATCAACTCATTTTCATTTATCTGTTCTTTAGGCTTATTTAATAATTTTTCAAGATTTTCATAGTTAGGATATATATATGCAATAATTGATTCGTTCTTAGTTTTTTCTTCAATAGTTTCGTCTACGACAATTTCAGAGATAATGCTGCTATTTTCATATAATACTTCAATATCCTCAGGATAAATATTCTTGCCATTTTTAGTGACGATGACATTTTTCTTTCTACCTCTAATATGAATAAAACCTTGATTATCAATAAATCCATAGTCTCCTGTTAAGAAAAAATCCTGGTGGAAAGCATTTGTTGTTGCCTGGGGATCATCGTAATAGCCAAGCATAACCGAATCGCCTTTAACTGCGATTTCACCAATTCCATCTTCATCTTTATCAAAAATCTCAAAATCATGCTCGGGAAGTGGTAGCCCTGCAGCATCGTCTTTGAAGCAAAAGTCACGATTTGCTGCTAAAAAAGGCGAGCATTCAGATATTCCATATCCTTGAAGAACCCTAAAACCTAAACTGCGTAAAAATTTAGAAATTTCAGGTTTTACAGCGGCACCACCGGATATAAATAAATCCAGTTTTCCACCAAATGCCTCATGTACAGGATAAAAGAAAACTCTTCTTATCTTCCTTCCATTGTTTTTCCCAACAATTATCTCTAAAAGTGAGGAAATTGAAGTTCCTAAAAAATAATATATTTTTGTACCGATTGATTTGAACAGTTTTTCTTTCAACCTTTTAGCAAGAGCTTCAAGAAGAAGTGGAACAACATTTATATTTGTGATTTTCCCCTCTTTTATGTTATCTGCTATCTTTTTCAAACTTTGAGCATAAACAATCTTCGAACCAGCATGAACCTGAACCAGAAAGCCACATGTGCATTCATATGCATGATGTAAAGGAAGAACCGATAGAAAATATTTTGTTTCATCTATCCAGATCAATTTTCTCATCCCAATAATATTTTGAACAATGTTAAATTGAGACAACATAACTCCTTTTGGCTTACCTGTAGTACCAGATGTAAATAAGATAGATGTGCATTCTTTCGGATCTATTTTAATATTGTCATATCTATTAGACCCAGATTTAATGAGCTCTTTACCCTTTTCGATCGATTTTGGAAAAGTCGAAATAACACTTTTTATATTTTTATCATCCAATTCCGAAAAGGTTATTACTCCTTTGATGAAATTATATTTATTGAATAAATTATCAAATATTCCTATGAAACTATTCTCACAAATTATAATTGATGGTTTTGAAATATCTACAATAGCCTCAATTTCATTTTCTTTTAATTCTTTATCTATAGGGATAACTATAAAATTGGATGTAGTGATAGAGTAATATGAAATTGCCCATGCTCTACAGTTTTTACCAACTAGGGCAATTTTATCTCTTTGATTTATTTTTAAAGATAAAAGGTATTCGCCGAAGTACTTTACATCTTCGCGAAACTTATTGAAGCTAATTCCCTCGTATTGATCTTTATCGTTTTTTTCAAAAAAAGATAGGTCTTCACCAAATCTTTCACATGTTTTGTCGAGCATCTCTCTGAAATCTTTTACCTTTTCAATATTATATAAAGGGTAACCATAGTTTTGCCATATCATAAAGCCTCCACGAGAAAAATTTAAAATATCATTATAAAATATTTATATAATGAGAATAAATTAAATAATTAAATAATCAATCAAATTTATTTACTAAAAATATATTTTAAATTTTTTCTTATTTTTTCTTATCTTTTATCTTGTTTTTATCTTATTTTATCTTATTTTTGTCTTATTTCATATTTATCTTGATGTTTTATGTTTAAATTATTTTATCTCTTTTAATTTTTTTAAAAGAGTATATTCATTTGAAAATTATTTGAAGTATTAACAAAATTAATTTCTAGAGGGTTCGATGAAACTATATAATGTTTATGAGGATATTTTTAAGGCTATTAAAGATATTCTGGGGATAGCAATAGGAAGTGCTATATGTGGTTTTGCTTATTCTTTATTTTTAATACCATTTAAAGTCGCACCAGGTGGTGTTGGAGGTCTTTCACAGATACTGTATTATAAGTTCAATATTTCAGCTGGTGTATCTATGTTGATTTTCAATATACCTCTATTTTTAATTGGAGTTATTTTATTAGGCAAAATGTTTGGATTAAAAACCATAATTGCGATATTTCTTGTTTCTTTCTTTACAGATCTATTTTCTTACAAATACCTCTTAAATATAAACGCTATTTCAGTGTATTTATATCAGATCAATAGCAATGCCTATTCTTTTACAGATCAGATTCTATTAGGAACACTTGCTGGTGCTTCTCTTTTAGGGATAGGGATGGGAATTGTTTTTAGATTCAATGGCTCTACAGGAGGAACCGATATCCCTGCTATATTGATGAAGAAATATTTTGGAATCTCTATAGGAACAGCATTCTTGATATTAGATTCAATAATTATTTTTTCTATAGGTTTGGTTTTCAAAAATGCAAATATAATTTTATGGGGTTATATAAGTTTATTTATCTCTTCTAAAGTTACAGATTATATACTTGAAGGATTACCCGGTACAAAAGGAGTATTTATTATAACAGAACACCCCGATGTAATAAGGCAATTTATACTAAAAAATTTAGATAGAGGATGTACTATCTTTAAGGGTGAAGGTGGTTATTCCGAGAAAAATTTAGACATATTATATGTTGTAATTAATCTTAGAGAATTAACCAGATTAAAACAGACAATTGTTAAATATGATCCAAAGGCTTTTGTCATAGTAAATGATGTAAATGAAGCTTTAGGATATGGTTTTAAGGAATATTGATTCACTAAATATCATTAATTATATATTTTTGGAGATTTTATGGAAAAAATCGATTTTGATTTTACTATTAAAAATCTTGGTAAACCAATATATTTTTCACCAATACAAAATATCAATTTTATAAAAGATAATGAAAAAATACTTTATGATATAGGATATGAAGAGGTTAAGACAGCTATTTCTAATAATGATGAAAAATCACTTATTGTTTTCGAGAGGGCAGGACCAAGAGAGAATCTGTTTTTCGATCCAGAAAAGACAACAGCAGGAATAGTGACCTGTGGAGGATTATGCCCTGGACTTAATAATGTAATCAGATCGGTTGTTTTACAACTTTTGTATCAATATGGGGTAAAGAAGATAATAGGTTTTAGATATGGTTACAGAGGAATAGATATTTCAAATAAAATAAATCCAATATTTTTAGATGTTAGTGAAGTTGCAGATATCCATAACCTCGGTGGTTCATATCTTGGTTCATCAAGAGGAAATGTCGAAAGCAGCAAAATAGTCGACTCACTTGTTCATTATGGTATAGATATTCTTTTTACTATAGGTGGAGATGGAACTATCAGGGGAGCAATTGAGATAGCAAATGAGATTGAGAAAAGAAATTTACCAATTTCTATAGTAAATATTCCTAAAACTATAGATAATGATATCCCATTTATTAGCAAATCTTTCGGTTTTCAAACCGCTGTTTCAGCCGCACAGGAAGCCATAAGATGTGCACATAATGAGGCTAAAGGTGCACCAAATGGAGTTGGAATAGTAAAACTTATGGGAAGAGAATCCGGATTTATAGCTGCTCAAGCTGCTCTTGCACAAAAAGATGCAAATTATGTACTTGTTCCAGAAATAGATTTTGATATTGATGGACCTTATGGGCTTTTAAATGAACTAGAAAATAGACTTAAAAAGGCTAATCATGCTTTAATTGTTGTTGCAGAAGGAGCAGGGCAGAGGTTTTTTGATAAAAAAGAAGAGAAATTCGACCAATCCGGTAATAGGATTTTAGAAGATATTGGAAGTTATCTTAAAAATAGGATTAAAAAATATTTTGCCGAAAAATCGGTAGAAGTAAATATAAAATATATCGATCCTTCATATATGATACGTTCAGTTGCAGCTAATGCAGAAGATGCTGTATATTGTGGTTTTTTAGCGGAGCATGCAGTGCATGCTGCTATGGCAGGTAAAACAAAGGTTGTTATTGGAAAATGGAACGATACTTTCATCCATTTACCAATGGATATCGTTAAATTTGGTAGAAAAAAGATAGATCCAAAAAGCTCGCTATGGCAATCAGTTATTTTGTCTACAGGACAGCCATCTTTGAAAAATTGATAAAAAAACTAATATTTATGAATAAAAAGTATAAAATATTTTGTTAAAACTCTTGACAAAATGCAAAATAGTTACAATAAATTATAAAAGTATTTATTCTATTTATCTGTTTGATTTTTACTGGGTTTTAATTTTAGGGGGGGGGATGAAAAAATCTTTTATTTTAATCTTAATTTTATTTTTATTGTCTGCTTTCCCGATAAATGCCTTTTCACAACAAAATACAATCCCTATACCTAATGTTAATATTTCAATCCAAAACGCTAAAAATCCTTCTTCTGTTTCTTCAGCATTAGAAATACTTTTACTTATTTCTTTATTATCTTTGGGTCCATCTTTAGTAATTTCCCTAACAAGTTATGTGCGATTTATAATAGTTTTTGACTTCTTAAAAAGAGGTTTAGGTACACAGCAGATGCCTCCGGCTCAGGTGATGGCAGGACTCGCTCTTTTTATGACGATATTTGTGATGATGCCTGTTTTTGTGCAGATAAATCAAGATGCCTTACAACCCTATTTGCAGGGTAAAATAGATTTAAATGGTCTTTACTATAAAGGTGTTGAACCACTAAGAGCATTTATGTTCAAGGTAACAAGACCAGTAGATATTGCACTTTTTTTAAGAGTTTCAAATATACCAAAGGTGGAATCTTATAAGGATATACCAACATATGTATTGATTCCGGCATTTATGCTCTCTGAACTTAAGACAGCGTTTAATATAGGAATACTTATAATGATCCCTTTTCTACTGATAGATATGCTTGTTTCTGCCACATTAATGGCTATGGGGATGATTATGCTGCCTCCTATCATGATCTCTTTACCATTTAAAATCATTGTCTTTGTGCTTGCCGATGGGTGGAATTTGTTGATTGGATCTTTAATTAAATCTTTTCCAAAATAAAAATTTAAAAGCATTTATAGAAAAAAATATAAAAAATTTGAGGAATTATTCATGACATTAGGTTTAGTAATGGATATTTTAAGAAGATCGATCTACGAATTAGTCATAATTGGTCTACCAATTCTTATTGTCCCTCTTGTTGTGGGACTGATAGTATCCATATTTCAGGCAACTACCCAGATTCAAGAACAAACATTAACATTTGTTCCAAAGGTGATCTCTATATTTGCCGTTCTTATAATATTAGGACCATGGATGTTAACAAGGCTGATAAATTATATTAATTATCTTATGGAACTTATATCAAGTGCAATAAAATAAAAAGGGAATGTTAGATGATTCCGTTTTATTTAAGAGATATTTTTCCCATATTTCTTCTTGTGCTTATTCGTTTGGTCGGAATAACTATTACATCACCTGTTTTTTCATCTTCAATAATACCGCCCCAGGTGGTTATAGCATTAATGTTTTTACTGGCTATCATTATATTCCCTTTTGCATCAGAATCATTAAATATTAAAATACCTATTGATACCTGGTCATATATTTTACTATTGGTAAATGAATTATTTATAGGTTTTTCAATAGGTCTATTTATTTCTATCATCTTCACAACATTTCAAGTAGCAGGTGAATTTTTTTCTTATCAAATGGGTCTAGGAATTTCGGAAGTTTTAGATCCATTGTCTGAGATTGAAGTTCCTGTTATATCTCAGGTATTTCAGGTTTTTGCTTTGTTAATTTTCATTTCTATAAATGGGATTGAATATGAAATATTGGTATTAAGAAAATCATTTGAACTTGTAAGATATGTCGACTTTACAAGTAAAATTAATTCTATTATGCCTAATGTAATAATACTATTTCGCGATCTTTTTTTAATATCTTTACAATTGGCTATTCCCATTGTTGTCACTTTGTTAATATTAAATATAACTCTTGGTATAATATCTAAGTTTGCGCCACAGGTAAATATCTTTATGATAGGCATAAACATACAGGTTATTGTTGGTTTTATTTTAATATTATTGTTCATCCCCTTTTTTACCACATTTGCAAATAACCTGTTTCAAAACATATTTGTAAGAATTGTTTCATGGTTAAAATTATTAGGGTAAAAATTAAAGGATTAAAGTTTGATTTCAAGTGATTTAAGATTTTTGAATTTTACTTCGATTGATTACTCAAGATTGCAAAATATACCTAAACTTGATTTGCAGAGATTCGCCGCTGAAGATGAAGGTAGAACAGAGTTACCAACAGAGACCAAAAAGAAAAGAGCAAGAGAGAAAGGTCAGGTACTAAAATCCCAGGAGATTGTTGCATTTTCATCATTAGCTGCAACTTTAGCATCAATTTTCGTGTTCTTTCCTTTTATATGGCAGCGAATTGTAAATTTATTATATTTCTTTTTTCAGGTTGATCTTCCTTTTACAGTAGAAAACTTAGATTATCTTATAAAATATTCACTCAATCAGTTATTGCCAGTTTTAGCTATTATTTTTATCCCTCCAGTTATTGGAGCCATAATTGCAAATGTCTTACAGGTTGGGTTTTTAATCCTTCCTTCCTTATTGACCCCGAATCTCTCTAGAATAGCACCTAACTTTTCTGCATATTTTAAAAGAATTTTTAGTTTGGAAGGGTTTGTTAATCTACTAAAAAGTTTATTTCTTGTTTTAGGACTTTTGGCCATAGTTATATTTGCGATTAATTCATCGCTGGGAAATCTTTTTGAATCGGTAACTGATTCTTACCAGAAAACAATAGAATTAGGTATAAATCTTTTCAAATCAATCTTGATAAAAATTTTAATAATCCTAGTTGTTGTCGCAGTTATAGATTATGTTATTCAAAGAAAAAGATATATAGATTCGTTAAAGATGAGTAAACAGGAATTACTTGATGAAATTTATGAGCAAGAAGGAAGGCCAGAGATAAGACAGGCATTAAATAAAAAAAGAAGAGAAATAGCTCAAAGGAAAAGTTTACAAAATGTAAAAACAGCAGATGTAGTAATAACAAACCCAACTCACTTTGCAGTTGCACTGAAATATGAAATGGGTGCAGATCCTGCTCCAATGGTTGTTGCAAAAGGAGAAGATTTACTCGCAGCTACTATAAAAAAAATAGCTTTTGAAAATGATATTATAATCATTGAAAATAAACCTTTAGCAAGAGAACTTTATAGCAGAGTATCTGTGGGTGAATATATTCCAGAAGATATGCTTTATGTTGTTGCAAATATCTATAAATATATTTATAAAGAATATTCTAGAAGAAAGAAAAGAACCTTTAATTTTGGAGGTCTTTAAATGGCAGATGCAACGAGACCAAAAATCGATTTTTCAAAAATATTAAATTCACCAGATATATTAATCGCCATAGTTATAATGACAATAATCCTAATGTTTATAATTCCATTACCAACATTTTTTCTAGATTTCTTTATGTCATTATCCTTGGGGTTTTCTTTATTTGTACTGTTTTTGGTTATTTTTTCTACAAATCCATTGGAGATATCCATTTTCCCAAGTCTTTTGTTGATTATGACCCTGATGCGATTAGGGTTAAATATTTCCTCTACAAGATTAATACTATCTCAAGGACCTGCATTTAAGGGTAAACTTATTACTGCTTTTGGTTCTTTTGTGGTTGGGGGGAATTTCATAGTTGGTTTGATAATATTTATAATAATAATTGCTGTTCAATATATTGTTATAGCTAGAGGAACAACCAGAATGTCAGAAGTAGCAGCTAGATTCGCATTGGATTCATTGCCAGGGAAACAGATGATGATTGATTCTGATTTAGCAGCAGGGATTATTAATGATCAAGAAGCACTAAGAAGAAGGCAGGCATTACAAAAAGAAGCAGATTTTTATGGTTCAATGGATGGTGCCTCGAAATTTGTCTCAGGTGATGTAATAGTAGGTATATTTATTACCATAGTTAACATAGTAGGAGGTATATTGCTTGGAAGCTTGAAATTTGGTCTAAGCATTCAAGATGCAATGCAGACTTTTCTTATTTTTACGGTAGGTGATGGTTTGGTTTCTCAGATCCCATCTCTTTTAAATGGTATTTCTGCAGGTATAATAGTATCTCGTTCTGAAGCGGCAGATTCGCTAGGTTCAGAATTTAAAAGGGAATCAACTAGATCTATTAAACCTTTATGGGTACTTAGCGGTTCATTATTAATTTTTGGATTTGTTCCTGGTTTCCCATTTTATGTTTTTCTTCCCCTTGGATTTTTCTTCGGGTATTTAGCATATACGATGCAGACCACTAAGAAAGAAGAAGGAATTAAAAAGGAAGAGAAGAAGGAAGAGGAGAAACCTTTGATCATCGATAAATTGGTCCCTATTGAGCCGATTGCCTTAGAAATAGGTTATTCGCTAATTCCTCTTGTCGATAAGTCTGTGGGGGGAGATCTATTCGAAAGAATTGCTAATGTTAGAAAACAGATAGCATATGATTACGGTATGATTGTTCCACCTATAGTTGTTAGAGATTCTTTAAAACTTGATGCAAATGAATATGCTATTAAGATACATGGAGTCAAAGCAAATTCATGGAAATTATTTGCAGATAAGCTTTTGGCAATTAATCCTGGGGCAGTTTCAGAAAAAATAGATGGTATTACAACAAAAGAACCAACATACAATCTAGAAGCTGTCTGGATAGACTTTAATAAAAAAGATATAGCAGAATCTTTTGGTTATACCGTTATAAATTGCGCTACTGTTATTGCAACTCATTTGACTGAAACTATAATCGCAAATGTAGATAGTCTGCTTGGAAGAGAAGAAGTTAAAAAGATAATTGACTCTATCAGAGATGAATACAAAACACTTGTTAGCGAAGTTGAATCTGTAGCTAATATAGGTTTTTTACAAAAAGTCTTTCAAAATCTTTTATCTGAAAAAATCTCTATAAGAAATATTGAAACAATACTTGAAACTGTTGCCGATAAATTAGGACAGAATAAAAATCTGGATCCAGATTTAGTTACAGAATTTGTTAGACAAAGACTTAAAAACCAGATTTGTAGAACCCATGCAGATGAAAAAGGTAGATTAAGGGTATATGCTTTTAATTCAAAACTAGAAAATTATCTTGCAAATGAATTTGAAAAATCCGAAAGACTTGGAATTTATACTTTTCCACCAAAATTTCTACCCTCTTTTATAAACACCATATTGAAATATGAACAGGAATCGATTTCAAAAAAATTGGATTATTTTATTATATTGACAAGTCCGAGGATACGAAAGCAGATAAGGTCAATAACCGCTACGGTATGTCCGAAAGCTGTAATACTATCTACATCAGAGATTTCTCCTTCAATTGCACTTGAGTATGTCGGACAGATTTCTATTAGTGAAGAACAGGAGGAGAAATAATGCAATACATAACATTGGAAGGGGACAGTGTAAAAGACTTAAAGGAAAAGTTAATTCGGGAATATGGCGAAGATGCCTATGTTATTAAGGTAGATCAGAAGAAAAAGGGATTTTTAAAAAAGATACGATATGTTATGGTTGCCGGGATAAGAGATGAAGATTATCTTTTAAAACAGAAAAAAGAGCTATTAAAAGCTGCAAATAATAGAAAATCATTATATAATAAAGGTCAGTCTTATATTAGTCCCTCGAAAGCTGAAAACGAGCCGGAAGACTATGCATTTGCCGATAATTATGAAAGTGAGCAAGATAATAATCAAAATGAAGATCAAAAAAGTTCAGAGAAAAATAATGATAATTCTATTTTTCAAAAACTTGAATCTATAGAAAAAAAATTAAATGATATCTCTTCTCCAAATTTAAAAACCGAATCTGTACTAGAAAAATATATTAATTCTCTCGCTACACTCGATTATTCTAAAGAATTCCAACAAGAACTATATGAATATTTATCCAAAAATCTAACATTTGAAGAATCAAACTCTATAGATCAAATTAGGCTTAAAGTCACAGAATATATAGCTTCAAGAATAAAAATAGATAATAAAAAAATTAGCAAAGATGATATCGCTGTTCTTGTAGGTCCAACGGGGGTAGGTAAAACAACAACGATTGTTAAACTCGCTACAAATGCAAAAGTTAATCAGAATTACAAAGTAAAATTATTGAGTGCAGATCAAGCTAAAATAGGGGGTTATGCCCATCTTCAGATAGCTGCAGAGATACTTCAGGTTCCTTTTTATCCGATAATGAAAAGAGATGATTATATTTCTATGATTACTGAAAAAGACGATATAATCTTTGTAGATAGTCCCGGGACATCTCAAAAGGATAGTAAGATGCTTGGTTCTATTAAGGATATTCTTGATGTGAAGAAAAGAAATATTAAAACATTTTTGACCATTTCAGCAACGACTAAGTATTGTGACTTAATTGATATTTTCGAAAGATTTAAATTTTTAAATTATAATTATCTGATAATTACAAAGATAGATGAAACCTCGAGCTTTGGACAGGTTATAAGTGCAATAACAAAATATAATATTCCTATTTCATATATTACAAATGGTCAAGAAATGACGAAAAACTTAATAGAACCAGATTCAAATTTTATTTTAAAACTGGCTTTTAGTTCAGAAGGTTTTTAATATTAAGGCATTAGGAGAGACTAATGATTAATCAAGAACAGCAGCTAAAACAAATTGTAGAGAATAATATTAAAAAGCAGAAGACAAAAATTATAACAATTTCTTCTGGTAAAGGTGGTGTAGGAAAAACCAATTTTGCCGTAAATCTTGCTATTGCTTATGCTAAAATTGGCAAAAAAGTTATAGTAATGGATGCAGATCTTGGACTTGCAAATGTCAATGTCATTCTTGGAGTTATACCTAAATACAATCTTTATCATATAATAAAAAATAAAAAAACATTGAAGGAAATTGTACTTGAGACCCCTTTTGGAATAAAAATAATAGCCGGGGCATCTGGTTTTTCACAATTGGCTAATCTATCTGATGATCAAAGAGAAATTTTTATCGACTCTCTTACAGAACTTGAATTTGCAGATATTATAATAATAGACACGGGGGCAGGAGTTTCAAATAATGTTTTATCTTTTATAATTGCTGCTGACGAAACCATAATAATAACGACTCCGGAAACTACATCGATTACTGATGCTTATGGCATTATAAAATCTATTTATTCATTAGATAAAGATATACCAATCAAATTAGTAATTAATAAATGTGACTCGATATCTGAAGGTAAAAGAGTCGCAGACAGAATAATAAATATTTCTTTTCAATTCCTGTCGATAAAAGTTGAAAATCTTGGATATGTTATGAACGATGAGATTGTAGAAAAGGCTGTAAGAGTACAGAAACCTTTTTATATTTTAAATCCAAAGTCTAAAGCTAGTATTTGTATAGATCATATTTTATCGCAATTAGAACATATTAATGTAGTGGAGGGAAAAGGAGTAAGTAATTTCTTAAAGAAATATTTAAAATATTCATAAATTATTTTTTATAGTATAAATTGACTAAGTTGTTTTATTAAAATATAATAAGTTCAAAGAAATGATTTAATTAGGAGAACCGATAAGTTGGAAAATAAATTGATCTTACCTCTATTTTTTGCAATTTTAGGTTTTGTTATCTCTTTTTTAATTTCGGTTATTTCTGGTTCTTCAATAGTTGGGGTTCTCGTAAGATCTATTTTTTCAGCTATAATATTAGGCGGTCTTGGGTATCTTCTGGTTTTTTTATTAGATAAATTTTCTGAACAATCTTCAAATAATACTCAAAATGAGAAAATTGATATAAATAAAGAAAATTATAATGAAAATTTTAGGGAAAGATCGATTAAGACCGAAAGCTTTCATCCTAACTACGATGAAAACGAAATTACTGAGAATAGGGATAATAAAGAATTTGTATCCGAAGAAGATAAAATATCATATGAAGAGCTTTTTACGAAATTAAAAGACAATGAAAATTTAACCGAGAAAATCGATTCTAGAATAGATAAGAATATGGATGTAGATAAAGAAAAAGGTACAGACACAAGTAATAAAAAAAGCTATGATTTGTATAAAAAAGATGTTATAGATGAAATGAATTACCAAAAAGATAAGGAATCGGTTGAGATTGATCTATCTAATAATGCTGAGATAATAGAAGGGGATTCTGATTTAAATTCTGGGTCAATATCGGCTGATGATGCCGCAAAAATTACTGCTACTTCTAAGATGTCAACTGTTGTAGGGGAAGTTAAGGGAATCGATGATAAGTACATCTATTTTACGAAAGGATCTAAAATTGAAAATAAACCCGAAAAAATAGCTAAAGTAATTAAAGAGATGTTAAAAAATGAATAGAGTATTTTTTCTATAATTTTTGGGAAGGAGATTATGGCAAAATCATCTTTACAGCAATTGATTGAGCAAACAGGAGTGGATCCACAATTAGCTAAATCTCTTTTGATTTTTACAGGTGGTGATATCGAAGGAGCGATAAAAATTATATCCTCATTTGAGAAAAATATAGGTTGTTTTATAGTCAAATTTAGTTTATTAGGAATAAAAGCATATGGTTTGATTATTTTATTATTAAATCTTCATCAAAACAAAATTGAAAAAATGTATTTAACTGTATCAGATAATTCGCAATTAATGTCAATAGATCTATTAAAGGAAGTTAAAGAGATAAAACAACTAATCGAGGTTACCGAAGCAACATCTGATTTTATTTTTATAATTAAGGGATTAGAAGAAAAATTAAATAATATTAAGTATCTTGAAAAGTTATTTCAAATAATCAGATCAATAGATCAAGAACAACTTTCTGAATCTATAATTAATTTTTTTACAAATATTTTAAATGAAATAACTACTGAAGTTAATATTGTAATAAAATTTAAGTATACATTAATGGATCCCTTCGAAATGGGTAGAATCATAAGTGATGCAGTAAAAATAGATCAAGAAATTGATGAAAATGAATCAAATAAGGAAGAAAAAGAAAAAAATATAAATATATCTTCTGGACAAATAAATTTTATCGAACTCGAATGCGAACCAATCTATTCCCCAATTAAGGGAGTGGATGTATCGATATTACAAGAGGGAGATTACCTTAAAGTAAGGATATCTGATGATAGAGACATTGCCCAGTATTTATCGAAATTATTACTAAATACCGAAGATCAGACTAATAACAGTATAAATGCTAAGATAGTAAGTAAAGAAATTCTATATGAAAATCTTGTAAAGATAATTGTTGAATTTGGTCCAGGAATTTTAGGAAAAGTTATATGTGCAACAGATGTAAAAATAGAAGCAGATATTTCCGGAAAAAGATTAGAAGGCTTGAAAGATAGTCAAAATCAGTTTAAAAGATCATCAAAAAAGAAAAATAAGATTACAACCAACCTGTTGCTTTTGGTAATTGGCGGAATAGTAATCTTCATAATAATTGTTTTGCTAATGCTTACTATGTAGATAAAGGAATTTGTTATGGGAGGGATGATGGATGCTTTTGATAAGATTGATGAAAAGGAGTTATGGATTGAATATAAAAAAAATAAAAATGAAAAGATAAGGGAGTATTTTGTTAAAAAATATGCTCCTTTGGTAAAACATATAGCAGGGAAAATTGGTTATAAAATTAAAGGTTCAGTAGAATTCGATGATCTAATTGGATATGGTTCATTAGGATTACTCGATGCTATCGAGAAGTATGATCCCACAAAGAATATTAAATTTAATACTTATGCTATGACAAGAATTCAGGGTGCTATATATGATGAGCTACGTAATATGGATTGGATTCCAAGAACTATAAGAACAAAAACCAAGAAAATAGAAGAAGCGATGGCTAAAATCGAGTTGGTGAAGGGAAGTCCTGCAACAGATAATGAAATTGCCGATGAACTGGGGATTTCCTTAGATGAACTCCAGAATATATATGTTGAAGTTAATCCAACAACAATTGTTAGTCTTTCAGAAGTCTATTATCAGAATATGAAGGATGGTGAAAATATAGAAGTTATTAGTACCATAGAAGCTCCCACTCATAAAAATCCTGATACGGTCATGGAAAAAGAAGAAATTACAAAGATATTAGCAAATGCAATAAAAGACCTTCCAGATAAAGAGAAAAAGGTTTTAATCCTTTATTATTATGAAGAATTAACACTTAAAGAAATTGGTGAAGTATTAGAAATTACGGAATCCCGTGTTTCTCAACTTCATACTAAGGCAGTAATGAGATTAAGAGCCAAAATAGCAAGATTTTTAGGAGATTTCCAGGGGAAATGATTAAATAAAAAAGCAAGGAATTATTATGGATAGATTAAAAAACGCCCTGAGAAAGATTAATTTTGGTTTAGACTCTAAGAAGATTGAGGTAGAGGCTCCTACATTAGAAAAAGCGATTTCAGAAGCCTGTAGAAGATTAAAAGCAAGTTTAGACGAGATAGATTATGAAATTGTTCAATATGGTTCAAAAGGTGTAATAGGTGGTATAGGGAATAAAAATTATAAAATATTTGCTTATAAAAGACCGATTTCAGAGGTTATCGAGGCTATTCATGAAGTAGAAGAGCAGGTAAATGAAGAGCAAGAAATTTTGGCTCAACCAGTGGATGGATATTTTGCTATTATAAAGAGCAGGAACGGAATCTTATTTAAAGTAGTTCCACCTCAAAAAAATGGTAAATCTATTAAACTTAAAGATGCACAAGATGCTTTTAAATCTAAAAATATTGAAAAATATGATCTTAACCTGGTAAAAAAGGAGATTAACAATCCAACCTCACAATATGTTGTAGTTGCTCCATATGAAGGTATAGAGGAACATTCCGCAACAATTGAAGTAAGTATTGGTATAAATGAAATGACAGCCGTGGCAACTTTGTTCCCTGCTAAGCCAGGCGGATTTGATCTAACACCTGAAGAGATTATTTCTGAATTGCAAGCGCAGGGTGTAAACTATGGAATTCTGGAAGATATAGTCACAAGAATGGCAGATGAGAAAATTGAATATAAAGAGATTATCGTAGCAAGAGCAAAACAACCAATTCATGGTAAAGATGCCGAAATCAAAATGTATTTTGAACCAAATGCAGAAAAAACAATATACAAATCAATTGCAGAAGATAAATTTGATTTTAAAAACATCGTAAAAAACATCCAGAATGTATTAAAAGGAGATCTGATTTGTGAAAAAATACCTGCAACCAATGGGGAGGATGGTTATACAGTTATAGGTAAATTAATGCCTGCAAAAAAAGGTGTTGATAGGCAGATATTAGCCGGTCCAAATACCGAATTATCGGCAGATGGAAAATTTTTAAGGGCAACAGTAGATGGACATGTTGTCAAAAAAGCAGGTAAGATTGGAGTTGAACCAGTTAAACATATAAATGGTGATGTGGGAATTAAGACAGGAAATATAACATTTGTAGGATCTGTTGTGGTTCATGGTTCAGTATTGGATGGTTTTTCAGTTAAGGCAAAAGGGAATATAGAAATTAGAGGTAGCGTCGGAAAATGTGAAATAATGTCTGATAATGATATTTATATAGCTCAAGGCGTTAATGGATATTACGAAGCTCTTATTTCTGCCGAAGGGAGTGTTTTTTCTAAATTTATAGAAAATTCCAAAGTATATGCTGGATCCTCGGTAATAGTTGATGACCATATATATCATTCGGAGGTAAATGCCAACGATGCCGTAGTATGTTTCGGTCATAGAGCCCAAATAGGAGGAGGAACTGTAAGAGCTACGAATGAGATAAATACAAGAAACCTTGGGACTGTTTCATATTCTGAGACAATAATTGAAGTAGGACTTCCACCTGGATTAAGAATTGAACTGGAGGAGGTTACTAAACAAAAAAGGGAAATAGAAAATGCAATCGAAGATTTAAAAAAAGATATCTCTACTTTAAATTCCCAAAGAAAATTAAGAAAAAACTGGAGTAATGAAAAAGAAGAACTATTAAAAAATAAAATTGAAGTTTTAGGTCAACAAGAAGAAAATTTAAAAAATGCGCTGGAAAATATCGATGAAATAAATAAAAAAATAGCTTCATTTAATTTAACTCCAAAGGTATCGGTAAAAAATAGAATATACGCCGGGGTAAAAATCTATTTTAAATATGGGCAAGAACCTTATGAAGTAACATATGAGCAAAATTCATGCACGCTTAAATTTATTAATAATGAGATAAAAGCCGGTCCTTATGAACCACCCGATGTCGATAGACGTCTATTTGATAAAAGAGTTCTGTCCCTTAGAAATAAATTGTGAGGTTTATTCGTGCCAATAAGACCGATTGACATACAAAATATGTTGGCAAGATTAGAAAATATCTCTAAATCATCAACTTTATCCCAAATTTCCGAATCTATTTTAAAACAGATGCAGGAAAAAAAACAAAAGTTAGATGCCATGCAAAAAACATCGGGTTTTTCAACTATTGAAAAAATAAGAGAGGAAGAAAATCAATTGAGAAAAATTGAAAAATTTAAACAAAATTCTCAAAGAGGTAAAAATAATAAAAAACATAATAGATATTATCAAGAAGATGATGATCAACATACTTTTGAAAAGAAAGTTTAAAATATGACAATTACAGTAATTATTTTAACTATTTTAATTTGCCTGGTTACATTTTTGATACTAAATGAAAAGATTAACAAAATAAAGAAAGACTATATTAAATCAGATTTAGTATCTGAGATGAATGAAATTATAACATATTTTAATCAGGAGGCAGATAGAAATATCTCGCTTTTAGAAGAGAAGATTAAACAGATAGATAATAAGATAAAAAGATTGGAAAAGATTAAAAAAAGTTTAGAAGAAAAAAAACTAAAAAATCAAAATAAACAGGAAGCAACCGAAAATATATATGCATTTAATAGCGATAGCGGATATGATATAGAATTAGACTCAGAGAAAAAAAACGAGATAATTAAAAAAAATAAAGATATCAACAAAAAGCAAAATAGAAAAAATAAAAATGAATTAAACGATTGGCAAGAACAAGCTTATGGAATGTTTTCTAATGGCTTTTCAATTGAGCAGATTTCTTTAAAGCTAAATAAAAACATAGGTGAAGTACAATTTGCCATTAATTATATAGAAATGAAAAAAAGAATAAATACTGATAAAGATAAAGAATAAGTAAAAAATTAGGAATGCAAAATGGAACTTGTTCTGGGAATTGATCTTGGTACTACAAATTCTTGTTGTGCTGTTTATGAATTTGATGAGATTTCAATGGTACCAAATGATGAAGGATCATATATTACTCCTTCAGCTGTTTTTGTCCATACTGTAGACTCAATAATTGTTGGAACTAGTGCAAAAAATCAAAAATTATTATATCCCGATGATGTTGTTACCGAGGTAAAAAGATATATAGGAAGCGAAAAAAGATATTTTATAAAGAATAGAGAGTTTACTCCTATAGAAATTTCTTCTTTTATACTGAAAAAATTAAAAGAAGATGCTGAAAAAATGTTCAAACAAAAAATTACTAAGGCTGTTATCACAGTTCCTGCATATTTTAATGAAATACAGAGGAAGGCTACTTTTGAAGCGGGTAGGCTTGCAGGACTTGAGGTTTTAAGAATTATAAACGAACCAACCGCTTCCTGTCTAGCATACGGATTTGAAAAAGAAAAGATGAATAAAGTCGTTTTGATATATGATTTTGGTGGGGGTACATTTGATGTCTCGATAGTTGATATATCCGATGGTATGTTCAATGTTCTTTCTACCAGTGGTGATAACATGCTTGGAGGTGTTGAATTTGATAATCTGATTGCACAAGATATTTTTGATTATTTTAAACTTAAAACAGGGAAAGATTTAAAAGTAGATAAGTTTGCTTCATCAAAGATATACGATGCGGCAGAAAAGGCAAAAATCGCTTTATCTACAGAAAATGAGACTGAAGTTGTAATCCCTTTTATATCTGCAAATGAAAAAGGTCCATTGCATCTCGAATACCGCTTAAAAAGAGAAATATTTGAAATGATGATTGATAAATATGTTAGTTATACTATAGACCTGGTTAAAAAAACCATAAAAGACTGTAACATGGATTTAAGTGATATAGATAATGTAATTCTTGTTGGAGGTTCTACAAAAATTCCTCTTGTACAATTAAGATTAGAAAATATGTTTAAGGATAAAATAGTAAAAAAAATTGATCCAGATCAAGTTGTAGCTGTTGGGGCAGCAATTCAGGGAGCGGTAATGGAAGGATCCATTCAAGATGTTATTCTGGTCGATATTACTCCACTATCTTTAGGAGTTGAAATTACAGGAGGTTTGTTTATCCCTATAATTGATAGAAATACAAAGATCCCCTGTGAAAATTCGAAGATGTTTACAACAATTGTTGATAATCAGAAAGTTGTAGAAATCAATATTTACCAGGGTGAAAGAAAGATATGTAATGAAAATTTTAAACTTGGTACATTTATTTTAAATAATATTAGAAAGGCCAAGGCAGGTGAACCAAGAATAAAGGTGACATTTTCTCTCGATGTAAATGGTATTTTGACAGTTAGTGCTCAAGATGTGGATACGAATGTATCTCAACAGATTATAGTTGATGCATCTACCAAAGAATTAAAACTATCGGATATACAGAATATAATTAAAAGCAGCAGATCATTTGAGAAAGATGATATAGAATTTGAAGAAAAATTAAAGTTAAAAAACAATTTAAAAACCTTAAAAAATATAGTTATTGAAAAGATTGATAAATCAAAGTATCCCATTGATCTGGCTAATGAGATTAAAGAACTAATTTCTGAAATAGACAAATCAATATCAGATGCTAACTATGAAAAATTAAAGAATTACTATGAAGCTTTACAATTTTATAATGACGAAATAGATTACAATGAACAAAAATATATAATGAAGGGTTTATTGAAATAATCCTACTTCAAGGAGGAAGTTATGGATGAACTTTTGAATGATTATTATTCAATTTTAAGGGTAAGACCAGATTCTTCTATGGATGAGATTAAAGCGGCTTATAGAAAACTTGTTTTCCAATTTCATCCAGACAAAAACAAGGATCCTTCTGCTGTAGAAAAATTTAAGAAAGTGACAAAGGCTTTTTCTATTTTATCAAATTCTAAAACAAGATTGGAGTATGATATTGCCCTTGAAAATCAATATAAGGTGCAACTATTCAAGCAAAATATGTCTGATATTTTAATAAAATTAGATAATCAATTTAAAAGTAAAATTTCTCAAGTTAACAAAAGGATATTGAAAGAATATAAAATTGATGACATAACATTAAAACTATCGTTTTCTGAACTAATGCAAAGATTATTTTACTCAAATGATATTAATGTTCAAAAAAGTGCAGCAGAAGCCTTGATTGAAAAAGATAAACGTGTTGCTTATACTATATTACTTAGATTTTTAAGGAAAGTTGAAGATTCAGAAACCTTTATTTTCATATTGAAGCTTCTGGAAAAAAACTTCGGTTCTAAGATACTCGAAGATATAAATATAATTCCAGCCATCAAAAAAAAAGAGATAAAATTTGCTATTTTAGAAATAATAGAAGATAATTATAATGAAAAAGCAAAAGAATATTGCATCAAATTTTTAGAAGATGAAGATTCCGAAATTAGACTAAAAACTATAAAAATACTTTACAAAAAAGACAAGCCGCTTATCCTTCAAAGGATATATAATTTCTTGAATGATCCAGATAAAAAAGTACTTGTTGAAGCTAAAAATATCTATAACAATTTAAAAAAAGAGTTGAAAAAAAAACAGGAGTAATTTATGGATATATCAACAATTACCGAACTTCAAATAATCCTTTTTACTATTGGAAAAGTTACCTATGCTATACCTATCTCTTATGTCGATTATATAGAAAAATATATGATTCCAACGCAGATACCCAATTCACCACCTTATGTCGAAGGGGTTATTAATCTTAGAGGAGCAGTCATACCTGTATTGGATTTGAGAAAAAGATTTCACTCTGAAAATGTTGAAAACACCAATAAAACGAGGATTCTTATTGTAGCAATTGCAAACAGAAAATTTGGATTCATTGTTGATACCGTCTCCGAAGTTATAACCTTGACAAAAGGGCAAATCGAACCTTCTCTCCCAACAGTCTCTGGAATTAAATCAGACTTTATAATGTGTATAGGGAAAGTAAACGAGAAATTGATAATAATTTTAAATATTGAAAGGCTCATATTCACAGAGAAAGATGAAGATATCGTTGAGAAAAGATGACTTTAGAAAATCTTTCAGATTCACTTTCACCCGAACTTTTTTCTAAATTTTCAAAACTAATATTTCAGTTATCTGGAATATATATGAAGGATTCTAAATTGATCCTTCTATCCAATAGATTAAGAAAACGGATGAAAGCTTTAAATCTTTTTTCCTATGAGGGTTATTATGATTACCTTCTTAGCCATAAAGAAGAATATGAATTTTTTTTAAATGTTATATCTACAAATGAAACATATTTTTTTAGATCTGAAAGTCAGCTAGAAGCACTCGAAAATATGGTTCTTCCGCTTATAATTAACAGAAAAGGATATGCAAAAATTTGGTCTGCGGGATGTTCTACGGGGGAAGAACCTTATTCCATAGCAATTGTTGCCGATAAGCTTGGAATACTCAATAAGGTTGAGATTTTAGCTACAGATATAAATTCCGAGGTAATTGAAAATGCTAAAAAGGGAGTATATAATCTAAGAAAGTTGAAATATGTTCAAGAACCTATATTGAAAAAGTATTTTGTAAAGGAGGATGATGAGCATTACAGGATTTCGAGCAATTTATCGTATAGAATTAATTTCAAAATACATAACTTAATAAAGGATTCATATCCACCAAAGCTGGATATTATATTCTGTCGTAATGTAATGATATACTTCAATAGAGAAATACAAAAAGAAATAGTAGAAAGGTTTTATAATAGTATAGAAAATGGTGGTTTTTTTTTCATCGGACATGCCGAAACACTCTATGTTATTTCGGACAAATTCAAATACTTAAAAATAGGGAATAGTTCTGTATATTATAAAGAATAAAAAAAATGAATAAAATAATTTTTAAATTTATTATTTGAAAAAAACCTTTTTTGTATGATAAATTTAATCGTAATTACAAAGGGAAAATATATGAAATTATTCGGTTTTTTTAAAAAAGAAAAAAAACAAGATGAAAAAAGGGTTTTTTCTGACTTAATCGAAGAGTTTGTCAAAATTGCTTCTATAGAAATATCAGATAAATTACAGGAATTGTTCAATAAACCAATAGTTCTTGACAATATTTCCAAGGTAATGATATCAGTGTCAGAACTCCCTTTGTTAATTGGTGATGTTGAAGATAGGGCAATCTCGGTAATATTTAATATAGAAAATGAAATTCAGGGTAAAATTGCCTTTTTAGTTTCTAAAAATTCTGCATTAAATCTATATAATCTTTTAACTCAAAAAAATGCATTAGATATCGAGGATAAACCCGGTTCTCTCGATATTGATGTTTCTTCATGTATAGAATCAATAGCTTCGATTTTTTCGATGTCATTTGTTTCTGCAATTTCGAATCTTATTAACAAACCTATATTCACTTCGGTTCCGGTAATATCATATTCTTTTAGAGATTCGGTAATTAATGAGATGATATGGGATCAAACAGATTTACAAAATAGATTAGAGATATTTATTTCAAAATTTGTTATCGAAAAAATTGATGGTTTTTTTCTTTTTATACCAAAAGGCAAATAGAAATGCTAGAAAATTTTAAGAAGATTGAGACTTTATCAAGTAAGGAGATAGTCTATATTCCAATAGGAGGGATGGAGTTTAATTACTCACCGAAGATACTAAAGACCATAGTTGGCTCTTGTGTCGCTATTGCATTATACGCAAAATCAGATAAATTTGGAGCTCTTGCACACATAATGTTACCAAAAGCCGTAAGATTTAAATCCAATAGCTTCAAATACGCCGATTATGCCATAAATAATATGATTCAAATCTTTACTTCCAAAGGTTATAAAACTTCGGATATAGTAGCAAAGCTGGTAGGTGGGGCAAAAATATATTTTTCTTCTCAGGATTCTATTATTCCAGATATAGGTAAGGAAAATGTTCTAATTAGCCGAAAAATATTAATAGAAAAAAGTATACCAATTGTATCAGAGGATGTATTTGGCGTTTTTGGTAGGACTTTGCTTTTTAATCTTGATGATGGGGCAATAGATGTTAAGAGTTTCGATGGAAATTTTATTAGAATATAATTGAAACCTTTATTGTGAGGATAATCATGATTGAAGACAGATATAAAAAAGCATTTTTAGACGAAGCCTATGAACTTGTAGAGAATTCTATTCAGTTAATCTTGCAACTTGAAAAAGATCCAAAAAATGAATCTACTATTAATGAGCTTTTTAGATATATGCATTCACTAAAGAGTGAAGCTGGATTACTTGGTTTCAATACAATAATGGAAGTATCTCATCTTCTTGAGGATATCTTTGATCATTTCAGGAAAACAAAAGAAATAATTTCCAAGCAGGTGATTACTCAAATTTTAAAGTCTATAGATTTTATTCATGATTCTTTAAATTCAATTGCACAAACATCAAAAGAAATAAATGATGTTAGTATTACAGAGACAATTAATAATTTAAAACTAATAGTTAACAATATTTCGCAGGTTAATAAAAATTTAAAAGCCCAGGAAGAAAAGGTAGAAATTGAAGAAAATAATGAAAATACTAAAAATTTATCAGAAGATCTATCTATTAAATATAGCGAAGATATCAAGTTAGATGCCGTAAAAAAAATATTCAATCTTTCAGAATTTGAATCACATCTTATAGAAGGTGAAGAGGGGAATTATCTATATATCAATGTTATCCCTATTGAAAGTTGTGTAATGAAATATCCCAGAATATATCTTGTTTACAATAACTTAAAACAGAATTCTGACATAATAAAGACATCTCCTTCTATTGATGAAGATCAAGAGGATTCTCATTATAACAAGGCAGAATTTCTTATCAAAACAAATCTTGACATTAATTCCGAAGAATTTTTATCATCATTTCAGATAGATGAAATATCACAGGTAATAATTCAAAAGATAATTGTACCAGTATCTAACATTGAAAAAAGAAAAAATGAAAATCAAATAGAAAGTGAAGAAATTAGCCAGATAAAAAGATCTAGTTCAAGTACTCTGAGAATAGACATAGAAAAACTGGATAGCCTTGGGAGATCTGTGGGTGAACTTATTACAAATAGGGCAAAATTTGAAAAAATACTCGAATATACCAGAACCGGTGAATCATTAACTTTTATAAGTCAGAAGTTAGAGGAAACGAGTGCAGAGTTATTCAGAATTTCAGATGAACTACAATCTATAATAATGCAGCTAAGGATGATTCCAGTTAATGTTATATTCAATAAATTTCCTCGTGTTGTTAGAGATATAGCATCTAAATTAAATAAAGAAGTGGATTTCTTCATTAATGGTGGAAATACAGAAATAGATAAAAAGGTAATTGAAGAGATACAGGATCCAATTACACACCTTATAAGAAATTCTATAGACCATGGGATCGAATCAAAAGAAGAAAGAATAGCAAAAGGTAAACAACCAAAAGGTAGAATTACACTTTCTGCACTTCAAGAAGGCTCACACATAATTATAGAAGTATCTGATGATGGTGGTGGGATTAATTATGATAAGATAGCAAAAAAAATAAAGAAACTGTATCCTGACCTGAATGTAGATAATCTTACTCAAAGTGAGTTGATAGATTATTTATTTAAACCTGGTTTTACAACTAAGGATGAGATCACAACATTATCTGGAAGGGGTGTTGGACTTGATGTTGTTAAAGAGCATATTTCTCGCCTAAGAGGAAGGATAGATGTTACTACCGAAAGAGATATAGGGACTTCAATAAAAATAATTCTACCTCTTACATTAACTATCTTAGAAGTATTAATGGTTAAAGCTCAAGACTCCTTCTATGCAATACCAATATATAATATAGAACAGACCGATAGGATCCCAATTCAATCAATAGAAAAACTAGATAACTACGATATTTTGCAGTATAGAAACGAAGTTTATTCTGTAATATATCTTTCAGAGCTTGTAGGCAAAGAAAAAACCATTAAAACAGAGGATGACCTCGTATATATAGTCATTGTCAGATATAACAGAAGAAAAATCTGTATACTCATAGATGATCTTATAGGAGAGCAGGATATTGTCGTACAATCTCTAGACGAAGTTTTTAAAAGGATTAAAGGTATTTCTGGTGTCGCTATACTTGGTGATGGTTCTGTTGCTTTGATACTAGATATACCAGAAATTGTTAGAGATTTTGTAAGTAAGAATTCCAATTTATTAGACAAAATCGAGCAGGATAGAAGTCTTGCAAAAGTTCATGATGAAATTCTTACATCATACAAGCAAAATGAAACTATTAAGAATTCAAAAGAAGATAAAGTAAAAAACCTGGATCAAAAAGAAAGCAAGACCGAGGTGATTGACAATGTGCCAAAATCAAATTTTAAGAGTGATGATGAAAAAGAAATTACAGAATTATCGATTTTAGATTTATCTTGATTTTATTAAAATGTGTTGTTAAATATAAATGATTTGCGGGGGCAATTATGAAAACCAAAATACTCCTTGCCGACGATCTTTCTTTTATGAGAATGATGCAAAAAGATATGCTAGAACAAGAGGGTTTTGAAATAATAGGTGAGGCTTCAAACGGTATTGAAGCTGTTAATAAATATAAAGAGCTCAGACCCGATATCATAATTTTAGATATTACAATGCCATATATGAATGGTCTTGAAGCTATGAAAAAGATATTTGAACTTGATCCATCGGCTAAGATCATCATCTGTTCAGCATTGGGTCAACAGCAGTTGATAATAGAGGCCATAAAATCAGGTGTTAAAGATTTTATTGTTAAACCATTTAAAAGAGAAAGGATTATCTCTGCAATTAAAAAGGCTCTTCAATAATAGATTAAAAAAGGTTTCTTAAAGATATACTAATTGATTTTGCTAAAATTGATTCAAATGATTTATATATTAAATTCTTAACATTTTTATATTAAATTCTTATGGGTTTTAATTAAGGGAAATTAAATTGAACAAAAAAATTAGAATAGCAATTGCAGAGGACCTTGATTTTTTTCGCTCTGTTTTTATTGATATATTTGAAAAAGAAGATGAGTTTATCATCGTAGGCACATATAAATCCGGGAATGAACTACTAGAAAAGATAGATCAGATAAAACCAGATATAATTCTATCAGATTATCATATGGATAATGGAACTGCACAAGATATACTGGATGGATTAAATAAAAAGAATTTAAAAATACCAGTTATCATTATTTCCTCTTATACAAAACAGGAAAGTGAGAAGATTTTAGCGTGTCTTGATCAAGGTGCTGTAGACATAATAGATAAACCCACTGAACAAAGCTTCAAGGCAAGCTTTGATCTATTAAGAACATCTTTATTGAAAAAGATTAGATATATTTTCAATAATAATGTAAAAATAAAATATTTAGGTAAAAATATAGATAAAGAATTCAAGTTTATAGCCATTGGGGCTTCAACCGGGGGTACCAAAGCGATAGAATTAATTATAAAATCTATTAAGAAATTGAATAATACCTCAATATTCATATCTCAACATATGCCTGCAAAATATACAAAAACATTTGCACAAAGATTAAATGATGTTGGCTTAAACATAGTAAAAGAAGCTGTTGAGGGCGAAAAGATTGAAAAAGGACTAATTTATGTGTCTCCTGGAGGATTTAATTTAAATATTTTAGAAGGTAGAATAAGATTATCAGATGGGTCAGGTTATATTGTTTGCCCAAATATAGATGTTATGTTTGCATCATTTGTTCCTTTTGCCAAAGATACTTGTGGTATACTATTAACTGGTATGGGTAATGATGGTGCTAATGGTTTAAAAAAATTACATGATAATGGAGCAATTTCAGTGGTTCAGGATGAAAGAACTTCTGTTGTCTATGGTATGCCAAAGGCTGCTACAGAACTCTTTATAGTAGACTATATACTTCCAATCGATTTAATCCCAAATTTTATAGATTCGATTTCATCATAAAATTATTAAAAACAAAATTATTTCCCTGATATTTTTTTTAAAAGATTATTCAATTTCTTCTTAAAATAAATTCTTTATAAAATTAATAAAAATTTCCAATTAATTTGATTTTTCAAAGTTTAGTGTTATTTTAAAGATAAATAGCGAAATTGTTATTTTTTTAATGGAGGAAAAAATGAAAAGAATAATAATTTTTTTCATTATACTTATTTCTTTTTCAAGCTTTGTTTTAGCAGACGAAAATGGATTTAATTTTGGTTTTAATCTTGGTCTTGGAACAATTGTTTACAATAATAACACATATCAAACCTTAAGCCTTAAACCCGATCTTGCATTTGGTAAGTTTGGTATAGGGTTGGATATTTTCATAATGTTTGACCAAAATTTTAATATTGTACCAGACAATTGGGATAGTTTTGCCGATTGGATGAATAAAATTTTATATATAAGATATGGGTTAAAAGGTGAACCTCTTTACGCTCAAATAGGTATGTTCAAAGATGTAATACTTGGCCATGGCTTAATAATGTATGATTATACAAATATGCTATATTTCCCTGAAATCAGAAAATTAGGCTTTGAACTCGATCTTGATGGTGCTATCTTTAATTTTCCATATCTTGGCTTTGAATCTTTTATAGATAATCTATTAGACCCTGATATTATGGCTTTTAGATTGTATTCAAGACCACTTATTTTTTTGGATATTCCTATAATATCCGGTTTAAAGATTGGCTTTTCTTATGCTATAGATACAGATCCAATGGAAACAAAAGAAGATGATATGAATCTTTCAGATAATGCGGCTTCGACTCAACCAGTCGGAATAATTGGTTTAGATTTAGAATTACCCCTATTAACAAAAGATTTAGCATTTATCTATTTTTATACCGATTGGGCTTCCATAAGTGGAAAAGGAAGTGGTCTTGAAATAGGTCTTAACAATTATTTACTGAAGCTATTTTATATTGGACTTGCGATAGATCTGTTTGGAGATAAATTTACCGGTCAATATTTTGATATACTTTATGAAAACTATGATGTCAGAAATAATAAATATTCATATTTAGACACGATTGTATCAACCGTAGGCTGGAAGGCTTTTGCTTCCTTATTATTAGGGCAAGATTTGTTTTCACTATATTTCGAAATGAGAGGAGATTTTTCTGGTCAACCAGTAACATTAATTGGAAGTTTAAATTTAGATAAAAGTGTATTAAAGGTTGTATCAATTTCAGGAATGTTTATAAGATCCGGAATACAAAGTTTTTCAGATTTGTTGAATTGGTCTGGAAATGCGCTATTAAATTCATATATAATGTTGAGTATTACTTTAAATGTTGGGGATACATCTTCAGTATCACTTGTTTATCAGATAACATGGGATGAAAATGGTAACCCAATAGCATCCACTCAACTTCAAACTGGTCTTTCATTTTAATTAATAAAGGAGGAAGTTATGAATAGAATTAACTTCTTAAAAGCAACAATTATTTTTCTTTTCATTTTTATTTTTAGTTTTTCGATCTTTGGTCAAGCAACATCACAACCAGCCAACCCCCCACCTGGTATTGTGACAGTTAAAATCTTTATGGGAAATGTTCAGATAGCGATGGGGGAAACTGCTGCAACAGCCTCGCCAGAATTTGTAAAGCCAATGATAAACATGGAAGTAAAAGCTCCAACGAGGATTAAAACAGGGAAAGATTCTATAATAGAAATATTATTGCAAGATAAATCGGTTTTAAAAATAGGTGCAGAATCCGAATTTTTGATTGAAACATGGAATTTTGATCCTAAAACAGGTACAAAAAAAGGAGCCTTTAAGCTTTTTTCTGGAAAGGTAATGGCAGTAATTACTAAACTTTCTGGAAACTCTTCCTTTCAAATTATTACAAACAATGGTGTAGCTTCTGTAAGAGGAACAAAATTTGGTGTTAATGTTAAACAATCTTCGGATAACCCAATAATGGATATACTTGTATTTAATGGACAGGTAGCCGTAGGTTTGCCAGATCAGATTCCAACATCATTAGTTAACGCTGGGCAAATGATTAGTGTTGCTGCAAATGCGGTTATGTCTGCCATTTCCGAGATAACGGATGAAGTTTTGACAGAATTTAAAGATAATGGTGAAGCACCTGGAATGGACACTATAGAAACCGAATTACCGGATGAAGAACAGAATTATGCGGAAGGTACTGAACAAGAGGGACAAACCCAGCAATCTCAAACTACTGAGCAAACAACGCAAACTGAACAACTACAAGGTGAAGAAGCCAAACAAGCCGAAGAGAAAGTGCAGTCTGAGCTAGAAAAATGGATTGAGAAATATTTAAATATGATTGGAGACTTTGGCTCAATAGTCATTGATGGTAAGGTTTGGTCAACTTTTACAGTAGATACAGAATTTGATTTCGGAAAAATTGGATTCGCTATTTATATGCCAATAATCTATGGTACAGATCTGTTTAATCCACAAAGCTGGTATAACTATGAAAGCTATCATCTTGTTTGGGGCACAATTGCTGATGGATTAAATTCAATCGGTAAAATTTTATCTATATTTAGATATTTTAGAATAGGTTATCCTGATGATAATTTTTACTTAAAATTTGGTCAATTTGATGATTTTATACTTGGTAATGGGATGAATCTTTATATGTATTCAAATATGTACGATTTTCCTCAAGTAAGAAGACTTGGATTAAACATGAATCTATTGCTTGGTGGATTCGGGATAAATCTAGCTTTAGATCAGATTACAAAACCAGAGGTAGTAGGATTTAGGCCATATATTCAATTTATTAAAGGAGTTCCTTTCTTTCTTGGTTTTGAGATGACTGCAGATTTAAAACCGTTATATGATCAGGCAAGTACTGAACCAGTTTATGGGTCATTAGCGACCGGTTTTACTTTCCCTATTATAAGACTCCAGTCATTTATGAATATAATTCTTTTTGCCGATGCTTCGGTTAATTATGTTTATGATAAACAAAAAATAGAAGCTCCATTTTATATTACAAATGGATTCGGTGTGTTTGCTGGTTTAAGAGGTAATGTGCTTTTTATAAACTATAGGGCAGAATATAGATTTATAGCTGGAGAATATCTGCCTCAAGTTTTTAGTATAGATTATCAGAAAAATAGAGCAGATTATGTTCTTTATTTCCAAAACACTACCCCTATCAATTTCTCAATGATTTCAGAACTTATAGGCAATGCTAAATCTGGTTTATTCTTAGAGGCTAATTTCGATTTATTCAATAAAAAAGTAGTTGGTTTTCTTTCATGGGCACATTATTTTTACGCTCAAACAGCAAATAGTTTGGCAAATGACTTTCTCACAGCTGGAGTTACTCTGGCTGATAATTTATTCCCACCATTTGAAGCCATCATAGAGATATCAAAACCTGATTTTCTTGTTCCGGAGATTCCATTTTTCGAGAATCTTTCAATTATTGCAACTATAGGTTACACCGTTACTAAAGGTTTTAAGATCTTTGTTACCTATCAGATTTTCTATATACCTGATGAAGGTGGCGTTTATCAGCAACAGCAATCTTATAGCGTGACAACACAGGTTAGCTTTTTCTAGAAATTCCTTCTTAATATAAGATAAAGACCTCATTGAAAAAATGGGGTCTTTTTTTTAATTTTAAATTGATATTGATACTATCACATTATATTTTTATAAGAAAAAAAAAGAGAATAAATTTTAAAAATTTATTCTAAAATTTTAATAAAAAATACTTGACATAAATTAAATAAATGCCACAA
>DYJT01000024.1:27959-29352 GCA_020722965.1 Brachyspira murdochii | reverse complement strand
GAAGATTTTTAATCAAGGATTTAATTAAAAATTGAAATATTTATATTAAGTATTATAATCTTAAATGAAGTAAAGGATCAAACAGTAATTAAGAATGAAGTATTGAACAATGCAGCAGTGGAAAATAAAATAAGGAATAATGAAAAATAAGTAAGTAAAATAAAATGAAGTAAGGAACAAAAAAGTAGAAAATACTAAATCAAACAAAATGAAGTAAGGAATAATAAATTTGGGAATTAAAATGAAGATGATTTTTTTTAAGGAGTTTGAAGATGAAAAAGGCATTACTTGTTGGAATAAATAAATATAAAATTGCCGGTGCCGATTTGAATGGTTGTGTAAATGATGTGACAAACATGCAGGATATCCTGCTTAAATATTTTAATTTTAATGTCAGAGATATAAAGATTTTGACAGATGAAAGAGCAACAAAAGAGGCAATAATCAATGGCCTGAACTGGTTATGTGACGGTGTTAAGGCTAATGATAGCATTCTTTTTCATTTTTCAGGTCATGGTTCACAGGTAGTGGACAAGGATAATGATGAATATAAGGACAATCTTGATGAGATTCTATGTCCTCATGACATGGACTGGGATGGTAAATATATAGTTGATGATGAATTGAATGCCATTTTTCAAAAGATTGACAGTGGAGTAAATGTAGAAATTATTTTAGATAGCTGCCATAGTGGTACCGGGACAAGAGAGATGATGGGATTAAGTTTATTGCCAGAGGAACAGACATTGCAAATCAAGTACTTAAAACCACCTGTAGATATTGAATCAATTATCGATGTTGATCTCTCTATTACAAGGCTTTTTGCAAATGTTCGAGCTAAAAAACCTAACAATAGAGTTGTATTTACAGCCTGCAAAGACAATCAAACATCGGCAGATGCCTACATAAATGGTTCATATAATGGCGCTTTTACCTATTATTTTTGCAAATATTTACGGGAAGCACAGGGGAAGATAAATAGGTATGAATTATTAAAACGAGTTCGCTCCTCTTTGAAATTTCATGGTTTTAGCCAGATACCACAGCTTGAATGCTCTAAGAATGAAAAAAATAAAAATCTTTTAGAATGATTAATTTTATAATTTTTTAAAAAAACAATTAAAATAAAAACAATAAATTAAAAATATAAATTGAAAATGATAAATTTAAAATAAAAAATTAAAATTCATAAATAAAAAAATTCAAAATAATAGACTTAGAAAGGGTAAACTAAAAAAATTTATTAAAAATAATAAATTAAAAAGATAAATAGAGATAAATAGAATAGAATTGATTAAAAATGATAAATTTAAAATAACAAATTAAAATTCATAAATAAAAAAAATTCAAAATAATAGACTTAGAAAGGGTAAACTAAAAAAATTTATTAAAA
>DYJT01000024.1:23622-27859 GCA_020722965.1 Brachyspira murdochii | reverse complement strand
AAAAAAATTCAAAATAATAGACTTAGAAAGGGTAAACTAAAAAAATTTATTAAAAATAATAAAATAGAAATGGTAAATAAAAAAGGCAAATAATAAAGAATAAATTAAAAAGGATAAATATATGGAAAATTTTCATCTTACCATGCCTACCCACATCTATTTTGGTAAAGGTTCGATAAAAAAGATTACTAAAGAGCTTTCACAATACAAGCGATTCTTATTGGTCGCAGGAGGTGGTAGCATCAAGAAAAATGGAGTTTATCAACAGGTCGTGGATTTACTTGAATCTATGAAGGTAAAATGGCATGAACTTTGGGGAATAGTACCAAACCCAGACATAGAAAAGGTTAGAGAAGGGATTAAGATTATTAGAGAAAATGATGTTCAATTTATACTTGCCGTTGGAGGTGGTTCTGTAATAGATACTGCAAAGGCTATAGCTACTGGATTCTATTATGAAAAAGATACATGGGAACTTTTTTACGAAGAATCAAAGGTTAAAAATGCTTTGCCAATTGGAGTAATTCTAACTTTGCCTGCAACTGGTTCGGAAACGAATGGTAATTCTGTTATTTCAAATAGAAATATAAATGAAAAATTAGCGATACATAATGATATTTTAAGACCAAGATTTGCGATACTGGATCCAACTTTTACTTTTACTCTTCCTTCATTTCAAACTGCTGCTGGTAGTGCAGATATTTTGGCTCACCTTTTTGAACAATATTTTTCAAATTCTCATGCATATATGATAGACAGAATGACAGAAAGCATAATGAAAACAGTTATAAAATACACTCCAATAGCGTTGAAAGAACCTGAGAACTATCAGGCAAGAAGTGAATTGATGTATGCTTCTACACTTGCATTAAATGGTTTACTTTCATCTGGTAAGGTAACAGATTGGGCTACTCATGTTATGGAACACGAAGCTTCGGCAACACATGATGTTACCCACGGAGAGGGTCTTGCTATATTATTCCCGAAATGGATGAAGTATTGCTATTCGGATGAAAAAGGGGAAAAATATTTAAATTTTGCAAAAAATGTTTGGGGTATTGATGAAAAAGATAGTTATAGTGCCTCTATGATGGCAATAGATCTGTTAAGTAAATTTTTTAAGGATTGTGACCTTAAAAGCTCTTTTTCCGAGTTGAACATAGAGGAAAAATATATAGATATATGGACAGCATCCATAATAAAAAGAAGAAAATCAATCGGTTCTTTTAAGGTTCTTTTTGAGCAGGATATTAAATCTATTTACGCTGCTGCCTTTAAATAAAAAGACAATAAAATAAATTGAACCAAGAATTAAAATTATAATCGGGCTTACTGGAAGATTTAACTTAAAACTGAAAAATAAACCTAAAAAACCGGAAATAAATGTTAATAAACCACTTAAAAGCATTGCTTTGGTCATCGATAGGTTAAATTTTAAAATAGTCGAAGAGGGTAGTGTCAAAAGCGCTATAAGCAAGACTACCCCAACGATTTGAGTCAAAAGAACAACTGCTATTGAGGTCAATAAGATAAAAATAAGGTTGAATCTTCTGACATTTTGACCCATTATAGTTGCAAATTCATTGTCAAAACTTATAGCCATAATCTTTTTATAGAAAAGTGAAAAGACTAATATTATGAAAATGCAATAAAGATATAGAATTATTATATCATTAAAAGATACCAAAAGTATATTTCCAAAAAGATATCTTGTTAATTCCTGACTGTAACCAGGTGTCAAAAAGATAAATAAAATACCACCAGACATTCCAATTGACCAGATTGCACTTAAAATAGTATCTACTCTCTCTTTTTTACTGTTGTAGATAAAGCTAATTAAAAATGAAAATATAATTGCAATCAAAAAAGCCCCGTTTAATGGAGCAAAAAATTCTGATTTTGTATAGTAGTTTAAATAATTAAATAAACCAAGGCCAAATAATATTGAATGAGAAATAGCACCAGCAATATAGGAAAATCTGTTTACAGTGACATAAGTCCCAATAGTTGCCGAGATTACTGAAATACCGGCAATAGATAAAAATGCATATAACAAAAATGAATATGAGAAAATATATATAATGAATTCAATCATATCTGATCCTTTATCTTTTCAACTTCACAATTGTAGAAACTTAGTTTATTCAAATTCTTATCGAAATCATTGGAATATTCGAAGCGATTTCTATTTAAACAAAGGACTGAGGAAGAGATGGATGGCACAAATGATGTGTCATGGGAAACGAGGATAATTGTTTTAGTCTGGTTTATCTTTCTTAGAAGTTCATACATGAAAACCTGTGCTTCTTTGTCCAAAAAGGCTGTTGGTTCATCTAGTATTAGTATGGAAGAATCAACACTTAAAGCCCTTGCTATAAGAATCCTTTGCTTTTGCCCACCAGAAAGGTTGGAGAGTAATTTCTTTTCAAAACCCTGCATTCCAACTAATTTTATCGCCTCGTTTACTAGTTCCAGATCATTTTTATCAAATCTTTTAAAGAAATTTTTATTTAACCTTCCCATCA
This sequence comes from Brachyspira murdochii, assembly GCA_020722965.1. Taxonomy (GTDB): domain Bacteria; phylum Spirochaetota; class JAAYUW01; order JAAYUW01; family JAAYUW01; genus Exilispira. Next base: position 25,334 of record DYJT01000024.1, on the reverse strand, counting down.
TAACTACATCAAAGGCAGATATCGGATAAAGAGGATCAAAATTTATATGTTGTGGGACATAACCTATATTTAATCTGGAATTCTCTGGATCTTTACCAAGAATCGATATCTGCCCTGATGTTGGTTTAAGTAGACCTAAGATAAGCTTAACAAGTGTAGATTTACCACCTCCATTTGGACCTATTATACTTACAAATTCTTTTTCAAATATGGAAAAACTTATATTTTCAATAGTAGGATTTTTTTGATCATCATATTTAAATGTCAGGTCTTTAGCCTCAATAAGTAAATTTGACTTTAGTGTCTTTCTCATTTTTTCCCTTAAATTGGTCTTTTCGTTCATTTAATATAGTTTCAAATTTTGATTATATTTTCTTTATAATCTTTTCTTTATAATCTTTTCTTTTCAATTATTCTTTGCCTTCATTTAATAGAGTTTCAGATATTGAAATCAAGGTTTTAAAAAGTTCATAACTTAAAAAGTTTATTTTAACTTCCTTTAGGTTATTATCTTTTATGAACTGAGCTATCTGGCTTGATGGGAACTCTGATTGGGAAAATATAAACTTTAAGTTTTCTTCCTTTATCTTTTTGCTTAATTCAATAAGGTAACTTCCAGTAGGGATCTTGCCTTCTTTTTCTAAAGCAATTTGGGTCAATCCCCAATCTTGTGCAAAACATGTCAAAGCAGGATGAATTATCAGAAATTTCTTAACTGGGCAAGCATTTAAATTGAATCTTATAATATTTTCTATTTCACCTAATTTTTCAACAAATATCTTATAATTTTGATCGAATAGATCACCCTTAGCCGGGTATAACCTTTTGAGTTCATTTAAAGTATTTTCAGATATGATATTGATATTTTTTATAGATAGCCAGATGTGTGGATCTTCTTGCCCTATCTGAAATAGGGATGCCATATTAAAATTTTTGTTTTGCTTTTTAATCTTATCCACAATATTTTTTTCAAAGGGAAGATCGGTGTAAAAATAGGCATTTGAATTTAAAATCAATTGAATATCCTTTGGGGTTACTTCGAATGTGTGTGGATCGTTACCTGGTTTTAATATGGTATTTACTTGAATATCATCTGATTTAATATTATCTATTATGAATTTGATAGGATCAATAGATGTATAAATCAAATTTTTATTAACATCGCTTTTTGAGCAAGAGATAAAATAGATAAAAGCGATAAAAGAAAATAAAACTAAAACTTTACCAATAATTAAAATAAAATTTCTTTTCATAAAAATTCCTCCTACTACAGATTTTGTTTTTTATATTTTTAATTTTTATGTTCCTGAGCTTTACATTCTATATAAATGCTATGACATTTTTCGCATCGCTGCATCGTGTGGTTTTCCAAAAATTTATCCCAATGCCATTTCTGTTCTTTTGACATGATTCCTGTACCATTGCATAATGGACATTTATCTTCTAAAGCTAATTCGATTGCGTTTCTGATAAACTTAGATCGATCTGGAATATCTTTTATCTTATCATAAAGCTTGTTATCAAGCTTAAAAGAAATTACCACATCTTTCATAAATAATATCCTTTAATAAAATTATCACTAAAAAAAGTAATACAAAGTAATACAAAAGTCAAGTTTTTTTATTAAATATTATTTTTATTAAAACTATTTTTGGTTAAAATAATTTTTGGTTAAAATTACTTTTGATTAAAATTACTTTTGATTAAAATTA
>DYJT01000024.1:6528-23522 GCA_020722965.1 Brachyspira murdochii | reverse complement strand
TTAAAATTACTTTTGATTAAAATTACTTTTGATTAAAATTATATTTGATTTAGGCTACTTTTGAAATTAAGTATAAATAGGATAAAATAATGTTAAATAGGAAAACATTTAAGTTAATTCTTTATTTTACAATTATTATATTAATTTGTTACACGGTTTTTACCGCATGTATTTTTGAACTCCCCAGGATAGATTATAATAAAGGTACATTAGAATATATTATTGAAAATATAAGGATTGAATATAAATTGCCTGCAATTATGGTTAGTATAGCAAACAATGATGATGAACCAGTCATAGTAGCGACAGGTTATAGAAATTACAGAAACCCAGATTTTCTTGTCTCAAAAAGTGATAAGTGGCATATTGGTTCTATCACAAAATCGATTACATCAACATTAATTGCAAAACTTATAGAAACAGATTCAAGATTAAAATGGGATCTTTCAATAAAAGAAGTTTTTCCAGAGCTTTCAAATGAAATTTTACCTGACTATAAAGATATAACATTTACTCAACTCTTATCCCATACAGCAGGAATTATTACAGATATAAGAAAGGTTCCTGATTGGGATAATTATTTCTATGATACCAATGATATCAAAAGCCAGAGGTATAGAATTACAAAAGATATTTTAAAAATGTCTGCGGCAGGGCCAGCAGGCTATTATGCTTACAGCAATGCTGGGTATGTTGTCGCAGGAGCGATGATAGAAAAAATATTGGTAAAATCATGGGAAGAACTAATAAAAAATTATATTTTCAATAACTTAGAAATGAATGAAACAGGATTTGGTGTTCCATCTCCAAAAGATTCACAACCTCTTGGGCATATCGAGAAGCAAGGTTACTATATATGGAAACCATTTTATCCCGAGGATAAATATGCAGATAATCCGAAGGTTTTGGGTCCAGCTGGAACTCTTCATACAACAGCTATGGATATTATGAAATTTGCTGGTTTACATCTTGATGGATTAAAGAAAATTTCTACATTTTTGACAAATGAATCTTTCAATAAGTTACATAGTGTAGTTGCGGATTCTTATTCTATGGGCTGGATCGTTCAGGATAAAGCAATATGGCATAATGGTAGCAATACCAAATGGTATGCACTTCTTTACATTTATTACGATGAAAAGATAAATCAAAGCAAGAGAATTTTTATAGTTTTCAATGCTTTTTATAATGATTTAAATAAGAACAACGAAATAATCAACAAAATATTTGCTGAAATTACAAAATGAAATTTATTTTATAGAAAGAGTATGGTTACCTAAAATATAATAATTCCTGTACAAAAAGTCTTTATCTATTTCTTTTAAAGCATCATGTAAAGCTTTTCCGACAGGTTCGCCAGACAAGAAATTTTCGTAAAATTTTAATGAAATATCCAGGGATTCCTCTTGTAAAATTGCCCAATGCGTTCCAATAATTGTTTTTGTTCCATTTTTAATAAATTGGTAATATATCGTTTTATCCCAATCGATGTTTAAAGTCAGTGACGAGCACGCTGAGATAAAGATTAGTTTACCAGTATGAATATTCTCGAAATCTTCGGGATAAAGGTATGATTGATGATTTGTCTTGTCATTACCAATGTTTTCTACAACAAAAGTCTGTTTGTCCTGACAAATCCCTCCATGGCTGATTATATGAGCGATATCACAATCTTGCAAGGTTTGTAAAAATTTCGCTTTATCCGGAAGAAAAAGAGAGTTTATTTCAATCTGATTATTCAAATTTCTGTTATTAAAAAGACTATTTAATTTTTCATATTGATTTTTCATTAAATCATCATTAGAAAGTGATGCTAAAACTATCTTTATTTTATAAATATTTTTATTTTCATAGTTTTTTTCATTGCTGTCATCGTAATCTTTTTTATTTTTTTCATTTTTGTTATTATAAGTATTATCACTATTGCTGTATTTGGAGTTATCGTTTTTATTGTTGTTATTGTTTTGATATTTTATAGGTGATCTTATCCCATTTTTAGTTTGAAGATCTGGGATTGAGCGAAGAAGAAGAAAATCGCAGTAATAGTTAAAAGCATATTCGAAAGGGAAATTCCAGAATTTATTGTTTAATGATATTGCAAAAATTTTGCCAGGATTTAAAAAATTCTCGATTTCGTTTAAAAAATCATCTGAAAAGCAACTTTTAATAAGATTTTTGAGTTTGGTAAAATCAGGCTCAAGCATTTTGACAAGATTAAACCTAAGATAATCTTCGAATTGAATAGAGTAATTTTCAAACATTTCCTTTATTTTTATTTGCTTTTCTTCATCCATTGAAAATTTACCTATTTTTGTAACACCATCATAAAAGCAGGTAACTTCGTTTTCGAAGATTGATATTATAGGAAAAGAAAAGATAGATAGATAATTCAATTTTTTTGAATCGGGATATTTTATATATAATCTTTCTGTTCCAGATTTAGCCAGAATCCCACTTTCATTTTTTTGTTCTATTACACTTAAATATGAATATGCTATATTATTTTCTATCGCGAAATTTGTCGCTACTATCGAATGAAGCTTGGTTCCACCCGTTACATCTATTATAATCTCATCATATCTGTATTCTTTTAATATCTGAATTGATATAGACTCGAAGAGATCTTTAAAGTATTCGAGATCATTAAAATCTTCATCTTTAACTGTCATTATATCTATTTTATTAAATTCCATTGGGAAATTTGAATAATAACTTCTTATATTTTGCGGAATCTCATCTATTATTTCATTATTAAAAAACTCTACAAATTGATTATATTCTTTTTCAAAATCGATTCTGACTTTTTCAGATAAGATTAAATAAAGGCTATTTGGATGAAAGATGAAATATATTAATATAGAAGGCTCGATTCTAAGTGAAGGGATATGTATAAGTGATTTAAATTTACTTATCTGCTCCCTGTTTATATGGAATGTAGAAAGAAGTTGCCAGATTGAGCTTTTTAATTTATTAAATTCCATTTTTAAGTAATTTTTTTAAATAATTTTATAAATAATTATCAATATATCTTTTATGTCAACAATTTATGCTAAATCCAAAAAAAGATTTAAATATTTGAAAAAAATTAAAACAGTAATATTATATTGACAATATGTTAAAAGAATATGTTAAAGATATTAAATCAGGAAAGCCAATAAATCAAAAACAGTTTTACAGAGAATTAACTGAATTTGCGAGGTTGTCTTACATTAAAGTTGCAAAAAGGTATTCAATAGAATTGACCAATGAAGATATAGATGACATAGTTCATGATGCTATTTTGGAACTAATCAAAAACAATTATGAGAAAATTAAGAGGATCAATGATATTGATAAATCCGCAAGCTATATTTTCAAAACTGTCAGAAACATGATATTCAATCTTTGCAAAAAAAGGAATAAAATCAAACCTGAAGATTTGTTCATAGAAAAAGAAGATGGGGAAAACCTGAAAAATGAACAAGATAAGAAATTCATATTCAAAGGAGATCATACAGACTTTCTTGTTGGCGAAGAATACTTAGAATTTGTAAAAGAATTTCTTAAAAATATCAAAAATAAAAAACACAAACAAATATTTTTGATGAAGTTAAATAACATCAAAACTTCCATAATTTCAAACTCTACTGGTCTTACGCAGAGCAATATTAATACTATTTTCTCAAGATTAAAAAATGATCTTGTAAGAATAATAAATCAAAATTGTCTTAATAATATAAATGATGAAATATTAAGAGAATTATATGAATGGTTTAAAGATGAGTATAAAGATTAATTTTCGAAATGTCAGGAAAAATTTATGAATATTGAAAAAGAGATATTGTTCTTGCTAGATGAATTCAATCAAAATTATGATTCTGATGATTATACAGAAGATGATTTAAATTTGGTTATTTCAAAATACAAAAGCATAAAAAAATTATTTGAAAATTTTGTAACCGGCAAGATTAATATCCTACAGATGAACCAACTTTTTTTCCTTATTAAAAATAGCAAGTTAATCCTTGCCGCATTGAATAAATATTTTAACGAAAGGATGGCTGATGAAATTCAAAAAGAGATGAAAAAAAATGAGGCTCTTTCAGAAGTAGAAGTTTTAATAGATAGATATAATGATAATCTAATATCTAACTTTCAAATATTAAAATCAAATGCCCTGGCAAAAGCGAAAAAAGAGGGGGGGAAGACTCTATTTATCGGTTTGTATTTTACAGATGTAAGATTTATCTTCGCTATATCTTACGAAGATAATAACTTTAAAGTCATTGATTCACTTAGAATAATTGCAGTACCGATCAATCTTAAAGATAAAGATAAAAACAGGATTTTCCGTTGCGAACTACAGGTAAATGCTGGAATAATACCTATTGAATTAAAGTATGATACTCCGGTTTTAATCGAAGATGCTGTGTCGATTTACTCCTTTAAATATAAAAAAGAACTTTATAAGTTTATTCAATATAGAACTATAAGCGAAGATGATATAGGCTATGTTATCAAATATGAAGGGAAGGAAAGAAGTAGAGAAAAGTTTAGCAAATATTTGAAAGAGCAGTTTGAGCAACTAAATCAAGACATAGCTTTACTTCTTGATATCATATCCAGGAATAAATATATAAAAATTATCTTCGAAGATAAAGATATATTGGTCCCTATACAATATGACAGCAGTGATTATATTAATGATATTATAGATTATGCCTGTCAGCAATTTAATGTTAAATAATATTAAATAAAAAGATTATAAAATATTGCTACCGAAAGATTTTATTATGAATCAAAAAGTTTCGGAAGAAAAGGAATTTGAGCTGGTGGTGTCTGACCAGCAGATTTTATAATGATTCAAAAAGGGGGACTTATGGAAGGTTTATTTGCAAAGATTAAAAGGGTTTTGTTTGATCCATCTAACTTTTTCAAAGAGATCAAAGATGAGCCTATTGATTTAAGGCAATTTCTTTTATCCTATGTTTTGATCCTAGCAGCTATAGGTCCAATAAGCGGATTTATTGGGTATGTTATACTTGGAAGGCTTTTTGGATTAAAGTTATCATTTTTTGGTGGTATTTTGAATTTAATAATTTCCTATGTTATTATTATCGCAGGTTTGTTGGTGACATCTTTTATAATGAGCCAACTTTCCTCGAGCTTAAATTATAAAAAAGATTTGAATGAGCACTTAAAACTTATCGGTTATGCCCTTACACCATATTGGATATTTCAGATATCTTATATTATTCCACCTCTTTCTTTATTATCTTTAATTGGTGCTCTATATTCACTGTATCTTCTCTATTTAGGAGCTGGTGAAATAGTGGAAGTCCCAAAGGAAAAAGTGATTATTTATATTGTAATAGTTATAGTAGTTATGACTATCTTATATTCGGTAATAAATCTTCTTGTAAGTGGGGCTTTTATAAGTTCTATTAAATAAAGACTGTCCATCCTTCAGAAGACAGGACAGTGCTGTCCTTTATCTTTATTAAGCCGCCCATTGGAATAGAAAATTGGAGTGTGCTGATTTTATCAATCGGTATGCCTAGTATATAATATAATATCATTTGAGTGGTTCCCATATGTGCAACGATAATGATCTTTTCACCCGAATATTTTTGTTTTAATTCTTCGATAAAAAATGAGATCCTTTCATAGTGGGAAGATATACTTTCTATTTTGCCTTTAATAGAATAATTTACATTTAAGTATACCTCTTTATCGTTTAAAAATTCTTCGGAAATAAATCTTTCATCCAGTCTTTTATCTATTATAAGACCTGTTTTTGTGCTTCTTTCTATCAATTTAGCAGAATCGATGGCTTGCCTGTATGATGAGGAATAGATTATATCAAAAGGGCCTTCCTGTTTTAAGATATTCGCAAGATTTTTAATTTCCTCTACTCCAAGAAGGGAGAGAAGATTTGTATTTTCAGTGCATTCACCATGCCTTATAATATACAACTCCATTTAAAATCTCCTTTAATAATAAATCTATTCAAAATATAATTTAAAAATTTAATAAATCAAAAATTTTAAAAAAATAAAATTAAACTAAACTTTTTTGTCATAATCCGAAAGTTAAGAATAACAAGGATGTTGTTTAGATGATATTAATCAAGGAGGAATAAGATGATTATTAATCACAACATCTCATCTCTTTTTGCTTCCAGACAGATTAAATCCAATTCTTTAGATTTAAGAAAAAGCATCGAAAAACTATCTTCCGGGATGAGAATCAACAATGCATCAGATGATCCTGCTGGTCTTGCTGTTTCTGAAAAGATGAGAGGTCAAATCAAAGGCTTAATTAGAGCTCAAAAAAATGCCGAAGATGGGATATCTCTTATTCAAACAGCAGAAGGCTATTTAAACGAGACCACAGATATTTTGCAAAGGCTTAGAGAACTTGCAGTCCAGGCAGCGAATGGTGTTTATTCAGATGATGACAGACTGAACATACAGGTTGAGGTATCTCAACTGGTCGCTGAAATCGATAGGATTGCATCACATGCTCAATTTAATGGCATGAATTTACTTACTGGTAAATTTTCTAAACCCTCTATTTCTTCAGAAAGTGTAGCCTCGATGTGGTTTCATATCGGAGCAAATCTCGATCAAAGAATCAGAGTCTACATTGGAACAATGTCATCACAAGGTCTTGGCTTAAAAAATCCTATTGGAAGGGCAGAGACTGCGACATTCATATCCGTATCGACTCCCGATAAGGCAAATATTGCCCTTGGTTTGATCGATTCGGCTCTTGTTAAAGTAGCAAAACAGAGAGCAGATCTTGGTGCATATCAAGAAAGGCTTGAATTTCTCGGAAAAGGTTTATTGAATGGCGCAGAAAACTTACAGGCTGCTGAGAGTAGAATCCGTGATACAGACATGGCTTATGAAATGTCAAATTTTGTAAAAAACAACATCCTTACTCAGGCTGCAACAGCAATGCTTGCACAGGCAAATTCACAGCCTCAGCAGATTTTACAGTTACTAAGATAATTCCGACCAGCCACCTCTTTTTCGGGCTGCCTGATGGCAGCTCTTTTTTTTTAAACTTATTTTTAAACTTATCTTTATAAAAATTCTTATCAATTTAGCTATAATTTTTAATTTATTTTAATTACATTTGACAAATTAAAAAACATGTATATAAATATTAAAGATATTGTAAAATGTTGATTAAAAATTTTATATAATTTGCAATTTTACCAAACTAGTAAAAGGAAGGGTATTTATGAATGATAATCAAATTATGACTTTACCTTTGTGGAAAAAATGGATGTATGCTCTTGGACAACTTGGTTGGTCCTTGACATCTTATTCTGTTGCTAATTTGCTCACCTATTTTTATCTTCCTCCTGAATCATCATCTAAGGCTATATTTCCTCCATTCATCTATCAGGGTTATGTTTTTGGAGTACTTACCATGATAGGAATAATATTGGCTAGTGGAAGACTTTTTGATGCAATTACAGATCCTTTAGTTGCGGGTCTTTCAGATAGAAATAAACATAGATTCGGTAAAAGAAGATTATTTTTAGCTGTTTCTGTACTTCCTTTTGCACTTTTATCTTTCCTCGCTTTTGTCCCTTTAACAAATAATATTAGTGTAATTAATTTTATCTGGTTATTTTTTGTCGTTCTTCTTTTCTATTGGTTTATGACAATGTATGTAACACCTTTTTTCGCACTTATGTCAGAAATTGGGCATAACCCGAATGAAAGATTAAACCTTTCTACATATATTTCTGTTACATGGGCGATAGGATTTGCAATCGGATCTCAGGTATATTCAATATCGGCCGCTTTAGAAAAAATAGGTTTATCTTCAACTCTTGCCTTTCAATATACGATTGCTGGTTTTGCAATAATAGGTTTTGTTTTTATGTTATTACCCATTATCTTTATTGACGAAAAGAAATATGCAGAACATCATGTTTCTGAGGAAGGGATATTCAAATCTGTTGTAACTGCATTCAAAAATAAAAATTTTCTTTTTTTCACTATTTCTGATCTAGGTTATTGGGTTGCATTAACAATTGCTTCGACAGGTCTTGTTTATTATATAACCACTCTTTTAGGTCTGGATAAATCACTTGTATCATTTATGCAAATAGTTATGTTTGGATTGTCTTTTGTTTTCTATCTGCCTATCAACATTCTCGCGAAAAAAATAGGTAAAAAAAGTCTTATAATAATCGGTTTTATAATATTTATTGTGGTTTATATTTATACATTTGGTCTAGGACTTTTCCCTTTTAATAAACTTATTCAGGGATGGTTGGTTGTAATAATGTTATCTTTACCTTTGGCTATTTTTGGTATATTGCCGAATGCGATTATAGCAGATATTGCAGATGCGCATGGTTTTGAAACTGGTGTTTACAAAGCCGGTATATTCTTTGGAGCAAGAACTTTTATGTCAAAATTGGGACAATCTCTTGCTGGGATAATTTTCCCATCGGTTCTATTGCTAGGGAAAACCGCTTCTAATCCTATAGGAATTAGATTAACAACTATCATTGCCTTTGTTTTTGCAGTTGTTTCTCTAATATTATTCACCAAATATGATGAAAACAAGGTTTTAAAAACATTGAAAGAAAAAGGAGAAAAGGTTTAATCTCAATTAATATGTTATTTTAACAGTAAGAATGCTTCGATTAATTTGTCCATCGTTACACCAAAGATCTCTTTTATCCTTTTTTCCGTGAAAGCCATATATTGCTCTGAAGAGGATAACATATTAAAGGATAAGTTATCGATAGATGTTTTGAAACTTCGTATAAATAATGTTATCCTATCTTCTTTATAGATAGAAAGTATATATCTCACAAAATAATAAGAGAGTGCTGATAGAATTTTTGTTTGGGGCATAGGTGTTCTATAAGGATTAGTTAATACTAATTGTGCCCCTTGAATAGGAAAATTATTCTTGATATAATCCTGGAATATTGATTGCATCGATTGATGAAGTTTTTCATCGACTAAGGTGCTAATGTAAAGAGGTAGTCCTGTTTCAATGAAAAAAGGGATTCTTCCAAAGAAGTTTACCTGCTGTTTCATTATCTTTTTTGTTAGCAAAAAAGCAAGGGTAGTGTAAAATTCTTTTTCAAAAAAATAATTCATGCTTTTATCTTCATAATATCTTGGGGTTTGTAATGGCCAGGTTATTATCAGATCATCTCTAACAAAGCCATCGGGAAGCCAGCTAAAAATTTCCTTTTTATTTGCAGCTAATAGTTGCTGAAACTGATAGATGTTTTCTGGTAATACGATGTTAATGGGGGAAGTTTTATGCCAATTCAGGTTATTTACTATAATCTGCTGGATTATTTTTAGTTTTTTATCATCTATATTTTCAACAAGTTTTTCTATTTCTTGATTGTAATAAAATCTGAAATCGCCTATTGATTTTATTTTAAATCTATTACCAAAGTTAACTTCGCTTGAACTATAGTCTTTGTCGAAATCTGTTAGTTTTATCCCTTCGGGAAGATATATAGATAAAACTTTAAATGAATTATCGCATTTAATGTTATAAATTATTTTTGTAAGGTTTTTCTGGATGCTTATTAGTTTATCTTCTAGTTTAAAATAGGCTATCTTTAAGGTATTATCCAATATTATGGAAAAGCCTTTTAATGTATCATAACTAAGTTTTACAATATCCGAAAAATTAAAAATAGGGGTCTGGAAAAAATATTGAAACATTGCAGAATCAGAATTATTAAGGTAATTGGCTTTTAACAGAATCGAAAATTTGTATTTATTAGAAAGTGTATATATTAAATTTTGCTTATCTTCCTTTAAGATTAAGTAAAGAGTGCTATTACCAATTTGTGCGGTGACAGAATTCTCATATTTGGTTAGTAGAAGTGTTCCAAACCATCTTCTGAAAATCTTTTTATTTGGGTTAACATAATATATCTCACTACCATCTTTTAAGGTTTCAAAATAGGTCCCATCGCTTAAAAGATTAAAGATCCTCCCATCTTCAAACTTTATCTGGTAGCTTTTATCAATGAATTCAATTATTGTTGCACCTTTTTCTAATGGGTATCTATATTCTAACCCATTTTGATACATCGTTATGTAGTCACCCAGTTCTATTCGATATGGTTGAGGTGGTTGTTCATTTATATATTTATCAAGATAACCAAGGATTTTCAAAAAATTTTCATCGGTTAAAAGGGATGAAAAGTATTTAAAAACTTCAATATATATAGTTTTATCATTTTCTGGATCTAGGCTTTGAAAAAAGGAAAGCTCTTTATTTTGTAAAAAAGAGGGGGGAGTTTTATTAAAATCAAAATTAGCCTGTTGATTATTGTTAAATTCTATTTCTTCAAATTCTATGCTGTATGGTTTAATTAAATAATCTGAAACAGGGTAAAAAATTGGGGAAAATTCCGGATTCTGGATAAGATAGACAAAATTCAAGTTAGTTAAATTATCATTATTCTTTTCAAAGGTTTTGCAGGAATAAAAAAGTGTAAAAAAAAGAATAACCAATATTTGAAAAATAATTATGATATTTTTTTTCATAGCGAGTTTAATTTAATTTTTTTTTAAAACTTTTCAATAAAATTAGTTGACTTTAAAATATTTCAATAATAAGATAAATTATATTTTACCATACTTTGACTGGTTCATTATTGAACTTTTTTTAAAAGTATTATTAATAGGAGTTTTTTTATGAACAGATATGATGATATTCTTGAAAACCAGCAGATGTATTTTGTAAAAATTCTCTCTGAACTCTCAAAGGAAAGAAATATTCCTGTTGAAAAATATGAAAAACTTAAAAAAAGTGATGCACTGAAATTAGTTGTTTTAGCCCCTTTTCTTGCTGATGCAGATTACGCGCAGATGTTTGCCTACGCGAATCTTTCCATTTTATTAACAGCTGGAAATTTTCCATCTATTTTTAATCCCCAAAAGGATATAAGTCTTGAGACAAGAGCGACTTTAGTTTTAGAAAATTTAAATCGCTTTGCAAAAAATAAAAAAGCACTTCAGCTTTGTAAAAAAACATTAATCGCAATCTCTTATAAGGATCATCTGCATGATTTCGAAGATGATAAAAAACAGGGGAAATTTAACCCGCTATTAGAGGGAAAGAATAAGGAAAAATATGAAAAATTATTTAAATCAATAGTAAAAGAAATTGAAAAAGACCAGAATATCTATAAAATAATCGATATTAATAACCTGAAAGGGAATCAACCTGGATTCTGGTATTGCTAAAATAATTTTTATTAATAAATTTATTTTTTTGATTTTTAATATTGAATTTTAAAGATTTTATTCCATCATTATTTTAGAAGGTAAATATTGATGGACAATATTTCAAATAATAATATTAATAAAATTTCTTTCGAAAATTTAAAATTCAGGATTCAAAAGAGAATTGGCTATATATTTTTTGGTTTTATTTTATTTATGATATTTTTAAATTTATTCAATACTATTTTTTTAGTCGGTGAAATTAACAAATATGCTATTATATATCAAGTAGTTTTATTTATTGAGGCAATAATCTATTTATGGACAACAAGAAAGGGGCATTCAAGGATAAAAAGAATAATTCAGATTTTATTTATAATATTAAATGGGTTATTGACCTTATATTCAGATATTGATCAAATATATTTTGCCTTAAGCTTTCTTGTCTTTGGTGCACTCATAATACTTCAATATGATCTATTTGAACATAGATACATAAACTATATTATTTTTATTATTATTATTCTTGTTAGTGCAGTTTTTATAAGTCAGTATTATTTTGTAGAAGAACAAAGCTCTGGAACAGTAGCTCCCCTTATTACAGATCCTGGCAAACTTTCGGTTTATAATATTATAGGAATTATTACTCGTTTGATGTTTATATCTTTATTTTTAGTCCTGTTTCCCTCTATATATATCGATCAGGCGAAATTTTTTACCGATATAAACGATTTAATAATAAAAGAAAAAGAATCTCTGGTATTATTTGCCAATATTGGAATGATGCTTAATAGCACGGTGCATAATTTTAATAACAAAATAGTGACATTTTTATCCTCTGAATATATTATAACAACTACAATAAATAAATATAAGGATATTTTAGATCAAAAAGATTATCAGAAAATAATGACTACCTGTGAGATGGTTAAACATTCTTCCGATGAGATGGCAGCCACTATAAAAGATTTAAGAAACCTTATTAAAGATAAGACAAATTCCAATCTACAAACATTTGAGGTTAATAAGATAACAGAAGATATAGTAAACCAATTCAAAATTTCATATGAAAAAAATAATGTGATTTTTAATTTCACAAAAAAAGAACCGGCTATTTTCGTTAAAGGAAGTTCAATTAATTTTATTCAGGTAATAGAAAATATAATTAAAAATGCCATTGAATCGACAAAAAATCCAGTAATCGAATTGGAAAGCGGTATTTATCCGAATCCTTATATTTTTATAAAAGACAATGGAAATGGAATCCCATTTTGTTTTAATTGTAAAAAGATAGATTGTCTTAATTGTAAGGAATTTCAAATAGGGAAGACAACAAAAGTTGATGGTTCTGGTACTGGAATGGTTTATGTTCAAAACCAGCTTAAAAACATGGGCTTCAAATTAAAGATTGAAAGTAAAGAAGATGAAGGGACAAAGGTTTCGATAATCTTTCCTCAGACAATTACCCAAAGACTCGAAAAGATGGAAGATATTTATCTAGACAAGGATAAAAAGCAGATTTTTGGTCAAACTTAATCTTCCCTTTTGTAAATTATTCCATCAAAACCAAGAGTTCCACCAGGGTTCATTATAAAATCGGGATCAAAATAATTTTTCAAAACCTTAAAAACCTCATAATTTTCCCTACCTATACTTGGTTCAAGCCATGCAGCAGTCATCTTACCTATCCCATGATGGTGGCTCATCGATGCCCCACTTCGGTAAATCGCCTCTAATATACCTTTGTGGTATTGGATATATTGATTCATATCCATTTTGCCTATGAATATGAAATATAGGTTTGCACCCTGTGGATATAAGTGAGAAAGATGAGTCATGCAGATAGTTTGAGGTCTGCTTTTACAGAATTTTCTGACCTCGCTGTGTACTTTTGGCAAGGTTTCCCAGTTAACACCACACTCGAGGGTGTCGATGGCTATACCATAATCCATTAAATCTTCTCTCATGTATGGATCGGTAAATCTTCCATGTTCCCATGCCTTTGTTACAAAACCTGTGGTATAAAATGCATTATATTTTTTACAGATCTTGTAAATCTTGCTCTTAACAAGTTTGGTATAATCTCTATCTCCATCGGTTGTGCCAAGCAAAAGGCATTGTTCTCCTCTTTTAAATCCGTATAACGAAAGTAATTTTTCGAAGATTGAGCCTTCGATTCCATATAACTTCATTACAACCTGTGTTTCTTCTGGATCGGATAGTCTAAAGACCGATGGAAAACCAAATTCACCTTGCATTATCTCTTTCGCAGCGCAAAGAGCATCTTCCCAAGTTTTAAAAATAAATGAAAATCTTCTTGTATTTTCCGGCATATAATGAAAAATTTTTAGTGTAACTTCTGTTAAAATACCAAATGTCCCTTCACTACCCATCATTATCTGGTCAATATCTGGACCGACAGCCTTGGCTGGAAGTTCAGGAGTTTGTATAATCCCCTTTGGTGTAATGTATTTCTGACTGACTACAAGGTCTTCAATTTTCCCATAGTATGTAGAATTCTGTCCTGCACCTCTTGTTACAACCCAGCCACCAACGACAGAATACTCAAAAGATTGGGGAAAATGACCGCAGGTATATCTTCTTTTCGCTTTAAATAGTTCAATAGCATTGTTTAAAGCCTTTTCAAGCTGAGGTCCAGAAATCCCTGCTTGAACTGTTACAGTATGATTTATTTCATTTAATTTAATCACTTTATTCATATGCATTCTCATATCGAGAGTAATCCCACCTTTTGTGGCTTCTGTTCCTCTTGTAACACTTGAACCACCACCATATACATAGATGGGAATCTTGTTTTTAGCGCAATACAGAACTATTTGCCTGATGTCATTATCATCTTTTGGGTATATGACAAGATCCGGTATATTTTCTATAATCTTATTTCTTAATCTATAAATATCTAACAATGTTTTGCCATAAGCGACGCTGAGCCTTGTATAAGTATCAAGCCTTATGTTTTCCTGTCCGACAAGATCTTTAAAAAATTGGATATCCTTTTCTGAAAGTTTAACAGGTAATTCGACATCGACAATTTCAAAACCCGTGGAAATCGGTTTTTCAAAATAAGAATCATCGAGATTGAAAGTCTCTTTCATCAGTTGATAAAGTCTTTTATTAGGGTGCTTGAATTTTTCTGGTGCTCCCCATTTGAATATTGATCTATAAGATTTAGCTGGGGCTGGTTTTTCAATCCAATTTGGATAAAATTTTTCCTTTTTCATTAAAAAATCCTTAAATTTTAGTATAATCTTCTGGGTAGCCTGTTATCTGCCTAATTTCATCATAAAGTGGTGAAAGAATTTTATATATCTTCGAATAGACCATATTGTAAATTTTTTCATAAATTTGTGAATTTTTTTCATCTGGATAAAATACTTTACCATATGATACCATTTTTTTTATTGCATCATTGAAAGTAGGGTGAATGTTTGTCGCTACACTACAGATAATGGCTGCGCCTAAGGACGAAGTCTCGTAAGTTTTCCCCCTATATATTGGGAGTTGAAAGATATCTGCCGCAATTTGGCAGATTTGATCCGATTGACTTGCTCCGCCAGAGACAAAAAGTTTATCTACCTTTATTTTGCCTGATTTTTCAATCTTTTTCAATCCATCTTTTAATGCAAAAGAAAGCCCTTCAATTACACTACGATACATATATTGTTTAGAGTGTATATCTCCGAAACCTATCAATGCGCCTTTTGCAAATGGAGTCTTAAGTCCTGGACTCCAGAAAGGTTGGCAAACTAAACCCATGCTACCAGCAGGAGTATTTTCAAGTGCCTGGTTCAATATCTCTTCTGCTGCAATCCCTTTTTCATTTGCTTCTAAAACCTCTTTATGGCAGAATTCCTTTTTAAACCAGGAAATAAGCCAGTATCCTCGAAATATCTCTACTTCAGGGTTGAAATAACCTGGCAAAGCAGCGGGATAGGCAGGCATAAATGAAAGGGGTTCAAAATACTTTTTTGAAGTAACCTGAACAGTTGCAGTCGTTCCAAAACTTAAGCTTGCCTGATTTGTCTCTATGCAACCGCTTCCAAGAGTTTCACAACCCTTATCTGAACCACATGCTATAACCGGTAAACCTTCAGGAATACCAGTTAATTTCGAGGCTTCGGCCGTAACAGTTCCTATAACGGCCGAGGGTGAAAAAAGTTCTGGAAGTTTTTCCTTTTCGATTGGAAATAAAAGTGATGGTAATTCATTTTTCTTTGCCCATCTTTGTTTTTTGTAGTTAAAAGGGATATGCCCTATTTGCGATGCAACAGAATCGGCGAATTTACCTGTTAATTTGTAGTTGATAAATCCACTTACTTGAAGGTATTTATACCCCTTTGACCATAGTTCTGGTTCATTCTGTTTAAGCCAGTTACAGGAACCTTCTGCCTGAGTCTTCAATATCGACTCATACATCCCGACAGCCTTGTATGCTAAAAAATTTAAACCTTTAGGGATAAAAGATGGTCTTGCTTTTCTCTGATCTAACCATGTTATAACGGCTCTTAGAGGATTACCCTGACTATCTACAAGGACCATCGAATCCCTTTGAGTGGTAACCCCAATAGAACAAATTTTGTCTTTAATCTGGGCATTAGAAGCGAAGATCTTTTGACAACCTTTAATAATTGACTCCCAGAAGATAAGTGGATCCTGTTCTGCATAACCAGCTTTGATCTGAAAGTATGGTTCATATTCGATCTTCGCCTTTTCAACAATATTCCCCTCACTATCGAAGAGAATAACCCTTGTGCTTTGAGTCCCACAATCTATTGTGAGAATCAGTCTATCATCCATAATTTCCCTGCCTTAATATAATAGTAAAAAAAATTAAATTTATTACAATAAAAAAAGAAATTTTTAGGAATTTTATTATTTTTATGATAAATATAAATTGATGATTGATGGGAGCAAAGAAAATGGAAGATTTTTTAAAGGAATTTAATTCCTATTTCAATAACTTTAGCTTTAAACAAAGAGATAATCAATTATGCAAATTAAATAGTAAGTTATATGATATAATAATTATCGGAGCAGGTATAACAGGTGCTGGAATAGCGAGAGAAGCTGCTATCAGAGGTTATTCTTTTTGCCTTTTAGATAAAGAAGATTTTGCATTCGGAACATCGAGTAAATCATCAAAACTTGCTCATGGTGGGTTCAGGTATCTATCACATGGGGAAATAAAGCTTGTAAGGGAATCCACGACAGAAAGAAACTGGCTTTTGGATTCACTTTCAAACCTTGTTCAACCTATAGGATTTGTCTTAACTTCCTATGAAGGCAGTAAGGATAGTTTATTTAAGATAAAGGCAGCGGTTTTTCTATATGACTTAATCTCAAATTTTTTTAGCAAATATAAAAATAGGTATAAACATCGATTTTTATCGAAAGCTCAAATAATAAAGATGGAACCTAATATAAAAAAGGATGGACTGCTTGGTGGAGCAATTTATTATGATACAAATGTTGACGATTCAAGATTAACAATAGAAACTATAAAAGAAGCCATCGCAATATCCAAGAAGAAAAAGCAGGATTCATTTGCATTTTCCTACTTTAAATTTTTAGGTTTTGCCCAGGATCAAAAAGATTATAAGGTCGCATATGTTCAGGATAGATTGGGCGGTTTAACTTACGCTATTAAGGGGAAGGTAGTTGTAAATGCAACAGGAATATGGACAGATGAAGTATTAAAATTAGCCAGAATAGATAATACAATAGATAGTAAAATAGATAGTAAAATAGATA
>DYJT01000024.1:4190-6428 GCA_020722965.1 Brachyspira murdochii | reverse complement strand
ATAATAAAATAGACACAAAAATAGATGATACAAAAGATGGTAATATTATAAGACCGACAAAAGGAGTTCATCTTGTAATTAAAAGAGAAAGGCTTGGGAATAACAACGCTTTTGGGCTAAGATCAATTGATGATGGAAGATTCTTCTTTGTTCTTCGAAGAAATGACTATTCATATATAGGGACAACAGATACAGATTATAATGAAAACCTCGATTCACCATATTGCGATAAAAAAGACTGTGATTATCTTTTAAATACAGTTAATCTTATCTTTCCTGATGCTAAATTAGGATATAAAGATATAATTTCCACCTATGCCGGTGTAAGACCTCTTGTTAGACAGCAGGGTAAAAGCGAATCTTCTGTATCAAGAAAGCATGTAATAATAGACCATAAGGATAGATTTGTTACAATTGCTGGTGGTAAATTAACTATTTTCAGGAAGATGGCACAAGACTTGATTTTATTTTTGCAAAAAACAGGTTATTTAAAAGGGAAAAGCAATAGAAAGAATTTATCCAAAAAAAGATACTTAATATCTATAAAACCAGATATCCCTTATAATCAAAATCTTGTAAAGCATGGTATAACAAAGCAGTATTATGATTACTGTATAAGACAATATGGCAAGGGGGCATTTATTATCTTTGATTATATCATAAAAAATAAGGATTATGGGCAGAGATTCATTGAAGATCTTTTGCTTACAAAAGCCGAGGTGATATACCATTTTAACTATGAAATGGCTTTGAAGATAGAAGATATACTTGAAAGAAGAACAGAAAGTAATTGTCTTTTGCATTACGGCAAACAAAGAGAGCTTGCCCGTAAAGTCGCACAGTTTATTCATCAGTTTTTTGGCTTTGATGAAGATGATTTAAACAATCAGATCAAACAATATATTGAAAAAATAGATAAATCGGTAGAATTTATAAGAGAGAATATAAACTAAAACATAAAGTAAAATATATATTAAAACATAAAATAAAATAAAACTAAAACATATAGTAAAATATAAAATAAAAGGAAAGTTATGAATTATTTAAATGGGATATTTTTAGGAACTATTGCCTATTTTTTACTGGCACTTGGTTTTGTATTTCAAAAAAAAGGGATAAATATCTTTTCAAAGGAAAGAAAACTTAAGGATATTATCTTTTGGGTAACGGGTTTAATCTTGATAAATATTAATCCTATCATTAATTTTTATGCACTTAAATATGTTCCATCTTATGTTGTAAATTCTATCTCTGCCCTGACAATAGTCTTTACCATAATACTTTCTGCATTTCTACTCGAAGAAAAAATATTTTCCTCGGATTTTATCTATATAGCGGCAATTACGCTATTTATCGTTGTTATAACATTTAAGACAAAAGATGCATCTCAAAACATGCCTGCTTTAAGTAGTTCTACCTTTTTTGCCATTTTACCTATAATTATCTTTTTTATCTTTATCTTGTTAATCTTTTTTACTACCCCTTTTAAAAATAAAGGAACCCTAAATACTAAAAAGCAGATTTTTGGTAAATCATTAAAGGCAATTATTTCATCAAGCTGTTCAGGGGCGATGGCTGGTTTTATGGTTATAGCCATGAAACTTTTACAAATGGATAGGGGGATCGATCTCAGTCTACTTTATTTTAAATCGATATATCTATATCTATTTTTATTAAATGGTTTAATTTCATTTATAGCGATACAAATAGCATATAAAAATGGTTCAATGGTAATAGTTGCGCCACTTCAATATGGTTTTACGGTGTTATACCCTGTGATAGCATCACTCTTCCTTTTCCCGGTAGAAAATAGTTTTTTTGAATCTTTTAATATTTTAGCACTCACAGTTTCGATATTTTTATCTATCTGGGGGATTGTTTTAAGACATCAGAAATAAAATAGATCATATATAAAATAAATTTTTAATTAAATTAAATTGGTTGATATTTAAATTTTTTGTTCTATTATATAGTCATAAGAAGATAGAAAAAAATAATCAATGGAGGAAAATATGAAAAAAGTAACCTTAATATTAGCTCTTATCTTTCTTCTTTCTGTTCCAGTCTTTGCTCAGGCTCAGTACAATTTCTTAGGAATCGGCCTTATTGGCCTTTCAAACACCACTTTAATGCAGCTTTCACAAAATCAGGCTCAATTTTTCGATTCGGCAGTTTGGGGTATAAATGCAAGACTTAAGCTTTCAAAATTTTTTGGACTTGCCCTTGATATTTTTTATG
>DYJT01000024.1:0-4090 GCA_020722965.1 Brachyspira murdochii | reverse complement strand
TTACTACCATAATGAATTCTATATCAATCTTGATGTTGGAATATACCTGCCACTTTACTTTTTACAGCTATATTTCGAATTCGGCCCATCCTTTATTAGGACTCAACCAAGCGATGAGTATGAAGATGTTGATTTTATAAATTATTATCATAGTATCTATGGCAGTGGTGGATTTACAGTTGGGCTTAACTTCAAAATTGGGCTGGATCTATTTGTTACAAGAGGCATATCCCTTGGAATGTTCCTCTACTTTTTAGAGCCTACATTTAGCAACTTTTTTGCAAATATCCAGAATAAAGATTATATTCTGAACAACGGTTATGTTGGTTTAGAACTTGTATTTTGGCTATAAAAAATTAGTGCTATAAAAATTAGTACAATTTAATTCAAATTAAAAAAAGGGGGGTTAATTGCCCCCCTTTTTTAATGCAAATAATTTAATGCATATAAAGAATACATATAAAGAAAAGATAGATAGCTAATGAACAAACCTTATAAAACTAATAACTACCAGGGGTTTTGTTAGTTGGATCATACCATGCTTCGAAGAGTTCACGCCATGTTTCTACAACATGATTCGCCTCACTATCTTTATCTGAATTTGCAAAATCTATTTTCCCATAATAAAAACCACTAGCATATTCTGTATTGGTATCCAGGCTTGTATACCACCATTGATAGGCATAGTGACTGTACGAATTATATGTTAAATCCCCTCTTGAAAAAAAGATTGAAAGGCCTCGTTTTACATCGCTTCCTAAACCATAATAGTTTCCATAGGAGTTTCCAGCATATGAAGCTATTATTGCAGCTGAAAGGTATTCTATTACCTGATTCGCAGAATTTACAAGATTTGAAGAAAAGTAGCTTGAATTTTGTGAGATTTGAATAGCTAAATCATTTAAATCAAAGTATGGGAAAGATATAGAATCATAATCATTTTCATAAAAATGATAAGAATTGTCTCTTAGTTTTTGGATATCAGTTTTTTTATCTTCCTTGTAAATAGCAATCGCAAAGTTATCTATCGATGTTTTTAAATCTTCAAGTTTAGTAAGATCTATGGCTGCAAGTGTTTGGGTCGTTTCACTGGTAGTTGAATCATGAAATGTTTTGACAACAAGTTTACCGAGTTCTTTTGGATCGTCATTACTGCCCGGGCTCATCCCTTGAAATAAGGCTGTATAATCCCATCCATCTCCCCATTCCGAAGCCATAGAACCAACCATAACATTTGCATAATCTCTAAATTCGTAGGCTACCTCGGTTGTACCCATTAAACATGCATCAAATCCGATAATGTCCAATTTGTTTGCGCTATTAAAATAAGCACTTATAGCCTGTTGAACTTCGTCAAGAAAAAGAATATCTCTACTGGTATCATCAGCGCAAATATCTTTTTCAATTAAACTTGAAGAAGTTGTAGTAAAATCTTTTGATCTTGCACCGCCTCCATGGTTCCAGAGTATAAGTGCGTAATGTTCAGAATTAAAATTTGTTTTACAGTAGTTAATAAAATTTTTAAGTGTAATGGGATCCCCCATATTTAATTCAGTACCATCTGGAAGCCATTCAGCCGTTAATTTGGTATATGAACCGGTTTGGTTTATCTGAAAAAGTCTTGCATCTACCCAATTTGATGTCTCACCTAGAAAGTTTGAGTCATCATACCCTGCAATTCTATCTATTAAGACAATGACGTTTATATTGGCATTACCTAAACCATTTAATCCTGTTATCATCTCATTAAAATCATCTATCGCTGCCGATTCAAGGTTATTATCTGCATCAAGATAGATCATGAATGTCCAGGAAGTCCCCGGTGCAAAAGATTCTGTTAATTCTTTAATTTTATTGTCATAAGGATTATTTGTGTCGTAAGTAATGTCTGGTATAAAGGGGCAACCCGTAAAGACAATAAAAAAAAGGAACAAAATTGAGCCGAAGATAAATAAACTTTTTTGTCTCATAAATTCTCCTATTTTGAAATTAGATCTTCACAATTACCTAATTGTTAAATAGCACAGATTTAATTTTTAACAATGTTAACTTTTTGGCTCAATTTTATCTTTTTGATTCGATTGTGACATCATTATAATAGAATAAAAGGATATATTCGTAGTTAAATCCATTTTCCGCCATAGTTTTTGCACCATATTGGGACATGCCAATTCCATGTCCATAGCCGATACCACTAAAAATATAATTTTGCGTGTTTGAATCATAGGAAAAATTGAAATTTGTAGATTTAATCACCGTTGTTCCGACTATTTTTCTAAAACTATCTCCATTAAGCTCTATGACTTTTCCGTTAGAAAAAGTAAGTTTTAAAAAAGCTATTCTACTATCAATCCCGATTGACAATATTTCTATATTACTGCAGTAACCATCGACTGCGAACCCGTATTTTAAAAACAAGGTTTTTAAGAAAAATCTTCCAACCTCTGCCTTCCAACTATAATCTGGTTTACTATATAAATCCTTTTTCACTTTATAAATTGAGTAATATTCAATTTTACTTTTCCCCCAAACAAGTTCAGGGGTTGTCAAGATTCCACCAGAATGTGAATGAAAAAAAGAGGGGAAAACCTTTCCTTTATAGGTTAAAACAAGATTATCTACGCTTGCAACAATTGGAATAAAGTATTCAATATTTTCAAAATTAAATACCTGAAAATTTGTAGAATTAATTATATCAAAAGGTTGGTTTTCGAGCCTGTTCGAATAAAAATATGTCCTTGATGCAATTGCTTGAGCCTTTAATGCATCAGGTGGGAAGCTCTTACCCATTTCTGCCGAAATAACGCCTGCAAGATAATAGATTAACGGTATATTAGAAATTATGTAAATATTAGCTTGATCCTTTTTTTCGACCTTTATTATATTTGAAATCTTTTTCCCATTCAAAATAAGCGGGGTAAAGCTTAAAAAACTGGAATTTACATCTTTAAAAGTTATTTCATATTCATTTTTTTGTGAGGTTTCTAATGGCTTATTATCTTTATATATGGTTGAATCAGAACTTAAAATGAAACTTGAACCCTGGGCGATTAAGATATTTACCCTTATTTTTGAATCTGTTAAATTGCTATATTTACCAAGTTCATTCTTTTCAGGGTATGAAAAATCTTGCTTGATGCTTTGTTCTACAGTAATTCTTTCGAACTGATAACCTGTATAGCAGGAAAAGAAAAAGAGAAAAAATGTAAATAAGATTAAAATAAACCAAAAAAAAAATCTCATCTTTTCATACCAATAGCCGTTTGCAAAAGAGAATCGGAGGTTGTAATACTTTTGGAGTTAAATTCATAAGCCCTTTGAGCCACTATTAAATTAACCATTGCCTCTACTGTATTTACATTCGACATCTCGACATAACCCTGATGAACCGAGCCAAATCCAGCAGATCCGGGTGTTCCTGGAATTGAAGGGCCTGATGCCATAGTTTCCTTAAAAAGGTTTTCACCAATTGCCTCAAGTCCTGCATTATTGGTAAATCTAAAAAGTTGTATCTGTCCAATGGGGATTGGTGTATCAGAACCAGAAACTTTTGCAAAGACTCTTCCATCCGGTGTTATATTTATCTGATCATATTGAAAGCCATCCGGCAGGATGACTTCTGGTATCAATCTGTAGCCCTGTGAAGTTACTAGTTGACCATTTGCATCAACCTTAAAAGATCCATCTCTTGTATATGCAAAAGATCCATCGTATAGTTGAACCCTGAAAAAACCTTCACCCATAATAGCAAGATCTGTTGGAATTTGCGTGTTCTGTAGCGCACCCTGAGCGAAAATCTTTTGAGTAGCAGCGACTTTTGCTCCATAACCTATTTGAATGGGAACAGGGGCTATTGTCTCATCCATTATGGGAGTAGATGCCATCGCTATCTTTTGGTAGATCAAATCTTCAAATTCCGCCCTGCTTTTTTTATAACCAGTCGTATTTACATTCGCAAGATTGTTCGAAATCACATCTATGTTTGTCTGTTGAGCACTCATACCAACAGCTCCAATCCATAATGAATTTATCATCTTTTAACTCCCGAATTTATTTTATCTTTATTTTTTCCCACTTCATCTTTCTTTTT
>DYJT01000023.1:18193-30041 GCA_020722965.1 Brachyspira murdochii | reverse complement strand
TCTGAATTATTTATTCTGAATTATTTATTCATCAAATATAGCAAATTAGAGGGATTTACCCTTTTTTTATTGTATCTTATCTCAAAATGAAGATGTGGTCCGGTTGTTCTTCCAGTATTTCCGCTTAAGGCAATCTCTTTGTCATAATCTACTTGAGTGCCAGGTCTAACGAGAATTTTTGATAAATGCCCATAATATGTTTGATAACCAAAACCATGCTCAATTATTACCAAATAACCATAATTGCCTTTATAACCTGTAAAAATTACTTTCCCTGGCATAGCTGGATAGACTTTAGTTCCAACAGGAACAGCTATATCTACTCCACCATGAAATGTTGGTTTATGGGTAAATGGATCAATTCTAGTACCAAAAGAAGATGTCAACCTTCCCTTACCTCTTAATGGATCTCTGAAAAGTGAACCTAAAAATAAGATTTTTTCTTCCTTAGAAAAGTGAGCTAATGGGATAAAAATTTTTTCTATCTTTTTTATCTCTTCTCTATTTTTTAAATTATTAATCGCTAAAATTGATTCGACATCAGTCCCATATTTTTTACAGGCTATATCTAATGTACTTGCACCTTCAACATCTATAAAAATCCCCTCACAGTTAGGAATTAAATAAGATTGTTCAACATCGAATAAATATTGAGAAAAAAGATTATTTACTGATGCTATTGTATCAACCGAGAGTTGAAAATAATTTGCTATCCTGTATAAATCATCATATTTTTCCGGTTTGTAATAAGCAAATCTTAACGGAAGAAACTTTTTGTTTGATAAAGATGAATAATTATAAGATATTTCAGATAGGAATTCCTTATAAAGAAAATCTTCTGCCAGGGGCTTTGAAAAAAATGGAAAATTTACATTATCAAAGGAATAAGAAAAAATTATAGATATTAAGATAATAAAGATTAAAATTAAAAATGATGGAAATAAAACTAAAGGGTTTAAATATCTTTTCTTTCTCATCTATAAAGATTTTCGGATTATTTTTATACTTTTAAATTTGTCGTTAAATAATTTCTCAATTAAAAAAACTACTAAAAGTAAGATAATGCTTATTATTGAATATATAATCGACAAATTTAGTGAATTTATTGGAGAAAGATTTAAGGAAAGTACCCAATACCAGCTTTTTTGAAGCTGAACACAGGGTAAAATAAAAGAAAGTATCTTAGAAAACACAGTCCCATTATCTATCAGAGGGAAAGTAATAAAATGTGCGAAAAATAGGATAAGAGATAAAATAGTAAATAGATTCTTTTTTTTAGCTATGTAAGAAATTGCATAACCTGTAATCGATGCACAGATACTTAAAAATAAGATTTCAGATGGAAGATAGATATAACCAAAGAAAGGGTTTTTCTTTGTAATCAAGATGAACATCGTTAAACCAATTGAGCTCAATATAAATAGTGATAAAGATAATAAGATTGATAAAATAATCATAATCGGAAGTAAAGACTGATTTACGGATTTTAATAATTCATCATATTTTTTGTTTAATAAATAAAATCCAAAATTATATGAAGATAATAATGAAAATGTAAAAACCATGATAAGCAATAAAGATAAAAATAGATAGATTGGTGGAGCTTCTCTATTAGAAATTGTCTCTACTATTTCTAAAGGTATAATTTTGGTTTCTACCATTTCAGAAAAAGCGTTAAATAACTCTAGTTTAATCTCTTTAGAAAATCTTTTTTCATTTGTGTATATTAAAATTCTGGGTTTAACATTGCTATTCTTAGAAAAATTCGCTAAGTGAGTAAACAAAGTGTAATTTTCCGGGAAAAAAAGAACCAAAGAGATTTTGCCATTATTTAACGATTCAATCGATTCACTTAAATTCGAATAATTGATTAAGGTAATTTCTTTGCTCTTTAATTTTTCTATTATTTTATTTGAAAAAGATAAGACTTCAGACGAGAATTGAAGTGCCATTCCCTTATCTAAATTAACAACTCCTATTACAAGGTTATTTTTAGGATATAATGAAGATAAAAATATTATAAATATAACGATTAGACTAATACCGAAGATTAATAGAAATTTTTTAGAATTTATAAAAATTGACCAGAAAAGAAGGGTAAATAAACTGATTGATTTAGCCTGTTTCATAGCTTTCTTCTATCTTTTTGAGTAAAAATAATTCTATTTCTTTGGGGTTTTCATTTCCCGATATTTTTGATGGATTCCCAACAAAAATAGGTTTGAATTCTGATAGCAAGATAATATTATCCGCATATCTTATATTCTTAAGCCTTTGTGTAGCAAGAACTATTGTAAACCCATTATGTTTCAAATAATATAGCCTATCAAAATAAAAGTCCTCTCTTAACTGATCTCCATAAAATTCCTGAGTCGAAATTATCACTATCTGTGGTTTTATTATTTCAATAAGGGCTAAATTTAATAATGGTATAATAGATTTTGTAAGTTTATATAATTTAGTATTTTTTATATTATTTAAACCATAAAAACTGGAAATATTTTTAATTCTCCTTTCAACAAATTTTAAGGGTATATTTGCCAATTCTGATAAAATAACGAGATTCTCAATGACAGTTCTACTTTCAAAAAATATGTTTGCTGAAGGAATATAAAGAATTAGGTTATGATCTTTAATATTTTCAAAACTTTTTCCATAATAAAGAATAGAACCATCAATCTGATTTTCCAATCCGGCAATCTTTTTACATAGGACACTTTTACCAGAGTTTTCTGCTCCAACTATAACAGTTAATGACCCTTTAAAAACATTTAAATCTATAGGGATATTTGAATTTTTAAAAGTAATAGATTTTAAAATTAATGGATAGATTAAATTATCTAAGAAAATCTCTTGCATAATTCAAAAAGAAGATATGGAATTTTTAATTTCAGTCAAGAAATTAAAGTACCAATTTTGGTTGAATTTTATTGTTCTCGATTAAAATAGCAAGACCTATTAGTTTTTTGTCCATATCAAAAACCTTTATTGGAGCTGTATTTAATCCTATATTCGAATTAAAAGATGAAAAGGAATTATTATTTTTCAAATTTAATTGATTCAAAATAATTCTTTGACCATTTTTAAATTTATCTGATTCTTCTTTGCTTAAAGTTATTTCAGGGAAAAAATACAAGGCTTTTTCTATCGGAATTATTGAGTTTTCAAATTGTTCCTGGTCAAAATTTAATATCTTTTGGTATTCGATACTTTCATTTATTGAAAAGTTACCGATAGAGGTTCTTTCTAATGAATACATGTATGCATAACAGTCGCTTTTTTCCCCGATTGCTTTTATTAAGCTTCTTATATATGTGCCTGTTGAGCAATGGACCCTTGCTTTAAAAAAAGGGATATTTATATCGATAATATCTATCTGATAGATATTTACATCTATAGGGTCAAGGGATAAATCTTCTCCCTTTAATGCATATCTATAAGCCCTTTTACCATTCACTTTTTTTGATGAATAAATTGGAGGGAAGATCTTTTGTTTACCTATAAATGAATTTATGACTTCAATCAATTTATCCTTACTTACTTTTACATCTTTTTGATTTATGATATCTCCATTAATATCATAAGTGTCTGTTTCTTTACCAAGTTCACCAACAGCTATATAAACTTTATCAAGGTTTTGAAAATATTGAGTGAATTTCGTCCCTTTACCTATAACCAGCAAAAGTAGCCCGGATGCTGCAAAATCTAAAATACCAGTATTACCGACTTTAACTTTAAACTTTTTTGAAATCGATCTTGCAATCCTGTTCGATGTGATTCCAGAAGGTTTTTTGCAAAGTAATATTCCATCCAAATCTATATCCCTTCATTTTCTTTATATATGTCATATTTTTCTTTTTATGCATTATAAAATATGATTAAATTAAAATTCAATAAGTTATCTTGGAAAAAAATAAAAAATATATAAAACTCAATTTTTGAAAAAATTTTTAAAATTTATTTGTAAAAGAATATATAAAACCTATTTATTATAAAAAAATATATAAAATTTACTTGCTGAAAGAATTTATAAAATTTATCTGTTATAAAAAAATATAGACATTTTTCTTATTAAAAGGATATATAAAGTTTACTTATTATAAAAACTATATACAATTTAAGCGTGAAAAGGAAGTAATATGAAAAGGACAAAAATAGTATGTACATTAGGCCCTGCAAGCTCAACCAGAGAAACAATAGAAAAACTTATAGAAAATGGGATGAATGCCATAAGATTTAATTTTTCTCACACAAAAGGTTCTGATATTTTAAACACAGTAAATCTTGTAAAAGATATCAGGAAAGAAAAAAACATACCTATTGCAATTATACTTGACACGAAGGGACCCGAAGTAAGAATTTATGGATATAAAGAGAAAATAGAATTACCTAAAGAGAGTAATATAAAAATAATTAGTTATGAAAAAGAAGATATATCATCTATAGATTCTGAAAATAAATTTACATTTTATACAAACCTACCAAATATTGGGAAAATTGTAAAAATTGGAACTAAAATCCTCTTAAAAGATGGATTTGTCGAAGGAATCGTTAAAAATATTATAGATGATAAGAGTATTGAAATCACGATTAAAAATAATGGGAATATTAATCCAAAGGCACATCTATCAATACCTAATATCGATTATAACCTTGAATTTTTATCCAGTAAAGATAAAGAAGATATATTTTTTGCCATTGAAAATGATTTTGAATATATCGCACTTTCTTTTGTTTCCTGCATAGATGATGTTATCAAGGTTAGAGAGCTTATCAAAGATTATAGCAAAAAATTTAACAAGGAATGTAAAATCAAGATTATTTCTAAGATAGAGAATAAAAAGGCGGTAGAAAATATTGACGATATAATAAAATTTTCCGATGGTATAATGGTTGCGAGGGGAGATCTCGGCGTAGAACTAGATATTGAACTTGTTCCGATAATTCAAAAAAGAATTATCAAACTCTGTTATAGAGCAGGTAAACCAGTTATAGTAGCCACTCAAATGTTAGAAAGCATGATAGATAATCCTATCCCTACAAGAGCAGAAGCGAGTGATGTGGCAAATGCATGTTATGATCTTAGTTCTGCCGTTATGCTTTCTGGTGAAACAGCTGTTGGGAATGATCCTGTAAAAGTTGTAAAAACCATGTCCAAGATAATAACACAGGTCGAAAATAGTCTTGATTACAACGAATTAATCTCAGAACTTACCAGAATTCCTAAAAATGTCGATGTCACCACCTCCATCGCCACTCGCTCTGTTGCAATTGCATATGATATTGATGCTAAATTAATTTCAGTAATTACAGGTTCCGGGTATTCAGCGAGGATGATATCAAAGGTAAGACCTAAATTACCAATAGTAGCCTATACATTTCATCAACAGATTTATCACCAGCTATCGCTGAACTGGGGTGTAATACCAAGATTGATAGAAAAGAATGACGATTTTGAAAAAATGGTTAATAACATTAAAGAGGATATTGCAAAATTAAATTATGCTGAAAAAGATTCATACTTTTTACTTGTCAGCGGATTTCCAATTGGAACAGAAGGGACAACAAACAGTATCAGGGTTATAAAGATCGAATAAAATTCAATCCTGTACATTTTTTGTGAGCCAAATATTACATATGTTATATAACTTGAATAACATTAAAATTCAATCTTGTATCTATCTTATAAACCAAATATATTAAGTTATAATGATCGAATAAGATTAAAATCCGACTAATGTTCTTATCTCTATGCTATTATAAAATACAAATACCACATTAAATTTGGAAGAAAGAGAAAGAGAAATGTAAAAATCATTGAAAATCAAAAGATCGATATTTAAACTTATCGATGTACCTAAAAAGTAGGAGGTCAAACTCGAAAAAGTTAAAACCGGGTAATAATTTTGATTCTGGTTATCATAGATTGTAGTCATAAAAAACCCTGGAGAAATATCTAAATTAAACGAGATTATCTTAAATAGTGAAAATAGATGAATTGAAACTCCAGTAAATATACCCGAAATATTGAAAAGAAATACTTTATAATCTTTGGATAAAAAAGGTAGGTTAACATTGATTATTTTAAAATTAAATGAATTAAAAATAAAAAATTTAATTGGTAAATAAAAGCTAAAATCAAAACTTAAAGAAAGAAAGTCAATAAGCGGGAAATCTAATTTAAAACTATATCCACTAAGAATTGATAGAGTATTGAATAGTTGCGAATTCACATTTATAACAGGAAATGAAAAATCTTGAAATCCTATAATAAAAAATGGCTTGTAAGCCTTTTCAACATCTACTCCTATCTCTTTGGCGTAATTTACAGAACTTGTTAAAAGTTTCTTAAACTCTAAAGGTAATGGATTTTCAATGAAAATATCCTTTGTTTTAATAACAAGAAAATCTAAGGAACTTTTTAAAAAGATTTCAAAGTCTTCATATTTAATTTTCAATGAAAGCTTTTCATTCCATATATTTTTCTCATTATCAAACCAGCTTTTATAACTTTTTTTTATACTATAAAGTCTTATAGACTTTCTATCTGCTTTGATTTCTATAAATGCTTTATCGATTCCTACAAATATTTTACTCTGTAATAGCAAAGATATTTCATAAAAAGGTTCATCTTTAAAAATTTTTTTAAAAACCTGAATGTTAAATATATATATTCCATCATTAGAATTAAAAGTAAAAACTTCAGTATTAAATAAGACCTGTTCTTGAGCATATAATAGATTTGCGAAAAATAATACCCAGATAAGCAAGATTAAAATTATCCAAAATATCTTTATGTTTTTCATATTTCAACCCGATTTGTTTAATTAATTAAAACAAGATAATGTCTGTAATTGTAATTTTGAGAAATCTCATATAAAACATTAAGATCGATAAAAAAATTGGAAGAATCTGCGATATTAGGATATTCATAAACATTATCAGTTTGTTCTGCTTTTGAAAAAGACCAATTTGAATCAGAAAATCCATTTGTATTTAAGATACCAAAAGTAAAAATTACGGAACTATCAGAATTTTTATATAATGAATATACAACATTTAAATTAGAAGTTTTTATTCCAGCGACTACAGATTGTTTTACATCAATATTTAAAAGGTCATAGCCAGTTATTTCGTATTTTATTCTATCAATTATAAGCTTATTTTTTCTATCTACTTCTGAAATAGCTAAATATTTTTTACCACCCTTTGAATAAGCCCAGGATAAATATAATTTATCTTTTTCTTCAATATAGATGAGTTTGAATGATTTAGTATCGGGTATTTTACTATCTTCGTTGGTATTGTATATAGTAATTGGTTCTATAGTTTCGTCATTTATATTGCAAAAATCATAAATATACAAATCAGAATCTTTTATTATTGCTAAAAATATTTGATTTGTATCATATTCAACTAAAGTTGAATAATTGAATGAATCAAAAGTTCCCCCGCTTAATTCAATAAGTTTAAAAGTTAGTTCTTGTTTATCCCAGAAAATAATATAACATTTTTGTGTTGTAGTATCTGATGTAATATAGGCAATTTTGTTACTTTTAAAAAGGTTATATAAAATTGCATTTTTGGCTGGATTTAAAAAAGTTTGAACTTCCGAAGATTTTATATCTAATTGCTCAAAATAAAAATTCTCCTGTAGTGCATTAGGAATAAATTTATAAGTAATTTTATTTAAAGCAAAACTTGAGTTTAAATAATAAAAATTGAATATAGTGTCGTTTATTTTTTCAAATAATGGAATATAATCTAAGGGATGATTATCATAATTTCCGAATTCAAAAGTACTATTTATTTTAATATTTTCATTTTGATTTTCGTATGAATTTACAGGATAAAACATGTTTTCATATAGATGTTTTTCCTGAATATTTTTAACCTTGAAATAAATATAATTATCATTAAGATTTATATAAGATATAAAAAGATAATCATTAAATTGATATGATGATGTTATTATTCTATAATTTTGGTCAACTAAATTTTCAAAACAAACATCTGTCTCAAAATTAGTCCAACCGAAATCCAATCTACTTGAATCATCAAAAATCAATGAGATTAACTGACATGAAAACGTCAGTAAAAAGAAGATGATTAATATTAAAATTATAAGAATTTTTTTTTTCATATTTAAAACCTTACTCAACTTTAAATGAAATAAAACAATGAAAGCTCAATCCAACCCGAAAGAAAATATTGTGAATCTCTAATATTTTCATCTATAAAAGTCAAGTTTAAACCAATTTCGAAAGCAACTTTTTTGAATTTAAATTGATAACCAAGACTTATTCCAAAATTAAAAGGTGAAAAGTTAGATATATTAATTATATCAATGATCTGGTTATAATTTCTATTTCTTAATAATGCATATAGCAAATAAGAAAACAATACACCAAAATTAAAATTTATCTGGGTTACCTGAGATTTCAAAACAACTTTAGAAAAAACTGATTTAAAAAACAGATTGTAAAGATTAAAATAGTTATCTTCATTACCATAAATACCTTTTGATAGATAACCCAGTTGAAAACTTAAAAGATATTTACTGAAAATCGGCATCGATATTCCAAATGAAAAAGCCTCAGCATTGTAAATTTTCATAACCGAATCAAGATTGGTATTATTTAAAAATGTGGGAATAGTAGTAGATCCAATTAAAGAAAAACTAAAATAGAAATCGAAAGCAAGAACCTTTATAGGGAAAAGGATAAACATAAAAAGAATAAAACAAAAAATTATAACTTTATCTATTTTCAATAATTTATCCTTAAAATTATTTTCAATCTAAAATAATTATAGAACAACTATTGTTTAAATCAAAAATTTAAATCCGAATCTTGCAATAACCATTTTATAAATTATTATATATAAAAATATGGATTGATAAATTAATAATTTACAATTAAAAATGAATAGTTTTTTAATTAAAAAATTTTTTATTTTCCTTTCTATAATAATCGCAATACTTTTAATTAATTGGTTTTTCAATCAGATAAAAACCGAAATTTTACTTAAAAAACTAGTTAGTTATGATATCAAATTAAATGAAACAAACATAATTTCTTTAGAAGAGCAAAATAGAAATCTTTTAAATATATATATCCAACAACTTAATTTAGATCCAAATTCAAAATTCTCTTTGAAAAATTCAACTAAAACATCTAATTCATTTGATGAAAAAGTCACTAAAAATATCTTCCCGATAAATATAAACAAGGCTACCCTCGATCAATTATGCTTAATACCAGGGATTGGCGCTGTATTAGCTCAAAGAATAATAGACTACAGAAATTCAAATGGCCCTATAAAAACATCAGAAGATCTATTAAAAGTTAAAGGTATTGGAGAAAAAAAGCTTCAAACTATATTGAAATACATAGTGTTTTGAAATATCTAATTTAAAATATTTAAGTTGATAAAGATAAAAATTAAAACAGATTAACTATCATAGCTACTTGAAAAAGCAATGCAAGATTTGTCGATTCTACATTTCCTAAAGAAAGTGAAATTATATATTCAATATTACTTGAAATTGGAACACCAGCTACCAATGAAAAGTAATAGTAAAAGTTTGATAAATCATTTAATGAATCAATTATGATATTATCCCCTATCTTACAGGAGCCAATCCCAAGTAAAATACTTAACCTTAGAAAACTTACTTGGGGAATATCGAAAATTGTAAAATATGTTTTAACACCCAAAATCACAGTGCTTTGAAAGGTTGTTTTATAATCAAAAATTTTTGAAACATTTGTATATATAGAAATCGCACTTAAATATGGTAATTTTAAATAAAAACCTATTTCAAAAGTGATATTATTTGAAAACAAAGGTGAAAAAGCTATATCATCAATTACTTCATCATATTCATCGAAAGAATAATAGATATTAAAAGGATAAAAAATGGTGAAAAATGTATATGGTCTTGAATTTATAGATAGACTACTTTGAGATTGATCATCTTCAAAAGATAATTTTTCAAGAGAGTTAATTAATTTTTGATCTATTTTACAATTTATAGAACCAAATTTACCATTAAATTGAAGATACAAATCATCTTTTTTATTTTCAAGAATTTTATTTATATCTTCCTCTTTTAATCTTATCTGAAAACTTTCAATATATTGATATTGCTCATCAGGATTAAATAATTTTTTATAGGATGCAAATTGTATAAAAACCTCTCTAAAGCCATCTTTGAATATTAATTTACCAGAATTGATTCCAGAAAAATCCAAAAAATAACTTCCAAAGACATAAATATCGCAAAATAGATACTCTGAGGAAAGGTTGCCTATTATAATGAATATTTTATGAGTTTTTAAATTTGACTCTAAAATTATTCCCTGGGATTTAACTTCTTTATAGGTGAGAGACTGAGCAAATAAGGGTATTGAAAAACAAAATAAAAACAAAAGTAAAAATAGAACAAATATCATTAAAAAAAAATTAATGTTCTTTTTATTCATTTTCCCCTCAATATTTTATAGTATAAAACCTATGCTAATAACCATTACATAATTTGAAAATTTATATTCGGTCTGATTAATGATTGGATATAGAACACCATCTGCTTGTACTAATAAATTCAAAGATAAAATAATATTTTTAATTATTATACCAGTTCCGATGTTAAAAGAAAAGTCTGTAGGTTTAAAATTATTAATTTCACCATCAGAAATAGTAAAGCTAGAATAATCCAAGATAAAATTAGTTAATAAAGTATCTTGAGGATTTAAACCAATCTCAATAAAGTTTTTGGAATAAGTATTTTTAAAGAATAATATTCTTAATTTAACAAAAAAACTAAAATAGATTAACTCATATTTTTGATTTCCCGAAACCGAAAAACCTTTAGAGATTAATGAGATACCAAGGATAAAATCCAAATTATTTGAAATTGGGATAAAAAGATAAGAAAAAATCTCATAGGCTAAGGCTGGTTCTGGAATTTGTGATAATATATCTACTGTCATATCATAATTTAGAAAAACATTGGAATAACCCAGGCTAAGACCCAGGACTAAATCTTGCGCCATTAAATTTTGAGATGTAAAGTAAAAAGTTAAAATTAAAAAAAGTAAAATTAATAAATTAATATTTATTTTTTTTCTCACTTGTTTTCCTCATTAAAATTTAAACTTAATTTAAACTTATTTAAATTTTTTAATTTTAAAATTTTTATTCATTATTTGTTATAATTATATCTTGTTTTTAATCTTTTTCAACTTGAAATTTTTTTAAAATTTTATTAAACTATCTTAGAGGAAATTTTAAGTAAACTTTAAATAAAAATTATATACTATTAAAAATAAAGGATTTTAATTTATGAATGATAAAAAAGATAAAAATTCCGAAGAGAATTCTTTTTTCGATTTTGATAATGACATTAAAACCGATATAGCACTATCGAAAGAAGAGCTGTTTTCAATAATTGATCAATCTAATAAAGAAGGATTAAAGGAAAAAAATACTATTTTAAGCGATATTGATGCTACAGTTACTACCGAAGATAGTATTTCTTTAAATGAAAATCAATTTGGAGACAATATCATTGTATTTTCCATCGAAGAACTTCGTCAGGAGTATTCAAAAAAGCAAAAACTTAGGTATTTTATCGAAAATAAAGAGGATAAAAATTTCGATTTTCAGCAAAATACCGATCGAAATTATTTATTAGATAAATTTTCAGAATCAATTTCCAATGATATTCTCGAAGAGAATGAAAATGAATTAATAGACGATAAACTCAAAATAATTGATTCTTCAACAGAGGAGAAAAATGCAAACCTGAAGCATTCTGATAAAGATTCTGATAAAGATTCTGATA
>DYJT01000023.1:0-18093 GCA_020722965.1 Brachyspira murdochii | reverse complement strand
ATTCTGATAAAGATTCTGATAAAGATTCTGATATAGATACCAAATTAGATACAAGCATAGATAAAGATGAAATAGCACAAAAAGATTTCGATGCTAATCAGGCGGGTGAAAATAATATGAGCATGGGGGAAATAAAGTCTGTGGTTAATTATCTTGATGAACTTTTAGATTCTTTACCAGAAGAAAAAGTTGAAGAATTTGTTAAATCCGATTATTATGCTTTATATAAAAAAGTATTAGCAGAACTTAAAAATAAATAAGAAAAGATTATGACATTATCAGAAAAAGCTGAAAAAATATATAAAAAAATTATGGAACAAAAAGAAAAATCTTTTTTAATAACCGAAGAAGAGTTAAAAAAAGCTAAATTTATTAAAATTTCAGATGATTCTAATAAATCTCCTTCAAAAAACCTGGATCAAGTTATAAAAAAAATAGAAATAAAAATACCACCTTTTGATGATTTATCCGAAGAAATTAATCCTGTTAAGATTCAAAAATCAGAAATCGAAAACTTGTACAGGGAAAAAAATGAAGAAGCTGAGCAACAGATAAAAAAATGTTCTGAGTTGAATATACTCGATAAACTAGTTTCAAACACGAAGATATTTCTTAAAAATCTTGTATATGCTCAAAACACAAAAGATCTTTTTCACTATCTTGATATTAACCTATCTACTTTCTTCTATATAAGATCTTTTGTAGTTTTTTTTAATAATTTGTTGGTCCACCACTTTAATTTTGATAAAGAAAAAATTCCACTTTTAATAGAATTTGTTAAAAATTTCCCTGCAAATTTCGAAAATGATTTTTGCTTAAAACAGATAGAAATTCCTGCACAGCAAAAAACAAATGATACACATTATTACATATTCCCGATATTTATTGCAAATAAAAATGAAGGTTATATTATTATAGAACTTGATCCTTTATTTTCTCAAAACGAGTATTTTCTAGATTTTCTGGCAATGATTTTAAGCCTTATTCCATCAGTTATTCCACCTATTATACCATCATTAAACATTCGAAATAATTTTTTTGAAAAACTCTTCGAGAAGATTTCAACCGAAAAAGTAGTTTACCTGTATTCCTATATAAACCCACCTTTTTATATTATTCAGAGCGAAAATTTAAATAAATATTTACTCGATTATCAAAATATACTTGAAAGCGAAGATATGATTAATATTAATTATAAAAAATTTATTTCATTAAAGATAAACGAAAATATCGAAAATAAATTTAAATCTTTAAACCTTAAATACGATTTAAAAAGCAACCCAACGATAAAATATAAGATAATTGACTCAAACGAGTGTGATATCAAAAAAGAAATCTTGATCTATATTTAATAAGTACAAATATAAGCAAATATTAAAAAACATGAAATTTAATATAGAAAAATTAGATAAAAAAAAGATTTATAAAAATTTTCCACAAATTTTAAACCCCAGCATTTCCTTTAAATTATTCAAAGAAGTAGCTTTTTATCCAATATTGTTATCCATAAATAAAGATAAATATATTCCTATTATTTTTTTTAATGATATTGATGATTATCCTGATTCGGATATATTTTTGATTTTCGACTATGAAGAAAATATTATAGAACAACTTAAAA
Source organism: Brachyspira murdochii (assembly GCA_020722965.1). Taxonomy (GTDB): domain Bacteria; phylum Spirochaetota; class JAAYUW01; order JAAYUW01; family JAAYUW01; genus Exilispira. The sequence goes on along the minus strand of DYJT01000023.1, from coordinate 16,472 downwards.
ATAATTTGTTTCAAAATAGAAAAGATCCTCTTGATATTACCTGTTTATTAATAGAGTTAATTGAAAACGAAAAAGAGAATGAAAATAAAAGCGAAAATGAAAGTTTTAACGAAAATGAAAATAAAATAAAGGAACATAAAGGGAAAGACAGCAATATTTCTAATTTATCTTATACGATATTATCTATTTTATTTTTAATGCTTTTCTATAAACCTGTTTTTAATTCAAATCCTGCTTTTGTAATTTATATTATGAAAAAACTATACTTTTATCTACCAGATAAAATAATGTCGTGGAAGTATTATGACACTTTTTCATTTTTAATTTCGAAGGAAAATTTTTTTTCTTTTGATTTTTTAAAACATCTTATATTTATTGATGCTGACAAGTCTCTTTTACTCGAGATTAACAATTTTTTTGAAAAAAATATAAGTTTCAATAGAATGGAAATGCTTGTCAGGCAGATAATAAATTGCCAGCTAAATAAAAACAGAATAAGGAAATTAATCGAACAGCTTTATAGAATAACAGATTTAAACAAATTTGATTTTTTCATATTAAAACTTAAAGAAAGCGAAAACTTCTTTAACGATAAAAAGATAAGCAGCAATCAAAAAGAACTAAGATTATCTAATATTATTAATTCTATCATAAATCCCTCTTATACCGAAAAATATTTAAGATTTAATAAACTTATTAACAACTTAAATTTCAAAAATTTGGTAATTAAGCCATCTTTTTATTTTGAGAAAAATGAATATTCTATTAGTGCAACAATAAAAAATCAGGATGAACTATTGCAGTTTAATAGAGAAATTGAAATCTTGAAAGATAATAATGATAAAATCATTGATTTTTTATGGAAAGATTAATGCTACCAAACCTACCTGTAATTTCAAATATCTATGTTGAAGATGATTTTCAAAATAATTTTCAAAAAAATAATGTTGAACAGATAATAGAAAGGGTTAAAAAACTTAATAGAACAGAAAAACAAGTTAATATTATCTACCTTAAAAAAGATGATATTTATCAAATAAAAAGTAAGGAAATTGATTACAAAGTTAATTTAATAAATAATTCAAACACCTATGACTTAATCATAATGAAAAATCCAGGGGTTTACATTAAGAAATGCCCTGGAACACCTAATTATATATGTTGTAATTATTTTATTACGACTTTTTATGAAAATTGCAGTTTAAATTGCACATATTGTTTTTTAAGATTTTACCTGAAAAATAATTTTCTAATAATTTATTATGATATAGATAACTTCATAAAGGAAATTAGAAATATTAAAAAAATAAGAATTGGAAGTGGAGAACTTTCAGATTCTTTACTTTTCGATCCATATACGAATTATTCCGACTTAATAATGGATACAATTAAAGAATTCCCTTTGATAACATTTGAATTTAAAACCAAAACTACTTATTGCAAACCTTTTTTTGAAAGAAAACCAGTTGAAAATGTCGTTATTGGCTTTTCTATGAACCCTTCAAACATTGCAGAAAAATTTGAGCCGCTTGCTACAAAGGTAGAAGAAAGATTGGAAATAGCAAGGCAACTCGTCAAATCAGGCTGGAAAGTCGCATTTCATTTTGATCCAATTATTTTAACCTTAGAAGACGATCCACAAAATTATTTAAGTCTATTTGAAGAAATAATAAAGATAGACAATTCTGCAATCGCCTGGTTTTCTCTTGGTTCATTAAGATATCATCCTAAGATGATGGAATACCTTCGAGAAGATAATACTGGCAAAAAACTTTTAAATTTTGAAACTATCTCTGGTCTTGATGGGAAGGTAAGATATTTTATAAAAGACAGACTGGATATTTACAAAAAAATTGTTGAGATATATAAAAATAAAAATTGTATTTTCCCTCTATATTTTTGTATGGAATCAGATAAAGTTTATATGGAAACCTTTGGTAAACTTCCAAATAAAATTGACAATTTAAAGGATATATTTACTTATTAACATGTTATACGATAAAAGTTCAATAAAAAAAGGAGTCTTACATAAATGGGAAAAGATCCTTACGAAATTCTTGGATTACCGAGAAACGCGACAATGGATCAGGTTAAGGCAAGATATAGAGAACTTGTAAAAAAATATCACCCGGACAAGCATCAAGGAAATCCTTTAGCCGATTTGGCTGAAGAAAGATTTAAGGAAATACAGGAAGCATATGATGCAATAATTAATAATAGAGCAAGTTCACAAGATTATAAAGATGATTATAGTGGTTCTTCTTACTCTTCTTCCTCTTCTTACTATTCAAATCAAGAATATGAATCAATAATTTCACTAATACAAAATGGGAGATATGGTCTCGCAAATCAAAAGCTGGATCAGCTTAATCAGAGAAATTCTGGAATATGGAATTACTTAAAATCTGTTGTAAGTGCAAATCTGGGAGATTTACAAAATGCAATTCGATATATAGAAATAGCAGTTTCGCTGGAACCAGATAATGCCAACTATCAGAAGTTCAGACAGCAATTATATAACTATGATTCACAACCCTATTACACCCAATCAAGGAGGGGTTCTGGTGATAACTGTCTTGATTGTTTAACATGTCTATGCTGTTTCAATTGTCTTTGTGATTCATGCTCATAAATATAATTTTTTATGGAAATAATAGTACCAAAAGGTAGTGGATTTTGTCCAGGAGTTTTATCAGCAGAAAAAAAACTTTTTGAAATTAGAGAAAACTATAAAGGGATAATATATCTTTCTGGAATGTTTATCCATAATAAAGAATATGAAAAATTTTTATTAAAAAAAAATATTTGTGAGGTTGACGGGAAAATTTTATCGGATGATCCTTCAACTGTCTTTGTAATTTCGACTCATGGCATTGATAAAAATTTAGAAGAATATTATAGAAAAAAATACAATGTTTTTGATCTTACCTGTCCAAAAGTAAAAAATGTTCAAAAGATAATTTCAGAAAATACCGATTGTTTAACAATTATTACCGGAAAAGAGAAGCATCCAGAAGTAATAGGATTAAAAAGTTATTCAAAAGAATTCATCATAGTTTCAGAAGTCGATCAAATTTATCAAGAATGTTTTTTACATAAGATAAAGAATAATGATCTACTTCTAATTTCACAGACAACTGCAAACTCTGATTTATTTGATGGTGTTAGTAAATTTTTAAAACAAAAGCAGTTAGAAGGCTTTTTGAAAAATCTTTCTATCCATAATACTATCTGTCCATCGATAGAGAAAAGAGAAAATAATTCTATTGAAATGCTAAAAAAGTTTAATCTTAACGCAATTGTCGTTGGGGATTATCTTTCATCTAATTCAAGAAGACTTTTTGATAAACTCAAAAAGATAAAAGATCAGATATTTTTTATAGAAAAACCGCAAGATATTAATTTAATTATCGATAAAATTAAAGATGAAAAAAAAATAATGGTTGTATCTTCATCTTCAACACCTTCATTCATTGAAAACAAGATAATAAATATTTTAAAAAACATATAAAGTAAAATATAAAGTATTAAATATTAAACTTATAATAAATTATTCGATACACATAATAAGAAAGAAAACTTTTAAGAAAGATAAAAGATAATTTTTAGGAAAGATGATTTTTAAAAAAAATAATTTTCAGGGAAAACAATTTTTGAGAAAGATAATTTTTAAAATTTAATATTTTTTATGAGATATAAATTTATAATTTTATTTTTTATATTTTTTTTACTTTTATCCTTGATTTATACATCTAATGCCACTGAAAACTTTGAGGTTATTGAAAGAAGATTAGAGGGGAATATAAATTGGACTTATATGAAGTTTGAAGCAAATGGTTTAGCTAAACTAGATCCAAATGCGACCAACATATCGACAAACGAACTTCTCACACTAAAAAAGGCGGAAGAAAATGGTTATTCAAACCTTACTACATTAATTATAAATATGAACCTGGATTCAAAAAATCGTATAATAGATTTGATAAAGGATGATCCAGAAATCAATAGAAACCTTTTTGAATATATTCAAAATGCATATAAATCAGATATTAAATATCAGGGAAATGATAGAATTATCTATTTTTTGCTTCCATTTTTAATGAAAAACAACTCCATTTATAATGCTTTAAATTTTAAAAGAGATTATATAAATGAAATAAACACTCCATATTCATTCCCAAATAAATCGAATTTCTCCTCAATAGTCATAGATTGCAGAGGTTATTATATAAATCCTGCTTTAAAACCAAAAATATTAACTCAAAACCAACAGACTATAATCAGTTTCGACAATGTTAGCTGGGATGCGATTGAAAAAAAAGGATTTATAAACTATATTTGCGATATCTCAGGACTTAAATATTTAAAAGATCTTGTTGGCGAAAATCCATTTATAATTCCTGCAATTGGAAGTTATGGGATAAATAAAACAGATATCATTATATCAAATGAAAGTATTGCTTTTTTATTTGGTAATCCTAATAATTTTGAACTAGTTAAAAATGGAAAAATAATACTTCTTATTGACAAAAACAAATAATTATTTACTTTGAAAAGGGATAATTAATTCTTAGTATATCGACTTCCCTAATAAATCAAAAATAGATTTATCAATGTTAGTAAAAAAACAAATTACTTCATTATTAGCAGATGGCTATTTTTCAAAGGCAATTGAATTATTAACTTCCAGTTTAACAAATGAAAACAATATTGAAGAATACGCTACATTGCACAAGGTTATTAAGTATTGGGCCAACAGAGAAGATAAATTAAATCGTTTTAATCAGCCATATGAAAAAGCTCTTGCTTATTTCGACGAATGGGACAGTTTTTTAAATTTTTTAAATGAGAACAAGATAGATACTAAGATATCAGAGATTCATTGTCTACATAATTTTATCTTTAAAAAATCTTTAGAGCTTTTTATTGAATCAAGAACTGAAACTAGAATAAATGATATAGACCTGCTTGTCAAGATAGCGTATTGCTTTAGGGAGCTTTCGCAATATGAAAATGGTATACAAACTTTGCAATATGCCTTCCGATTGAACAAAAACCAGCTTGTTTCCCTTATGCTAGCTGATTTTTTTTATGCAAAAGGAGATATTTTAGAGTCACAAATACTATTTAAGGATATTTTTTTTCTGGATAATACCATTTCCTTTGATACCAGATATGTTAAATGTGATAAAATTCATCAGATAATTGATTCCATAAAAAAGGATAATTATCCTGAATATGAGATTCTTGAATGGATTGCAATATATGGTTATATAGATGGATTTTTGAATGTAAAAAGACAATTAAACAAAAATGAGTTTGACAAGATTTTTTCGGATATGACCAAATTTGAAAAAATATTTTATTCTAATCCACAAATTAAAAGTCAGATCGAAGCAAAATTAATAAAGAAATGTATATTGCTACTTGAATATTATACATACCAGGAAATTGACCCTTTAAAACAGGAACAGTACAAGCTAAAGATAAAAAACATAAATGAATCAATCTCACAACAGATAATAATTAAAGGAGCTTATTAGATGCAAAAGATTATCGACTCAATTACAGAAATTTTAAAAGAAGAAAAATGGACAAGAACATCTATCGCAGAATTTTCCATACCTATCTTCGAGTCTTATGATAATTTAATTAAAAATATACAGGAAAAAAACGAAACAGTAGAAATCTCAAACTTTCTTGAATCCTATTTAAAAGGTAACCCTAATTCTATAATAGCTTTATATTTTTTATCTATACTATACGCAATAACGCAAGATATAAAAGGGAATGAATGGTCTAAAAGATTGATTGATATTTTTGATGAAAATAGAAGATTTAAAATAGTCAAATATCTTTGTGAAAAATATTTGAGTTTCAACCAATCATATAAATTTATCCTTTCAAGATATATTCAGATACTTGAAGATGAAAAAAAACCCGAATCAGATATTGTTCCTTATATGGAAATCTTGAATAGAATTGATTACTCAGACACAAGAATCATACGTAAGCTTGCTGTTTACTACGAAAATTCTTCGAATACTGAAAAAGCTATTTTATATTATAAAAAGTTATTTGACAACTCTTCAAATTCTAAATCAACTGGTGAAGTTGAAGAATTGTGGAAAAAATTATTGGAATTCGATACAATTGAACCAGATTACTTTTTCCTTAAATTAAACTATATTGAAAATATAAACCTGAAGATTAAGTTAGCAGAAAAATTAATCGAACATTTTGAGATCAAAGAAAATTGGGATCTCGTTGTTGAAACCATTAAAATGACCTACCAGATGCTTCAAGATAAGACTAAAGGCAACATAGTACAAAAGTTAAGAGATCAAATAATAAATGCTTACATGCATAAATACGCTAACAATAGCCAATTGATGGATTGTATTAAAAAATCTGAAATAAACCAGAAATGGAAATCTTTAGGAACTGCAATTGCAGATTTTGAAAAATATATACCTTTCGATAAAAATAAATATGTTTTCCATCAACTTTCAGGCCTGGGATTTATAAAGGATATCAACAAAGATTATGTAATTGTTGATTTTGAAAAGAAAAAAGACCATAAATTCACCATTGCCATGGCATTAAAAGCCTTAAGAATTCTTGATGATAATGATTTTATGGTCCTTGAAAAGTATCACCTAGATAAATTAATCTCTTATGCAGAACAGAACCCTAAAGAGCTCTTAGTTATATTATTAAAATCTTTTAATAAACCCTTATCTACAAAAGATATCAAGACATTGCTTACTAACAAGATAATATCGGAAGATAAATGGAATAAATTCTGGGAAAATTTAAGAAATAAGATTAAAGATGATCCAATCATAATAAAAAACGGCACAAACTATAGTATCAGGGTCAAACCAGCATTAAAAGAAGAAAGCATACTCGAAAGATTTAAATCTGAAGATAACCTTATACATAAAGCCCAAATATATTCTAGCTATCTTGATGAAGAGAATGACTTTAATTCCGAATTCTCACAGACAATGTTAAGAGTATTTTTAGGTTTTTTAAAAGATGATGTTTCTGTTCATCAGAACATGGTTATTGCATTTTTGTTTTTGAAAGAACTTAAGACAAAATATCCTCAAATGAACTTTAATCTTCCTTTCAATTCTGAGATTTTTTTCTCAAAATTATTAGAAGAAAAAAAATATATATTCAATTTCGGTGATAGTAATTTTGAAAAACTATTTTTCTTAGAACTTATGAATTATACAACAAATTGGCCTCAAATTATGGGTGAATATCTTTTAAAATATCCCTCGAAATTTATTATCTCAACTTTAATATCTAAAGGTTTTACTGAAATAATTAGAGAAAAGGGAAAAGAAGTCATTCGAAATGCGAAAGACAATACTGAAACATTTCTATGGTTTTTGAAAAATATATTCTTGCATAAAGATTTTTCTGATATTGTTGATAAAGGAGATCTAATTTTGATTGTTTCAAACCTTTTAGATATTTCAAACAAAGCCATAATCCAAAAGATTAATGTCAATATAAATAGAAAATTGTTCTATAATCTTGGAGATATCCTTTTCAAAGATAAACTTTTGGAAAATTATTTTAAGGAAAATCCATCAATAAGCCAGGTAAAAAAAATAGCCACAATATTTTTAAGAACAAAATGGAAAACAGATGATTATCTTATTGATTTCAAAACTTTACTTGCGCAATATTTTCCTGATATTTTATCCGAAATCTCTCCTGAAGAAAAAGATGAATCAGAATCATTTTTCTATACCACTTTAGAATCTATTAAAGAAAAACAAGAACACCTCCAATTTCTTATAAAGCAAGAAATACCAAGAGTAAACAGGGAGATGATGCAGGCAAAAGAAAAGGGTGATTTAAGAGAAAATGCCGAATATCATTCCGCAAGAGAACTACTTCAAAGCTTGAATGTTGAGGCAGCGGAGTTACAAAAAGATTTGAATATCGCAAGACCCATCGATTTTTCGACGGTTGACACCAGCAAAATTTCTATTGGAACGAAATGTCAACTCCAGTCAGAGGCATCCGGTAAAATTATATCTTATACAATTTTAGGTAAATGGGATATTGATGTTAACAATAATATTATATCATATGAAACAGAATTGGGAAAAATTTTAATGAACAATAAAGTAGGAGATATAATTCTTAATCCAATAGATAATGTTAAGTATAAGGTTATTTCGATTGGAAAAGCGATATAAGATTGTTTTATTTATATTTTTAGCCTTTTTTATAGCAGCACTTATCATCTTTTTTGATTTTGAAAAGCTAATTGATTTAAAAAATATCCTTGAATTAAAAGATAAACTTGTATTGTTGCATCCATTTTATTCTTTTGCTGCAGTAATAGGATTATACTTTATCTTTTCCTTTCTTTTCCTTACAATTGCCCCTCTATCTATATTATCTGGAATTATCTTTAACACATTTTTTGGAGCTATAACATCATTTATAGGTTCTTCAATAAATATGACCATCTCATTTTTATTAAGTAGATTTTTTTTAAACTCTCTTTTCGTAAATTTAAAAAATAAGAATAAGACACTCCAAAAAACTTTTGATAACTTAAAGAACAACGGGAAGAATTATATTTTGTTTGCAAGATTATTTTTTATCACCCCATATAATGCGCTTAATATAATCAGTGGAATTTCAGATATTGCTATAAAAGATTATATAATATATTCTGTTTTAGGATGCATCCCTTCCACATTATTTTACGCATATAGTGGAAGCTTATTAAATAATTTAAAAGATTACAAATTTATAAAATCAAATGCAATTATAATCTCGATTGTTACTGCTATATTCTTTTTACTAATATTTTTTGGAAAAAAAATATTAAAAAATAGATTAAACAAAAAATTATTTTAGTTGTTTTTATTGACAATGTCTTATAAAAAGTTTAATTAAAGTGTTAATAAAAAAATATATAAATGGAGATAATGATGAATTTTTTATTCCCTATGCTTCAACAAACTACGCCTCAAGCGGCAGCTTCTACAAGCACAACATCTAGTTTTCTTGTTAATTTGCTTCCAATTTTAGCTATTATTGTTATTTTTTATTTTCTTCTGATTTTACCACAAAATAAACAGAAAAAAAAGCATGAACAGATGCTTAACTCTATCGAAAAAGGCGATGAAATAATTACATCCAGCGGTATTTTCGGAAATGTTGTTGGAATCAAAGAGGATTCTATTACAATAAAGGTTGATGATAATACCACCATCAGGATACTTAAAGGCGCCATTGCATCTGTTAAAAAAAGAGAAGATTAACATTTTGTTTTTTTCATTTCTTTGCAACTTTGGAGGTTACTAATGTCTGATAGAAAATTATTAAGAATCAAAAAAACATTTGGTTCTAAAGAAGTATTAAATGATACTGCAAGAATATTGCTTACAATCTTGCTTTTCCTTTTTTCTTGTTATTTGATTTATCCTACTATCAAATGGTACTTTGTACTTTCAAGTCAGGATCGAGAACTTACTATGATGACAAACGAGCAACTGCGAGTCTTGAAAATTTCAGATGAACAATTATTAAAAATAAAAGAAAATAAAAAGCTTAAAAATAGAATCGTCAATCTTGGTTTGGATCTGCAGGGTGGACTTTACATTATTTTAAGACCTGATACATCAAGATTCGAAAAAGAATTAACCCCTTCCCAGATGTCGGAACTTTTAGATAAAGCCATGCTGATCTTAAGCAATCGTATCGATCAATTTGGTGTTGCAGAAACCCATATCCGAAAAATGGGAAATGAAGGGATTGAAATCGAAATCCCGGGAGCTAAAGATTTTGAAAGAATTCAAAGAATTTTGTTAGAGCAGGGACAATTAACATTTCAACTCGTCGATGAGGTTACTCTTTCAGAAATAGGAAACATTGACCCCGAAAAAGATTTTGACGAAAATGGAAATTACCTTTATCCCGAAAAAATACCTGAAGATTCTGCTATTTACTGGTTTTATGAAAAAGACAAATATGGTGTACTTGTGAAGAAAGCTCCAACGATCTTAAAAAAGAAGCCTGAACTCGACGGGACATACATAGGACAGGTAAATGTTCAAAATGGGATGAGAGGGATAGAAGTTACATTTTCACTTAATGCGGAAGGTGCCCAAAAATTCTACAGAGTTACAGCAGACAATAAAGGCAAGCACTTAGCAATTGTTCTTGACAATAAGATCCAATCTATGCCGGTGATTAATGAACCAATTCCAAATGGTCAGGTTGCTATATCAGGAGATTTCACGCTTGATGAGGCAAAAGATCTTGAAAATATCTTAAAAGCAGGTGCACTATCTGTTCCTTTGATTATCGGTGAAAGGCAGGATGTAGGACCAACTCTTGGTAAAGATTCTATTATTAAAGGTATAAATGCTGGTTTAATCGGTTCAGCAATTGTTGCCTTTATAATGATTGGAGTATATTGGTATTCTGGTTTAATTGCATTTTTATTTATTTTATTAAACATATTTATGATAATAGGATTTTTAGCAGCATTTAATTATACACTGACTCTACCTGGTATTGCTGGTATTCTATTGAATATAGGTATGGGTGTCGATGCATTTGTTATTATATTTGAGAAGATTAGAGAAGATTATGTTGAAAAACTTAATAGGATTCAACTGGTAAATATTGTAAACGATTCATTTACAATAGCCGCGTCAACCGTAATCGACGCAAACCTTACCACCCTTATAGCATCTGCAGCACTTATTCTCTTAGGAGGTGGAGCTATAAGAGGGTTTGGTGTTACTCTTACAATAGGTATTATTATAAATATCTTCATAGTCCTTGTTACTGGGAGATGGTACTATATTTCAATGTTTAAAAAATGGGATATGAAGATGCTTACAAAAGTTGGAGGAATCATAAAATGAAACAAAGAAAAATAATACCATTTTCAAGATTCAGATTTTTAGCCTTAGCATTCTCGCTGACAGTTATATTATTAGGCGTTGTTTTTTATTTTATAAATGGCGGAATACATTTTGGAATTGAATTTACAAGTGGTATAACAATTCAATTAAAATTTAATAAAACTGGAATGGATATTGCTGCATTTAGAGATTTTTGTCAGAAAAATGGATTTGGATCAAATATTACCCAACTCGGTGGAAACGACTCACAACAATATGTTATTAGAATACCTACTACAAAAGAAACAAATTTAAATAATAAGAAAATTGATGATCTCAAAAATGCCTTAGCATCGAATTTTTCTCAATCTGATTATGAAATACTCTCTGTTAATCTTGTAGGACCATCTTCTTCATCAAAATTAAGCTATACTTCAATTATCATGTTATTAACTGTTATAGTTCTTATCCTCTTATATACCTTTTTTAGATTTAAAGATTTTAAATATTCTTTTGGAGCAGTTTTGTCTATAATACATGATGCTTTTTTTGTTTTAGCTATTATCATAATTTTTAAACAAGAGGTAAATTCACAGACCCTTGCAGGCATCCTTACTCTTTTAGGATATTCATTAAACGACTCTATAGTCGTTCTTTCAAAAATTAAAGAAAATGAATTCCAGTACTTTTCTAATAATCTTTCCAAAGATATCATGAAAAAACTTAAAAACAATAATATACAAAACACTTTAGAGATTAAAAATTTTCAGGATAATATAGATAACTCTATAACAATGACACTTTCTAGAACTATTATTACTGCTCTTACAACACTTGTAGTTGCTCTTTCTATACTGTTTCTTGGTGGAATTCCAACCAGAGATTTTGCTTTTATTCTTTCTATCGGCTTGATTATAGGAACCTATTCATCCATTTACATCGCATCACCGGTTCTTCTTTTTTGGGGGAATTCAAAATATAGATAAAAATAGAAGTTTTATTCTATATTATCAAAAGCCTTCCAATTTTTCAGGAAGGCTTTTAATTTAAAAAAAATCGGGAAAAACTTTATGAGAAGAATCTTAACTGGAGATAGACCGACTGGACCACTTCATATAGGTCATTATTTCGGGAGTTTACAAAACAGAGTACTACTACAAAATCAATATGAAACCTTTATATTAATAGCCGATGTTCAGGCATTAACAGACAATTTTAACTCACCAGAGAAAGTTAGAGATAATGTCAAAGAGGTTTTACTCGATTATATTGCGGCAGGAATAGATCCAGGCCTCACTACCATTGTTTTACAATCTAAAATTCCGGCAATAGCGGAGCTTACCGTCTTTTTCAGTAACCTTGTTAACCTTTCCAGACTTTCACGAAACCCGACTGTAAAGGAGGAAATTAAGCAAAAAAGTCATATTTTCAGCGATTCTGTTACCTATGGTTTTTTTGGTTACCCTGTTTCCCAGGCGGCAGATATATTATCTTTTAACGCAGATTTAGTCCCTGTTGGAGAAGACCAACTTCCTATGATTGAGCTTACAAGAGAGATTGCAAGAAGATTTAATTCCATTTATGGAAATCTTTTTGTAGAGCCGCAGGCTTTAATACCCGAAAAAAACTCGAGAATAAAGGGACTCGATGGGAATGCCAAGATGAGCAAAAGTCTGAATAATGCGATTTACCTTAAGGATAGTGAGCAACAGATAAAAGAGAAAATTTTTTCTGCATATACCGATCCATTAAAAGTTAGAAAAAATGACCCTGGACATCCAGATGGTTGCATGGTTTGTTACTATTTTGGACTTTTTAAACCAGAGTCACTTAATGAAGTCTCAAATGAATGTATAAATGGTCAAAGAGGTTGTGTCAAATGCAAAAATGAACTTACTGAAGCCGTAACATCCTATTTAAAACCTATTAGAGAAAAAAGAATTATTCTCGAAAATGATCTTGATTCAGTCTATAAAATATTGAGAGATGGGACAGATAAGGCTATAGAATTTACTTCCTCGATTTTACATTTGGCGAAAGAGAAGATGAAGATAGATTATAGCTTTATATTTAACAAGAATCAATAGGAAATTTATGAATTACGCTATTTTAGGCAGTGGTAGCAAGGCTAATTGTTATATTTTTTCAAACAAATCATCTTCATTTATAGTAGATAATGGTTATAGTTTTCAACAACTTATGCAAAGATCAAAGATGCTTAATTTTGAACTTACCAATTTACAATTTATCCTTGTTACCCATACTCACAAAGATCATATTGCCGGGGTTAGAACTTGTGCAAAAAGACTGAAAATACCTGTTTACATAAATCATGATTCAAATTACGAACAATATTTAAAAGATAAGATAGATATTAGATTTATTGAGGTAAATAAGTTATATAAACATGATTCATTTTTATTTATTCCTTTCGCAACTTCACATGATGCAAAAGGTTCTGTTTCATATTCTATAAATTTTGATGATGTGACCTTTACTATTATAACCGATACTGGTAAAATAACAAAACAGATGGCTCATTATGCTTTAAATTCAGATGTTCTCTTCCTTGAGGCAAATTATAACCCTAAAATGCTTAAAGATGGACCTTATCCTCTTGAATTAAAAAAAAGAATAGATTCAACTAAAGGGCATCTTTCAAATATAGATGCCATAAATTTTTTAAACTTTCTTGCGACAAAAAACAGTAAAATAAAGATTGTTTACCTATGCCATCTTTCTGAAATAAACAATAGTCCTGAAATACTACTTCAAGATATTAAAGAGCATGCTAAGTTTAATTTCAAATATGTTATATGTCCAAGAGATCAGGTGCAAAAAGGATATGAAATTTTTGATTAAAAAACTATTCTGGTCAAGAGGTGCAATTTCATTTAAAAGTGATAATGCCAAAGATATAGAAGATTGTGTAATCAGATTTTTCAACACTTTTTTAATAGCCAATAAACTTAAAGAAAAAGATATTCAGTCGATGATTGTAATTGCTCCTCAAAATCTTCACTCATGCTACCCTGCTTCTTTTTTCAGGAAAAATGGATATAATTTCCCATCTATTACAGCAGCAGATATATATGTTGAAAATACCCCACAAAACATAATTAGATTTATGATTCAGGTTAAATCGATTAAAAAACCTATTGACCTTTATCTAGATGAGGCAAAATTTTTAAAGGATAAAATTGATAAATTGTATTAAAAAGCAATTTTTATTATTTTTATTTAAATAGTCAAATTATTGATATATTTTTAATATGTTTTAATCTGTTGTAAGAAATTGATTTTCAGGATTTTTTATGAATAATTTTTCGGTAAGATATTCAAAATATGTAAATTATTGGGAAACAGACAAGATGAATATTGTTCATCATTCAAATTACATAAAATGGTTTGAAGAAGCAAGACTTCACTTTTTGCGTGTATGTAATCTAGCCTATGATAAGATTGAAAAATCTGGAATATGGCTTCCAGTTTACGAGGTATATGTAAAATATATTAAACCTGTAAATTTTGAAGATTATGTTGATATAGATGTTTCTATTAAAGAATTGACTCCTATAAAACTCATTCTTGAATATATAGTTAAGAAATCCGAAGAGATAGTTGCAACAGGTTATACCGTTCACCCTATTACAGATAATAATTTGAAGATTAAAAGAGACAATTTTCTTTACAATGAACTTAATAATATTATAAATAAAGGCAGCATGAAAAATTAAATATATGAAAAAAACTAAAACCCTTTTTTTCTGTTTAATTTTCTTGTACTTGCATAGAAAATTGAATATATGAACAAAACCCTTTATGTTCTTAGCAAACCCACCTTTGGTGTTTTTAATATATAAGGAAAATTAAATATATGAGTAAGACTATCTATATTGTTAATGGACCAAATCTTTCTCATCTTAAAGATAGAGAAGAAAAATTTTATCATAAATTAAGTTTAAGCGATATTGAAAATCATATTTATGACTATTTGAAAAAGATGAATTCAAAGGATATTTTTGTTAAATTTTTTCAATCTAATTCTGAAGGAGAAATTATCTCATTTCTTCTGGACAATCTTAATTATTATCAAGGATTAATCATAAATCCAGCTGCATATAGCCATTATTCTATCGCCATTTCAGATACGCTTGCGATATTAAAATTAAAAGGCAAGATAATATGTGAAGTCCATATATCTAATATCTTTGCTAGAGATGAAGAAAGGCAAAGACTTGTTACAGCGAAAAATTCGGATCTTTTAATAGCAGGTGGTGGGCTATATTCTTACAGTTTAGCTTTGGAGTATATTGTTGAAAAGCTATCTTTTTGAAAAACTAGATTTTGCTGAATCTTATCAATTTTTTTTCGAAAACAGCATAAATAATCTATTTCTCGCAATGGGCCCCTGTGCTCTTGAAAATGAAAAGATGGCGATAGAAAGCATAAAATTATGCGATAAATTAAATATTAAATTTTTTAGAGCATTTTTATTTAAACTAAGAACAAGTGTATATTCTTTTCAGGGTCTTTCAAATGAGGGGATTAATATATTAAAGATTTTAAAATCAGATTTTCCCGGGGTTAAACTTATCTGTGAAGTATCATCAATCGAGCAATATGAGATTGTTAAAGATTATATAGATATCTTTCAAATCGGTGCAAGATCTATGTATAATACCGAATTATTGACCTTTTTCGGTAAAAAAAACTTGCCTATAATCTTGAAAAGACATTTTGGAGCAACAATTATTGAATGGCTTAATTTAGCAGAATATTACCTATATAATGGCGGAAGAAAAATATTATTATGCGAAAGAGGTATTAAATCTTTTGAAACAAGCTATAGATATTCTTTCGATATTCTATCCTCAGCCATAATAAAAAAAATCTCGGCAATACCAGTGATAGCCGATCCTTCTCATCCAACAGGCGATAATTCGATGGTAATTAAACTTTCCATTGCCGCTATTTCCGCGGGATTCGAAGGATTGATAGTCGAGACACATCCTAATCCTTCGATTGCATTATCCGATCCAAAGCAACAGCTTAACCATAGGCAATTTCAAGAGCTATTTGACAAAATAAAGTGTTTCCCAAAAATATGAAAACTTTTCCATCTTCCTGTTTATAGATTATTGAGTTGTTCATTTTTTACCTTACCCACATAAAATTAATTTAATCTTTAAAATTATTTGAAAAATATATTTCTTAATTATATTCATTTTTAATGAAATTATATTTTGGGAGGGTTTTAATATTAAAACAAAAAAAATAATTCTTCTAAATTGTTATTTTAATTTTTTATTTTAGTCTTCAATCATGTTTTCTACTACAAAATACATATACTAAAGTATTTAAATCAGATCGAGATAATCTTAGGCAAGCTAATATATTATCAAACTGGATTTACTGTCTCCTTGAATCCCAAAAATAATAAACATAAATTTGATGAGATAGTCCTTCAATCAAAAATTAATGCTTATAATAATATAATGGAATTTTGTGATAAACCAAATAAATCAATTTATTGTTATTTTTTTGATGTACTTTTTTCTTATCGTTATAAAA
>DYJT01000001.1:166410-221905 GCA_020722965.1 Brachyspira murdochii | reverse complement strand
ATAAGAGATAAGAGATAAGGTTTTATTTGTTTTCATTTGTTTATTTATGGCATTTCTTTTATTTATTTCATGTATTTTTTTTAGATTTTTTTGCACCTATTTATTGAAGAATTAAAAAAATAATGTCTTTTGTTGAAAATATTTTAAATAATATTATTATCTTCTAGGCAATTGTATATTTTAAATTTTTGTTGTGACTATAGGCACCATTAAAGTATTTATAAAAATGCATAACAAGGAGTAAAGGAGTTTTTTTAAATGGAAGAGTTTATTTTACAAATGGATAATATTACAAAAAAATTCCCTAAGGTTATAGCAAACGAAAATATTTCCATAAATTTAAAAAAAGGTGAAATTCTTGCATTACTTGGTGAAAATGGAGCGGGTAAATCTACCCTGATGAATATACTTTATGGGCTATATAAACCTACTTCGGGAGATATTTTCCTTGAGGGTAAAAAAGTCGTATTTCATTCCCCGAAAGACGCAATAAAAAACAATCTTGGTATGGTTCACCAGCATTTTATGCTTGTTGAAAATTTAAGTGTAACAGAAAATATAATCCTTGGCGAAGAACCCACAAGATATGGTTTTATCAATTATAAAGATGCCAGAGAAAAAGTAAAACAGATATCCATGAAATTCCAACTTGAGGTAGATCCTGATGAAAAGATTGAAAACCTTTCTGTTGGTCTTCAACAAAGAGTTGAAATATTAAAAGCCCTCTATAGAAAGGCAAAAATTCTAATACTTGATGAACCAACTGCTGTTCTAACTCCTCAAGAGATAGAAAAATTGTTTTTTGTTATAAAAAATCTAGTCAAAACCGGGGTTTCGGTTATCATAATTACACATAAACTTGAAGAGGTCTTAGATATCGCAAATAGAGTCTACATATTAAGAAGGGGTAAAATTGTTGGTGAAAAATTAATAGGCAATGTCACTAAAAATGAACTTGCAAATCTAATGGTAGGAAGAGATGTTGTCCTCACTGTTACAAGAACCCCTAAACAAAGAGCAGACAAACCAATTATCGAAATTAAGGATCTCACAGTTTACAATAATAAGAAGATTAAAGCTGTAAATAATTTAAGTTTAAGTGTTTACCCTGGTGAAATTGTCGGAATAGCCGGGGTAGATGGAAATGGGCAGACAGAATTAGCTGAGGCTATCATTGGTTATAGAGAATCTTTCGATGGATCAATAATTTTTGATAACAAACCATTATCTATAAATGATAAAAGTAAACATAAAAACCTTAGTTCTATATTAAATAATATTTTTTTTGATAAAAATTATGTTAAAGAAAGATTAAAAAGTGGAATTTCTATAGTCCCAGCCGATAGGCAAAAACATGGACTTATTTTAGATATGCAGGTTGCAGAAAATCTTGTACTTGGGGTTCAGGAAAATGGAAAATATTGGAAAAAAGGTTTATTAAAATGGAATACTATTTATGAATTTTCAGAAGATCTTATTAAAAAATTTGATATAAGGACTCCTAATTCAAAAAATTATGCTTCAAATCTATCGGGTGGAAATCAGCAGAAAGTAATCTTAGCAAGAGAGTTTTCTAAGACTCCAAAATTTGCTCTTATTGTTCAACCCACCAGGGGTCTTGATGTTGGGGCAATTGAATATATTCATAAAAGAATATTAGAGATGAGAGACGCTAACTATGCCATTTTACTTATTTCGCTTGAACTTGAAGAGATATTCTCATTGTCAGATAGAATTTTAGTTATTTACAATGGTGAAATTACAAGAGAATTTAAAACAGAAAATACCGATCAGATGGAAGTTGGTTTTTACATGATGGGTGGGGACAAAATTAAAATCAAACAAGCTTAATAAAAAAAAGGTGATTAAAAGATGAAGATAATAACTACTAAAAAAATTTACAATTCTATTCTTTTAGCCATTTCTATCATATTGCTAACAATTGGTGTAACTCTTTATTTTGCCGAATATTTTATTGGTCTTCTTTTTATACTTTTATCTATTTTTATCTATTTAATATTAAACTTTTTATCGGAAAACAGAGATTCTTTTAAGGAATTATTAAGTAAAAAAATCAAGATAATAGTTTATCCTCTAATAGGAATTTTGGTTTCCCTGATAATTGGTGGAATAATAATGGTCATATCGGGCTATAATCCTTTTGAAGCCTATGCATCATTGTTTTATGGTGGTTTTTATAAAAACTGGGGGACAGCCGTTATAAATGCTACACCTCTTATTTTTACAGGTCTTGCCATCGCTTTCGCCTTTCAAGCGAACTTGTTTAATATTGGAGCCGAAGGGCAATACTACATAGGTGCTATGATTGCTGCCTTTTTAGGTTTATATATCAAGCTTCCTCCTATCTTATCTATCCCAATCATATTCTTAGTTGGTGCAATAATCGCAGGTATATATAATTTTATACCAGCGTGGTTAAAAGTAAAAACTGGGGCAAGTGAAGTCATAACAACCATGATGTTTGCACATATTGCAAGATATTTCTCACCAATATTTATTAGAAGTCTTGGAGGTGACCCATCTTTAGGCTCAAAACATCCTTATGTCACAGATAAGATTTTGCAGACTAACAGATTACCAAATATGAAATCATTTTTACCAAATGCAGATTATAGAATTCATACAGGTATCTTAATAGCCGTTGCACTTGCATTAATAGTTTATTACATCTTATTTTATACAAAATTAGGTTATGATATCCGTGCAGTCGGTAGAAATATTAATGCTGCGAAGATGCAAGGGATAAATACAGGGAAAATCATCTTTATCGCATTAATTATCTCAGGTATGTTAGCTGGTTTTTCAGGTGTCAGCCAAATTACTGGATTAGAATATAAACTTGCACAGGAACTTAATGCTGGTTATGGATGGAATGGTATTTCTGTTGCATTACTTGCATCGAATGATCCAATAGCGGTTATTTTTACTGCATTGCTTTGGGGAGGGCTTGATGCTGGTGGTCAATATATGCAAAGGAATCTAGGTATTTCAGGAGCCATCGTAGAAATAATTAAGGGGATAATACTCTTTTTGGTAGTTGCAAGATATATATATAATTATTTTTATAACAAATATTTCAAAAAGCAGCAATTTGTTAGCGCAGAAGAAAGAGTATAGATTTAAATTTTGGCAGGTCCAATTTCGATAGTTAATTTTTATCGATAGTTAAATATTAATTATAGCAAAATTTATATATTTTTACTTTATCTTTTACAGATTATCATATTATGAAAGATCAAATAAATAATAATTTTCAAAAATTTGAGTTGACTAATGGTTTTTACTTTTACTTAAAAAGAAATATTTTACCTAATAGTGATAAATTTTTATTGATAATCCCTGATTTAACAGAATCCATTGAGGTTTACGACAATTTTTTGATAAAATTAGAAAAGAATAATATTTCTACATTGATTTTTGATCTTCCAGGTCATGGAAAGACTTCTGGGAGAAGGGGAGGATATTTTTCGAAGAATATCTATCTTGAAATAATAAGAAAAATTTTAATATCAGAGAAGCTAAAAAATGGTATACATTTATATCTATCTGGAATTATTTCTCCTTTTATTTTAAAGATAATATTTCAACTTAAACCAAACTTTTGGTTTAGATCGATTACAATCTCGGGATATAATTTTTCGATAAACAGTAGATTTTTCTTAGATATTATTCTTAATTCTTTGAAAAGGCTATCCGATAAATTGAATTTTTATGATTATATTAAAGATAAAGTAGAAGATGATTCTTCATTTAAAAAAATAATTTCAACTAAAGAGTTTTGTAATAAACAGGATTTTAAGTTATTATTTGCTATTATAAGATTCAATAAGATTGCATTAAATTTATTTTATGAAAATTTATTACCATTATTAATTGTTTATGGAGATAATCAAAAAGCATTTGATATTGACAATAAAATATTTAAAAAATTAATTTCTGATAGAAGTTTACCCGCAAAACATTTTCATTATTATGGCGGACATAGTATACATCTTGCAAAAAACGATAATGTCGAAAATTTTCTTAAATATTATTATGACTTTCTTTCCATCTGTTGAGTTATCATCTGGAGGATATCTTGGTTAAGAACAAAGATGAAACACTCCCATTACAAAAGGGGGAAAAAATTGAAGCTACTGTGATATTTGCAGACATGAAGGATTTTACAAAGTTTACCGAAAATCTTGAACCAGAAGATATTGATAAGATTATGACCAAAATCTTTTCAAATTTCGAATCAATAATCAAAAGCTATGATGGATGGGTTGAAAAGTATATTGGCGATGCACTTGTCGCCGTTTTCGGGGCTAAACATATACATGAAGATGATCCTCAAAGAGCTATAAATGCATCATTAGATTTCCTTGAAAATCTGCAAATAATTAATTTTGATATAAAATCAAAATTCAAGATTAAAAATAAAAATATCTCCTTTCGAATAGGGATACATAGTGGCATACTGACAAAAGGGAAAAGAGGTGATTTCGAGGTAGTTACAGGTCATGCACTGGCGGTTGCATCCAGAATACAATCAATCGCTGCCTCAAATACAATCTTGGTTTCATCTACTGTATATCAAAAAACTTACAATCATTTTATCTTTTCAGAACCTATCCCCTTAAATCTTAAAGGAAAAAGCGAAATTATTAATGCCCATGTCGTTATTGGTAGAAATCTTAGTATCATAAACTATAATACCGAATTTATTGGAAGAAAAGCTTTTCTTGATAAAATGTTGAGAAAATACTTAAAATTTGATGAACAATCTGGTTTTTGTTATTATATTTTTGGCGAAGCTGGGATAGGAAAAACTAGATTATTGGTCCAATTTATTGAAGAAATAAGAAAATTCCCATTGTTTTCATCACCTTTATTTTATACAAGCGCTTCTCCATATGGAAACTCACATTTTTCGGTTATAATCAAGCTACTTTTGTTTTATTTGAAACTCGCTAATATTCCTAAACTTTCTGAACAGGAGATTGCTAAATCAATTTTTGAAAATGAAATTAAGCTACAAGAAAAGAATGAAGCAATTCTTATAAAGCTTCTTGCGCATAAATGGAGCGGTGATATAGATGAAAAGCTTGTTTTTGATACGCTTCTATTGACCTATCTTTCTGTTTTAAAAAAATATGAAGAATCGATCTATGCACCGATTGTATTTGTAGATAATATTACATATATAGATAAAAAGAGTAGAGATTTCTTAAGATATCTTATAGATCACATAAAATATAAACCCTTTTTCCTTATTTCTGGCAGGAGTTTTGATAATCAAATAGCCAATATTTTCCCTGTTTCTGAGAGTATCGAACTTCCTCCATTATCTGAGAAAGAATCTTATGATCTTGTTTTAAAAACAATAGATATAAAATTGTCAGATGAGGATATAAAATACATTATAGAACAATCACATGGAAATCCTTTTTTCATAGAAGAATTTGCTAAATTTATAAATATTGAAGGTGAATTCAAAAGACTTCCTTCATCCATTCAGACTATTATTTTATCTCATATAGATAGATTAAACGAGAATTCCAAGCAGATATTGCAGAAGGCATCAGTCATCGGCTCTACCTTTTCCATAGAAGAATTATCTTATATTCATAGGAAAACTGGTGGAGATATATCAAATTTAGACATTGATCTTAACTACCTGATAAATGAGAATATCATTGAAAGAACAGGTAAACAATTTAAATTCAGGCAGGATATAACGAGAGAGGTTGTATATTCAACAATATTAAAAGAGAATAAAAAGATTCTTCACAGATTAATAGCATTATACTTTATTAAAACAAAGAGGAAAGAACCCTTAAAAATTATCTTCCATTGTATTGAAGCAGAAGATATGTTTAAGGCACATCAAATTTTAATGGGAATTAACAACTACACGATGGATTATGTTCCATATATCGATAAATTATTGAATAGTTTTCACCCTAAAGAAGCTGAAAAATTAATAGATCTTCTTTTTATAAAATATTCTATTTTGTATAACAATGGATTTATTGATAAAATCCCAGAAGTTATCGAACAAATGGGGGATAAGGTTTTTTCTATAAATAATAATAGAACTTACGCATTATTTTACCATGTTCTTGCTACATTTAATTTTGAACATTTCGATTATTTCAACGCGGAGCTTTTTGGTAGAAAAGGACTTTACTATTATAAACAACTTGATCTTTCTGATAAAAGTAAAGGATATAGTCAAAATCTAACAAGATTTACAGCCCTTGCTTTATTTTATAAAAGAAACATTGAACAAGCAAAAAAGCTTTTATGGGAGCTTGAGATTGATTCTGTTGAATATAATTACCTTGACTGTATTATCAGCTTTTTTAGTGGTGATTATGAAAAAAGCATTAATAAATTAGAGGTAGTGGTTGAAAAAATTAAAGATGGAACAATAAATTTTGATTTTGTAATTACACTCTATCTATCGGAATTAATCTCTTTTTATTATGAACTCGGAGCATTCGATTTGATGTATGATGTTTGTAATCTTTTTATCCAGAAGACAATCCCAAATTATAAACAATATTCTCGAATTTATTCATATCTTGGGATAGCATCTTTTTATCTTGGTAAAGAGATGGAAGCATTTGATTATCTTAAAAAAGCCGAATATAACTCAAAACAACTGAATAACAATTATTACAAAGCCAGAGTTCAGGCTTTTATTGCAGAAGCATATTTTCTCTCGGGTAATCTCGATAAAGCATATGAACATGCTTATGATACTCTGAAAATAACGAATATCAATTCCGATCATATAACTACATGTGAGATATTACTTCTTTTAGTTTTAATCTCAAACCAGAAAAATGATATTGAAAAGGCTAGATTCTTCCTTTCAGAGATAAAAATATATGAAAATTCTTCTATCTTAATTGATTTTAAATATAAACCACTTATTTTGTATCTTAGATATCTACTTGATAATAACCTGGTAGAAGAAGAAAAAATAGAATTGATTACTTTAGCTGCTAAAATTATTGATCAAAATTTAAAAAGAATTAACTCTTCAAAATTAAAAAATTCTTATTTGAAAATTAGATTCCATGATAAGATCTTAGAAGAGGCAAAAAAATATAATTTTAAATCTTAGATAATAATTTTATATGTTTTTGTATTTCAATATCTTCCGGCAAAATAGAAGAAGCTTTCAAAAGGTATTGTTGAGCAAGTTTTTTATTATTTAATTTTAAATATGCATAACCCACAGTATCTAACCTTGCTGGATTTTCTGGATCATCCTCCAATGCTTTTTTAGCCAATTGCAATCCTTTTTCAATATCCAATTCACTATCTATCAAAAGATAGGCAAGAGTATTCATAGCATTATAGTTGTCTTTTCTCAAATCTAGTGCTTTTTTAGCATTTTCTATGGCTTTTTTTATATCCCCTTTCTTATGATACAATGCTGCCAGAGCATTATAAGCAGGTGAGGCATCAAGACCTGTTCCAATAACCTTTTCAAAATATTCTATCGAAAGATTTACATTATTTTTTGTCGAATAAATATATCCTAAAATTAAATAAACTTGCTGCTGAATTAAAAAGTTCTCTGTATTTTCTGCAACTAACATCAAAGGATCAATGGCAATATCATGTTTATTTATCTTGCATAAAGAAAGTGCTTTAAAATAATTTGCTAAAACATGGGAAGGGTTTAGTGCAAGTGCCTTATCAAAAGATTTTATCGCCTGTTCGTATTTCTCTTCATCAAAAAGAACTTTCCCTTTAGTAAAATAGAATTCTTCTCTTGATGTCTCTTCCATAAAGTTTCTATCTATCTTTTTTATTTTATACAATATCTTTTATTATAATTCAACTTATAATTCAACTATTTTTTAACAGTCAAATTAAAATATCGATTCAATTGTTGATGGTATAAGTAAAATCATTCCAGGTAAAAAATAAAAAAATGGTGAAATAGAAATTTTGCCTCTATTAACAATATTAAGATCTGTAATTGGTAAGCTATTGGAATTAGATAATTTTCCTACAATCTCAATATAACCATAATTTGAATTCTTATCATTCCCCTCAAAGACTACCTCATCCTGATACAATCTTGATGAAAGGATTGATGGTATCACAATATTTTCATATGGTTTTTCAAAATCTGGTAGATTTACATTTAGTATCATCGAAACCTTATTTGGTGAGACTTCTTTAATATATGGAATATTTTCTAATGCAAATTTTATTGCTCTTTCCCTTATAATTTCTTTTTTTTCGATATATTTAATGGTGATATTTTTAATGATTTCTTTAAAATTATCGGAAGCAAAAGGTGGCAAATTTCTACATGAAGAAAAAGCTATCGAATCAATCCCATCCTCAGCAGCTCTAAAGGCTGCTGAAACAGTACCAGAATAAAAGATATCTGTCCCTAAATTTGCCCCATGGTTCATACCTGAAATGACAAGGTCTATATTTATATCTTTGAAAAAACCTTTTGTACCAACAAATACACAATCGACAGGGAATGCATCGATAGCGTATTTTTGATCGTCCAACTTTTCATAATAGATTTTCTTTTGAAAACTCATAGAATGAGCCGTGCAAGAACGGTTACCACTTGGTGCGACTATATATAAGTTAGCGATGTCTTTTAAAGATTCAATAACAGAGTTTAAGCCTTCTGCATAAATACCATCATCATTTGTAATAAAAAAATTAAAATTTTTCATTTGGATTTTATCTACCAGATTATTTTCCGAAAAATATATTATAGAAATGCCGGAAAAGGGACTTGAACCCTTACAAGCCGTGAAGCTCGCGAGATTTTGAGTCTCGTGCGTCTGCCAATTCCGCCATTCCGGCTCAATAAAGTTATATACCTCAAATTGCTTTTGTCAATAATTGTTCTATATTTTAAATCAAGGAAACAAGATGAGAAATTTAATTAACAAAAAGAAATTTCTGTTTAGTTTATATATTATCTTTGTTTTAGTTTTTATCCTTCAACTTCCTGCTTACGCTCAGTTTACTATTAGTTTAGGTTATAGTTTTATCAACACCTATTCTACTATAAATACTAACTTTTTACCCTGTTTTGGCCTTTCTTATTTTTTAGCTACTAAATCTATCAACCTATCATTTAATAATAACTTTTATTTTTCATTAGATAATTTTTTTGTTGATAATCTTAGTTTTAACTTTTTATATAAAAATAATAATAACTATTTTTCTTACCAACTCGTATATAGTCCATTTAATCTTTTATTGGTAAATGATAAATATTATCCTGGAAATTTTATATTTACAAGATTTGATTATCAATCATATAAGAAAAACAAATTTGACCTATCGATTGAAGCAGAATATGATCAGTTGACTACTAATCTCATAGATTCTCCTTTAAATTTTAATTTAAATACTTCATTTTCAATACCTTTTGCAAAAAATATATTTACGAACTCCCTAAATATTTTCTATGATACAGAAGATACATTCAACTATTCTTTATTGGAGGCTATCCTTACTTCAAAAATTATTTTTTATCCAACTATCAATGAGATGATAATACCAAAAATATCTATTTTAGGGGGATATTCTTATAACGATACATCCGGGAATTTTATCGGTTTTTCTATTTCCAATATCTTTTATTCTGCAATTTCAAGTATTGTAGCATTTTCTTCTGAACTTCTTTTAGAATATCGAAAGTTTTTAACATCTGTCTTGACAGATGATGTAGATTATTCTGAAATAAAAGAAAATATAATGTTCACTATAAAATATTCAAACTTTATAAATAGTTCACATCAATTTGATATTAGATTACTTTATTTCCCTCAAGAAAGCACGGCTTCGAATTTGAATAGAGCAATCTTTGAGATAAAAAATACCATATTTTATTCTTCTTCCAATCTATTTATAATCGACTTTTTATCTTTACTAAGATATGAGTACTGGTTTTTGCAGAGTGGTTCAAACTCTTTGGAATTATTTTTTGAATTGATTTTAAAATTTATTCCTAGCAAAATGCTTTCTCTTTTGCTATTAAACGATTTAAGCACCAGTTTTTCTTCTACCTATGATCTTTGGGAGATTTACGCCCAGATAAAATTCATGTTTATCTATTATTTTACGCAAAACTTTAGTTTTCAAGGATTAATTACTTACAAAGGTTTAAATGACAAGCTCAACGATACTTTTTACCAATATTTTATAATAAATCTTAGTTTTTCCTATACATTTTAATATCTGGAGTCAATATGATGAATAAGACGGCAGTTAAAATTCTATATATCCTTTTGTTATTGATTCTATTCGCTTCCCATAACAATATTTTGCTTGCTCAAGAAGCATTGCAATATAAGACATTTATTGTCAAAGGCAGTGTAACATACCTGATTCAAAATTTTCAAACTCCTTTTAAGGTTATCGACAATTCCATAATTCCAAAAAATTGTAAACTTGCAATTGATAAAAACAGCTATCTTGAAATTCATTCCAAAAAAGACTTAATCCGTATTTTCCCTTCGACAAGTTTTGAAATGAATAATAATATCATAAACCTTCTTTATGGCACTATCTACATCAATACTATTGAAAGCATAAAGATTAAAATTGGTCAAAATGAATTTATAATATATAAGGGTAAGATAGCCATTAAATTTTCAAAAGAAGTTCTTTTTGATTTTTTAGATGATTCCCAAATAGAGTTTAATTCACAGATTTTTAAACCTACAAAGACAGATAGAATTTTCCTTTTTAAGGATGGAAATCTTCAGAAATCAAAGGAGAAATTCAATTTAAATGAATTAAACTTTTTTTTTAACCAGACAAATAAAAAGATAGAGGAGATAAATAATCTTTCAGATATTTTTTTTGAGAGAATTTTTCATCTTTTAGATAAAAATAACAGCTTTTTAGAAAAGATTGAAAATTCGGAAGAAAAAAGCATAGAAATAGAAAATAGAATAAAAGATGAGTTGGAAAATATAAAAATAACGCCAGGCAGTGATATTTCGCAAATTTTAGTAAAATATAGTGAGGTTTATTTAATTATTCAACAGGAACTTATTGAATATAATTTTAACAGGACTCATTATCTTGAATTTTATTATCAGATGAAAAATTATTTTGAATATTTTAAAAGATTAATCGAATTTTCCAACGATATTTACGATCTAGACTTGTTTGGTGAATTTATAGATTATTCCTCGAAATCTTCTTTTCTAATAGCCTATAATAAGATAAAATCTTTTTCACAAACTATTAAGTTATCTTATGAGTTTATGGAAGTATCCTATGTTAATATCCTGAATTCTAATAGCATGATTAACAAAAATTTTCAAAAAATTGAAATTTTAAAAGAGAAAACAAAAAATCTAATTTCAGATTTAATTAAAAACTCATATACAAATATGCCAAAAGACTTAAACAACATTATTATCCAGACCTTTTTGACACAGGTAGAATCTAAAAGTTTTGTCTCTATTTACCTTAACAAGTTATATGAAATCCTTATGACTTTACAAAATGAATATAGTGAAGATGAAAGTATAATGAACAAATTCTTTTCCTTAGACGATATTATTTACAAATCCTTGTATTTACAACAAGCTCAAGAAATAAAAACTCTTCTAATCCAAAATTTTAATGTGCTTGATAAAAACATAATGATGCTTAAATACCTTGCCAACAATTCAAATCTTTTTAACGATTCAAATAGTCTGAACCTGCTCTATTCGATTATTCAATTTTATACATCCTATGAAGATGATTATCATTCTATTATCTCTCTTGCCGAAGAGATAGAAAAATCTTATAATAATTATCTTACACTACTAAAATATTTTATGAAGAAAAATGATGTGGGTTATTATCAAGATATCTTTGCAAGAGAAGTTGATAAATATTTAGTTTATATAGAATCTATTCAAAAAGAAATCTTTGAATTATTAAAAGTTAATGATTTTGATTTTATTTATTTAAATTCATTGGTAATTATTCAAGAAAAGATTATTTCAATAACATACAGGCTTTATGATTTTTTAAAAACAAGGTATAACTCCATACAATTCCATAAGAAAATGTCTATTGATCAGCAAAAAGAATATCTTAAAAAACTTAAAAATGATATTCAAAACAAAGGGGTAGATTTAAAATTACAAACAAGAAATGAAGAGATAAAAAAATATTTAATAGTAAGAGTTGTGGCGATAAATCAGATCTTATTTGATATTTCAAGTTTTAAGGAAGCGATTAAAGATTATAAGTATCAAAAAGATAACATAGAGAAGGCATTAATTCTTTACAATCTTTCACTATCAAATAAAAGTTCTTTTTCAAGCTCTAACTATAAAGAAAACATAAGGATAATAACCCAAACCAATCTATTATTATTCAAAATAGATGAATTTCTTTCAAAATTGGATTTCTTTGAAAATGAATTAAAAGTTTTTTTTGAAGAAATTCAAAATTTTTATCTTATGCAAAGCTATACAGATGAAGATATTGATTCAATCAAAAACAAGGTATTATTAATCCAAAAATATTACAATGAATTTACGATGATTTTCTTTGAACTGATTGAAAATATCTATAATTTTAGCATAATGTATACCCAAAATGAATCGAATAACAATGATATCCTTATATTAGACATAATAAAAGATTTAAAAACATTAATTTTTTTGTACAAAACTAAGATAGAATCTTTTAAATATCCTATTTCGATTTTAAGAATTATCTTTTCAATAGATTGATTAAAAAATTGATTAAAAGATTAATTAAAAAGGTTGAAAAATCGAATAATGTTGAAATAGCCTGGTCTTATAAAGAAGAATAAAGAATATTATATATATCTTCCTTTGAGATTACCTTTACTGAATTCGTGTAAAAAGGGAAGGCCATAGAATGATCAGCTAATTTGTATAATATTTCTTTGACAATACCAAAATCCGATAATCTTTGAGGTATTTTATGAGTATCAGCCATAATTTGAAAATATTCTGGAACTTTTAATGCACTTTCGACTACACTCATGTTTTTTGTATCAATATCAAGACAATTCGCAATTTTAACAAATTTTTCAGGTGCGGATTGAACTAAAAACTCCAGGATATGAGGTAATATTGATGGGACGATAGATAATTTCGGTATTTTAAGGTATGAATTTATACTAAGAACCAGATTTTGTAGAATACCAAAACCAGTTATTCTACCTGCGAACATCAAAAAGAGTCCACCAAGACAGATATTTTTTCTAACCTCTAAATCATCTGGATATTCAAGTATATGATTAAAATTTGAATTTATTGTCTCTAGAGTCTTGAATAATAGGGTATCTGTGAAGATTGATGATTTTGGTGACATAATTGAATCTATGGCAAAACCAAGCATCTCTATCAACATTAAAGTCATTATGTTTTTAGGAATATCTGAATTTAATACAGGGTCGAAAATTATGTAATCTGCATAAAGTTTAGGATGAGTAAATAATTTAGAATAACCAATATCTTGATCTTTATAATAAATCGAATCTGAAAGGGCAAAGTAATCTCTTAAAGTTGTTGGAATAAGTATAACTGGAATTTTAATATCAAGCTCTTCTGGATTTTTAAGATAATAATAAAAGCTTTTTTCATGAGGCGCTACAAGACCTACTGCTTTTGCGATATTTAAGCATTTTTGACCACCAAGTCCAATTATTGCATCTACTCTTGCAGTCTGGGATAAGATAGCTATATTAGAGATATCCACTGAACCAGAATCAGTTCCTATTTCATCATATATTATATAATCAATATTGAAAGATTTTAAAAGGCGTTCAATCTGGCCAATTAATTTGTTTTCGTAAAAAATAGACTCTGTAATTATTATTACCTTATCACCTTTAGCGTGTACAATATCTCCTAATTTTAAAAGCGAATCAACACCAAAGATAATATCTGCTGGAATCGAAAAACTTATGATTTCACTCATAGAATTATACTACAAAATTCTAGAGTAACCCCAAAGATTCAGCAATACGCCTGGCTATATCATCTATGAGTTTTTGAGTTATATAATCTGGTTCAGCCATTCTTTTCTTTAACTCTTCAATTCTCTTCGAATTATCTATTTCAGGGCTTTCTTTTATCATCTTAATATATTTTTCTCTAAGGGCTAATTCTTTGGCTTTATCGGATATTTCTATCGAATCTGCTTTATCTATTTTATCATTTTTTCTGACTGGTTTAACTTCTTTGTTATTGAATATCTTATCGATTCCATTAATCTTTTCGATAGTCATAGAATGCCTCCTATTCTATTATCGGCTAATTTTATTTAGTATTACCTAATTTTTTTATTTTTATATAAATTTACAATAATTACAAATTCTCCTTTTAATTTATCGGAAATATTTTTTAAAATTTCTACTACTTTTCCCCTAAACTTTTCTTCAAATTTTTTTGTTAATTCTCTAGCAATAAAAACTTCTGTTTCATCTCCATATGTTTCTTTTATGAAATTCAATGTCTTATAAACACGAAAGGGTGATTCATAGAAGATTAATAATCCATCTATAATCTCTAGATTTTTTAAAATTTTTTTTATCTTACCCTCTTTTCTTGGTAAAAAACCATAAAAAAGAAATGTATCAGCCGAAAAACCAGAGATTGATATAGCAGAAATTAAAGCTGAAGGGCCAGGTACTGTAAAAACTTCAAATCCATTTTTATAACATGCTTCTATTAGATGATATCCTGGATCCGAAATACAAGGAGTGCCATTATCTGTGACAAGACAGATACTCTTTTCTTCTTTCAATTCGTTTAATATTTCATCTATCCTCTTTGATTCAATTTGCGAATAAAATGAAAGGAGCTTTTTAGCTTTTATTTTGTAGTAATTTAATAGTTTAATGGTCTGTCTTGTATCTTCACAAAGGATTATATCGGCATTTTTTAATGACTCTATTGCTCTAAATGTAATATCGGAAAGATTACCAATCGGTGTGGAAACAACAAATAATGGCATATAATTCTCTTTATTAATCTTTTTATTAATCTCTTAATATTTAATAAAAAATAGATACTAAATACATGAAGTTTTTGTTAGTTTTTTCATTTAATTCATTATTAAAAAAAGGGGGTAACCCCCCCCATAAAAATTATTATTTTTTTTTTCTTCCAGACATTTCCATCTTTCGTAACTTCTTCAATCTCTTTCTTTCGAGAGATTTCTTCTGAACTTTTCTTTCTTCAGCAGGTTTGGTATAGTATTCTTTTCTTTTCCATTCTCTTAAAATTGACTCTCTTTCGCATTCTCTTTTGAATTTTTTAAGAAGAAGTTCGACGCTTTCATCGGAGTTAGCATAGACTCTTGCCAAGAATATCACCTCACTTTAATTCTTTTGCTTAAATTGATATAATTTTTTCTTTTGTCAATTAATATTATTTTACAATATTTTTTTCATATACTATATTTTTATTTGATATAAGATTTATTTGGTATTTGGTATAATTCCCATATGAGGAAGTGGTTATGGAGGAACAATATTTGAAAAAAATAGATGATATTTCCCAGCTCATTAAGGATCTACTTGATGTTGAAAGTCAGAAAAATAATCAAGATGATATTTTAATCATTTTTATCTCATTATCCCGATATTTAATTGATAAAAAGATATATGATAAAGCCCTAAATCTACTAAATCTCGTTGAAAATAAAATCAATAAAAATTTAAGATTCTTTGAAGAATGCCTTTTTTTAAAGATGATTATCTATAATAGATTAAAAAATAAAGAAGAATTAGAAAAAACATCGCAAAAGATAAAAATTTTTTCGGAATTTATTTTTAGAAAATATTCTCTTTTAATTGACTTCTACTTCGAAAATGGCGAAAAAGAAAAAGTTGATGAAGTATTAAAGGATTGGAAGGAACAGATTAGACTCGATTATATCTATAAAAACTTAGATTTCAAAATACAAAGAATGGATATATTATATAGAACTGCAAAATATAATGAATTGATAGATCAGATTGACCAGATTGAAAAAAATGAAATTCAACCCATTTTAGATGCAAAAACACCTTATAGCTTTCTTCTCACCGGTAGATTCTACAGCATAAAAGGTCTTGCTTATTATGCAAAGGAAAATTTTTCTGAGGCACTTAATAGCCTTATCAAATCCTCTGAATCTTTTAAAAAAGGTGGTTTTCACGAAAATCTACTTACTATTTACAATAATATTGGAGAAATTTATAAACAACATGGTAAATTCGAAAATGCTAATTCTATATATGAAAAAATAATTAATACCGCTAAATCTTTAGGTGATACAGATGCACAGGCAGTTGCAACATGGAATATAGGGGAATCATATTTTTTCTTAAAAGACTATGAAAAAGCAGAACAATATTTTACCGATGGTGAGAAGCTATTTTTCGAGTCTGGAACTTACGTTAGATATGAAAATTACATTAAAATTTTCCTTGCAAAACTTTATATAGAAACAGCAAGAATTGAAAGTGCCGAAGGATTGATCGATGAAGTCTTAATGTGCGCATTTGAAAGAGAGGAAATGAAAGAATATGCCGATGCTCTAACCCTAAAAGGATTTATACTGGGTAAAAAGAAAGAAGATGTTACTCATTACTTTGATGAGGCGATTGGTATCTATAAAAACTTAGGAGCAAAAACAGAGTTAAAAGAGGCTGAAAAGTTAAAAATACAGTTCTTAAAGTATTAATTTATCTATGAAATAATGTGTTCCATTAGGTGTGTCTTGTAATACTACCCCTTGCTCCAACAACTTATTTCTTATTTCATCTGCTTTTTTATAATCTTTTTCTTCTCTAGCTTTTTCTCTAAGTCTAACCAATTCCTTCTGGTTACTATCGAGTTTACCCCGATCGAATTTTTCAAAACCAAAACCCAGTATTTTGTCAAATATCAGCAATGTCGCATATTTTGTAGAAGGAGGTATTTTTGAATCTTTTAAAAGATTAAAGACAACTGCAAGGGCTAAAGGTGTATTTAAATCATCGGAAATTGCTTCTACAAACTGATCCAGGTATCCCTTTATATCTTTATCAAGAAGATTATCGATATTAATTTCATTATTTATAATTTGTTGTTCTATAATTTTGCTTTCCTCGCCTAACTTTTCTTTTTCATTTATTATCTTTTCTTTTAACCCCCAAAAACCATTTTGAGCTGCATCCATAGCCTTGTTTGAAAAGATCATTTTCTTGCGATAATGGGCATTTAAGCACATAAATCTGTATGATAATGGATTTATTTTTTTATCAATAAGATCATTCAAAGTTATGAAGTTATTAAGAGATTTGGACATCTTTTCTTCTTTGTCTAAGATTAAAAATTCACAATGAAGCCAGTATTTTACCCAATCTTTACCAATTGCTGCTTCGGCTTCTGCTATTTCGTTTGTATGATGAACGGGGATATGGTCTATCCCCCCTGTGTGAATCTCAAATTGCTCTCCAAGATATTTAATAGACATGGCAGCACATTCTATATGCCAGCCTGGAAAACCCTGCCCCCATGGCGAATCCCAGTTCAATATATGGTTTTTAAATTTTGAATTAGTAAACCACAAAACAAAATCAAAAGGATTTTTTTTATTTTTATCTATATCTATCCTTGCACCTGCTTTTAGTGAGTTCAAATCCAGCCTTGCAAGTTTTCCATAATCTTTTAATTTACCAACATCAAAATAGAGATTACCATCTGAAAAATAAGAATAACCATTTTTTTCAATTCTTTTTATTAGATCTATCATACAATCAATATGCTCTGTAGCCCTTGAAATGACATGAGGCATCAATATATTTAGCTTTTGAAGATCATCAAAAAAGGCTTTTTCATAAAATCTAGCAAGAGATAATACATCTTCACCCTTTTTTCTGGCTTCTTTTTCTAATTTATCTTCCCCTTCATCCGCATCAGATTCAAGATGCCCTATATCTGTCACATTCATCTGATGAGTGACATTGTAACCAAAAAAACTTAAGGTTCTTCTTAAAATATCATCGAAAATATACTTTCTTAGATTTCCAATATGAGCATAATTATAAACAGTTAAACCACAACAATACATTCTTGCCTTATTATCCTCAAGTGGAATAAATTCTTCTTTCTTTTGGCTCATAGTATTGAAAAGGAAAAGTTTTGTGTTTTTACGCGTTAAAATTTGGGCAAAATTTATCATTTTTCATCTTCCTTTTATTTCTTCTCTATTTTTTATTGAATTTGAAATTGTCTGTAAAGAAATATCCATAAGGTTACTTCCCATTGGAATCCCCTGGGCAATTTTTGAGAACTTAAGAGCATTAAATTTTTCTTTAATAAGATTTTTTATATATATCATGGTTATGAGTCCATCATTTGTTTCGGGCAAAGCGAATATAATTTCTTCAATTTTTCTTTTTTCTATTCTAGAAATCAATTTTTCGATAGAAAGTTTATCCGGAGTTATCCCTCGAAGGGGAGAGATTAATCCCCCTAAAATATGGTAATAACCGTTAAAGAGATTGTTTTCGCTTAATAAAAGATAATCTTCAATATTCTGTATTACAAGAATCTTATTTTCTCTATTATCATCTTTGCAAAAAGCGCAGATATTTCCATTTTCCACGATTGCATTGCATTCTTCACAGGTATAAACACTTGTTTCTATCTCTTTTAAATATTCAATGAGTTTATCATTATCCTCTTTATCTCTTGTAATAATATAGATTGCTAATTTTCTTCCCAGTTTTTCACCGATAGATGGGAACTTCTGCAATTCTCTTTGCAACTTTTGAAGTATTTTTAATGCCATCTTGTTACCTTAAATAATGCGAAGATTAATATTTAAAAGAA
Organism: Brachyspira murdochii; assembly: GCA_020722965.1. Taxonomy (GTDB): domain Bacteria; phylum Spirochaetota; class JAAYUW01; order JAAYUW01; family JAAYUW01; genus Exilispira. The sequence continues at coordinate 203,039 of DYJT01000001.1, read as the reverse complement.
TCGAAAAGTGAATCAAACATCGCAGGAAGCTCAATATCTCCAAGCTGTTGTTTTGATATTTCTGTAATTTTACTTTTTTGTTGATTCAAAAAGTCTATAAATGCCCCTTTAACCATATCTTCTAAAACTCCCTTATCATTTAAGGAAAAAAGCTCGTCAGATATAATCACATTGTTTATTTTACCGCCAGCAGTCCCCTTTACGGTTACGAAGTCTCCGCCAGCCTTTCCTTCAATTTCTATTTTTTCTAACTCTTCTTTCATTTTTTGACTTTTTGCACCAATTTGTTTAGCTTGATCTAAAATCTTTTTAAAATCAAACATTATTTTACTCCCTATAATTACCATTCATGTATTTCTTCAATTTCTTAAAAGGTTCTGGAATTTCTTCATCTTCAATTTTTTTTTCTAATCTGGTTTTTAATTTATTAGCAAAATTATTTAAATTTGTATCTTCTGTAATATTATCTTTAATATTATCTTTTAAATCATCCGTTCGCATGCTGTTAACTTTTATAGTATCTTTTACAGTATTGTCTTTTAAATCTTCTATTCTTGTCGTATTTGATTTTATTGCATCTATTGTAAAAGTGTCTTGAATGCTATCTATTGTAGATCCCGTTTTTTCAGCTTTTTCTTCTTCCTTAATATTATTCGATAGGTCAAGAATTGCTTTTAAATCATTTGAGATATTGACATTTTCATCTTTTTTCTCTTCATCTTTTAGTTGATTATCTTCGATAGCTTTTTTTTGCTCAATTTTTAATGCGGTTTGATTGCTTAATACAGGAACCTTTTTTAATAAAATTTCTTCGGGTTTTCCTCCGACTATGTTAAATGCTTTATTTAAATTGTTAATCCCTTCCTGAACTTTAGATAATAATTCAGATGATGTAATATAAAAATCATCATAAACAAAACTAACAAGTAAATTTTCGAAGGCAAAAAAAGGATTTGACCATAAAGATACCGATTTTTGAAATTCAATTATCTTTTTAGCCATTAAGACAAGTTTTTTTGTAGAAAAATTCTCGGATAATGAAGTTAATTTGTTAAAATCGGTAAAAGCCTGATTTAATACATTTATATCCTCGATACCATTTTTTAAAAGAGTTATTAGTCTTATAAACTCGAGTATTTGAGTCGTGATATTATCCAGGCTAATTCCTTGATAATACATCTGAGAGCAGGTCGAATATATTCCTGCAATATCATTTGAAGATATCTTTTCGAAAATCATTCTTATAAAATCCAATGAATGTATACCTAATAAATTGTATACTGTTTCTATCTTTATTTCTTTATCATTGTAAGATAGAATCTGTGAGAGTATTGATAATGCATCTCGCATCGAACCATTACCATATTTAGCAATTATTGCAGGAACTTCATCTTCATATGTTACATTATATTCTTTCAATATTTTTATAATCTGTGAAGCGATTTCTGTTATTTTAAAAAGAGTGAATTGATATTGCTGGCATCTCGAACGGATTGTAGGTATAACTTTATGTATCTCTGTTGTTGCAAATATAAAAATAACATGCTCTGGTGGTTCTTCCAGAGTTTTTAATAGGGCATTAAATGCTTCTTTTGTAAGCATGTGAACTTCGTCTATTATGTATATTTTATATCTAGATTTAGTTGGCGCATATACTAAATTATTTTGAAGATTTCTTATTTCGTCAATCCCTCTATTTGATGCGCCATCGATTTCAATTACATCGGGAGAAATACCATTAGATATCTCCAAACAATTATCACATTTTAAACAAGGTTCTCCCTCTTTAAAATCCAGACAATTTAGCATTTTTGCAAGAATCCTGGCAGCAGATGTTTTACCAACGCCCCTTGGACCATAAAACAGATAAGCATGATGAATCTTACCATTTGTAATAGAATTTGTTAAAGGAATGACAACCTGTGGTTGTCCTATGAATTCAGAGAATTTCTGAGGTCGAAATTTTAATGTTATAATATCTTTTGAAGTAAAAGATTTATTTTCACTATCATTAGCCATTATTTTACCGAAATAATTTGAATATAAAAACAACTGCAACCTACCAAATCCTTGCCGTATTCTTCCTATCTACTGTTGCTTCCGCTAGGACCTGGCAGGGTTCAATAGGTCAAACACGCAAGGGTGGCAGATTGCAGTAACGGAAGGGAGGGGATTTGAACCCCTGGTACAGTTTTACCCGTACACACGCTTTCCAAGCGTGCACCTTCAGCCTCTCGGTCACCCTTCCACAAAATGTAAAATCAAATTATCATTAAGCGCAATTCCGTCAAGTTCTTTTTATAATTCTATTTTATAGTATTCTCTTTTTAATCTTGAAATAAAGATAAAATATATTAGAAGATTTTCAATTATTACCAGGATTAAAAGCAATAATAACGAAAAATATAATAAAATCAATTGATTATTAACATTTGGTAGGAGTTTAAATGTTATAGAATTAACAAATTTTAAAAAATATTTTGTTTGAAAAAATAGTAATATAGAATAACCCATCGCCAAAAATATAGATATTACGGCATTTATATTCTGTTTCATAGCTATTATTGGATTATCCCAGTTCAATTTAGGTCTTGCCATGTCTATGAATAATGCTATTACATGAAATAAAACCGAAGATATTACCGAAATTATTGTTATTAAAAGGAGAATTATAATATTTATTTTTAATAGGTAATATACCAATACTGCGATTAAAAATGAACCAAATGTAGTTAAAAGTAATCCATGGGCTAATTTACTACTGATGTAGTTTTCTGGTTTAATAGGAAGAGTTTTTAAAATACCAAAATTCTTCCCTTCCCTTGATATGGCAGTACTTGTTATATTACTAAAATCTCCTATTAAAAATGAGCTTCCAACTAATATTGGAGCTAAAAAGTTTATTACATCTTTATTCGATAAAATTATATTAATAATATTCTTCAATTCACTATTGTTTTTTGATTGGAAAAAAATAAGTACTCCAAATATTATAGGGAGTAAGATTATTACGAATGGGCCATTTATAAAATATGTTGGTTCTCTATAAGTTGAAATAATTTCCTTTTTGAAAAGAGCGAAAAAGGTAGAATTTTGTTTTAAACTAAAATATCTTCCTCTCTTTCTTTCCTTTTTATCCCTTTGAATATTGGTAAGCAAAAGGAGTTTTTTATATATTGGTGAAAAAATTAAAATTGTAAGAATGAAAAATCCAATTATGATTAATATCTGTATAAAATAATGAAAATACCTATGTAGTATATCAGTTTCGACAACTGATTTAGCGATATAACTTGAATAAAGATATATTGGCCCCAATACCCATTTTATAGAAGTTAAAATTTTGGAATTGTTTAAAATTAGATTGATTAATGAATTTTGAATCATTGCTGGATTTTGCATAAACTGCTGTATCAATAAATTATAAGCTATGATAATCGGTAAAAATATAAAAATAGATAGGTAAGTTATCAAATCTTTATTTCTAAGAAATTTAAATATATTTACCAGCAGTAAAGATAAAATAATAGCTATTAATGATGAAAAAAATTGAATAGAGATAGATTGAATTATAAATATAAAATAATAATCTATAGTAACTTTTGCTATATATCCATAGACAAAAAACATCACTATATTCATCAGGATAAATAATAAACCATTTGTTAATGAAATTGTAAAAACTTTTGCTGAAAATAAAGTAGTACTTTTAATTGGTAGACTCAATAAAATCTCATCCGATGAATTTAAATTTAAAAAAAAGTTAACAGATAAAAATGTTATTATTACATTTAAGAAACCCAGGATGGATAGAATCAAACTGATGCTAATTGAAACGATATTATCTTTTATATGACTAATTTCCTCTATACTATCAATGTTTTCATCTATTTTATCGATAGATGAAAAGATATACAACGAGATAAAACCCCAAAACAAAAGTAAAAAGCCAATGCTGTATATGATCAATAAGACAAATCCAGATTTTTTTATTATATCTTTTGCCTTATTTAGGGTTTTGGCTGAAGTTTTAGGCGATGCAAATTTGGTAAAAAGAAGTTGTTTTATATATAGATTAATTAAATACGAAAATACCTTATTCATCTACCAACTCCAAAAATAGTTCTTCCAATGAGGCTTGTTGATTCCTCATCGCCTGAAGTTCACTAAATGTTCCTACAAATATTAATTTCCCCTTATTTATTATTCCCACTCTATCGCATAACTGCTGGGCAATTTCAAGAATATGTGTAGAAAAGAATATAGCTTTACCCTTTATTGAAAGTTGTTTCATAAGATCTTTAAGAGCATGAGCCATTACAGGATCCAGTCCGACAATTGGTTCATCAAGTATCCAGTTTTGAGGATCATGAATTAACGATCCGATTAGTATAAGTTTTTGCTTCATACCTCTGGAATATGTCGAAATATAATTATTAAGGTTATCTTTGAAATCAAAAATCTCTGAAATGTGTTCTATACTTTCTTTTCTCTTTTCTTTTGATATCTTGTAGACATCTGCCAGAAAATTTAAATATTCTATCCCTTTAAGCCTCCAAATAATATCAGAATTATCTGGGACATATCCAAAATTCTGTTTTGCCAATTCGGGATCTTTCTTTATTGAGTAGTTATTTATAAGCACATCGCCAGAATCTGGATTCAAAATACCTGTTACCATCTTTAATGTAGTAGTTTTACCGGCACCATTTGGTCCCAGAAATCCAAAAATTTCACCATTACCGATATTTAAACTTAAGCTATCTACTGCTCTTTTGCTGGCAACATATGATTTTGATAAGTTTTCAATCTCAATCATTTGAGTACCTCTTTAACTTTTTAAAAATAATTATTGTAAATCCCTCAAAAAGTTCTGAAGGTAATATTCTATAAACAGGTATTTGTAATTTGCCTTTTGTTATATTTGTAATATGAACATTAGAAATGTTATTCAATATATCAATTTTGTCAATCGGTTGTAATTGAAAGTCTTTTGAGATCTCTTCTATGACCTGCTCATTTTCAATTTTATTTAAAGTGCATGTTGAATATACACATAGACCATTGTCTTTCAATGTTTTTAATGCGCTATCAAGTATTTTTTTTTGCAAATTACTATATTTCTCAACTTGATCTTGTGACCAATTTGAGAATGTGCTTTTTTCATTTATCTGGAATCTACCTTCACCGCTACAGGGAGCGTCAACAAGGATTTTATCAAAAAAAAGAATGAATCTTTGGTGTAAGTTTTCTGCCTTTTCATTAAGCAAATTAACATTACAACCAAGCAGATTCATATTATATTTTAGTCTTTCAAATCTTATCTTATCCTTTTCATTAGCATAGATAATAGCTTTGTTATCGGATAAAGAAGCCATTAATGATGTTTTACTTCCAGGAGCCGCTGTTATATCGAGAATTTTTTCCCCTTCAGACGGGTTTAATATAATAGAAGGAAGCATACTCGAGAAACTTTGAAGATAGATATAACCATCATTGATCTGTTGCAATTTTAATGCTTTTGTCTCTTTTATTTCGGTAAAATAAAAGGCATTATTATAAAAATTAGCCTTTTTGTAATCTATCTTCTTGTCTTTTAAATCTTTTAAAATCTCATCGACATCTTTTTTTATGGTATTTATTCTAAATGTCGTAAATCTTTTTTTATTAAAGCCATTAATTATCTTCTGACAAACTGAAATTGAAAATTGTTTACTCAAAAAATCATAATATTCCTCAAAAAACTTTAGCATTATCTATAATTTTTACCTTTTAAGGATAATATCAACGCCAATGAAAAGATAACCATAAGAAAGCTGGATAAAGATTGAGTTTTAACTGTATAATTTTCAAGGATAAATTGCTCTATAAATCTACCAAAATTACCCAACTCTTCTTCACTTACCTGATTGGCAGTGTCATTATATGTATGATAAAACTCTGGGGGGAATTGATTAAAACTAACGGCTGTATATCCAGCCTCATTAAAAAAGTAATGATCTGTATCGCCACTTATGTTATTGATTGAAATGTAAAAATTATTTCTTTCACCAAAATTCTTTAATAAAATTGCAAAATTTTTTGCTGGATGATTCAACTTATTACCTTGATAATATAGCAGATTATAAGCCACCGGTTCTACCGAGCCGACCATATCACTGTTGATAAGCTGCAATTTTGAAAGATTGATGAATCCAGATCTAACAAAATAATGTGAACCTACAAGTCCATTTTCTTCGGCATTAAATAGAATTGCGATTGGTTTTACCGTTAATCTATCCTTATATGCTGCAAGAACTCTTGCTATCTCCATAGTAAAAGCCGTGCCTGAAGCGTTATCCAAAGCACCAGGAAAATATGAACCATCCGGATCGGCACCAAGATGATCTATATGAGCAGAAAATCCTAGATAATTTTTATCTGATGAATCATCAAATAAGGCTATTATGTTTTCTGTTTGAACCTTTTTAAAAAAAAGTTTTGAGCTAGCCCTTAATTTAACCGATTTCGAGACTAAAATATTCTCTTGCAAAATCTCACATTTAGATTTTAAAAGATTAAAGGTTTCATAAGTAATTGCAAATTTTACTATTTTATTACTTTTATTTAAAAATGATTCTTTATTATATCCAGGAAAACCACTTGCCTTACTGACTGCATAATCTGATGTTGGAACCAATATTGCTTTAACTTTTGCCTTTATATAATTATAATCCTGATCTTCTCTATAGTTATAATCGTTATTAACTATGACTATTGAATTTTCAAAGATCTTCCCTTTGATATCATTCGAACTTAAACCATCTACAATAAACTTAGTTTCAGCTTCACCATCACCAGAATATCCACTCAAAGATTCCCTGAAATCCTTTCTATGAACAAAAGAATTAATAATCTGATTATTTTCATCTATCAATTCTAACTTTGGGGTTTGAGCAAGAATTGGAATCAGGGCAGTAAATGGTTGCCTTATTACTTTATAACCAGATTTTAATAGCTCATTTTCAGCAAAATCAAGGGCTTTTAAATTCCCTTCTGTAGATGGCTTTCTTCCTTGATATACCGGAGAAGCCAGTTCTTTAACATATGAATAGGTTTGCTGCGCATTAAATAAAAAGGTTGTAGTAACTGTCTGAAAGGACAGGATTAATAAAGAGATTATAAGCATAATTAAATAAAACAGGTTTTTGAATTTAATGTTTTTCATCGAATCTCCTTGTTTTATCACCCTCTAATTTTTTATCTCCTCCTAGTACTTCTATATTATGAATATTTGATACCAACTTTAATTTTTCCTTTTTAATTATCTTTAATATTTCAATCATAAATTCATGTTTTAGTTTTAAAAATTCCTGAAAATCTTTTGTGGTTATATAAAAATACAGGTCAAATTGTATCATAGAATCTATAATAGTAGTTATATAACACCTTTCCATCTCCATTTGCTTATTGTTTGCAACCAATGAATTGATAAGCGATTGCAACTTTTCTATTTTGGTGATAGGAGTCGAAATTTCTAATTTAAGTTGGACATAAACCCTTCTTTTTCCAAGGTTTCTGAAATTTCTTAATTTGCTTCCAGTAAGAACAGTATTTGGGATTATAAGTTGTTCACCATCGAGTATTCTTATCCTTGTGGATTTGATTCCTATGAACTCAACTGTTCCAGATAGATTATCATAGGAGATAAAATCACCAACCTCAAATGGTTTATCGGCAAGAATTGTTATATAACTAAAAAGATCCGTAAAAATACTTTGAGTTGCAAGAGCAATTATAACACCACTTATTCCAAGACCTGTAAGTAAATTACTTATTTTAATTCCTAAAATATTTAAAATAAGCAAAATTGTCAAAAACCATATCAATATTTTAAAAACAATATTTACAGTTTTAATCCATTTCTTGGTCTCTGATCTATCCAATTTTTCGACAAATTTAGTTCTTAATATTAGTTCTATAATTGACATAAATATTTGTGATAAGGCCAAGGTTATTAAAATTGAAAATGTAAGATAAAAGTATCTTTGAAAGACTCCTTCCTTAAGGATTGGATTAAACAAAAAATAGATCAAAAATATTATGATCAAGAAAAAAAATCTCTTTTGGAAAGGTTTTAATAGAATCTTTAGCGATTCTTTATCAATTTTTGTTTTTTTAAAAATATAGAAACTCATTATAGTAAAAATTAAAAATTTAATTAAAAAATATAAAGCAAGAGTCAATAGAATAAGAAATATTGGAATTATATATTTTAAAATATCATTTTTTATATTAAAAACTTTTAAAAAAAATTCTTGAATATATGATAAAACCATAAAAGTATATCTTTTACATAAACTTAAGATAATAAATGAATAAAACTAATCGGCTTCTTCATCATCGGCTTGAAATTCTACATCATCAACATCATCTTCCTCATCTTCCATTTCATCTTCGTGCTCTTGATGGTTATGCACATGACCATGTTCTAATTCTTCTTTTGTAGCATCCCTAACTTCTTTTATTTCTATATCGAAATTAAGGTTAACACCTGCTAGAGGATGATTTGCATCCAGTGTAACTTCATTATCATCGAAATCTAAAACAGTAACTATATGATATCCATCCTGCGCTTGCAGCTGTAACTGAAGCCCTTTTTGGAGTGGCTCAGAACCGAAAAAAGATCTTTCAACTTTCATTACAAGGTTTTCATCATATTGCCCATAAGCATCATTTGAATCGACATGAATAGAAAACTTAGAATTCTCATCCTTCCCTTCCATAGCATTTTCAAGACCTGGAATTATCTGATTGGAACCATGAATATAGGAGAATGGACGATCTGAATCTGTTTGATCTAATATTTTACCTTGATCATCTTTTACGGTATAAAAAAAACTAACAACCTTCTCTTTTGAAACTAACATCTTTTCCTCTTTTTTAATTAATATAATAAATACCTTACTAATTTAGCACTTTTAAGATAAAAAGCAAAGATAATTGTAAAAAATATATATCTATTTATTTAAAATCTTATTCAGAATCTGAAGTTTCTTCAATTAAATAGCTATCGGACCATTCAGGATTTTCTGCATATAATGCAGATAGATTCCAGACATATTGCGTAATTCCAGGATCTAGTGAAACTTGCTTTTCAATTCTCTTCACAAGATTTATACCATCGTAAAACTCAAATATAACCTTTTTCTTATGCCAGGGAACAACTATTTGACCTGGAACTCCTTTTGCATATGTTAAAATTTGATCCTGGTAGAGCTTTTTGTTAAATAGTTTAATCCAAATTTGGTTCAAGAAATTGACAAAAGAACCCTTTTCTGTAGCATTTAGGATTTTACATGTATAAAGTGCATTAATTTCTTCTCCTGTTGATGATATAAATTTCTGATTGAATATATAAATTGTATGACCTTTTCCAATATTAATTAAAAGAACTATTAAGGCAATATATAACAAAACCGAAAATAATCTTATTATATTTCTTCTTAATTTCACATTCATAAAAATTCTCCTTGGCTAAAGAATTTATTTAGTTTTAGTATTAGCTACTGCATTTCGTAACGCCATTCTTTCTCTTTCTTTTTCTTTAAATCTTTTCCATGAGTAAAGGACAAGCGCTATTGCTATAATTCCATATGAAACAAAGACTCTAAAATATTCACCTACCTGTGCATTTCCAAGTAAATTTTTCCCTGCCATAGGAGAAACAATAAACATAAGATGGAAAAGAGTTACACCCAAAAAAACATTTCCAATATTTGCACTTGCAACAGTTGCACCCCCAACAAGCAAGGAGGCTGCAGCAAACTGCCCGGTCATATCATGACTATTATATGTCGATAAAGTCCCGACATTTTGAAGAAATATGATCTGCCCAATTGCTGCAAGTACCGTAGAAATAACGATAGAAAGCAATCTCGTTTTATCAGATGGAATTCCAGAGGATTCTGCTATCAATCTATCCTGTCCTACAGCTCTCATGTCCTGTCCAAGTTTTGTTTTTTTAAACCATATGATGAATATACAAAAAATAGCTATTAAAATAAAGGTAGCAATAGGAAATTTAATCCCTGGATCTAAATTGGTTTTAAATAAGGTTAAAGGGATGTAATCATCTAAATTTTGCCTGATAGCCTGAAGGTTTATTGCATTCCTAATTCCAAAACCTCTTGAAAGAAGTAATAATTTGTTTTTTATTGGAATCACCGGACCCATAAGATACAAGACAACAAATTGATAGAAACCATTCATAAAAAAGCCAAGAATCATAGAGGTGACCATCTCTCTTCCCTTTGCTCTATTTAAAATATAACCACAGATGTAACCTAATAAGATTGCTATAGGCAAAGAAATCAAAATAGCCAGGAAAAATCCAGGAAGTCCGACGATACTCCAATCTGTAATAAGTATTATAGCTATTTGCCCAGCCATAGCACCCAGGACCATAGCAAAATTAATCCCCATTCCAGCCATGATTGGAAGTAATAGAGAAAGCACTAAAAATGAGTTTCTTGCCAATCTTGTAAGTAATTCATTAATCAGGTATTTGAATGAGAAACCAGATTTCGGAACCGCGAAGAATAGAAAGATTATAAACATAATTGGAACAGGATATTTAGATATAAATACGAAAATATTTTTAGCTAATTTTATTAAAAAATTTAAAAAGTCATTTTCATTATCTTTCGTTTTCATCTGTTTCCCTTTGTTTTTCTTGTTAATGCGTATAGAATCATACCCATTGAAATTATTATTCTAAATATTTCAGACATATCGGTCTGGATTAAACTATTTATTACAGAAGGAGCCATTGTCAAAATTCCTTGAAACAAAAATGTTCCAATTAATACATTCCCAATATTAGCCTTATGTACAGATGCTCCTCCAAGTAATATTGCCGCAACAGCCGGAAACCCCATGTAAAGTGGTCCATTATATATTTGGATAAAACCATAGCTTTGCTCATATATAATTATTCCCATTCCGCCAAGGACAGTAGATATAATAACAGAAAGAGTTCGCATCTTATCAACATTGACTCCAGATGCTCTAGCAAAATCAGGATTAGAACCTACTGCTGTAATTGCTGTACCAGTTTTTGTATGGAAAAATACCCAAATCAAAAAGCACATCAGTGCAAAAAATAAAAACATTCCAGTAGGGAAATAGAAAGAATCCCCAATTTTAAATGACAAAATATCTGAAAGACTGTTTTGCCAGAATTTTTGAACAGAAATAGTAGTTCTTAAACCTTTACCAGCATAACCCCAAACCATGACAGGACTTTTAAAAGGTAGTAACAACCATAGGATACAGAATAATGAAACCGATGAAAACCCAACATATGTGGCTATCATCATCTCATCGCCTTTTACTTTGTTTAATAGCTGCCCATAACCATAACCAAAAATTATAGCAAAAGGGATCGAAATACCAATTGCACTAAACAAACCTTTCAAGCCAGTTAAATTAAACTCTATGCTTAAAAGCGCACCTATAATACCTGCTAAAAATCCTAATGGTAACCCAAAATTTAATCCACAGCCAGATTGAACCATTGGAACAAGGGCAAGAACCATTATCGCATTCATTCCAACCCTGACAAGAGTATCTGACAAGCTTGTACTAAATTTTAATTTTGCGAGTGGGGTTAAAGCGAAAAGAACTATTAAAAATATTCCAATGATTATTCTAGGCCATCCTGCCGCATCTATAAAATTTTTTATAAAATTTGTAAGTCTCATATTTTTTCCCCTGTTTAGTTTTGCTTACTACTTCCAACCATTAACAATCCGAAATCTTCTAGTGGCGCAGTTGGAGGTAAAATTCCAGAAATCTTTCCTTCATCGACTATTGCAATCCTATCGCAGATAGATCGTAATTCTTCCAATTCAGAGGAAATGATTACTATAGTGGTCCCATGCTCTTTATTGAATTCTCTTAATGCCTCCAAAACCAATTTTTTAGCTCCCACATCAATCCCTCTTGTGGGTTCAGATACAAATAGAATTTTAGGATCCAATACAAATGACTTCGCAAGACAGATTTTCTGTTGATTTCCACCCGATAATTGTTGTACCATTTGCTTTGTACTGGTACATTTTATCTCAAATTTTTTTATATAATAATTAGCAATATCTTCTATTTTCTTATCATCTCTCCATTTAATAAAACCATTTAACAATTTCTTTATAAATTTTTCCTGAACCTGCATCGCTGTAAATGAGATATTCCAATCTATTGGTTCTTCCAATAAAAGGCCAACACCTCTTCTATCTTCAGAAACAAAGGCTAAACCCTTTTTAATAGATAAATTGGTATTGTCAATCTCAAGCTCTTTGCCTTCAAAAATAACCTTGCCACCAGCTGGGAACAAACCCATAATACCATTTGGAATACCCAATTTCCCTTGCCCGGCAAGTCCACCAAATCCTAAGATTTCTCCTTTTTTTACATCAAAGGAGACATCTTTAACTAATTCACCAGGCATATCGACCCATAGATTTTTAACAGATAGAATAATTTCATCTGAGATTTCTTTTTTTTTCTCTTTAGTTCTAGTTTCAAGAGAATGCCCAACCATCCATTCTACTACCTGTTTCATATCTGTTTTTTTTGTCTCTACTTCATTTACAAGTTTACCATCTCTTAAAACAACTATTTTATCTGCTATATCCATTACCTCTTGAAGCCTATGGCTTATAAATATGATTGAAATGCCTTCTTTAGCAAGATTTTGTAATGCTTTTAATAATATTTCTGCCTCAGATTCTGTTAATACTGCTGTTGGTTCATCTAGTACTATAACCCTTGCGTTGGATCTTTCCAGTTCTCGTGCTATCTCGGTAAATTGTTTATGCCCAACTGGCATTTCAGAAATGTACATATCAGGATCTATATTAACTCCAAGCTTTTCAATAGCTTTTACGGCTTCCTGCCGCATCTTTTGATAATTCAATGTACACATCTTATCACCAAAAACTTCTACCAAAAAATTATATTTCAGTGGTTCTTTGTTTAATAGAATGTTTTCGGTTGCAGTAAATCCAGGTAAGAGTGAAAACTCCTGGTGAACCATTCCAATTCCTGCATTAATTGCATCAAAAGGTGAATTAAATAAGACTTTTTGCCCATCAATTAATACATCTCCTGTATAACCACCCGTCTGATTAATTACGGGCATTCCGAAAAGAATATTCATCAAAGTGGATTTCCCTGCACCATTTTCACCAACAAGTCCAAGAATTTCACCTTCATTTAATGAAAAAGATACCGAATTCAGTACCTTGTTACCATAGAATTCTTTTGAAATATTTTTCATTTCAAGAATAGGCTTTTGTGCCATTTAAAGCCCCTTTATTTAGTTTTCTATTCATTGCTACTTTATATTTTCATTTCATCAATAATTTTTTATTATTAAAAAAGATAAATTGAATTATTTTTTTAATTTTAAAGCACTTATCATGAAATAATAAGGGGGGGTATAGCCCCCCAATTGTTATAAATCTGAAAAAAGCTATTTGATATTTAAATATTTTTCAGGAACAACTTCTTTTGTCATGCCAAGATATCCCAAACCAAAAACATATGTATCCTGGTAAACAAGAATATGATTCATCTTCTTTTCACCTGTAGCCATATCGATGTAATAAGAACCATTCCATTCTGCACCAGGGGTGAATTTCATATATGAATCCATAAGATCTTTGAAATTATCGAGTTTTGCAACACCTTCGATTATTCTCTTAGCAAATTCACCTAAACCAGCTGTTGTTGAATAACCATAGGAATATGCCCATGTTCCCATTCTTTTTGCACCACCAGCAGCGATGACAGCATCTTCAACTTTCTTTAATATAGCTGGCCAATTGCCTGCTTCATTAGAAAGATCGATGCCTAAAGCTCCAGGATATCCCATCAAAGGAGAAGGTAGATCAGCTTCTACAAAGAAGCCACCAAGTTCTGCTATTCTTTTTAACAAAGGTTCTGTATGAGCATCATTTGTACAGAAGAAAGCAGTTTTGTCACCATATTTTTCAAGCCATTGAGGAACATGCTCTAATATATATTGCTGCGCACCAGGTACTCCTACATCTGTTGTTGGATCTGGAGCGGTTTCGAAAGCAAATTTTATTCCGAGATCATTACAAGCAGCTTCCATTATCCTTCTTCTTCTTGAAAGAAGTTCGTAACTCATATGTCTTGGGAAAGAAATATGAACAAAGGTATCGGCACCCATTTTCTTTGCAGAAGCAATGATTAAATATCCTCTTGCTACATTATCAGCATTAATTGCTAAATCGGCAGCACTTTCGATAACATTAGGATCTTCATGTGGTTCACCAGCAAAAAGAAGAATGTTTCTATCGGGATATTTTTCTTTAATCTTTCTAAAAGCCTCTGTTGTGCCAGGAACTGCCTGGTTAACTATGATAGCTTTCATAAGTGGATCATCGGCAAGACCAACTATCTGAGCTATGGTTGTTTCTAACTCTGAGGTAAAGTTGTCTGGATAAGTAATATGTTTGATGATTCCACCTTTGTCTGCATCACCATAAAGCTGGATTAATGCTTCTGCTCCTCGTAAATCATCTTCTGATTGAGAAACAGTACCAGTTACGATACCAATATGAAAAGATGCCTTCGCTGCTTTTTTGGCACAGCTAAAAGCAAAGACCATGAGGACAATAAAAATTATAGCGATAATAGTCTTTTTCAAGGTTTCCTCCTTAATTATTTTGAGCTATTCCTAGCTTATATTAATAATAATATTTAAACTTAAATTGTCAACTTAATTCACTTTTTTATAAATTTCAACATAATAAGCTAAAAATACAGAAATTTATTAATATCTTTAACTATTTTTTCATTTATCTTGTTTTTATTAATAGTTTTTATTATTTTTCTTTTTAAACTTCGAAGCCAGATATAATTTATATTCCTACTTTTCTCTATCTTATTTTCTTTCTTTAAAACCTTAAAAAAATTATTGGCAATTTTTGAAGGATTTTTTAAAAATAGATAATAATAGATATTCTTAAATTTATTTTCATTGTCATTACGAAAAAAGTTGGTTTTTATATATCCCGGGCTGTAAAGAATTACTTTTACATCTAGATTTTTAATTCTTTGTATAAGCATATTCGCATAGTAAATTTCAATAAACTTTGCATTTGAATATGAGATTATAGGATCATAGGAATCATCTGGTGAATAGCCGACACTGAAATCTGCCTTTTGATAAAGTGATGAAACTATAAAAACGATATTGCAGTTTTTTAGTAAATTTTTTTTAATATCTTTTATCAAGATTTCATTTAACAAAATTGTGCTAAAAGCATTTACCTGAATCTCATAAAGATAACCATCTTCTGTTATTATCTTCTTGCCGGCCGAAGCCCCTGCATTATGTATTAATAGATCTACTTCAAGATCCATTTTGTTTACAAACTGCGAAATTTCTTCTGCAGCTTTTTTTACAGAGTTTAAGCTTTCAAACTCACATAAGAAAAATTTAACTTCATCTTTTGTATTTTCAGAAATCTCTTTATATACATTTTTCGTCTTATCGATATTTCGCGCAGTAAATATAACAAAATAATTATTAGTAAGTTTCTTCACAAGCTCTAAACCAAATCCAGATGTTCCACCTGTGACAATGGCTAATTTTTTTTTATTATTCATAGAATTATATAACTAAATACCTTATTTATTTATATTAACTCTATGGATATTATTACCTTTAAAAATTTTTTCCATAAAAAGCTTTTACTTAGATTGTTATCCAGAAATTTTCCATAAAAAGCTTTTATTTAGATTGCTATCTAGAAATTTTACATAAAAAACTTTTACAAGGATTATTATCTAGAAATTTGTACCATAAACGGCTTTTGATAAAACTATAATTTGAAAATTCATTTTTAATTGGACAATAAAAAAAGGGGTGTCTCATTCTTGAGATAACCCCAGTTTTGAGACAACCCCTTTTTAATTTCTCTACAAATTTACTAATACATATCCATTCCACCCATGCCGCCCATACCAGCTGCGCCTGGTACAGAAGCTTTTTCTTTTTCAGGAATCTCGACAATTGTGGCTTCGGTTGTTAGAAGCATTGCAGCAGCACTTGCTGCGTTTTGCAATGCAGATCTTGTAACTTTAGCAGGGTCAATGATACCTTTTTCAAACATATCTACCCATTCTCCGACATTAGCATCAAATCCTTTTTCCCATTTTTCCTCATATGCTCGTTTTGCTATAATTGCCCCTTCATACCCTGCATTTTCGGCTATCATTCTAATAGGTTCTTCAATTGAGGCTTTAACTATTTTTACTCCAATTTGCTCTTCATTTGTCAGATTTTTTAAATTTTCAAGAACTTTGCTACAGTGAATTAAAGTCATACCGCCGCCAGGGACAATACCTTCTTCAATGGCTGCTCTCGTAGCTGAAAGTGCATCTTCAACTCTTGCTTTCTTTTCTTTCATCTCAACTTCGGTAGCAGCACCAACATTTATAACTGCAACACCACCGGCAAGTTTAGCAAGTCTTTCTTGAAGTTTTTCTTTGTCGTAATCTGATGTAGAGATTTCGATCTCTTTTTTGATTGTTGCGATTCTTTCTTTAAGCTTCTTGGGATCACCATAACCTTCAACTATTGTAGTATTTTCTTTATCTATTTTTACTCTTTTTGCTTTACCAAGATCATTGATAGTTGCATTTTCGAGTTTCATGCCTAAATCTTCTGTAATTAGCTTACCACCTGTTAAAATGGCAATATCTTCGAGCATTGCTTTTCTTCTATCGCCAAAACCAGGAGCCTTAATTGCAACTGCATTTAATGTGCCTCTTAATTTGTTAACTATCAATGTAGCGAGAGCTTCACCTTCAACCTCTTCGGCTATTATAACAATAGGTTTACCAGTTTGAGCAACCTGTTCGAGAATATGGATTAAATCTCTCATAGAAGAGATTTTTTTATCATAAATAAGAATAAAAGGTTCATCTAATATTGCTGCCATTGAATCTGGATTGGTAATCATATATGAGGAGATATAACCTCTATCAAACTGCATACCTTCAACGACGTCTAAATGAGTTTCAATTGTCTTTGATTCTTCAACTGTAATGACTCCTTCTTTTCCAACTTTATCCATTGCATCAGCTATAAGTTTACCAATTTCCTGATCATTATTAGCTGAAATTGAGGCTACCTGAGCTATTTCTTCTTTTGTTTCAATCTTTTTAGCTTTTGCCTTAATCTCTTTAACAATCTCGTTTACTGCTTTTTCTATACCAAATTTAATTTTAATGGGATTACTACCTGCAACAATATTTTTGATCCCCTCTTTTATGATGGCTTCTGCTATAACTGTAGCCGTTGTTGTTCCATCACCTGCGACATCATTTGTTTTTGTTGCAACTTCTTTAACAAGTTGAGCTCCTAAATTTTCAAATGGATCCTGAAGATCGATCTCCTTTGCTATGGTAACACCATCATTTGTAACTGTTGGAGCGCCAAACTTTCTTTCTATAAGGACATTTCTCCCTTTAGGACCGAGAGTAATCTTTACAGTCCGAGCTAACTTTTCTACACCATTAATGACTAATTTTCTTGCATCTTCACTAAACAAAATATTTTTTGCCATAGTCCTAACCTCTTTAAATAAAATTGTTTATTCAATAAAAAATATACTAAAAAAAGCATTTAAAAGGCAAGGGTTTTTAAAATATTTAAAATATTTTTACCTGTTTTCCCTGGAATATGATTTTGAAGTAAGAACAATTGCAGAGGTTATAATTACAAAAGAGCCAATAATTATGATTATATTTGGATAAAACTTTAAAAAAATCATTTCGTTTATAGATGTAAAAACTACTGTCATATAGAATAAGATAGAAGTTGAAGTTGCAGGAAGTTTAGATAGAGCATAATTCCATAGGATATAGGCAAAAAAAGACTGAAATATCCCCATCTCCAATATTAATAAGATATCTATCCTTCTTAATGAAGAAGTTTTAATCGAAAACAAAAATGGTAATCCCATTATCGATGAATATAAAAATAGCTGAAAGAGTATATTCATCATAGTTGCAAATGAGAATTTAATATCTTTTTTCCTGAAGAATCTTGCAGAAAAATAAGTGTAGGAACCAAAGGTAATTCCAGCTACTATCTCGAGTAAAACACCCAAATAAAATTCTTTGTTTGAAATATCCAAGCCACCTTTACCTATGACTATAAGAAATAAACCAAAAAAAGAGATAAATAAAGCAATTACCTCATGTTTTTTTGGTTTTGTCTTTTCTACAATCATAGTAATCAATACCACGAAGAATGGCGCTAAGTTTTCTAAAAGCATAACTAATGTTCCAGGGATATATTTTAATCCAAGATGATAAAAAACCGAGTTCCCAAATAGACCTACAAAAGAAAGAGGTAAAATTATTTTAAAATATTCAAAATATGAAAAATTAAGTTGTCTTGAAAAGATCAAATATAGACCAAATAATACTGTTCCTATTATAAATCTGAATTCCATTACCCCCAGCATCGACACATTATTGATGGCAAGGAATCTTCCGGCAACCCCATGGATACCCCAAAGGAATAGAGCCATCCATAATGCTATTAATCCGAGAGTTTTATTTCTTTTTAAAATTTCCATTTAAAATTTTTTTAATTAAATGTTTCTAATAGATCTTGGGACAGGAAGATCTATCATGGTAAGAAGGCCTGCTGGTCCCTGTTTTACATGAGGAATCATGTTCACCGCCATGGCTATGGTCCCTTTTCCACCGGGTATTTCTGGCTTTATGCTCATTGAAACAAAAGGATCGCCATAAATTTTGATATAGTCTCCTGTTTCAATTGCTTCAAGATCGGGATGAATCTGCTGCGGATGTATCAATCTAACTCTTTCTTTTCCATCCTTATCGAAACCTATCCCAATGTGTCGGCACCCTGCAACCATTCCTGGTTCTACTTTAACAACATCTGTTTCTCTATATGTTTTAGAGATTATAGGGTCTCTTTCTTGTTCTATTTTACCTAGTTCCCATCCCATAGCTTCGAATATCATTGAAATCGATTCTGGAAAACCAACATGACCTACTATTTTCCCTGATTTTAATCCCTTTTCAAACTCTTCAACCGTAGTACCAACACCTTGAGTTTCCATTACTGTTTTCCCAAAAGGAGATAGATCATTTATTCTAGATGCCTCAATCCTTTCTACATCAAGGCAAACTCCGGTTAATGAAACAATTAAGGTATCTAAAACAAAGCCAGGATTAATTCCGGTTCCCAGAATCGTAACATCATTTTCCCTGGCTATTTTATCCAGTTCTCTTGCAAGTTCTTTTTCTTGTGCCCAGGGGTATGACATCTCTTCGGCAATCGTTATACATGATATTTTAGCCTCACAAATCATCTTAAGTTCTTTAAACACCGCTTTAGTAAATGAGTTTATATTCAAAAGCACTATATCTGCTGCACCTTCTTTAATTATTTGCGCAGGATCTGTATAATATGGAACATTTATCTGCCCTAATCCTATCATTTCACCAACATCTGCATTGCCTTTTGGTTTTTTAACATCTATCCCTGCTACAAGTTTCAAAGTAGATGGCTTTTTTAAAATAAGTTTGACCATCCCACTTCCCATATTTCCAAGTCCCCAAACTATTACTCGATACATATTCCCTCCAATATTTTTTTTAATTTTAACCATATTAATTAAATATACTCAAACAAATCTATATTATTAAATTTTAATTTCAATAGAATTTAATCTATTCAATCACTACAAGGCAAGATTGAAAAAAGAAAATATCAATATATTATCTTTTTGTACATCTTTAATTAAGGAAACCAGAAATGGATTTATTTTATGAAGAAAATCCACCACTTTCCAAAAGGGCAATACCTAAAAAGTTAGAAGATTTCGTAGGACAAAATCATCTTGTAGATCCTGGGAAACCGATAAGAACGATGATTGAATCAAAAATACTTAATTCTATGATACTGGTCGGTCCTCCTGCATCTGGTAAAACTACTCTTGCCAATATTATATCTAACGAATTTAACATGCTGTTTATAAAAGAATCGGCTTTAACCATTGATAGTGATTCTCTTAAAAAAATTTTCAATATTTCTTCAAAAAAGGTTCTTTTTATAGATGAAATTCATAGATTAAATAAATCAAAACAGGATATGCTTTTAGGACCTCTGGAAAGAGGCGAAATTTTCATAATTGGGGCAACAACCGAAAACCCCCTATTCATATTACAACCAGCACTAAGATCCAGGGTTTTTATCTTTGAATTAAAACCACTTGTTTTCGAGCAGATGAAATTAATCGTTATAAATGCATTAAAAAATGATAGAATCTTTTCAAAATATGAAATCATATTTGAAGGTAATTCATTAAATTATCTGATTGAAAACGCTTATGACATAAGAAAAGCTTTGAATTGCATAGAGATTATTTTATTGCAACAAATACATAATTACAAAAATAAAGGCAGAGAAGAGTCTAATATTGCAAAAGATGAAAATATAAAAGATTTTGATGATAAGAATAATATTGAAATGAAGCAAGATGATTTAATAGATAAAAATGAAGAAGATAATATTATACGAATAGATGAAGAGAAGGTTAAATCTATATTGCAGGTCAAAGAAACTGCTTATTCGGATTATAATGGGCATTATGATGCGATCTCTGCCTTTATAAAATCCGTACGAGGTAGTAATATCGACGCTTCCCTTTATTATCTTGCTCTTATGCTTGAAAGTGGAGAGGATCCCCTATTTATTGCAAGAAGACTTGTTATCCTGGCAAGCGAAGATATTGGACTTGCATATCCAGAAGCTCTCTCAATTGCAACTAGTGCCATGCTTTCTGTTGAAAAAATAGGAATGCCAGAAGCGAGAATCATTCTTTCAGAGGTATCTTGCTTGCTTGCATCACTTCCAAAAAGTAACTCGGCATATCTTGGTATTGAATCTGCATTAAAATCTGTAAGAGAAGAACCAATAATGAAGATACCTGAGCATTTAAAAAATATAGAGGTAAAATCATTTTCAAAGGAAGCGAAGAAAAAATATCTTTATCCACATGATTTTAAGAATCATTTTGTTGATCAAAAATATATGGAGCAAGATAGAAGATTTTTCAGATTCAATGAGATTGGTTTTGAATCAAAACTTTCAAAATGGATTTCTACTCTTTATGGCGAAAAAAAGGGTGATGATAAATCATAGTTGGTGAAAAGCTAAAAGATGAACAAACAAACTATATTCTAGCCGTTTTTTTATAATTTTCTATAAGATCTTCTAAACCCAATATCTGCATTTCGAGTTCTTTCCCTATATCTGTATCTTTTATCAATACGGGATTTATAAACTCCTTAACAACGATCAAATTGGGGACAAGATCTATATTTTTTTGTAAAATCATTTCTTTATCAATCAAAGGGGAATGTTCTGCAAGAAGAAGATGATTTGAACTATATATTAAAGTATAACCGGCTATTCCAGTTTCCTTCTGATATGCCTTAGCCATTCCACCATCTATGACTAAAAGCTTACCACCTGCCTTTATAGGACTTTCACCTTTTTTAACCTTTACCGGGACATGACCATTTATTATAAAACCATTATCTATAGAAAATTCCTTTAAAATTTTTAATGCAGTTTGCTCTTTATCATTATAATTGTAATAATCATTTTTTTCTTCTTCATGTGTCTGTTTTTCCTCAATAAAATATCTTTCAAATGTTGCCATCTTCTTTTTACCAAAAAGTGGTGAATCTTTTCCACTCCATAGATACCAGAAAATATCTGTCGAATCCTCATTGAAGTGATTTTTCTGATAAAATGACTCTCTTACCCTTCTTTCAAAATAATCAAGCAATCCTTTACCATAATATTTTTTATTATCGAAATTGAATACCTGAAAATTTCCTTCTTTATCCATTGGTATGCAACCATGGAAAAGCAGATTATCATTGTATGCTAAATACATTTTCCCTTTTTCCATCAAAAAATTTGCATGCTTTTGTAATTTTTCACTTGTCAAAAAGGAGGTAGTAAGTTTTTTAATTACAAATTCTTCATCTTCATCCAATTGATCCGAGTTATTCTTTTTTATTGTAGGGAAATAATCATCTTTTAGTTTATAGGTATTTTCTTTATCTTTGAACAATCCTTTTTCAAAATCTATTTTATCAAGTAAAATTCTATCTTGCATATCATATTCGGGGTGTCTTTTTATAATGATATCTTCCAGCTTTAACTGAATTATAGTAATAGCCTTATGCATTGCAGTCATTAGCTTATATTCTTTGGAAGGAAGCTCATCTTTCGAAATATGAGGTTCAAATATTTCCGAGTCTTTATCAAAGTATTTTTCATATGCCAAAGATGCGAGTGGGGATATATCTATTCCATATCCCTCTCTTAACATTTCATGATTTGCATATCTTAATGATATCCTAATGCAATTTGCCACACAAGCATAGTTTCCACAGGCAGCTCCAAGCCATAATATGTCATGATTACCCCAGACAAAATCTATATTTTGATACTGCATAAGATTATCGAGAATTATGTCTGCTCCTGGACCTCTATCAAATATATCGCCTAGTATATGCAATCTGTCTACAACCATTTTTTGAATCAGCTTTGCTATAGAAACTATAAAATTTAACCCCTCTTTTTTCTCAATAATTGTATTAATGATGCTATTATGATAATCTTTTTTATTTAAATTTTTTTCTGTTTCATGGAGTAACTCCTCTACAATATAACCAAAATCTTTGGGTAAAGCCTTTCTTACCTTTGATCTTGTATATTTTGAGGTTACGACTCTAAATACCATTAAAAGCTGCTCTAACTTTTGTTTTAAGTAAGTATTATCGATATCTACTTTAATCATTTCGAGTTTTTCTTCTGGATAAGAAATAAAAATAGAGATTTCGTCTTTTTCTTCTTTACTTAAGTTTTGCCCAAAGGTATCTTCTACCTTCTTTCGTATCACTCCTGAGGCAGTTCTTAAAATATGATCAAAAGACTTATATTCACCATGAATATCTGAAATAAAATGTTCTGTACCTTTCGGCAGATTTCTTATAGCTTCAAGATTTATTATCTCTGTTGTCGCTGTTTCTATTGTTGGAAATTGTTTTTTTAGTAATGAGAAATAGATTTGATTGTCTTGCATTAATTCCCCATCGATTCGATAATAGATAGATTCGAAAATAGCCGATGAAGGGAATCGAACCCTTGACCTACTGATTACGAATCAGACGCTCTACCGAACTGAGCTACATCGGCTTTATCCCTTAAACTGAATTTAAATAATATTAACTTAAAGTCAAGCTTGCTTATAATCAAAAATTTTTGACTAAATAATAAATATGAATTATATTGAAATTGTATTTTGCTATATTTTTCAATTAATGGAGTTTAATGATGAAGAGAACTATTATCTTTATTATGATTTTCTTGTCTTTTTCCATCTTTTTTTCGATGCAAAACATAGACCAATCTGTTGAAGAAAAAATCCCTCCTATATGGGAACTTTACCATAAAGGTGAGTTAAATCAAGCTCTTGGACTGGCAATAAGCCTTCTTTCCAAAAGTCCAGAGCATCCTGAAATAAATCTGATCATAGGTATGATTTATGTTGATTTGAAACAATATAGTATTTCAATTCCATATCTTGAAAAGGCTATTAAAAATGATCCGAATTTTACTAAAATAAAATCCTGGGGTTTGGCTTATCAAGGTGTCGCATTCTATATGACGAATCAGATACCTGAGGCTAAAAGGGTCTTACAATATTGCATAGATTTAAATGTAGATAACGATTCTGTTATATATGCAAGGAAAAAACTATCTATCTTTGGTTTATCTTTGTTTTTTGGTGAATGGAAAAATTCACTTTCTAACAATTTTTCGATATTTGTTCAGCCAGAACTTGGGGTAGATGCCACATCATCTTTACAGATCGCCGAAAATTCATTGAAACTAATTACTGGGTTTATCCCTTTTGAAAATAGAAAGAGAATAAATATATTTTTATGGCAAAGCTGGGAAGCAGGTCCTATAATTATTGGGGAAACTATTCCGTACGAAAATTATATATACCTTGTATCACATTTAAATTATAAAGACTCTATCCCAAGAACAATTGCGAAGATTATTGCATACAATAGATACTTTCCGATTGATCCTGTTATATCCTCTTTGATATTCGAGGGGTTTGGATATTTTATAGAAAAATATAATACCGATACTATAAAAGAAAGTAAGGAATTACTAAAAAGCAATGGAATAACATCTATTTCAATAAAAAAATTATGGAATGATTGGAACTCAGATCCTGCTATTGTTAAACCATCTTTATCAGCAGCATTCATAAAACATCTTATCGATGTTGGTGGTTTAAATAATTTCAACGAACTTCTTAAAGATATGAGTTATAAGAATGCCGAAAAAATTTATGGTTCAAAGCTAAACAATATTATTTCTGATTTTGAGAAAAAGATTTTACAATAGAATTTGCGCAGATAAAAGAAGTCGTCCATGCCGCCTGTAAATTATAACCCCCAGTTATTCCATCGATATTCAATATTTCCCCAATAAAATATAGCTTATCAATTTTTTTTAAGCGGCATTCTTTATCCACCTCTTTTAACTCTACTCCCCCCGCACTAACAAATTCACCTTTGTCTTGTGCCTTCCCTTCTATATCTATTTTAAAATCTTTACACAACATCCCCAGAGTTCTACCCTGATTTTTGCTTGTATTTGTCGCCTTTTGATCATCTGGGATTATCGCTAATTCGAGTATATAGGACCATAATTTAAAAGGCAGATTTATCTCAAAACAGATATTTTTTATAAGTGTTGAGCCTTTATGAAACTTATCCTGAAGAGTTTTTAAAAGATTTTCAAATGAAATTTTGGGGAAAAAATCTATATGTATTTGGGTTTTATATTTATTTTCTTTTAATATTTCTGCGTAATATGAGCTTAGTTTTAAAACAACTGGACCGCTTATACCCTGATGTGTAAAAAGTAGATCCCCCATTACTTTATCTTGCTTTAAATCGGAAAGTTTATCATCAACTTCTATTTTAGCAGCAACATCTCGAACGCTTATACCTTTTAAATCATGTTTAGCAATTTTCTCAGATTTTAAGCCAAATAATGAGGGAATAAAATCTTTAACTAAAATATTTTTTTCTTTTATTATTTCCAAAATTTTTTTATCTGAACCCGTAGATATAACAAGATAGTTAGAATAAATACTTATAATTTCACCATCTTTTTCTATAAGACTTTCAAATATATCCTTTTTTTTAAAGTCTATAAAACTTGCGTTTATTATTGGAACATCATAATCTTTCAATTTATTTAAAAAAAGATTTACAATTTCCCTTGAATCATCGCCTTTTAAAAATAGCTTTTCTTCCTCTTCCTCTTTATAACCAATCTCATTTTGATTTAGGTAATTAAGGAAATCTTCATAATCATATTGATAAAAAAGAGATGAAATATATCTTGCACCTCTTGGGTAAAATTTATTACAGATTTCAGATGTTGCTTTTTTATTTGAGAAATTACATCTGCCACCACCACTTAAAAGAAGTTTAAGTAAGGGTTTAGACTTTTCTATAATGGCGATATTAATTTTTGGATCTTTTCCCTTAATAGAAATAGCGCAAAACACACCAGCCGGTCCTGCACCAATTATAATTACATCGTATTTTTTCATTTTAAATAAATATTTTAGCACTTTAGTTTATTTTAATATCTTTTTTCTGCTAAATTTTTTTGTTAAAATTCAATTATATAGCTATCTTCTTTTTCTATTATTTTAAATTTATTTTCACTCATTTTACTGAAAAATGTATTAAATAAAATATCATTGGCATTCTTAATATTTTTAATTTCAGTTTCACTCAATAGATTATTTTTAATATAGTCAAAAAGTTCAAGAAATCTTTGGTGCCCATTCAAAAATATGTGAAAAATATTTTGTAGATTTCCCTTTTTCATAAAATACTTTGTTGGTATTAGAGTGGTAAAATATTTTTCATTGGATTTTCTTACAAAATAATTGTTTAGCTGAAAAAATGGGATTAATTCTATATTTTTAATGCTTTTGTTCCCATTTATACTGACTTTTATGATTGGAATAGATCTTGTATAAAAATAGTTTGGGTGAAAAGATGATTGGTCTTTACTTGAAATATTGTATGCCTGCCCCGAAACTAAATTCGCGCATGAATAAAGTATAAGCTTGCCATTATATATTTCAAATGGCTCTATAACATGCGGGTGAGTACCCCAGATTATATCCACACCATTGTCTATAAGAAATTTTGCGACTTTTCTCTGTAAATCATCTGGCTGTAGCTTATATTCCTGCCCCCAATGGACTCCAACTATCAATATGTCTGATTCTCTGTCGAGAACCTGAATAAGATCAATAAGATTTTTATCTCTTAGAGGATTTTCAACAAAAACAGGTTTAATTTTATATTTTTTATCGACAGGATAATTTGAAAGCATTGTAAAAGATAAAAACGCAACCTTAAAATCTTTTAAATTAAAAGTTATATATGATATCTTCTGGTCGAAAAATCCTGTGCACCTTGTTTTATCTATGTAAGACAATGTTTTTTTAAAACCATTTTCTCCATAATCAAGACTATGGTTATTTGCAATTGTATAGTGCGTAAAACCATTTTCTATAAGTGATTCCAAGAAGACAGGTTGAACAGAAAAATGATATGGCTTTACCTTTTGAGGATTTCCCGAAATAGTTGTTTCAAGGTTAAAAAAGGATGCATCGGAATTTAAATAATATTTTAAAAAATAAAAGATAGAATTTAAACTATAAATTTGATTAGAACTAATTTGTTCGGAATCTATAATAGATCTTATAATATAATGCGGTATGGCATCCCCTGCAAATGTAAAAGTTATACTCCTATCAGATTGGACAGAATGAAAATCTTGCGAAAAAGCCAAGAATAATGCTAATATAAATGCAATTAAAAGAGTAAAATTTTTAAAACTTATCGAATTGTTTTTGCTTCTGCGCATATAATAGTTATCGCATTTAATAATCTATAAAAAGTCGCCACATCCTTACAATAAAACTCTGTCTTTCTTGGGCTTACAAGCTTGACATCTGGAATTATAGATGCTAGCATTGCTCTAACGGTATCTGTGTATTCTATCTCTATAAATAAAGGATAGATACTGCCATCATCCTTTTCTTTTGGTTTTACTATTTTTTTATTTTTACCTAAATTCTGCCCTTTAATAAAAAGTTCATTCAAAACCTCATTTTCGGGTCTCATTATCCCACAAAATCTCGATATGGCATCCTTTGAAATGCAATAATCTATCTGTGGATATAGTGGTGATGACTCTATCGTCTGTCTATCACCATAGATAAATGAAAGTGGGACATTTAGCTCAGAGGCGAAATATGAATTTATTCTAGCCTCATCAAGATATTCACCATTCATTTTTATGTTATATATAGAACTTGAAGAATAAGAATGATCCATCATCCCCCCGCCACCTACTGCGGTATGATAGCCAAAAAGGACAAGATCTGTAAAAGAGCTATCCAATCCTTCAACCATGTAAAAAACCCTTGGATACCCTCTAATAAGTCTTACATTTTCGAGCTCTTCCCATATCAATGATTCACCAAATGCATGGGAATCCGAAACATAGATTTGTGCGTCTGGATTTTTACTAAGAATGCCATCGACAAATCTTTTCAACTGCCTTGTTGCAATGACGTTCCATCTAGGATTACCTTCTGTTTCCTTCCAGAATGCAACGCCTGCTATACCTTCAAAATCAAAAGAGATATAAACCTTCATCTATTTCTCCTTTAAATTATCTTCTCAATAATAAAAAATAAAAAAAATAAATTATATCAGTAAAGCAAAATTATAAATCAAAAAATTAAATAAATATAAATAAAAAATATAATCAAAAACAATAAATGAAAATTTTAAAAAAATAAATATAAATAAAATTTATATATAAAACTAAAAATTAAAATCTTAAAAAAACAATTGTCTTAAAACAGTTATTTCAAAAGGTCCCAGCTTTTACCAGAGGATGAATTAACTTCAAGTGGAATATTCCAATCTGGTTCGGATGCCATAACAGTTACTAATGCATTTTTAATTTTTTTTGAAATAGGTTCAATGAGGTCTTCTCTTACTTCAAAAATAATTTCATCATGAACCTGAAGTAGAAGTCTTATCTTTTCTCTTTTCTCTTCCTTGTATGTTTCATTTAAAAGATTTGTAACATCTATCA
Source organism: Brachyspira murdochii (assembly GCA_020722965.1). Lineage (GTDB taxonomy): Bacteria > Spirochaetota > JAAYUW01 > JAAYUW01 > JAAYUW01 > Exilispira. Next base: position 174,667 of record DYJT01000001.1, on the reverse strand, counting down.
TCCCTTTTTTCATTATTTCAGCTGCCGTTCCTTGAATTTGAGTGTTTAATGCAGACCTTTTAGCGGCATCCTTATCTGCCTTATTACTCGATTTCAACTGAGCTATATATCTTTTTCTACCGAAGTAGGTTGTTGCATACCCCCTTTGCTCGCATATCTTCATGTAGTTTTCTGTATAATCTTTAATGGTAGAAAAATTTGAAAAATAGTTTGTTATAAAGGATTGAGCCTGAGCCTGGGATATACCAAGTTGTTGCTTCAATCCAAATGCAGATAGACCATAGATTACACCAAAATTGATTGTCTTGGCAATCTTCCTATCCATTTGAGTTACTTCAGAAATATCTTTATTAAAAATAATCGATGCCGTACTTGAGTGGATATCCACTTTATCTTCAAATGACTTTTTCAAGTTTGGATCTTGAGTAAAATAGGCTAAAACCCTTAACTCTATCTGAGAATAATCAAAAGATAGAAGCATATATCCATCTGCTGCGACAAATCCTTTTCTTATATTTATCCCCATTTCTGCAAAAGCAGGTATGTTTTGAAGATTAGGTTCCACGCTTGAAAGCCTACCGGTGGAAACAAATGCCTGTTTGTAATTTGTGTGAATTCTTCCATCTTTTTTTATGTAATTCAAAGTTGGAATAATATATGTCCCTCTTAATTTATCTAACTTTCTATATTCCAGTAATTTAGTGGCTATATCATATCCCATTTCTGAAAGATTTTCCAGGACATTTTCATCTGTAGAAAAACCTGTTTTCGTCTTCTTAGCAGCCGGAAGCTTTAACTTTTCAAACAGAACTTCTGCAAGTTGTTTGGGCGAATTAATAAGGAAATTAGATCCTGCAAGTTTGAATATTTCTTCTTTAAGGCTATTCAACCTTTTGCCAACTTCATCATTAATATTTTCAAAATAACTCTTATCTACAAGAATCCCATCAAGCTCCATTTCCGCAAGAATTGGAAGTAAAGGCATTTCGATTTCGTAAAATATCTTTGAAAATTCGCTGTCTATCTTTGGTTTATAGAAATTGTAAAGCCTTAAGGTTATGTCTGCATCCTCACACGAATAATCTTTTACCTGCTCTATCGGGTAATCGTTTAAAGTCTTCTTCTTGTCTTTTACAACATCCTCATAATGAATCGTCAAGTATCTTAGGTATTTTTTTGCAAGATCATCCATAGACAACTTTTCACCTTCATATCCACAAAGCATTGCGGCTATAATAGTGTCAAAGTAGATAGGCTCTAATTTTAAACCATACTTTCGTAAGACCTTGTAATCATATTTAAGGTTATGACCAATAAATTTCTTTTTATTGGTTAAATACTTATTAAGCTTTGCAAAAAATAGGGCTCGAAAATTTTCATCCCTGCAATCTACATAGTAGGCGATCTTTTCCTCACAAGAAATTGAAACACCTAAAATCTCGAGATTTTCCTGCTGAATACCCGTGGTTTCGGTATCGATGCTTATTATATCAAATTTGCTCAAGTAATTAAAAAGACTATTCAAAGAATCTTTATCATTTATCAAATGGTAATTTGCCGGATCTATCGAGGTATATTGATAATTTCCTTCATAAACCTCACCACTAAAACCTTCATACAATTGTTTTAATTCATGTTCTTTCAGCAAAACAAGTCCATTTTCATTTTTAGTCTTAGGTAAAACCCAACTTTCTGGTTCAAGATTCTCTGCAAGTTTTTTTACATGGTCCGAATTTTTTAAATCAACCAGTATTTTAGAAATCTTTAGTGAATCAAGGTCCTCTTTTATCCTTTTTTGAACTGTGCTAGAGGAAACTGTATGAAGATATTTAATAAGTTGGTCACAGCTACCATATTTTTGAATTAAACTTAAGGCTGTTTTTTCACCTATACCTTTAACCCCAGGAACATTATCCGAACTATCCCCCATAAGGGAAAGAAGATCCACCATTTGCTCTGGTTTGATCCCCCATTCGGTAGCAACCTGCTTTTCATCATATATTACTTCGCCATCTGTCCCTTTTTTAAGTGATACAACCTTGACAGAAGGCTGGATAAGTTGTAGTAAGTCCTTATCCTGTGTAAAAATCTTGATTTCAAAATCCTTTTTTAATGCTGCCATAACAGATGCACTTATAAAATCATCTGCTTCATATCCCTGTTGACTTAAAATCGAATAACCAAGTTCAACAAGTATCTCTTTTAATATAGGAGTTTGTCTATTTATCTCTTCTGGAGATTTATCTCTATTTGCCTTATAATTCTCATATATCTTATTCCTGAATGTTGGACCTTTTTCATCGAAACAGATAACCATATGCGTTGGATTATGGTTCTTCTCTATGGATATCAACTTAGAAATAAACATATGAAGGATGGTCACATTTTCATTCTTTGAATTTATCAAAGGAGTTCTTGTCGAAGAAAAATAAAACTTATAGATAAAAGAGTGAGCATCAATTATTGCTAAATTATTCATTGATGCCTCCAAAAATTAAAGGTTTAATTTAAAAGTTTTAAGAAAAGTTTTTAAAGCATTAGACTATTTATGCAATTATCTTTTTCTTCCGTTAACTTTTGAATGAATTCATCGAGAGGATAGACTGACTGTTTCTGAGTATCCCTGTTTTTAATAGTCACGGTATTGTTTTGCATCTCTTTTTCACCTACGACTGCTGCATAAGGAATTTTTAAGGCATGAGCTTTGAAGATTTTCTTTCCTACTGTATCATTTTGAGTATCAATCTTGATGAAAAGCCCTTTTTCTTTTAACTTTTTTTCTATTGTTTTTGCATAATCAATATGTTTATCTGACACAGGGATAATCATAACATTAACGGGTGAAATCCAGGTAGGAAACTTACCTGCATAATGTTCAATTAAAATACCGAAAAATCTTTCTAAAGAGCCAAGTAACGCCCTATGAATCATATATGGTCTTTTTTCTAATCCATCGGAGTCCTTATAATTCATGTCAAATCGCTCTGGTAGATTAAAGTCAAACTGAATTGTGGAAAGTTGCCACTGCCTATTCAGTGCATCTTTTATCTTTAAATCAATTTTTGGTCCGTAGAATGCACCACCACCCTCATCGACAAGATATTCGAGTTTCTCATTTTCTATAGCCTTTTTAAGTGATATTGTTGCCTTTTCCCATTGTTCAGGGGTTCCTATGCTTTTTGCTGGCTTTGTAGATAGATAAGCTATTATCTGATTAAATCCAAAGGCTCTTAATATAGATAGTGAAAACCTAAGGACTTCTAATATTTCGGCTTCTACCTGTGAAGCAGCGCAGATAATATGGGCATCATCTTGAGTAAAACCTCTAACCCTTAAAAGCCCATGCAATACTCCCGACATCTCGTATCTATAAACTGTTCCAAGTTCAGCCCATCTAAGGGGCAGATCCCTATAAGAATGTTCATTGGATTTGTAAATCATGATATGAAATGGACAATTCATCGGTTTTATAAAATAATCATCTTCATCTATCTTCATAGGGCTATACATATTTTCTTTATAGAAGGAAAGATGGCCCGAAGTTTCCCATAACCAGGATTTGCCTATATGTGGAGTGTAGACAAAATCATAACCATTTTCAAGATGTCTTTTTTTCCAGAAATTTTCGACATGATATCTCATCCTTGCACCATTCGGATGCCAGTATACAAGACCTGCCCCGGCTTCATCATGCAAGGAGAATAAATCCAGTTCTTTTCCTATTTTCCTGTGATCTCGCTTTATCGCTTCTGCTCTCCAGTTAATGTAGTCTTCAAGCTCTTTTTTGGTATCAAAATATAATCCATATACTCTTTGAAGCATCTTGTTTTTTTCATCCCCTCTCCAGTATGCTCCTGAAACTCTATCCAGCTTAAAACCATCGACATTTATCTCGTTTGTATTCGAAACATGAGGTCCAATGCATAGATCAAGCCAATCACCTGTTTCATAGATAGAAACTTCTTTTTCTCCTCTTTTTAAAATCTCTTCTATAAGTTCAACTTTGTAAATCTCACCTTTTTTTGAAAAAAAATCGATTCCTTCCTCTATGCTCATCTTCTTTTGAACAAAATTTAATCCCTGACCTATTATCTGCTTCATCTTCTGCTCAATTTCAGTAAGTCTATCTTCTGAAATAGGCTCGATAAGATCAAAATCATAATAAAAACCATTTTCTATGGCAGGACCGATAGCCAGTTTCGCATCAGGCCAGATAGATTGAACAGCCATAGCAAGTATATGAGAAAGAGAATGTCTTTTAATTTCAATCTTTTCAATCTTTTCGTTATTCATAAAAATACCTCTTTTATACCAAAATCAAAATATAACACAATTTGTTTTATTTATAACTTGTAACAATTTTTCGAAATTTAACAATTAAAAAATACTTAATAAAAAAATATGCATTTTACCATGCGTTGAATACATCCTCCGCAAAACCAAGCAAATTTTCGATTTTATACTCTTTGTCTTCAATTTTCACCATCCCACTAAAATAACCAAAAACCTGATGCTGAATTGATTTTATAAGGAAAAGATCTGTCTTACTATTTCTGTCTAAGATAGGATTAAAAAAAATATCTAGTTTGCCCTCATTATCCAATATCTTCCACTGTTTTAAATAATCCTTATCATTGTAAATGAATTCTACTTGATCGAGTTTATACAATCCGCCATCGTAGAAAAGTGCGTTTTCTGTTGCCGATGACCTATCTGAAAATCCATATCCAAGATTCCATCCAAACCTTTTGCCTGCAATATATGATGATAGTGAACTCCAGAACCATCTATTTTTATATGTCCAAACTCCTCTACCCCAATCTAAAACAGCTGTATCAAAATCTGGATCAAAATCATATGTTTTATTTCCTATTTTGAAACTACCTTCCACCTTCATGCAATTTATCTTTTGATTATAATAAAAGGCTGTTCTTCTTTCTTCCCAGGATGTGGCTATAGAGATAGAATCATCTTCCTTTAATGATCTTAAAATTAATTTCCCCTCTATTCCTTTATTATTATAATAATCTTCGAGTATTGGCGAAGAAAAATTTATTATTCTTTCAGTTCCTTTTGTCTCTACAGAAATTTCCATCTTTTTATCCTTGTAATTAATTAATCCAATATCACTTGAAGGGCTAAGATTCAAATTCCCCAATGGAAATAAAAAAAGCGAATCGACTGGCTTGTAAAATTTATTATTAAAATCCAGCAATAATATAGATGTAAATCCCATATAACCCATATCGCTTATTGTAAAGGCTAAACCAAACCCACTTTTTTGAGAAAGCAGCGCATAATAATCCCATTCCTTTATCCTTAATTTACTTGCATTAATCTTATTTCTGTCGTATTTCCAATATGGTTTTTTCGCATACCCTTCTTTTGTAATATGACCTTTATTATCCAATAAATTTAAATATTCTTTAATTTCAATCTGTATAAATTCCTCCTAAAAAATCTTCTTTTTTTTACTTATCTTATCAGCATAATATTGCAATATACCTGCTAAAACGGCGACAAATGCTGCCATAGTAAACAAAACCCTTCCATCAAATCTCTCCAGTATGACTCCACCTATCAGGCTAAATAAAAAAGGGCCAAACTCCTGAAAACCAGAAATTCCTATATATCTTCCAAGAAGAGCTTTTGGAGCAATTTCGGGTATAAATCTTAATGCAACGGCTGCATGAACAATTTCACCAATGCTTAAAATGAACATCCCTGCCAGCAATAAAAAGCTAATAGATGAAAAGCCGAAAAGGATAAAACCGATAAAATAACCTATCATAGATACTAAACAAATTTTCCCTATATTTTTCTTTGCAAATATAGCAGAAACAGGCATCTGCAAAAATGTGCAGATAAAGGCATTTACCGTTAAAACAGCTCCATATAAAGATAATGAAAGATTTTTTTTGGTTATGACTATTGGTAAAAATGATGAAATATAATTATAAACTCCAACAAGCAAAATGTTTGAAATATTCCACAATAAAAAAGATCTGTCTAAAAGTATTTTTTTATATATATTAAAGGTATTTTTATCAAAGTTATTTTTATCTATTTCTACTGAATCTTCATTTCTTTTTTCCTTTTTCAAACCTATCGCAGTTTCAGGGATAACTACAGCAATGAATAAGGCAACAATAATAGATAAAATTGCACCCAGGATAAAGGCTATTGGTTTATCTTGATTTGCAAGATATACTCCTAAAACAGGTGCGAGACCATATGCTAAGTTTATAGAAACTCTCGATAAACTCATTGCCTCGCTTCTTTTATGAGGTGGGGTTATATCTGCTATTGCAGCATTTACCGCTGGCCTATAAAATGTTCTTGTCATCGTTGTTAAAAAATTAAAGATTGCAAGAAGGATTAGGTTTTGACCTGAAAGTGCAAAACCCAAAAAAGATATACCACTTAACAGTACTCCTATGATTTGAACCGGCTTTCTACCAAGAGTATCTGAAAGATGCCCACCGATCAGGCTAAAAATCACCGCTGCAAGAGGACCAACACCTATTACTGCCCCAATAGAGGTTAGACTAACCCCTTTTTTAGCCAAAAAGATCGAAAGGTATGGAATAACTAAAAATCTACCAAATGATTCTATAAATGTCGCAAATACAAGAAGCCAGACGACTTTATTAAAGGTTTTAATATAATTTATAAGTTTACGCATAATCTTTAAAGGTTTAGTCAAATATCGATTAATTAAATATCTATCTGAATTTTATATCGATTTATAATTTAATCTATCTTTAAAAAATATGATCTTTTTCTTTTTATCAGACTCGCATCAAAATAATCCCAATTCCCCTGAACCCTCACATTTGTTTCAAGCTCGCTATTTGTCTCGACAAATTTGATCTTCTTTTCTATCGCTGTCTTTGTCATCTCAACCATAAGTAAAGCTGGTATCCCTTTACCCTGATATTTCTTATCTACTGCACCTAAATATAAATCCAGTCTATCATATTTTTTTAATGCTTTTAATATATGAATAAATCCAAATGGGAACAATCTCCCTTTTGATTTTTGCATGGCATAAGATAGAGATGGCATAGATATTACAAATCCGATGACATTATTATCTTTATCTAATGCAATTTTTACTAAATCTGGCTCAATCTTACTTATATAAGATTTTATATAATGATCTATCATCTGCTCTGTTAAATTAACAGCAGAGAATAGTTCATCATAAGTTCTATTTATAAGATGAAAAACTTCTTTAGCATATTTTAGTAACTGTTTTTTACTTTTGAATTTTAAAGTACTTACATTATATCTATTTTTAACTAATTCAGAAACTTTAATAGCCTTTGGTGGAATTTTATCAGGGACATCTATTACATATTCAACCCAATCTATCTCCTTTTCAAAACCATAGATTTCAAAAAATTTCTTATAATATTCAAAATTATATACTGAGGCTACAGTCGGGATCTTGTCGAACCCTTCGACAAGCAAACCTTGTGTATCGAAATTCGTAAAACCAAGAGGTCCATGCAAAAATTTCTTCCCTCGATTTCTTCCCCATTCCTTTGCAAAATCAAATACAAAGGAAGCTACCTGGTAATCATCTATTACCTCAAATCGCGAAATCTTTGCATAATCCTTTTCTTTTTCAGATGATTTCGTGATTATCATACCAACTCTTGCTACAAACTTCGCATCCTTTTCAAATAGAAAAAATTCAGCATCTGAAAAATCAAATGCCTTATTTTTTTGCATGTTAATCGCTTTTACCTCATCATTAAAAAAAGGTGGAACCCAGAATTCATTGTTTTTATAAAGATCAAACTGAAATTTCACAAAATTCTTTCTATCTTTCTCTGTTTTTACAGGTATTATTTTTATCATCTTAATAATTCCTTGATAATTTATTTTAAAATTAAAATTTATTTTCAGTATTTTAACGAATTTATTTTTTTTAATGGATTAGATTTAAAAGATAATTCATCAATATCCCGAGATAGTTTCCTATGGCATATCCTATCAAACCAGTTATCATCCCTGATAATATTACCGCTTTATTCTTTAAACTGGTAGCCGCAAGTGGAACAAAAGGTGGAGAAAATATTGCGGAAACTGAGGTTATTATCATTGTATCTACATCGATTTTAAAAAGTATGCTCAGTAAAAAATGGATTAAAAGAGAACCAAAAACCGCAATTGAAACATATAGAACAATATTTACACTATTTGCCAATAATTTCTGAATATTTGACATCGAGCCTACTATAAGACA
>DYJT01000001.1:142343-166310 GCA_020722965.1 Brachyspira murdochii | reverse complement strand
AATGATAGAAGCAAAAGTGGTATTGCCAATAATACAAAAACAGAGCTTAAAAGATCCTGAAGATTAAAATAAGATTGAGGGATCAAGTTGACATTACCTAAAAAAATCCCAATAATATAGAGTATGACGATGGGATTTATCTTTTGAATTATCGCAACTCTTTTTTCGAGTAAGAGGAAAATAAAGGGAACTATCAAATAAAATAAGATTAAAAAAATCTGACCCATACAAATCCTTTAAAGTAGGTTTTTTATAAATCTATTTTACTTTGTTAGATATAATTTCCTTTAATTTTTAATTATCGCTATTTTAATAGCATATTAATTTAAGTATACAAGAAATAATTGATTAGATTGAAAACATTGATATTAAGACAGTAAAGCATATTTTTATGGGATAAATTCAACTAAAAAGCTAAACATAAATTAGCAATTTTTAATTTGTTTTCACCACATTTTTCATGATTATTTCACTGGAATATTTTATGAAGATTATTTTATTGGCATATTAGATATAGATTTATTTATTAGCTCAACTATTTCTTCGTTTTTAAATTGTGTTTTATAAATAATTTTACTTTTTAGAAAAAAGTCTTTTCAATGTTTTTTTTAAAAACAGAATTTTAAGATTATATAATAGATAAATAGAATTTTTACTTAAAATTTACTATTTATTATAAAAAAAATAAAAATTATTGAAGAGGTGAAAAACAATATGCAAGAAAAAAAAGAGCGCAAATGGCTTTTACTTTTTCTTGTAGTAGGTCTTGGTATTTCTATATGGGCGCTTATCTTGCTATATGAAGGATTTACCAGTTATTTTTGGAAGAGCTGTGAAGGGAAAATCCTTGTTTCTAAAGTGTTTGAATCACACCATACTATCGGCGAACGACCTTCTTATGGCACCCATATTATCTATGAATATTTTGTGCAAGATTTGAGGTATACAAGCGAGAGACGTTTATTTGGACCTTTACAAAATGGAAGTAGAAGTTCCCAACAGGCTATTGTAGACAAATATCCTGTGGGGCTAAGGTAACGGTATACTATAATTCTAAAAATCCACAAAAAGCTGTACTACAGCGAGGAATACATTTTAGTTATTTGCTATTTTTATTTAGTGGCTTAGTTTTTGTTGCTGTTGGATATATAGGTTATAAATATTGGGATATTTTAAATAGTAAACCACAGTTCGTGCGTAGACAGGACCTTGATAAATAGAAGTTGCTTTTCTTAAATTTCCATTAAAAACAGGTTTTACGGTTTATCAATTGCTTTTGAATAAAATAATATTAAGTTTTATTTTGGCAAAAAGTATATAAACCAAATTAAGAAAATTTGTTTGAAAATTATTAAAGGAGCACAAAAAATAAAAAAGGAAATAAAAAGGAGATAATATAATAAAAATCAATTAGGTGGCAGAAACTCCAAATATAATAAAATTAAATTAAAATATTTGGAATAGAATAGAATTTGAGAAGAAAGAAATTTCTGAACACAATAAAACTTTATCTCAAGAGGAATATTTTAATTTTTATAATGAACTTGTAGGTAGACTTAAAATTATAATGCCAAGGCAATATGCAAAACCAACAACAAAACGATATTATCAGATTTCGACAGGGAAAAGTGGAATTCATTTTGAATGGATTTTTCATGGCAGACCTAGAAGCAGTTTTGGCGTTGAACTTCATTTTGAAAAAGAAAACAGAGAATTTAATAAGGCAGCCATTGATAAAATTGAAATATTTAAATCAGAAATTGAACAAAAAACTAACGAAAAAGTTATTTTTCAAAATGATTGGGTAAAAAATTATGCAAGATTATACATTGAAAAAAATGAGGGGAAAATGACTGAGGAACTTAAAGAATGGGCTGTTAAAAACATGAAAATTTTTATAGAAATTCTACAACCGATAATTGACAATTTAGGATAGGTAGCAACAATTTATTAAACATTGTAGGGTAAAAAATTAATCTGCCAAGTTGAAATTCTTCTGGTTAGCTTTTAACATACGCAAAATACAAATTCTTTTATCAACCAATAATTAGTAATAATATTTTAAGTGGGTATAATCAATGAATTTGTTTATTTGAATTAAATTGGAACAGGTGATGAACCTATTGCTATTATGGGAGGTGTAATCACCGATTCGTACAGAGAGACTAACAAAAAAGGATTGGAATTTTTTATTAAAACAATTAGGTGAAATTATTTAAGAAGTTATTGACCAAATTCATACAAGGGACTTTTATTAAGGGAATGGACTTGGAGGAATATATCTAGAAAGCAAAAAGCAGAAATAATAACAGCCATTTTTAAATGGTTACACGATAGAAAGCATAAGATAGTTTATACATCTGTTTATAAACAAAAATTTAAGAATGATTTTAACAATAATAAAAGATTAAGCTAATTAGGTTCTCTGTGGAAATTTATGACCTTACATATAGCATTGTCTTTACAAAAGGAATATCAAGGAGCACAAATATTAAATTAAATTCAGTATTTTTAATAGTAATAAGATTGTTAATTTCAATTATTTCTGGTTGCAACACTATAAATGAGATTAATATATCATTATGATCTTGTTTTATATCGACAGATTTTGAAGCCCAGGATATCTTTTCTCCGTGGGAAAAGAAATATATTACAGCTGGAGTGTGAAAACCACAACGGATTATGTAGAAAGCATCGATTATTGGCAGGTAATTGGACAATTTCATGACCAACCTGATTATTAAAATACAAAAGACATGGGATAATTATCAGGCAAATTCGCCACATGTTTACTTGACATATAAAAATGGGAAAATTGGTTTATCAATTAATATCCCTCACAGCAGTGGCTCACTGGTTATCAGTGAATGCGCAATTATTAAAGGGTAATGGGCAGATAATTTTAAAAATCTTTATAATAATTCGGGGAATTATTTAAAAATAGGGTTATATCGGTCAAATGATATAAAAAATAAAAATACTGTATACTTTAACGAAATAAAATCTGGGTTAAGCTCTGATAATGTCAAAATAGATTAAAAATAAATAACTAATAGCACACAATATTTTTTAAAACCTAATTAAAACACCCAAATGAAAATTACTTTTTGTTAATTTTCCTTACCAGATTAATTATAAAATTTAGTATTTTATCTTCTTTTAAACTATGCTCTAAAGCAAGGTTATCCATCCGATTGCCAAGCTGAAAATCTATCAAAGAAGACTTTTTAACACCAATCATCTGTGAAGGAAAAACACTCCTATGCCCCGTCATTAAAAAGCTTATAATACAAGCGATTGCAGCATAAGGTCCCAGCTCCCCACCAAACAACTCTATCGCCATTATGCTTGCGGCTATCGGTGTATTTGCTGCACCGGCAAGTAGGCTCACCATGCCAATTGGGGCATAGATTGCCCTATTCAAATGAAAGATATTCGCAAAAAATATTCCTGCCGTCGAACCTATAAAAAATATTGGAGTTGCTATCCCACCACTTCCACCGAAGTTTAATGTTATGCTTGTAAATATTATCTTTAATATAAATGCATACCATATTACATCATAGCCATTCAATGAATTATCTATGGTCTGCAAACCAAGACCAAGATAATCTTTTGAAAAAATTAAAGTAAGTACAATCAATAGCACACCACCAATTATACCTTTTAATGGTTGCCAGAAATGCAATTTTTTGCTTAAATTTTTAAATAGATTGAGTATTTCTATGAACACAAAGGAAACAAGACCGAAAAACAATCCTGCTAAAAGCATATCGAAAAATATTACCTGATTAAATGGTAAAGAGATATGAACGGGGAAATATGAGTATTCAATGCCTAAAAATGATGCTACCTGAAATGCTACCATTCCAGAAATAAAGGAAGGTAATAAGACTTCATAAAGAATACTTCCTACAACAAGTACCTCGACACCAAAGATCGCTCCTGCTATTGGGGTTCCAAAAACAGAGGCAAAACCTGCACTAATTCCACAGATTACAAGTTTTTTTCTATCGATATCCTTAAATTTAAAAATATCCGCAAATGTTGATGAAAGTCCTGCACCTATTTGCGCACAAGGACCTTCTTTACCAGCCGATCCACCTGTAGCAAGTGTTATTATGGTAGTAAACAACTTTACAGGAACTACCATTGTATTTATCTTGCCATTTTTTGTATGAACCGCTTCTATGACCTTTTCTGTGCCATGCCCTTCTGATTCTGGTGAAATATATTTTGTAATAATTATGGTGATAAAAAATATCAAGGGAAGAAATATAAAGGTATAGTAAAAATTGTCAGTAAATTTTATACTTAAATTTAGCAATTTTAAAAATATCGAGGTAGAAATTCCGACTATTATGCCGATTATAGTAGCCAATACAAACCACTTAACTATGCTGTAAAGCAGTATCAGCCCTTCGTAAATTCTTTTTTTCATTTTATTCCTGTATTTTTAAAACCTAAATAATCATTACTAATTGAATAATATCATATAATTTATTATCTCATCTGATTAAGATAATTGATTAATCCATAATAAAATCATTAAATTAAAATAGAAAAATAAAAAATGATGGCATATCACCACCCAAACAATATATTAAAATTACCTGCTAAAAAAATATCCCGAATAACCATCCTACTATGGTAGACATAATAACAGCGAGAGAAACATAAGTTAAAGTTTTCTTCCAACCAAGTTCACCAGAAATAACAAGTATCGATGGTAAAGAAAGAGAAGGACCTGCTAAAAGAAGAGCCAATGCAGGACCCTGACCCATTCTTGCGCTAATTAATCCTTGTAAAATAGGTATTTCTGTTAAAGTTGCAAAGTACATCAAAGCACCAGAAAAAGATGCGAAAAAGTTTGAAAAAATAGAATTTCCACCAACAAGAGAAACAACCCATTTGTTAGGAATTATACCCTCTTCCCCGGGTCTACCCAAAAAGAATCCGGCAACAAGAATTCCAGCGAAAAGAAGTGGCAAAATCTGCAGGGCAAAATCTCTGGTGGCTATAAACCAATTGGAGATTTCATCTTTTTTAAACCATAATATTAAAATCATTATTAAAAAGACAAAGAAAATTCCAGAAATTACCCATTTAGCCTTGAATATTAAATCCCAGAAAGCTAAATTACCTTTGGATGGCACCCAGTTTAAAAAAATCAATATCGCAATCATCAAGAACATATATAATGTTTCTTGCCATAATTTCCTGGATGGTTCAGTGTCAATAGCATTAAACAAACCTTCTTCGTTTAATCTTGCTTCATCCTCTTTTTTGAAGATAAGATGCATCAAAAAGCCTATAATCAGCGCGAAAACAATTGCTCCAATAGTTCTGGCGATTCCTAATTTCAAGCCTAATACTTTTGCAGAAAGAACTATTGCCAGCACATTGATAACTGGGCCAGAGTACAAAAAGGAAATTGCTGGACCAAGCCCCGCTCCTTTTTTGTAGATTCCCTTAAAAAGTGGTAAAACAGTACAAGAACATACTGCAAGTATTGCTCCTGATATAGAAGCTACCGAATCGCTAACGAATTTGTTTGCCTTTGGTCCTAAATATTTTATCACAGCTTGTTGATCTATAAAAACAGTTATAGCACCTGCGATAAAAAATGCTGGAACCAAACACAGAAGGACATGCTGATGTGCATAATCTGAAAGCATAAGAAATGCTTGTGAAATAGCATTCAAAACTTTTGGATTAGCGATAGGTATAAAAAATATCACTAAAAAAGCTAGTACATGATAGAGCAACTTTTTATTTTCTGAAATTTCCTTTCCAGCCATTTATACTCCCTTTATTAAATCTACAATTTGCTTGGCACTTAAAACCCTACCAAAACTTTTCACTTTTCCATCAATCGCTAAAGCCGGTGTCATCATAATACCAAATTTCATTATCTCTTCTAAATCAGTGATATACTTTATCTCGATATCCTGATTTAAAATTTTAACAGCATCTTGTGCATTTGCTAGAAGCTTCTACAGTTTATGCATCCGGTACCCAATACCTGAACAACCACAAAACTTCTCCTTAAGTTTTTACATTTGCACATTTATGCAAATGTGCTTAAAATAATATATTAAAATGAGAGAAAAAAGTCAACTGATAAAAAATTCGGAGCGACTGGACTTGAACCAGCGACCCCTACCACCCCAAGGTAGTGCGCTAGCCAACTGCGCTACGCTCCGACAGGTATATTTTAATCAAAAAAATCTTTTTTACAACCTTTTTATAGCTTATTTTAATTTTATTTTAAAATTTAAAAATTATAAAAGACCTCTCTTATCTTTTCCATTTGATAATCCGAACCAAGCAATATCTTAAGCAATATAAGAGCCTTATGTGGTTTTAAATCTCTTGAGAGGATTATCCCTTCATCTTCCAGCTGTTTACCTCCACCTTCATAACTATAGATGCCCAGAGTTCTTCCAAGATGGCATCTTGTAGAAACTATTACAGGAATATTTCTTCTAGCGATATCTATTATAATATTTGCCACCTTCGGAGGCACATTTCCTCTTCCAAAAGCTTCTATAACCATTCCTTTGAATTCTACGTTGTTGCAGATAGATTGCAAAAGTTTTCCATCATCCCCCACAAAGGTCTTATACAAAATTACATTTTTTTCATATTTTTCTGTTTCTATAAAGATTCTTTTCCTTTTAGCTCTTGCAAAAAATTCCTTGTCATCATCGACTATTCCAAGCATTCCAAATCCAGGTGATTGAAAGGTTGCGACATTTGAGGTATATGTTTTTGTTACTGTATAAGGATCATGTATTTCATCATTTATTACAACCATAACGCCATATCCATTCGATTCTTGCGAAAGCACTGTTTTTATAGCAGAAAGCAAGTTTCTAGGTCCATCTACTCCAATATCATCATTAGCCCTCATAGAAGCAGTTATTGCAACCTTAATCGATTCTGGCAAAACCACATCGAGAAAAAAAGCCGTTTCTTCTAAGACATCTGTTCCGTGGGTAATAACAAAACCATCATAATCATCCTTTTTCTCCTTAATTATTTTGGATAAATTTACCATATCATCCATTGTTATATGAGGTGATGGTTTATTTGCATATTCATAAACTTCTATAGTAGCTGGTAAAAAATGTTTTGGGATCTGATTAACTATTAAATCCCCATTTAATGAAGGAATATCTCCTCCATCAGGACCTTTTTCCATGGAAATAGTCCCGCCAGTTGTTATTATAAGAACCTTTTGTAAGTCTTTGTTTTCCATCCTTTTATAATTCCTCTTTAAATCTTTCTATTGCATTTTCTTCCCCAACAACTACGAGTGTTGTGTCAGGGGTAAATAAATAATCTGGATCAGGAACATCAAGAATTTTTTCCACATACTTATTTTCACCATCTTTTGAAAGATCTTTTTCCCTATATTTTATTGCTACAACATTTATTTTGAATCTTTCCCTGAGATGAAGATCCTTGAGTTTCATCCCTACAAAGCTATTTTTTACCTTTATCTCTGCTAAAATATGATTACCTGCAAGTATTATATTATTAAATACATGCCTATGGATTAATCTTCGCCCCAATCTGATCCCAATTTCTTGTTCCGGGAAAATGATATCATCTTTATCTATACCTATTGCATTTAAAATCTGTGAATGATAGTATGAACTAGAACGGGCTATAATCTTATTCATTTGGAGCTCTTTTAAGTTTAAACATGTTATTAAGGAAGCGGACATATCACTTCCTATACAGCAGATGGCTACATCAATATCTGTTGGTAGTTTTTGTAATGTTTCAATATTCATACTATCACCTACTACAGCTAAAGCAGTTTCTTCCTTATTCATATCTATCAATTTTTGATCTTTATCTAATATGACTATCTCAGATGTACCATCTGTTTTTAATTCTTGAAGAACAGATAAACCAAATGTTCCAAGTCCTATAATTAAAATTTTCATATCTATCCCTTAAAAATCTTAATTAATTAATAATTGTTAATTACTAATTATCAATCATTTATTACTAATCTTAGCTAAAATTCTTCAACCGATCATTATTTCGGTTTCTGGATAATCCACAGGATCTTGTTTTTGATAAAAACTTAACGCAGTGAAAACCGTCAATGGACCTACCCTACCTATAAACATCGTAACAATCAATACTATTTTTGCGATATCACTTAATGAGGAAGTAATTCCCATAGATAATCCCACTGTTCCTAATGCTGAAATTGTTTCAAATAACAAGGTTTCCGGATCGTTTTTTTCAAATATCATAAGTATGAAAAATGATATTAAAATAACAGAAATATATGTAAAAAATAGCGAAAAACTCTTTATAATCTGATATTTTGATATTTTGTGATTATGTATAACAACTTCTTCTCTTTCTTTGATAAATGAAAAAATTGTATATAAAATAACGAAAAAAGTAGTTACTTTGATACCCCCTCCTGTAGATCCAGCTGATGCTCCAATTATCATTAATATTCCCAGTAATAATATAGTAGGCGGTGATAAACTCGAAATATCTAATGTGTTAAATCCAGCTGTCCTTGCTGTAACTACCTGAAAAAGACTTGCAATAAACTTTTGGTGAGGTAATAAACCTTGTAAAGATCTATTGTTTTCTACCAACAAAAAAAGAATGCTACCAAATAAATTTAATATCAAATATATTTTTAATACGATTCTTGATTGAACCATTAAATTTATATTTCTTCTACCTCTTTTGATCTTGTTGATAAAATATCTATAAATATCAAAGTTGACAATAAACCCAATACCACCCAGAGTTATCAAAGATATTATTACCAGATTTATTAAAAGATCATTTTTAAAATCCATTAAAGAATTGGGGAAAAGGCTAAAACCAGCATTACAAAAAGCAGATATGGAATGAAAGATCCCTAAGACAATCGATCTTTCTATTTCAAAACCAATATACAAAAACCTTAATGTTAAAAATAATGCGCCTAAAATTTCAATTACAAATGTATAGATTAAGATAAAAAAAATAGTATTTTTAAATGATTCGTATTTCCCGGTTATTTCTGTTGCTTTAAGTGTTATATCAAAGCCTTTTAATGATAGACTACCTGTAAAAAACAATATAAAAGAAGCATATAAAGCCATTATTCCAATACCACCCAATTGGATCAGGATTAAAATTGAAACAAGACCAAATGTTGAAAATGCATCACTAATATTATTTACAACTAAGCCGGTAACACACACCGCTGATGTCGAAGTAAAAAGGGAGTCAATAAATGTTACATTATGTTTTTGTGCGTCTGGTTCAAACAAAACAAAACCGCCAATTATTATCAGGCTTATAAAACCAATTACAACAAAATGTGCGGTATTCAATTTCGCCGAATCTACATATTGCGAATAATACTTAATAAAAAGAAAGATAAAAATAAACATCTCTATCTGCGTAAAAATAAGGGTAAATGAATAAAATATATTGAATGCAACCGAAAATTTTTTTCCAATTATTATAAAAAGCCAACCAGTCAAAATAAGGATAAATGTATACAAATAAATTTTGGATCCGGTCTTGATAAATAATTTATAAGTGTAAAATGCTTTTTTTCGAAAAAATTCTAAATTTAAAACCCCTAAAACTATAAAAAAGTCTAAAAACAGTATTATTTTCTTAATAAAAAGGAAATATTCCTGTCTATATGCCAAAAATAGAAATATGAATATTATAGAGTACAGAATTGCATAAGCAAATAGATAATTAAACTTTATTGGTTTTTTATTATTCATAAATCTTGATTTTCTAGTTCTTTGAATAGAGAATATTCTTCTAAAAATTGATATTTTATAATATCGCCTCTTCTTCCAAGTCTTTGTTTACCTATTATAAATTCGGTAATACCTCTATTATCTTTATTTTCCTCTTTTGATTTATAATAATCTTCTCTATATAAAAATCCAACAAAATCCGCATCCTGCTCAATTGAACCAGATTCTCTAAGATCAGAAAGCTGTGGTCTTTTATTTTCCCTCTTTTCTGGTGCTCTTGATAGCTGTGCACAGGCTACAACAGGTATAGATAACTCTCTTGCCAATTGCTTTAATCCTTTTGAAATTTCCGAAACTATCTGTACCCTGTTATCGGTTTTAACTCCGGCAGGAGGAGATATTAATTGGAGATAATCGACAAAAATAATATCCAGACCATATTTAGATTTCAATCTCCTTGCACTTTGTTTTATATCAAAAAGTGTTACAGAGTCTGCTTCATCAAATATGATCTTTTTTTCAAATATCATTGAAACCGAATCTACTAATTTTTGAATATTCGCTATTGGAATATTCCCTTTTCTTATATCGTTTACGGTAAGTTGAGAAATTCTTGAAATAATCTTATAACCAAGCATCTTCGCAGGCATTTCAAGGGAAAAAAAACCAACGGTCTTGTTGTATTCCATAGCCATATTCATCGCTAAATTAAGGGCAAAGGTTGTTTTTCCCATAGATGGTCTTGCTGCTATGACAACCAGATCTCCCTTATCGAATCCAGAAGTTATTTCATCAAGATAGTGATATCCAGTAGGTATTCCTGAATATATTGTGTCTGTTTTCTTTCTAGTTTCAATATCATTAAGTATATCGAGGATTAAGTCTTTTAATATTAAAAAATGCTCTTTATAATCAAATGCCGTAACTTTTAATATTTCCTGCTCAACTTTATCAATTATATCTTTAATATCTATATTGTTGTCATAAGCTTGACCTATTATACCGTTGGCAACATCTATAAGTTTTCTTCTTAATGAACTTTCTCTAACAATGGAGACATATGTAGGATAATTCGCTGTTGTTGGGACTAATTCAGGAAGCTGAGCGATATATGCTGCACCACCTACCTTTTCAAGAATCTCATCTGCTTTTAATTGCTCTACTAGTGTCAAAATATCTACTGGTTGATTTTTTCTTACAAGATTTTGTATTGAACGATATATAAATTTATGAGCAGGTATACTGAAATCTTCTTCAACCAAAACAGAAGTTGTTTCCAGAAGTTCAGTATTAAGCAAAATACACCCCAGTGCTGCTTTTTCGGCTTCTATGCTCTGGGGTGGTATCTTAGGTATATTAACCATTATTCATTCTGTGGTTCTTGCTGTGGCTCTTGTTTTTGTTCTGTTTCTATCTTCCTTGATCTGAAATTCCTTTTTGGCGTTCTTTTAGGTTGCGGTTTTTCTTCTTCTACTTCACCAACAATTTTTAATTTAATGTTTGCATTTAATGACTCTATTATCTTCAAAACTACGGTGTAAGTTCCTACTTCTTTTATGTGCGGAACCTTAATATGCTTTTTGTCAAATTCGGAAAAGCCAGCTTCAGCCAATTTTTCAGCTACCTGTGCAGAAGTTATAGAACCGAAAAGTTTACCATTCTCACCGGCTTTGGCGGTAATTTCGAGAGTTAAAGATTCAAGTAGTTTCTGCTTATCTGCTGCTGTTGCAAGTTTTCTTTTTCGAGATTCTTCCAATATTTTTAATTTTAGTTCAAGATTTTTTAAGGTTGAACTTGTTGCTTCGACTGCTAATTTCCTGGGAAAAAGATAGTTTCTGGCATATCCTTTTTTAACTCTTTTAATTTCACCTTCTAAACCAAGATTTTCGACATCTTTTAAAAGAACAATTTCCATTTATAGCCTCCTAAAAATAATCATATAATTCTTTCTTTTCTTAAAGGATAAATCGTGTCTATAACACTTAAAAAAGCAATGGCAAAATATATGTAAATTAGAAAAGGTAATAAAATTAAAACGATAACAAACATAGTCATGATAACCAATAACATAGTTATTGGTCTTGTTTTGAGCTGCGGTAATAGCTGCACATCTAATATAGGTTTTAGCTTTTTGTCAAAGTAATATGCTATTACACCAATACCATTAATAAAATGCAAAGTTGTTAACAGGTAGAAAATATTATATAGAATTAATTCTAACAGAAAATTATTGATCTTTAATATGAATTTCAGAATCAATAAACTATATATTGCGACTATAGTAACCCATGAAAAACCCTTGCTTAACCTTGTCGATTCTAATGGTTTAATTATCTGTTTTAATTCCTCATTTTTCTTCATAAAAGAAACAAGTTGTTGTTCTATTAACAAGGAGATGCCGATTGAAATAACAGATATTGCCTTTGGAATCTCATAATTTATTATGTTATTGAAAAATTCTTTTAAATTCAATTCGGAACTATTATCTTTAAGCAATTGATCTAAGGCTGGAGTTATTTGCAAAAATGAAAAACCCTTGCTTTTTAAAATAATCAAGGATACCACAATTAAAATTGCAAAGGGAATTGCAGTTACAATTATAAAAATTAGTAAGGATGATCCATATCTTTTATACACCAATAAAAATATGTAATATATAAAAGAAAAGAGAAATGGTAATAAAAAATATTGAAGCAAGGTATAAGAATAGTTCAGAAGCATCATCGAAAATGTTGATGAAGAATTAAACCAATTTAATGCAAAAATCACAAAAAGAATTAAGCAAAAAACAGTTAAAAACAATATCCAATCTATAAATTTATTTCTTAAGAGGATAAAATAGACTATTGGAGCTATAGCTAAAAATGGTAAAACAAATGAAAATAATAGCGTTAGAATAGATAAATAGACTACCTGTTTTTTTTGCACTAAGATATCCTAACCAATATCTTTGTAAGGCAATAAAGCAGCCATTCTTGCCTTTTTGATGGCTTGAGCGACCATTCTTTGATGTTTAGCACAGGTGCCGGTTATCCTTCTAGGTAAAATTTTACCAACCGGCATGATGAATCTTTGCAAAAAAGAGACATCTTTATAATCAACAGAATAAATTCCCTCTTTACAAAAAACACATACTTTTTTCCTAAACATATGTCTTCTTTTTGAATTATTTTTTGCGCTATCATTATTTAATTTATCCATAAATTCTCCTTTCAATTAAAATAATTATTTTCTTCGCCTTCATAGCCATTTGGATCTGCAAATGGATCCATATCAGATAGGGCTCCTAAATCCTCGGCATCAATTTCATCTGCATTTTTTACGGGAATATCTTCTATTTTTTTTGTGGTATTTTCATAAGGTCTTTCATATTCATTATTTTTGGTGAGGTTGCCTCTATCATATCCAGTAAAAAACAGATTTGAAACATAGATAACTATTTTAGATCTATTTTCCTGGGTATTTTTGTCTTTCCATCTATCCTGTTTTAATTGCCCTTCAACAATTACAGAAGTCCCTTTCTTTAACCTTTCGAATAAAATATCAGCCCTTTTCCCCCATAGAACACAATCAAAATAGCTGGATTCATTGTCTTTATATGTCTGGTTTGCTATAGAAAACTTCATGACGCTTGTCTGACCATTTTGTGTATTAACTTGATTTATGAAAGGATCTCTTACAATCCTTCCCCCAATTATTACACTATTAATATCATAACTCATTGGATTCCTCTTTTTTATTTTCAGAATTTTCAAATGATTCTTCGGTTATCATCTCTTTTTTGGCTTGTTCTGCTTGCATTCTTTTTCTGTTTTCAAGTTCAACTTTTCTTCTTTTGAATTCTTCTTCTTTTTGTTTAATTCTTTCAATTCTTTTCTCATCATAAACAAAAATCAAAGATCTTAATATCTGAGGATCCCTTTTGAATTCTTTCTGTAAAGCATCGATCTTGGGAATTTCCTGTTTTGGACTGATGTAATAGATTTGATAGAAACCTTGATTTTGCTTTTGAATTGGATAAGCGAGGTTTCTGTTTCCCATCTCTTGTTCGAAAATTATAACAAAGTCGTGGGATTCAATTCTCTCTTTCGCTGAATTTTTTAGCGAATTAATCTCTTTTTTTTCTTTCGTAGAAAAAATAATTAAAAGCTCATATTTTTTTGGCATATTTCCTCCTATGGTCCTATGATCCTGCAATTTTTGCA
The DNA here is from genome assembly GCA_020722965.1 of Brachyspira murdochii. Classification (GTDB taxonomy): domain Bacteria; phylum Spirochaetota; class JAAYUW01; order JAAYUW01; family JAAYUW01; genus Exilispira. The sequence goes on along the minus strand of DYJT01000001.1, from coordinate 152,347 downwards.
GGATAAGAGTGAAAATAAATTATATATTATAAAAAAAAAGTCAAGTAATGATAAATCATTTGAATATTAAAGGATAAAAAAATGTTAAAGGGTAAATAATTGTTAATAAATGTTAAAAAAAATAGGTTAAATAAAAGATTTGATTCTAAAATTATAAAAAAGCTCTTCAATCCAATTAGTAGTAAAATCAATAATTTCTAAATATGTCATTTGCTCTTTACCAAAAACCTTTAAATCCACAGAAACTTCTTTTTCTACGAAAATGTTAGATTTTTGCTTTGTCAAAAAGATAATCAGTTTATTGAAATATTGAGCAGTTTCAATCATTATGTTTCTGTAATCCTGCTCTGCCTCGTTAGTGGAGTGATATTTCAATTTAAGAATATAATCTTCGATCCTTCTAGAATAACCAGTTTGAGTATCTCTTGCATAATAATCTATAAAACCATAAAATACCGAAAAATCTTTAATAGTCGAAACACCAAGTTCTCTTGAGCCAAATATGATCTCAAGCAAAGGGAAAATATAGATATAAAATTGCTTTATAGCGCCATATAGATACTTCAACTCTTCATTTCCATCGGGATGAAAATCTATATATGGGTAGACCTTTATTCTTTCATCATATTCCTCTAAAATCTTATCTACCTTCTTTGAAAAAGATGAATCTTGTTTCCCAACCACTGGTTTTGGATTTATAGTTTCCTGATATAATTGTGTTAATGCTTCTTCTTCTGCGGATATAAATATATCCAAATTAAATCTGCTTTTTAAAGCCTCTTTGTACCTTTGTTCAAATTTCTCAAGATTGAATCTTTTTTTACCATATCTTTCACCAAATTCTTTGTACCTTTCTCTCAAAATATTAATTTTGTTTTCTAATTCTTTATTCATGTTTTCCCTTTTAAATTAAGATTGATTCTATTAAGTGAGCAATTTTTTCAATGAACTCTTTATCCAATTCTGAAAATGCGTTTAAATAATGTGAATCAATATCTATTTCACCTAGAACATTCCCTTTACTTAAAATTGGGGTTACAAGCTCAGATTTTACCTTTAAACTGCATGCTAGATAATTTTTTTCATCACTTATATCATCAACTATTATAGTGTCTTTTTTTAAAGCTGCCTGCCCACAAATACCCTTTCCAAATGGAATTTTAACATGCTCTGTTGGTTCTCCAACATAAGGCCCTAGATTTAACAATTCTTTTTCTTCTTTATCAACAAGATAAAAACCAAACCAATTGTAATATGGAATCTCTTTGAAACAGTTATCGCATATATACTGTAAAAAATTATCACGATCTTCTTTTGAATCTTTTAATTTTTTAATTTGTGTATCAATTTTGTCTTTAATTTTTTTATATAAATTATCAAATCTTTTTTTCTCTAGCTCTACCCAAAATTCACAGGCTCTTCTTAAATGTGGAATAACGATTGAACCACCAACAATTAATCCAACTGATAAGACTTCCATTATCTGTGGTGTGTTTATCTTTTCTTCAAAACATTGATTTAAATGATATTTTACACAATCATCACATCTAAGAACTAATGATGAAACAAGTCCTAACATCTCTTTGGTTTTAGCATCTAAAACCCCTTTTCTATAGGTCTGGGAATCAAGACTATAAAATCTTTTTATAACATTATCTGCTCTATCAAGCACTATCTTATTTAATCTTTCCCTTGTCGCTACAAATTCATCAACAGGATTTTTGTTTCTTGAGTTTTCTTCCATATAGCCCTCAATTATGAATTTTTTATTTTTAAAAGTTGCCTTGACATTAACACTATTGTACAGATCATGAGAAAAATCAAAATATTTAATCTATTATTAGAAATCAAGGAAAATAAAAATGCAATAAGAAGAAAAAAAAGTTGCATATATTCTATAAAAGAATCGGTTTTCTTTCTTTTTATTCTTCGTATAAATATAAGTATAAAAATAATCAAACTCAAAAATATAGAAAAATAAAAGAATAAATCTAATTTTTGCATTGGTTATATTCTAGCTTATTTTTACAATTAATATAATTAAAATTAAGTTTTTCAACTATTAAATGTCTTATCTTTTATTTCTTTACCTCAAAATCAGATAACTTGACAATATTATATTATCAATGTATGTTTTTTATGTAAATGAAATATTAAAATTTAATCTGTTAGATTAAAATTTGATTAAAATGAAAATAGCAAATAAGATTTTGATTTTTTCATTGCTGCTTTTACTTATTTTATTTTCTTTAGTATCCTGCAGTATGGTATCCTATTTTATAATTGATTCAAATTTTGATTTCTATTGCAGCAAGATACAGGTATTCAGCTCTTATAATGAATATACAGAGTTGGGCGCAAAACAGTTTCTGGCACTTTTGGGTCTGGATGATGATTTTATTATATCTCCTGGTATGCAAGATATATTTTCTATGGAACAGATTCTCGAGGTTACACCCGTCAATGGTTTATATAAGATAGATTTAACTAATAATAATGAGATAAAGCTAGATGATACTGCCTTTATATGGAAGATATATGATAGAAACTCGATTTATCCTTCAAATAAAAAAGAAGATATCATAATGAAATTGATAATAAGAATTGACCCCCCTGTTTTAACGGCAAATACTTATGATATTAAAGGGAATCTCTATTCCTGGTCTTTCTCTTTTGGTATGCTGCAAAATGGTGTTGAAATTATAGTTTACTTCCAGAAATAATCATTAAACAACCTTTTTTTAACAAATTAATTTTAATTTAATTTTATTATTTCAATGATAATTAAATAATTAAGACTATTTAGTATTATAAAAATCTTTTGTATATAATATTTTTTCTATTTTATTTTTATTTATTTATAATTTTATTTTATTTTTATTTATAGAGGTCTATTTATGCTTATTTATCTTGTAAGACATGGAGAAACAGATTGGAATATCGATTTGAAGATTCAAGGTAAAAAAGATATTCCATTAAATGAAAATGGGATTGCCCAGGCTAATGTTCTAGCTTCTTTTTTTGAGGGAAATTTTATAGATTTTATTTATACTTCAAACTTAAAAAGAGCATATGAAACTGCCAGAATAATCGGTCAAAAATTAAATATTAATCTTATCGTTTTACCGGAATTACAGGAAATAAATATGGGTAGATGGGAAGGTAATATCTGGGATGATGTAAAAGTTGAATATAGTGATTTTATTTTTCACTGGGAGAATAATCTTGAAAATATACCGATACCTGATGGTGAATCTTATGGCCAGGTTCAAAAAAGAGTTTTGAAGGCATTTTCTAATATAATCTCATCTCATTCAAACGATTCGAAGATTATCGTAGTATCTCATGGTATTGCGATAAAACTACTTATTAGCCATATAATCGGTTTAAATATTCAAAATACCCCTAAATTTTCTATTGATAATGCAAGCATATCTATAATAGAAATATCGGGAAATCAAAAATCAACAACGAAATTGAAATGCTTGAATAACACATTTCACTTACAGAGACTCAGGAACTTCAATTCCAAGAAGCCTTAAGCCATTTTTTAAACACTGCCCAATCTTTTCAATAAATTTCAACTTTAATATTATCTCTTGGTTTTCACCTTCTAAAATTCTGACTCTCACATAAAATTGGTTGAAAAGATTGGCAAGTTTCAGTAGATATCTCGATAGAAGATAAGGTTCTTTTTCTTTAACGACAGAATCTATGACCTCATCGAATCTATATAATTCGAATAATATGTCTTTTAAAATCTTTAAATTTTCATCTTTACCTTGATTTAAATCTTTAGTGACATCTTTAGTGACATTAAAAAAGAATTTATTTACAGACTCAACAAGATTATCATTTGAAACACTAATCTGTGATCTTTCGATTTTCAAATCTTCTGATGCCTTTTTTAATATACTATTAATTCTGACGGCGGTATATTGTAAATAAGCTGCGGTATCTCCTTCAAAGTTCAGTACCTTACTAAAATCAAAATCTATATCTTTTATCCTTTGATTCTTTAGGATTGCGAATACTATTGCTCCAACTGCTAATTTTTTAGCTGTGTCCTCAAAATTCTGAGCTATATTTTTTTCTCTGGTTATTGAAATAGCCTGATTATAGATTTCATTAAATATATCCTGAAGAAAAAGAATTGTTCCTTTTCTTGTCTGCATCTTTTGTCCAGAAAAAGTCATTGTCCCAAAGGCGACATGAAATATTTTTTCTGCAAATGGGAAATTTAACTCTTTTAATACACCCTTAAATTGTTTTATATGCATGCTTTGCGATACATTTATAACATAAAGCGCTTCGTCAAAATGAAATCTCTGCCATCTATCAAGAATAGCGGCTATATCCCTTAGCGCATATGTGGTTGTGCCATCACTTTTTATTATTATGCATGGTGGTATGTTTTCATTTTTATAAATTTCATTTAAAAAAACAACCTTCGCTCCTTCGGATTCTTTTAAGATCTGATTTAAATCGAGTATCCTTATAACATCATCTATACTTTTTTTATTATATTTTGATTCGCCTTCGGTTAAAGTAAAGGTATTTCCAAAAAGGGTATAATATTGGTTAAAATTATTTAATGAAATCTCTTTAATCTTTTCCCATAATTTATAATAATGTTCATCTTTCGATTCTAATTTTTGAAAGATTTCTTTAGCCTTATCGATAAGATCAGGATTATTTTCTTCCTCTTTATGTATTTTTACATATAGCTCATAAAGATAATATACTCCTTTTTCTTCAAGTTCCTTCTGTTCACCCCATAATTCATAAGCAAGTAAAACTTTACCAAATTGAGTTCCCCAATCGCCGATATAATTGATGCCTACTACATTACTTCCAAGATATTCGTAACATCTTTTTAGGCTCTCACCAATAGCAGTGCTCATTATATGCCCGATACCATAAGGTTTAGCTATATTACATGAAGAATAATCTATTACCACGGTATAATCTTTTAGTGTATCTTTATGAAAAAGATTGAAGTCATTAGATTGAATCAATTTTAACAGGATTTCTTTTTTATTTACCCAAAAATTCAAATATGGTCCGGCTGGTGAGACTTTTTCAATCATCAGATTTTTTTCAACAGAAAATAGGTTTTGTAGGTATTGCTGCATAGAATTAGATAAATTTGAAGGGTTAATGTTTAATTCTTTTGAAATCATAAACAAAGGAAGACAAAAATCTCCCAGATCAGAATTTTTAGTCTGTGAAAAAAGGTTAAATATCTTTTCTTCATCTATCTTAATAGAAAATTCTTTTAGTATCTTATCTGAAATTATTTTTGCAACTTCTTTTTTAACATCTATCAATGTTATACTCACTTTCCCTCCAGAGAATATATTGTATTTATGCAAAAAGATAGAGATGATGGATCTGCCTTATCCTTACCAACAATATCGAAACCAGTACCATGATCGGGCGAGATCCTTATAAATGGTAAGCCTATAGTTATATTTGCCCCTTTATTCTTTGACAATATCTTGTATGGAATTAAACCCTGGTCATGATACCAGGCGATAAAAATACCATGTCGTTTTTTAAATAAATTATTTTCTATAAATATCGAATCAGAAGAAAAAGGTCCTTCGATTTCAATAGAATCCTCTTTTTTATCTTTCGATATAAAATTAGAAAATTTTTGAATAGTTGGTATAATCCATTTTTGCTCATCATTTCCGATTAAGGAACTGTCTGACATATGCGGATTGAGTCCCAAAACATAAATAAAAGGCTCAAGATTTAATCTTCTAATGGCATCAGCCGCCAATTGTAAAGTCTTAAAGAAATGCTGTTTATTCAGGTATTTTGCAAGTTTTAATATAGGTAAATGGTTGGTTTCCATCATAACGGAAACTTCATTTGAGTGCATTAACATCCTGGCGTTTTTTACTTTAAACCTTTCAATCAAAAAATCTGTATGCCCTTTAAATCTTTTTTCGAATAACGAAACCGATTTTTTATTAACAGGCAAAGTTATAAGGTAAGCTTTAAAATTTAAAAGTTCAATAATTCTACAGCAAACTTCCAGATAAAGATATGACAGAAAACCATTTTTAATATCTATTTTACCAACTGAAAAATTTAAATCTGGTAATGGATCAAAAAATAGAATATTACTTTTCCCAATCTTATCATTATCATTAACAAATCTTGAAAATTTATTTAAAATTTGATTAGCGGCTTCATCTATAAAATTCTCCAAAAGGGTTAATTTCGAAAAGATAGATTTATATTCGATATTTAAAAAAAATTCAGAAATCTCAATTTTTCTCTTTTGTTTTTCTATCTCTTTGAAATTTTTCAATGAATTTAAAGATCCAACAACTATAACATTAAAAATTTTTTTTTCGAAGATATTTAATGATTTTACAAATATCTCTGGATTTATGCTTCCAGGATCACCGAATGAAAAAATTAATGGGATATTACTCATTATAACGTTTTTCTATGATCTCTTTTATGTTCTTTGAAAGATTGGGCGAAATAATGCATTTGCCTTCAAGAATGACTCCATTTTGAATTATAAGTTCTGGAGTTTTAATATCACCGTAAATTGATGCCGTAGGCATAAGCATTACCCTGGTTTTGGCTTCGATATTTCCGATTATCAGACCTTCAACAATAACAATATCGGAAAAAATGTTGCTCTTAACCTTACCATTTTTACCTACATTCAAATGCTCTATATACAATGTAGAACCTTCATATTTCCCTTCGACTCTTAATTGTCCCGAAAGATGAATATTGCCTGAAAAAAAGGAATTCTCACCAATTAAAGAATAATTTTCTGATATGTTTTTTGTTGACATAATGCTTCCTTCTTGATTAAAGTTTTACAATTTAGTTTAAAAAGTCAAGAAAATGTGCTATAATCAAAATGAAATAAGATATGAATAAAAAAACAAAAATAATAATCAATTTATTTTTTATATCGGTTTTTTCATTTACTTTTTTATTTTTTTCATTTTTACAGGATAATAACAAGAAATATCAATTAAATGAATTGACTTCTGGTATTATCAAGATTGAGGATTTTATAAATATTGAAAATTACATTTTTGAAATAAATTCGTTTGAAGATAAAAAATTATCGACTGGTCAACTAAAGGAATTCTGGAATTTCAACAGCACAAATAAAGAGATAACTATAGAATCGATAAGTGATAAATTTTATATTAAGACTATTTTTTCTGATAAATATAGTCTGCTTTACAAAGAGACTATTTTTAATGATAAATCTGAAAAAGAAATACTTAAATTTGAAAATCCTATTTATGTCTTAGAAAAATATAAAGATGGTAAACTTAAAGATAAAAAGAAATATTCATCATTAGATGATGATATTATCCTTGTCGATACTTTAAATCTTATTTTAAGATTATTTACTGCTAATAAAAATTATGAAAATAAAGATTATATAGAATTCAAAATGGGATTCATTCAAAACAAATTTAAGTTTGATGCAAGATTAAATATCAAGAAAATTTCGTCGTTAGAGCAACTCGATTTAAATATTGAAACTCTTAAATATAAAAATTTTAAACTTAATAATTCTATTTTATATGAGATAGAGCCAAAAATCCCATTGAATTTCACAAATTTTAAAACCTTATATATTTATAATATTGAAAAACCTTTTAATCAAATTCTTGTATTCTTTGGTAATAGCAAAAGCTATTATTTTGCTTTATTAAAGGATTTTAAATTTGATAATTAAATTTGAATATTGCGAATTATCTTCTTTTTGATAATTTTAAAAAAATAGATCAAGGTCGAATATGATAGTATATTCTAAAGAAGTATCTCTGACAGCTGATATCATAGCAGGGGGGCTCAATAAAGTTCCTTTTATTCTGGGTCCATGTGTAATTGAAAGTGAAGAACAAACAATTAAAATTGCCAGTAGACTAAATGATTTCTCTAAAGAATTAAATTTCAAATTTATATTCAAAGCCTCTTTTGACAAGGCTAATAGGACTTCCATTAATTCCTTTAGGGGTGTTGGTTTAAAAAAGGGGCTCCAAATACTAAGCAAGGTTAAAGAAAAATTCTCAATTCCTGTTTTGACAGACATACATGAAACCTTTCAGGCAAGTGAGGTGGCACAGGTTGTAGATATTATTCAAATTCCCGCTTTTTTAATTAGACAAACAGATCTAATAGAAGCTGCCGCTATTACAGGCAAGACCATTAACCTAAAAAAGGCTCAATTCCTTTCCCCCTGGGAAATGGAACATGTATGCAACAAACTCAATGAATCTGGAAATTCAAATTATTTTATAACAGAAAGAGGAACAGTTTTTGGATACAACCGACTTATTAATGACTTCAAATATATCCCTTTACTCAAAAAGTTAGCACCTGTTTGCTTTGATGCTACTCATTCCTTACAATTGCCCGGCTCTACAGATAAAAGTTCTGGCGAACCGGAATTTTGTGATAATCTCGCATTCACAGCAGCCGCTTCATTTTTTGATATTTTTTTCTTCGAGACTCATTATAATAGACAACAGGCGAAATCGGATGCTTCAAATCTTATTTTACTAGATGATCTATACAATTTACTTAAAAAACTTATCCCTCTACTCGATTTTTTAAGAAAAAATACATTTAGCCCTGACTAAAACTATAAACAAATTTTATATAAAATCTTTAAAATAGGATAAAAACAAAATAGGATAAAAACAAAATAAGATAAAAATAAAATAGGATAAAAAATGGAATCAAATCAACAGATTTTGGTCTGTAAAAGGGTTATCGAAAGTGAGATAGAAGGATTGAAACTGCTTATAGATAATATAGATGATTCTTTCACTAAAGCAGTTGAATATATTTATAATTGCAAGGGAAAAACAATAGTCATGGGAGTGGGCAAATCGGGACATATAGGTAATAAAATTGCTGCTACCTTGTCTTCTACTGGAACCCCTTCGTTTTTTGTTAATCCAAATGATGCAATGCATGGAGACATTGGAGTTATTACTGAAAATGACACAATTCTGGCTATCTCAAAAGATGGCGAATCTACCGAGCTTTTGATCTCTTTAGAATATCCCAAAAGACTTAAAATCCCTATTATTGCAATTACATCAAATGAAAAATCCCAACTTGGAAATCTTTCTACTGTAATATTAAAAATTCCTAAAATTCCCGAAGCATGCCCATTAAACCTTGCACCAACCACATCCACAACTGCTACTTTAGTTTTAGGCGATTGCCTGGCTATAGCATTGATGGAAAAAAGAGAATTTAAAAAAGAACAATTTGCACAATTCCATCCTGGTGGCAATCTTGGCAAAAAACTTAAAAAAGTCGAGGAGATAATGACTCCAAAGGGTAAATTCGCACTTTTGCCCGAAGATTCTTTTGTTAAAGATGCTTTAAATGCAATTATCTCTATCCCTCCACCAAACATGGGAATCTGCGTATTTTATGGGAAAGGTGAAAAAATAAAAGGAATTATTACAGATGGGGATTTAAAAAGACTTTTATTAAAGTATGACAACCTTTTAAAACTACAGGCAAAAGAGGTAATGACAAAAACCCCTCATACGATTTATAAGGATGAACTGGTCATAAATGCCATAAATATTATGGAAGAGTTAAAAATAAGACAACTTATAGTTTTAAATAGAGATGAAACTCTTGCCGGTATTGTAGATTTAAGCGATATTATTAAATACAAAATTGTTTAAAGCTTTTATTGATTGTAAAAAGCAAAATTAAATAAAGCAAGTAAAGTGAATAAATATAAAATCTGTAAATAAAAGGAAATTAAGAGAAAGAAGCTAAACAAGAGAAAAAATCAAAAAGCGAAAAAAGAGAAAAAAATGAATCAAGCAAAGCAAATGGGACAAACAAAACTAATAAAACAATTAAAATTAATAAAATAATTAAATAAAAGGAAATTAAGCAAAAGAAGTAAAATATATAAAATTAGTTAATAGCAGAAAAATAATTAAAATTAACAAAATAAATAAAAT
>DYJT01000001.1:108013-142243 GCA_020722965.1 Brachyspira murdochii | reverse complement strand
TAAAATTAACAAAATAAATAAAATAAAAATAAAAAGAAGAGATTCTTAATGGAACTGAGAATAGAAAATCTTTCTAAAAACTTTGGTAAAAAAACAGCAGTAGATAATGTATCTCTTTACATTAAAAAAGGCGAAATCATTGGATTACTTGGGCCTAATGGCGCGGGTAAAAGCACTATTTTCTATATGATTGTCGGCTTTTTAAAACCCAATAATGGCAAGATAATATTCAAAGACAACGATATAACAAAATACCCGATGCATAAGAGAGCAAAACTTGGCATGGGCTATCTCCCTCAACAATCTTCGATTTTTAGGAATATGAGTGTTAAAGAAAATATCCTCGCTATCTTAGAGTTAAAGCCATCTCTAACCTCAAAACAAAGAAAAAGCGAATGTGAAAAAATTTTAAAAGAATTTGATTTATGGGATTTAAAAGATCAACAGGGGCATACCCTTTCTGGAGGCGAAAGAAGAAGAGTTGAAATAGCAAGGACTTTAGTAAATCAACCTGATTTTTTACTACTAGATGAACCTTTTGCCGGAGTAGACCCTATCGCAATAAATGAACTTAAAAATATAATCACAAGAATACAAGAAAAAGATATAGGGATAATAATCACAGATCATAATGTTAGAGACACCTTGAAAATTACTAAAAGAAGTTATATAATAAATCATGGTAGAATTTTGATAGAAGGTGATACCCAAACATTAATTTCAAGTGAAGAAGCTAGAAACATATATTTGGGAAAAGATTTTGAATTATGAGTGGTTTTAAATTTGAAAATAGAATTGAACAAAAGCAATTACTTCTTCCTTCCATAATACTCGAAATGAAATTGATTTCCTTAAATACCCTTGAGCTAGAGCAATTTTTAAAGGAAAAATCAGAAGAAAATCCATTTATTGAATTTGAAGAGAATGAACAAGTGCTGGAAAACTATTTCCCAAGTTTAACTCAAAAAACCATCAGTTCCTCAGACCTACTTGATAAGACCTTTTATGAATATGACAACATTTATGACTATTTTCAAAACGAACTTAATTTACTTGGGATACCCGAAAATGAAATAGAGATAGCACTTCTTCTTGTTCCATATTTATCCCAGAATGGGATGTTAAAAACCAAACTGGATGAAATTTCAAAAATACTTGAAATACCTTTTTATATTCTTGAAAACGGGAAAGTATGTCTTTCTTCTGTTGATTCAAAAGGTTATTGCTCAGAAAGTTTAAAAGAAATGATTCTAACTCAAATCTGGCTTTCAGAGGATAAAGATTCATTAAGGCTTTTTGATATCTTATTCGATTATTACGACGATATTATTCATAAAAACTTTTCAAAATTAAATAAATCTGGTTTTTCGAATGATGAAATTGAAAAGATAATAAATTTAATGGCAGATTTAATTGTAATTCCTTCTTCCATAAAAGAAACCAAAAATCAATACATTATACCAGATGCAATCATAAATGTTAAAGATGATAAAATTAGCTATAAAATAATCGAGCCTTTTAAACTATCTTTTTATAATTATAAGATTCAAAATACAGATGATGAAATCAAAAAACTATTGAATGAGGCTAAAAGCCTTAATAATGCATTAAATATTAGAAAATCAATTTTTGAAAATTTTATGAAATATTTCGTTATTCTTCAACATGATTTTTTTTTGAAAGGGGAAAACCATATCAGACCAATCTCACAAAAAGAATTTGCAAAAAAAATTGAAATTTCAGAATCAACCTTATCGAGAATCGTTAATAATAAATATATAGATACACCTTTTGGAATTTATTCTCTTAAATATTTTTTCTCACACTCATACAATAAGAAAAAAGGTGTCAGTAGCTCTGTTAATTCGCAATCCAGAATCCAGGTTATAAATGCTATAAAAGAAATAATCAAAGAGGAAGCAAAGGATAATCCATATACAGATGAAGCAATTGTTGAAATTTTGACTAAAAAAGGTTATCATATATCTAGAAGGACGGTTTCAAAATATAGAGAAATTGCAGGTATACCTGCAAAACAATTAAGAAAGGGGGTAAAAAAACCGATTGATACTGATTGATTTTATCTTCTTAAATTAATTCTTAAAATAACTTGGGAGGTTTTATGAACATTTCTTACAACTCACATCATGTTGAAATCACAGATTCATTGAAAAACTATTTTGAAAAAAAACTTTCAAGAATCAACCAATATGATCATCTTATTGGAAGAGTAGAGGTTTTTTTTAGTGTTGACTCCTCTTATGTTCATCAAGTAGAGATGGAGCTTGATTTTGCTAAATGGAAAACCCTTTTCTTCTCATCCAGAGATAATGATATGTACAGGGCTATTGATAATCTTTTCGATAGAGCAGAAAAAAATATATCGAAATTAAAGGCAAAAATAGTTGATCATAAACAGCAAGAGCCATTACGAAAACTAGCACAAGTGTTCGAAGATGAAAAAAATCTTGATGTCCCTATACAATCTATCGATTTTAGCCAGATAAACAAAAAGCCAATGTCTCCTATTGATGCTATTCATGTTCTGCATCCTAAAAAAAAGTTAGACTTTGTCTTTTTTTATAATTATGAATTAGATTCAGATAATATAATCCCCTCTTTGATGATTAAAATAGATGAAAAACATTTTGTAATGATTGAAAAATTTGATAATGTCAATGATTTAATCATTAATAAAATAGAAAAAACAGGTTTTAATATAATCGAGAATAAGCAAACCATTAAAATTAATTTACAAAAGAAAACGATTAAAGAGGCGCTTAATTCAATTGGTGAAGAACCATATTATTTCTTTATAAATAACGAAACAGATGATTATTCTTGTATATTAAGGCAGAACAACGATAAATTTTTAATATTGAATATCATAACAGCTTGATTAAAAGATGAGAATAACCGTTTTAGATTTTTTACATCAATTCTTTGAAAAGCATAACCTATTAACTTTTAAATTTTTTGCAGGTTCAGCAGGCAGTAAGAATTATATTTTAAATGATACTGTTGCTGAACCTTCTATTTTATTTCACAAAGATATAGAACTTGCTGAAAAGGGAATGCTATATTTTTTTGATTCGAAATCATTAAAACTTTTTACTAGACTTGAAAAAGATCAACCATCAACTCTTTTTAAAAATATTGAAGATATCTTTCATGATTTTACCCCTGCAATAATAATATTACCGGAGCAAATCGATCCACCTGAACTTTTGATAAAACTATGCATTGAGCATAAGATACCGATTGTTAGAATTAGTGAACAGTCTACAATACTAAGGAAATTACTCACCATATTTCTTGAAGATAAATTTGCTCCTACAATTACAGTTCATGGTGATCTCATAGAAGTCTATGGAGTCGGACTTTTGATAACAGGGGAATCTGGAATTGGTAAATCAGAAGCTGCTTTAGACCTAATAAAGAGAGGGCATAGACTTGTATCAGATGATATCGTTATAATAAAAAAGATGTCGGGGAATTTCCTGTTTGGCAAGGGTTCGGATATAGCCCAACATTTTATGGAGGTTAGAGGAGTTGGGATCATAAATGTAACACAACTTTTTGGAGTCTCAGCCGTTAGAGATAAAAAAAGAATCGATGCAAAAATAATTCTTGAAGATTGGGACCAATCCAGGAAATATGACAGATTAGGTCTAATAGACAAATTTGAATCTATTCTTGGTATTAATGTCCCGGTAATTATTATACCTGTAAGACCTGGAAGAAATATTCCAGCGATAATTGAGACTTGCGCATTGAATTTAAGATTGAAGAAATCTGGCATAAATTCTGCACAGGCTTTTAACAACACTCTTATCAAATGGATGAAATCTGAAAAACAAATTAAAATTTAACTTTCTTTTGACTTTTACTTTTAATATTGTAATTAATTAAAAAAAATATAGATAAGCTTATGGTAATCCAAAATGAAAGAAAAAACAGTTACTATAAAACTTAACGATGGAATTCATGCGAGACCTGCGGCTATCTTGGTTCAAAAAGCATCTTCCTATCAGAATACTTCGATAAAGATAAAAAGAGATAATGTCGAAATAGATGCCAAATCCATAATGAGCATCATGATGCTTGCACTTACTTTCGGTTCTCAAATAACCATTGTTGCCGATGGTCCCCAGGAAGATTTAGCGATTGAAGAAATTAGTTCTCTTATAGAAAATAATTTTCAAATTTAATTTTTCATTTGAATTTCTTAAATTTTTATCTTAAAATTAAAATAAATTAGGATTTATCTATGAGATTTAAATTAATCATAATTATTTCTATTATTGTATTTTTGATTCTATTATTAGATATCAATATTTTAGCTCAAGAAGAATCTTTTCTTGAAAAAAAAGATCCTCTTTTTGCAGCAATACTTTCATGGTATATACCTGGTGCTGGATTAATTTATTCCGAAAATATTTTTAAAGGTGTATTATATTTTGGCATAGAATATCTAATTGCATTTTATGGTTTGACTTCTATTGTAAAAATAAGCTACTCATGGCCATTTAATTTTAGCTTTAATCCCCCATTAAACCCTGATCAAGAAGATTATTTTAATTTAACTATATGGGGAACCTTATTATTGGGTGTTCATATAGCATCGATAATAGATAGTGCCATTTCTTCAGAAAAATATAATCAAAAGAACTACGAAAAAATTAAAGCAATTCCCCCATCCCCTTTTATTGCTGGTCTTCTAAGCTGGCTTTACCCTGGTCTTGGCCAATTTTATATCAAAGACTATTTCAAAGGTTCGATATTTATGCTTGCAGATTTTGTTGAAAAAACATTATTTTATATCGCTATCTATACACGATTCTTTACAGAACCCGCTGAATCTGATTCTTTTGATGTTAATTGGAATATATTGAGCACCGAAGAAAAAATATTCTTTATTTCATATGTTTCTATCTATCTTGCAAATAGAATTATCTCTGCATATCTCGCTTATAAAGGGGCTATCTCTTCATACAAATATTATCAAACTTACAATACTGTTTCCTTCCAGATTTTACCAATTTTTACAAATGAATCTTTTGGTATCTCTTTTATTTATTATTTTAATTGAGTTTTATTTATGCAAACAAAAGCAACCAATAAAATTTGGTTTTTATTTATCTTGTTTTCATTGTCGATTTTTTTTTCTCTTAATAATAACAACAATACTTTAAATATTACTTTAAATAAAAATTATATTTCCTGCAATTATTATTTAAACTTTTCTTTTTCTCAAACTTTTATCGATCTTCTATATTTCAACAATCAAGCGGAGGTAAATTATTCTATTTTACTTATAAAAAAAGTATCTAATGCCTTTCTTTTGCAAGAACAGAAGATATCTGAGAAGAAATATCAATATTTTATAAGTTATAAAAACGAAAAAAAGACATTTACTTTCTTTTCTTCATCAGAATATTTTGAAGTCGATTCGGTAGACAAACTTTTAAATTTAATAAACAATATAAGATTTAATAATGTTTTTGAGTTGAAAAAAACGGGTCTATATTTTTGTAATTCTACCGTTATTATAAATTCTCTAGCCCCAATTTCACCTGCTCTTTTTTTCCTATTTTTATTTTACAATCCATATAACTTAAAATTAACAAATATAATCAGCAATGTAGTTTCTTATGAAATTCCTAAATAAATATTTTCGTAGAATTTTATTTTTATTAATCTTAAATTTATCTATATTTATCTTTTTATATCTTTTAAAAATCCCATTTTTAATAGCTTTGAATAAAGTTATCATATTCTTTGGTATTTTAGAATTGCTTATACTTAATTTGTTTTCCTTAACCTTGTTCAATCAATACTTGAAATACAAAAAGAAAATTTTTGGTGAGATATTAAAATTTAAAATCTCTTTGTACTTATTGATCAATATTTTTGGTATTTTTATGATTATTGTATTAACCTTTTCCTTGTTGGATTATTCTCCACAGATTAATGAGTTATATGACCAGTTTAATTTTCAACTCGAAGAAAATTATATAAAAACGCTTGACATGATAAATTCATATAAAAATCAGATTCAAAACTATTTAAATTTAAATATAGATTCTACTATTTTTAATTTACAAAATGATCCGCTTACCCAACTTCTATTATACAAAAACAAAACATATATTAATAAGATTGAATCAATTCTATTCGATGAATTGATAAAAGAAGAGAAAGTAGATTTAACATTAATCGAAAAAGATTCAAAAGGATTTTTAATTTACAAACAAAATGATCTTTTAATCGTATACTTGATACCTGATTATATAGTTAAAGAAAAAAATTTTTTGTTTAGTTTGATATCTATGTATAAAAAAATCTATGGTCAGAAAAAAAATTCTCCTGTAGTAACTCTATTAGCGCTTTTTCTTTTTATTATCCCTTTTATGTTTTTCCAGATATTCTTCCTTTTTAAATACATATCAAAGATAACAAAACCCCTTGAACTTCTTGTTTCACAATTTAAAAATGTGTCTTTAAATATTTACTCCCAAATTCCGATTCCTAAAAAAAGGCTCGATGAATTTTCCTTTATAATTATTCAATTTAACAGGATGCAAAAACAACTTGAACAAAGAACTTTATTATTAAAATATCAGGAAAGATTTGAAATATTAGCAAAAATTTCTTCTAAATTTGCTCATGAAATTAAAAATCCATTGACACCTATCATGCTTTCATGTGAATTAATAGAAAAAAAATATCCCTATTTTGATAATTTCAGAGATTATCTTTTGACTAAAATCAAGGTCATAAAAGACAATGTTGAATCAATAAGAACGAGTATAAATAGATTTTATACAATTTCAGGGAAAGACAGCGAAAAATCTATTTCAATTTTAATTAATCAATTCTTAAAATCAATATTTAATTTCTGGAATTCAGATTCGATTGAAATCAAGCTTGAAGTTCCAGAAAAAGAATATTTTCTGTTGGCACCAAAAGAAGATATGGAAAGCTTATTCAACAATCTAATTATTAATTCATTTGAGGCTTCAACCGAAGCAAAAAAAGAAAAATGTAATATTTTTATAAAACTTATTATTGAAGAAGATGATAAATTTTGTATCTTATATTCAGATTCAGGAAATGGTATAAAACCAGAAGATATTAATAATATTTTTGAACCTTATTTTACGACAAAAGAACATGGTAGTGGTTTTGGTCTTGCTATTTCAAAATCGATTGTTGAAAATATAAATGGATCTATTTCCTTTATTGGTAATGGCACTTTAGATCCTATAAATTATAAGGGTGCTACATTTAAAATAACTCTTCCTATACATATAGATGGGGATTCGAATGGGAAATGAATATATTTTGGTCTGTGACGACGAATATGACATTAGAATGCTTATTAAAGAGATAATTGAGGATGAAGGTTTCAAGGTAATTACAGTCTCAAATAGTGAAGAGCTATTCGCCGCTATCAAATTAAATGAGATTATCTGCGTATTTTTAGATATAATCCTGGAAAATGAAAATGGTATAGATATTTTAGAAAAGCTTAAAAAGACCTATCCTGATATTGAAGTAATTATAATAACGGGTCATGGAACAATCGACCTGGCTGTGAAAGCTACAAAACTTGGTGCATTTGATTTTATTACAAAACCTTTAAAGATCGATTATATTTTACAGACTATTAAAAAGGTTAAATATGTATCATCATTAAAAAATGAAAATATAACATTAAAATACAAAAACTTTATGCAAGATGAATTTATAGGTGAAACCGAGCAAATAAAAAAAATAAAAGAATTGATAAAAATTGTCGGTAAATCTGATTCTAAAGTTGTAATCTATGGTGAAAATGGGACAGGGAAAGAATTGGTGGCAAAACTTGTTCATATAAATTCTGCAAGAACTAACTTTAATTTTGTTGAACTAAATTGTGCTGCGATTCCTGCTAATCTTATTGAATCTGAACTTTTTGGATATGAAAAAGGTTCTTTTACTAACGCCTACAACCAGAAAAAGGGCCTTTTTGAAGTAGCAAACAAAGGAACTCTCTTCCTTGACGAAATAGGGGATATGCCCATAGAGCTTCAATCAAAATTATTGAGAGTCATTCAAGATGGTAAATTTACAAGGATTGGTGGGGTAGAGTTAATATCAACAGATGTTAGAATCATAGCTGCTACAAATAAAAATCTGGAAGAACAGATTAAACAAGGAAATTTTCGTGAAGATCTTTTTTATAGATTAAATGTAATACCAATTTATCTACCTCCCCTAAGAGAAAGAAAAGAAGATATACCCTTAATTATAGAATATTTCTTATCAAAACTGAAAAATAAAGGGGAATTAAGGATTGAGAATTTTGATCCCGATGCACTGGATTTCCTTAAAAATTATTCCTGGCCAGGAAATATAAGACAATTAAAAAATATTATAGATAGAATTAATATTTTAACTCCTTCGCCACATATTAGCCAGGAATTCGTCCGAGATATTCTTGAAATCGGAATTAAAAAAATCGCAAATATAGAAAATACAGAGGATTTAAAAGAATTAAGAGACCAATTCGAGAAAGAGATAATTCTATCAAGGCTTAAAAAATTCGATTTCAATATTACCAAAACTGCTCAATCTTTAAATATTGAAAGGACTAATTTGTATAAAAAATTAAAAAAATATGGGATATCATTTGATGATTTTTGATGATATATTAAAAGATGGAATTAAAAATATCAAGAAAATAGTTCTATTGAATAATTTTCCAGAGGACTTACAAAATAATATAGTTAATAGATTAGTAGAATTATTGAAAGATCAAACAAAAGAAAATCTTGATATCCATAGGATATATGAAGATATAAATTTGAAGACATTAAATGAATATATTTCAAATAATGATCTTTTCAGCAACAAAACTATCTTTTTCATCTATAATTTCTCACAAAATGTTAGCTCATTAAAAAAGATTCAGATACCAGAAGATATAATTATCTTTTTTTTTATCGATGAAAAAAATCTTAATAAAGACGAATATATTAACATTATTCAATTCCCGAAATCATTAGATGCATCAGGTTTTATAGAAGGCTTTTTATCCCAAAATAAAATTACATTTGAATCTTATGAGATAAAAGATCAGTTTAATAGCTTTTTTAATAGTGTTTCTTTTCCCTTAATAAAAGTTTGTGAAGATATCTTAGTTTACCTAAAAAAAACAAAATCTAATATTATCACAAAAGATATAGCATTTCAATTTATATCATATTCCCCAAATTTTTCTTTTTTTTCTATAATTAATTCCTTTTTTCAAAAAGATAAGAGCTCTTTTTTTCATCAATATATTCAATTTGTTGAAAGTGAAAATGATTTCAATAGCTTTTTCCAACCTTTTTTAAAAGAGATAAAAATTTTAGTAATTATTTCATCAATTATATCAGATAAAATTGGTTATTCTCCAAAAGATAAAAATCTGATTATTAATTATTTTAATAACATTAATCTTCAATATAATCCATATAGGTATCAATATGATATGAAAAAGATTGAATCCTTCGGTAAAGAAAGATTTGTCTCACTTCTGGAATTTTTACTTACCGTTGATATCTATAGTCGTTATTATGATAAACAATCTGCCCAAAAACTTTTTGAGATAGGAATTAATCAGTTTATTTAATCTAATTAAAATTATTTCTTCTTTTTGGGTATTAATAAAGTTTGATTTGCAATTATCAGATTTTTATCTTTTATTTTGTTTAGGTAAATAAGTATTTTAATCTCATCTTTTGTTAATTTATATCTATATGCAATTTTTGAAAGAGTGTCTTTCCATATTATTTTATAAGGGAAAACATCATACTGTTCTAAAGGGTATTCAAATGGTTCTTTATGATTAAAAGAATCTATCTGCTCAATTAATAAAAGTTCGTAATCCTCTATTTTGTAAGGTTTTTCGACAATATCTTTTTTTTCATCAAATTCATAGACATTTAAAGAGTTAATGTTTAATAAAAAGCCAATTATTATAATTAAGGGGATAAACAAGATAAAAAATATTAAAATTAGACCTTTTTTTTTCATCTTTCTAATTTAATAATAAACTATTTCTTAAAATTTTTCAAATCAAATAATTTGATTTTACATTATGAAATAACGATTATAAAATATGAAGTATTGCAATAGTTAATAAAAGAATTATATTTATTTTATGATAAATCAATGATTTTTAAGGGGGGGATTGTGTCCCTTATAGTGATTATTGCCATAGTTTCTGTTTTATTAATATTATCATCAATCTTGATACTTTTAAAATATCTAAAAAAAAGAGTATTACTTACAAGAGCCGAAAACGAGCTACTGAAAGGCGAAGATAAACAAGCAGAAAAAAAGCTTCTTGAACTTTTAAAAGAAGAACCAGAAAATTGGGAAGCAATTAAAAACATTTCATATCTCTATATTAAAAACAAATACTATACCCAGGCACTTACTTACTTAGAGAAGGCTTTATCTTTACCATCTGTATTGCAAAACTGGAAGCAACCCGAGATATTGTATTTAGCTGGGTTATCGGCTAAAAATTTAAAAAAATATCAACTCGCACTTAAATATCTTTTGACTGCAAATGGTTTAAATCCAAACGATGTCGAGATACTTAAAATCATTGCTATTATTTATTTCTATACCGAACAATATGATAAAGCAGATATCTATTTTAAAAAATGTTATAGTTTTAAAGAAAATCAAAGATTTGACAGAGAATTTATAAAATCTTTTGCCTTTAATTCTTATTATTTGACTAAATTTAGCGAAACTACAAAAATACTCCCAAGTTACCTTGAAAAATTTCCAAATGATATTGAAGCAGTTGCTTATTACGGTTTATCGCTTTTTAAGCTTGGCCAAAAGGATGATGCTTTAAAATACTTAAAAATTGGAGTCCAATACCCAAAACTAAGAGCAGAGATACTATACACCTTAGGAGATTACTTTTTTTCAAGGCAAGATTTTACGAATTCCTATGCATTTTATATAAAAGCTTCTCAAGTAAGAGATTGCCCCAAAGAAATCTACCTTTCTTCCCTATATCAACTGGCACAGATTAATGTAAATAAAAAAAATATAAATGAAGCGGTACTATTCTGGGATAAAATTTATTCAATTAATCCTAAATATAAGGATGTCGCAGAAAAAATAAACACCTTTTCTTCTTTAACTTCTGATGAAAGAATAAGGCAATTTAGTCTTGCCAATCAAAATGAAGCCGTAACTATATGCAAAAAGATTATAAATCTCCTTTTAGGTCAACATAATTTGTTAGAAACGGAATTAGTCGATGATAAAACAATTGATTTTTTAGTATCAAAATCAAAGGGTTCTAAAGTCGTATTACTTCTTTTCAGGTTTATTAGAAGTACTGACAAGATTGGAGAGATAGTAGTTAAGGAATTTCATTTGAAAATGAAGGAAAAACAGGCTTTAAAGGGCTATCTTTTTTCAGTTGGGGTTTTAAGTGAATCAGCAAGGGATTTTATCTCCTTAAGACCTATAGATTATTTCGACAAAAGTGAAATAATTAAACTTTTAAAAGAGTTATCGAATTAGAGGGGAAGAAGATATGTTGTTTTTGACAGAAAATGTATATAACTTTCAAGGGAAAGAAAAAATTCCTGAGTTTATTGATGAAATATGGAAAAATAACGATCTTGATGTTAAGCTTCCTTTAAATAAGGCTTTATATTTAAACTCAGACACAGGAAAATTTGTTGGAATCGTTGCGTTTTACAGAAACATAATAAAAGGACTGGCAATAAATCAGGATTTTCAAGGAGAAAACATTACAGGAAAACTTCTTACCTGGGCAATTGAAGAAATCAAATTAAATGGATTTACAAATATACTAGTTTATACTCTACCTAAAAATGTAGAGATATTTAAGTCATTTTCTTTTAATCTTATAACTAAAACCCCCTCAGTGTCATTATTAGAAAGGGGTGAACCCAATTTTAATGATTATATTTCAAAATTAAATTCTTTAAGAAATAGTTTAAGTTATAAAACAGCCTCATCTATTATAGTAAATTGTAATCCAATGACTCTCGGACATCTATATCTAATAGAAACTGTTTCGCGAATCTCTGAACATTTATTTGTATTTGTTTTAGAAGAAGAACTTTCTTATTTCCCTTTCAAATATAGATTTGAAATAGTTAAAAATGCGACAAAACATCTTGAAAATGTTACAGTTTTACCTTCATCACAATACATTATTTCGGCAGCTACTTTCCCTGATTATTTTTTAAAAGGTCTACCAAAGGATAAGGTTCATGCGGAGTTGGATGTTCGGATTTTTGGAGAAAAAATAGCTCCTGCACTCGATATAAAACGAAGATTTGTTGGAGAAGAGCCATATTGCCCTGTAACATCTAGATACAACGAGATTATGTCTGAACTATTGCCAAAACTTGGGATAGAATTCCAAATAATTAAAAGGAAAGAATATCAAGGTAAAGCAATTTCTGCATCAACAGTCCGAGATCTTATCAGGAATAAAAACTTCGATGAGATCAAAAAAATTGTCCCTGAAGCGACATATAATTTTCTTCTTTCCGATGATGCAAAAACTATAATCGAAGAAATCCAGCATACAACAAGAAGACACTGATGAAATTTAATGATAAAAAACAGGAAGATAAAATCTCGATAATTTTAGGTTCATCCTCAGAAAGAAGAAAGATGATTTTATCCTTTTTTTTTGAAAAATTTGATGTAATTAATCCACAATGTAATGAAAAAATATTCGATAATCCTAAGATTACTGCACTAGAGAATGCCAAAATCAAAATGTTTTCTATACTAAATACAATTGATGAAAATATTAAAAAAAAGTTTAAAACTTTGATAATTACCGCAGATACAATAGTCTATAAAGATGGTAAAATTTATTCAAAACCAAAATCAAAAGAAGATTCATTATATATGCTTAAAGAGTTAAATGGCAAAAAGCATTCAGTATTTACTGGAGTTTATTTATATTTTAATGATAAATTTTATTTTTTTCATGAAAAAACAGATGTTTACTTTAATTTTTTTTCAGATAATCTACTAAAAAAATATATCGATACTAATGAACCGCTGGATGCTGCTGGATCATATAAAATCCAGGGTAGTGGTTCTATATTGACCAAAAGAATTAATGGATCGTTAACAAATGTTATTGGATTTCCTATTGAAAAATTTTTAAAATACTATAATAGATTTATTTGTTAATCGAAAGAGGAGGTTTCAATTGTCAGTATTACCTATTAAAACACTACTTGAAGCAGGAGCACATTTTGGACATGAAACGAAAAGATGGAATCCAAAGATGGCTCAATATATTTATGCAAAAAGGAATGGGATTCATATAATTGATTTACAAAAGACTTCAGCATTAGCAGATACTGCTTATGAAAAAATCAAAGAAACTGTATTTAGAGGTTATGATGTTCTATTTGTTGGCACCAAAAAGCAAGCCAGGGAATCTATCATCGAATATGCCACAAAAAGCGATTCTCCTTATGTTGCCAATAGATGGCTTGGCGGTACCCTAACAAATCATGAAATAGTAAAAAAATCTATTCAAAAATTACTCGATTTGGAAGAATTAGAAAAAAATAATTTTCCTGGATTTTCTAAAGCAGAGATTTCGCGAAAGAGAAAAGTTTTGGAAAAACTTAGAAAAAATGTTGGTGGTCTTGTAAAAATACAAAACAAACTCCCGGGTCTAATTTTCATAGTTGACACAGTATATGAACAAAATGCCATATTAGAAGCCAAAAGGATGAATATCCCTATTGTAGCTATTGTTGACACAAATTCAGATCCAGAATTAATTGATTATCCTATTCCTGGTAATGATGATGCTATTAGAGCGGTTAGCATTTTCTGTGAGATGGTAACAAGAGCTATAATGGAAGGAAGAGACATAAAAAAAGATCAATCTGAATCTTCTGCGTCAAAAGAAAATTCATCCGATAATTCTTCTTCTGATTCCCAGCACACAAATGATTCATCAAATGAAGATTCCATTGAACCAGATGAAGATATGTTTTAACACAATTTTTCCTTTATTTTATAAAATTTTTTATTTTTTTATTTTTTTATTTTAGTTAATTTTACTTTTGTCTAATTAATTTTCTATTTTATTTAAGGAGAATGACATGCCTATAAACAAAGAAGATATTAAAAAATTACGAGAAACTACCGGTGCTGGTATTGGTGATTGCAAGATAGCACTAGAAGAAGCAAATGGCGATTTTAACAAAGCAATCGATGTCTTAAGAGAAAGAGGTCTTGCTAAAGCCGTTAAAAAAGCCGATAGAGCCGTTTCTGAGGGAAGAGTTGCTATTTACCAGGAAAATTACTCTGGTATACTTGCAAAAATCGAATGTGAAACAGATTTTGTAGCTAATTCAGAAGATTTTCGAAATTTTGCCAAAGATATTGCAAAAAGGTTATTTACAAAGAAAATTGGTTTGGTAAATGAAATTGATGCCGAGATTGAACAGCTTAGAACAAATTCCGTATTAAAATTTAATGAAAACATAAAAATTTCAGAAATTATACTCTTGACCGGTGATGAAAAAACACCAGTTTTCCCTTATGTTCA
Source organism: Brachyspira murdochii (assembly GCA_020722965.1). GTDB lineage: Bacteria > Spirochaetota > JAAYUW01 > JAAYUW01 > JAAYUW01 > Exilispira. The sequence continues at coordinate 127,611 of DYJT01000001.1, read as the reverse complement.
AATGGGTAGAAATGGGGCAATTGTTCAATATGAACTCGATAAACCAATGCCTCAAGACGATGAATTAAAAACATATCTTTTCGATATTGTTGTTTCTGTTCAATTTTATAAACCTGAGTTCTATTCTATGAACGATATCCCTAAAGATCTTTTAGACAAAGAGATTAGCATAGTTGAAAAACAGATAGCAAATGATCCTGCTTTCGCCAATAAACCTCAGAATATTTTACAGGGTATAATTACAGGGAAGGCAAGAAAATCTTTTGTCGATAAGGTGTTTTTAGAATGCCCATATGTTAAAGATGAATCTAAAAAGGTAAGCGACATTATCGCTCTCTGCGAGAAAAAATTTAATTTAAAGATAAAAGTTAAGAATTTTAAATTTACAAATATTGGAACTAATTAATGAGAATTCTCCTTAAGATTACCGGCGAAGCTATTTCTTCTGAAAATATGCCGATTGATTATAATAAGATAAAATCGCTTGCTACTTTAATTAAAAAAATTTATGATCAAAAGATAGAGATTGGTATTGTAATTGGTGGAGGTAATCTTTTTAGAGGGAAGGATCTCATTAAAAATAAATTTAAACCTTACAAAGCGCATTATATTGGTATGCTTGCGACTCAAATGAATGCCATAGCTATTGAAGAAGTTTTTTCTTCCAATGGTTTACCATCAAGAATTTTTTCGGCTATTGAAATACCACGATTGGTTAATTTTTTTTCATATCAGGATTATCAGGATTCCATTAAAAATAATATTATTGCCATCTTTTCAGCAGGAACTGGTAATCCATTTTTTACTACAGATAGTGCGGCCGCTTTAAGAGCAGCCGAGACCGATTCGGATCTACTGATAAAAGCTACTAAGGTTGATGGGGTTTATACTTCAGATCCTAATATAGATAGTAATGCAATAAAACTAAAATTTGTTTCGTACGACCAATATTTAAAAGAAGGTTACCAGATAATGGATCTTACTGCTATTGATATTTGTAGACAGAATAAGATTCCTGTTGTTGTATTAAATTTATTTGATGAATATTCCTTAGTTGATTTATTAATTTATAAGAAAAGAATAGGAACTTTAATCTTTCAGGAGGATATATGTCCCTGGCTTTAGAAAATATTTACCAGGATGCTAAAAAAGCCATGATTAAACCGATATTGGTTCTTGAAGATGAGTTTAAAAAGGTTAGAGGCGCAAAGGCAACACCTGCTATTGTGGAAAATTGCAAGATTGAAGTAGATCAAAAGGTTACCTTTTTAAAAAATATTGCTTCCATTTCTACTCCAGATGCTAGAACTATCGTTATTTCTCCCTGGGAACCCAAAACTTTATCTGCAATCGAAAAAGGGTTACTAAAAGAAAATTTAAATTTAAATCCTCAAAATGACGGAAGAGTAATAAAATTAATACTTCCACAATTAACAGAAGAGACTAGGAAAGACCTCGTAAAAATGATTAAGCAAAAATCTGAAGAGGCTAAAGTTGCAATCAGAAACATTCGAAGAGATTTTATAGAGAAACTAAAAATAATGGGAAAAGATGGTGAAATATCTGAAGATGAAAACAGCGAGGGGGAGAATAAAGTTCAAGAATTTACTGATAAAGCTATAAAAAAGATAGATGAAATGTTCAAAGAAAAAGAAAAAGATATATTGACCATTTAACTATAATGGATTTAAAACATATTGCATTTATAATGGATGGGAATGGCAGATGGGCTCAAAAACAAGGTAAACCCAGAATCTTCGGACATGAAAAAGGTATGAATAAGATTGAAGAAGTCTGCCAGTGGTGTAAAGAATACAATATTAAATATGGTTCATTTTTTGCCTTTTCAAAAGAAAATTGGAATAGGCCAAAGAGTGAGGTTGATTTTATATTCTATTTAATAGAGCAATACTATAAATATCAGATAGAAAAGCTAATCTCCAATAAAATAAAATTCATACATATTGGTGATAAAAAAGAGTTACCAGATAAAACAAATTCTATTTTATCTGAATTAGAAAATTTAACTCGTGAAAATGAATCATTTGTATTACTTTTTTTCTTCAACTATTCGGCCAGGGAGGAGATTGAAAAAGCCGCTTTAAATTATTCAAAAAACATAGAGAAAAATAATGATTTTCATTTTTATCTATATACTTCCCAGATTCCAGATCCAGACCTTTTGATCAGAACATCAGGAGAAATGCGAATCTCAAACTTCTTGCTATATCAGATAGCATATACAGAGTTATATTTTGAATCTCAATTTTGGCCAGAATATTCAAAAGATCATTTTGTTTCAGCCATACAAGATTATAGAAACAGGAAAAGAAGATTCGGTAGAATCGACAATAACCCAAGAAACAATGTTTTTAAGAGGAATCATGTTTAAAGAAAATTTAATTAAAAGAATAATTTTTATTTTTATTGGCGTTCCAATAGTTATTTTCGTTATTTTCTTTCCAATAAGATTTAATCTTTTAGTTTTTATTTTTTTATTATCATTAATTACCCTATCAAGTTATGAATATTATTTTTGTTTAAAACTCAAAAATTTAAATTTTAATTTTATAATTTTCCTTATTCAATCTATTATTATTTCAAGCCTCTTTTTTATCTTCTCAAATTTTTTAATATCATTAGAAATTTTCATTTTTTTAATACTATCACTAATTTTAATAAGTTCCTTTTTCTATATTTTTAATAAAAACATCATTACTAATTCTTTGACTCTTTTTATGCATATTTTGGGTTTACTTTATATACCTATTTCCACTTCAACAATTTTACTTTTCTATAGTAAATTCAAAAATGCACCTAATCTTTTACTATTTTTCCTTATTATTGTTTGGTCCTCAAATATTTTCGGCTATCTATTTGGGATGTTCTGGCTCCCACGAAAGCCTTTAAATCTTGAGGTTTCTCCTAACAAGTCCGGTAAAGGATTTTTGGGGGCTATAATCTTTGGAACATTAATCCCATTTATCCTTATTTATCTTTTCCCGTCATTTTTTGATTTTAATTTAAAAAATAAACTTGTAATCTTACTACTTATTTTTTTAACAAATATTTTTTCGATAATTGGAGATCTTTTCGAGTCTGCATTTAAAAGATTTTGCCAGGTAAAAGATTCTTCTAATTACCTTAAGGGTTTTGGTGGTATTTTAGATACTATAGATTCAATCCTTTTTGCATTCCCTTTTTATTTTTCTTTTTTATTGCTATTATTTAAATAAATAGAAAATATAAAAAGATTCAATTGTTTTATATAAGACAATTAAAAATATAGTAGATGGAATAGTTTTAAAAGTATAAAATTTAAAAGTATAAATTTAAAATTATAAAATTTTAATTACTTTTAAGTATTAAACTTTAGTAATTAGAATTGAAAAATATTTTAAAATTTAAATGTAAGGATTTAAATTTATAAAAAACACAATGGGAAAAACTAAGATCTCTATATTTGGCGCAACTGGTTCAATTGGTGGTTTTACCTTGGATTTGATCTCGAGATTAGATGAATTTAAAAGACCTGAAATATTATTAATATCAGGTTTTAGCCAGATTGAAAAGTTAACTTATTTAGCCGAAAAATTTAAAGTAAAATATATATTTACACCACAAAAAGCCAAAGATCTTGTTTTCACTTTTTTAAAAGATAAATCCTATAAATTCGTGATTCTCTCTACATTCGAGGAGCTATATCAACTCTATGATTCAGAAGATAAAAGTGAGAATTTTATAATAAATGGAATAATCGGTGAAAATGGTATTATACCAACATTTTTGTCTCAACATTTTAATATTTATTGTGGATGTGCCAATAAAGAATCTATAATAATTTCTCATGAATTTTTCAATGATTTTAAAAGAGATCTAATCTTCCCACTTGATAGCGAACATAATGGAATCTATTCCTTGCTTAAAATTTGTCCTAAAGAAAGAATTTCAAAAATATATATCACCGCTTCTGGTGGAAAGGTTTACGACAAAACCGAGAAAGAACTTGAGGATTTACAAACAGATGAATTTACTAAACATCCTAACTGGAATATGGGAAAAAGGATCACGATAGATTCGTCATCCGGCATTAACAAGGCTTTTGAATTTATAGAAGCTCAAGCATTATTTGATATCCCTAAAGATATGATAGAAATTCTGATAGATAGAAAATCTCAGGTACATTCTATCATTCGCGATATAAATAATTATTATTATGCAGCAATTTCTAATCCTGATATGTGTCTACCTATTAATATGTTTTTAAAAAGTATTGGCTTAGATATACCATATTCTACCAAACCAATAAAAAACGATGCATTTTCTTTCGAACTGATATCAAATATTTACAAAACCTATCCATTTTTAAATATATTTATCCATAGCTATGATAAGTCGCTTCTTGCAGGAACCATTTTAATTCATATTAATTCTTATCTTCAAGATCTTTTTTTTGAAAACAAGATAAACTTTGTAGAATTAAGAAAATTGCTGATAGAATCATATTCATCCTTGTTCATAAAAGATACAGATGAATTTAAAAAAAACTACACAAACGATACAGATAAAAACACTTTAAAAAAATTTTCCTTTTTAAATAAAGATTCATACTTTGATTTTGTCAAAATCTCTGATTTAATTTTTAATAAAGCGATTAATTTTTTAAGAAATAAAAAAATATTGGGGGATAAATGGTAATAGTTTATTATATTATTGCGATAATTGGTTTTTTGACTCTAATATTAGTTCATGAATTTGGGCATTTTGTGTTTGCTAAACTAGCTAAAATAAAAGTTGTAAAGTTCTCCGTTGGCTGGGGAAAACCAATATGGCAAAAGCAGATGGGTGAAACGACATATCAGATTGGGATATTCCCTTTTGGTGGTTTTTGTCAGATGGCAGGTGAACAGATTACCGATGATTATGTCCCGGCAGAAGGTGATTTCTACTCTAAAAAGCCATTCTCAAGACTTTTAGCAGTATTCGGTGGTGTTTTATTCAGTATCCTTTTTGGAATAATCTTAATTGCAATTGCTGGAACAATTCCCACTACCTCTATCTTTATACCTCCTCAAATATATATTACCGAAGATCTTCAAAATCAACCTGCATATCAAGCTGGTTTAAGATCTTTTGATATTATAAAAGAGATCGATGGTAAGAAGATAGATTCCTTTTCAGATATTCAAATGGTTGTTGGGCAAGCTATGGGTAAAAAATTAAATATAAAAGTATCAAGAGATGGACAAAATCTTGAATTCATAATTACCCCATACATAGAAAGATCAACAGGAAGATCTATTATAGGAATATATCAATATATTCAGCCTAAAATAGAATTTATCGAAAAAGACTCTATTTTTAATGATCTTGGCTTAAGTAAAGGTGATTTGCTTAGCCTTTTAATAGCCAATAATGGTGATAAAATTGAGGTAATTTCTACAGCCGATATTTCAATCTTTTTAGAAAATCACCTTTATGAAGATATTGAATTCGTATTTCAAAAGAAAGATAATTCCACGGTCTCAAAAAAAGTCTTTATAGATAAAAAATTCGATCCTGGTATTGCTTTTCACTATGAAATAAGACAAAATCCAGGGCTTCCATTTTTTAAATCTTTAATTAATGCTTTCCCTCGAAGTTATGAAACATTGGCGATTAGTTTAAAAAGCATTAGATTATTATTTTCTGGAAAGGTAGATGTTAGCCAATCTGTTGCTGGTCCAATAAAGATAATTTATCTTTCTTCTCAAGTTGCAAGAACAGGGATAAAAAATATCATCGAATTTTTTGCACTTTTAACTCTTGTCCTTGGTTTAACAAATCTTCTTCCTATACCTGCGACAGATGGCTCATATATCTTGTTTTTTCTCTTTGAAATGATAAGTGGTAAGAAACTTAACCCAAAGTTAATTTCTAAGATTCAGGGAGTTGGATTCTTTTTATTATTAATTTTAATGGTAATTGTTATTATTAATGATATATTTTCAATAGGTTCTTTATTTTAATAGGGAGTAAAGATGAATTCTAAACAAGATGAATTCATTTTTATCAACTCATTAAATTCTGTTATTTTAGAAAAGCGACAATATAAAAGAGAAGAAGATTTCAGAGGTTCTTTTTTTAGAGATTTAACGGCAATACTTCATTCATATCCTTTCAGAAGGTTAAGAGGGAAAACACAGGTATTTTTTTCACCAAGAAATGATCATATCAGCACAAGAATGGAACATAGTCTTCATGTTGCTTCAATTGCTGCGACGATTGCTAAGGCATTAAAACTAGATGCAGAGCTTGCCTGGGCAATAGGACTTGGACATGATATTGGACATCCACCTTTTGGCCATCTTGGTGAAAAGATTATTTCGAATCAGATAATGAAAAACAACTCTTTCGCACACGAAAAATATTCATATAGAGTACTTACAAAACTTACAAATTACGGCAAAGGTTTAAATCTCACCTATGCCGTACTAGATGGTATTCTTTATCATTGTGGTGAAAAGTTCGAACAATCAATAATTCCTTCAACGTATGAAAATAATTTAAATGAGGATGCCTGTTCAAATAAAGCTATTTCAAAGTATCCTTCTACATATGAGGGATGCATTGTTAGAATGTCAGATAAAATTGCATATGTAGGTAGAGATATTGAAGACGCATTGACATTGAAGTTAATACACGAAAATCAGATACCAGAGGAAATTAAAAATATCCTGGGTATAAAAAATAGCCAGATAATAAACAATCTTGTTACTGATTGTATCGATCAATCATTGAAAACAGGTGTAATTTCTTTTTCGGATAGAATTTATGAAGCTTTTTTAAGTTTAATAGAATTTAATTACAAGCAAATATATTTGCATGAAAAGTTAAAGATATTCGAAAAGAATTTTAATAAAATAATATTGACTATTTACGATTATCTATCTGAAATCTTTTCAAATTATAAATTTTCTTTCGAAAAATATCTAAGCGAAAAGAATTTTCTCGCCATTAGATTTTCAGATTTCTTAAAAAAAATGTATCAATTTTATAATTCCGATGAAGAGAAAGATTCAATATACTCTCCAGTCATAGATTATATCGCAGGGATGACAGATTCTTATGCCATTGAATCTGCCCAGGAGATATTACTACCAAAAAGATTTCATTATGATCTTGAACTAGGTTCATTAATTCAATAAAATAAAATAAAAGGAGAAAATGATGGAAAATAATCAGATTTTAGAAAAAATAAGAAATTCTGCAAAAGAACTTGAAGGGGAATTAATCGATTTATCGAGTAAATTTGTATCTATAAATTCTGTTAATCCCAAAACTGGTGGCCCCGGAGAACTCGAAGTAGCTAACTGGCTTAAGGATGTTTGTAAAAATTTGGGTACAGATGAAATAGTTGAGATTAAAGCCCCTGATAATCAAGTTCCCTATGGCTATAGACCAAATATCCTCGCTCTTATAAATGGAGAAAATCACTCAAAGAGAATCTGGTTGATGACTCATACTGACAAAGTTCCACCTGGAGATCTTTCATTATGGGATAATGATCCTTTTTCCCCTATTGTTAAAAATGGCAAAATATATGGAAGAGGATCGGAAGATAATGGCTCATCATTGGTAGCTTCGATTATTGCTGCAAAAATATTAAAAAAATTAAACATTAAACCCAAATATGATCTAGGATTGATGTTTGTTGCAGATGAAGAAACTGGCTCAGATTTCGGTATCTCTTATGTCCTGGAAAAATATAGCTTTAACAAAAATGATTGGTTTATCGTCCCGGATTCTGGTAATCCCGAAGGGAATGAGATCGAAATTGCGGAAAAATCGATAATGTGGCTTAAAATGACGACAAAAGGAAAACAGGCTCACGCTTCCATGCCGAATCTTGCTAAGAATTCACATAGAGCCGCTATGGAATGTGCCATCGCAATTGATTCTTTCATCCATGAGAAATATAAAGATAGAAACGAACTTTTTATCCCTTCATATTCTACATTCGAGCCAACGAAAAAAGATTCGAATGTTGAAAATGTAAATACTATTCCAGGCACCGATGTCATCTGCTTTGACGGAAGGATATTACCTCAATACGATATCGATACTATTTTTTCTGAAATCAAACAGATCACAAAAATCTATGAAAACAAACATGGAGTAGAAATCAACTTAGAGTTTTTACAAAAAAATGTTGCTCCCAAGCCGACATCTGTTGATCATCCACTAGTTCAATCCTTTTCACAAGCAGTTACCGATACAAGGTCATTTACTCCTAAACTTGTTGGTATCGGTGGAGGCACTTGTGCTGCTTTACTGAGGAAAGCTGGATTCCCTGCTATAGTCTGGGCAACTATCGATGAAACAGCTCATCAACCTAATGAAAACTGCACTATCGAATATATACTTAAAGATGCAGTAACTTTCGCTTATTATCTTGCAACACTAAAATAAAAAATAAAAAATAAATTTTTGGGGGTTTGGATGTTTAAAGGAATTTTAACTGCACAAATAACTCCATTTATTAATGGAAACATTGATACTAAGAAATTTTTTGAATTGATTGAAAGACAAAAAAATGCCGGTGTTGATGGCATTGTTATTGGCGGTTGTACAGGTGAATCTTTTACATTGGAGCAAGAAGATTGCAATCTTCTCTGGGAGGAAGCGATTAAATTTAAAAGTTCTGATTTCAAGGTCATATTTGGTATTGCTCATAATTCAACCAAACGTTCTATTGAAATGATTAAAATAGCTAACAAGTATAAACCTGATGGATACCTTGTAATAACCCCATTTGCCAACAAACCATCGCAAAACGGACTTATAGAATATTATAATACGGTAGCAGAAATATCCGATGCCCCTATTATCATCTATAATGTTCCTGGTAGAACTTCTGTTTCAATTACCGCTGAATCCATAAGTAGACTTTCTGAAAATAAAAAAATTGTCGCTTTAAAAGAAGCTTTGAGCGATTTCGATGAATTTACAAAAGTCAAATTGCTTAACAAAGATTTTTGCCTTTTGTCTGGTGAGGATACATTGACATTCCCTGCTTTATGTATAGGGTGGGATGGCGTTATCTGCACCAGTTCCAATGTCATCCCTGATTTATGGGTCAAAATGTTTCAATACTTCAATGAAAATAATATAAAAAAAGCTACCGAAATTCATTTAAAGATTTTCCCATTGATAAAAGTCTTGTTTTTAGAAGGTAACCCAGCACCATTAAAATATGCTATGAAACTTCTAGGTTTATACAATGGGGAACTCAGACCACCATTGGTAGAAGTTAGCGATAACACTAAAAAACAGATAGAAGAGCAATTAAAGAAATTAGATTTAATTTAACAAAAATTTAATTTAATAAAAATTTTAATTTAATAAAAAAAAATATTTAATAAAGAAATTTAATCTATATAATTTTTAATTTATAAAATATCTATTTTTTATCTATTTTTTATTGAATATCTATTGAACATCTATTTATTGAATCTGAAATGAATTATATCCCCATCCTTAACTTCATAATCTTTCATTTCTAATCTAATGAGTTTTGCTTTTTTTAATTCATCTTCAGATTTATATTTTTCCCAATCATCATAATGATAAACCTCTGCCCTTATAAAACCTTTTTCTATATCAGAATGAATTGCACCTGCTGCCTCTTTTGCCTTTGTCCCTTTTTTAATAGGCCATGCCTTCACCTCATCGTGTCCAACAGTAAAAAAATTGATTCTATCAAGTAGAAAAAAAAGTTCCTGTAATATTCTTGATTTTGCATCCTGTTTTAAATTTAGTTCTTTTAAAAATTCAACTCTATCTTCTACATTCATCATCATTAAATCATATTCTGCCTTACAGGAAATAAAAGAAATATTATGGTAATTATCAGTAATTTTATTCTTTAAATCCTCCATGATTTTTTCTATTTCTTGTAGTCTTTTTTCAGATATATTTATAATATAAAGAATTGGTTTTAATGTAAGAAAGGAAAATCCCCTTGCTATTTTTTTCTCATCTTCATTCATCTGAAGGTTTCTTATTGGAAGACCTTTTTCTAGTTGTTCTTGTAATTTGATCATCAATCTTAATTCTAATTCATCCTCTTTTACCTTTCTTTTTTGCATCGTCCTTTTTAAACTTTCTATTCTTGTTTCAATGCTTTTTAAATCTGCGATAATAGATTCTTCTTCGAATTTTTTTATCTCCTTTTCGATTTCAACCTTTTCATCTTTTGATTCTGAATCATCTCCAAAATAAGGAATAAGATAGCACATAGCGTCTGCGTTTTTATATTCTGCTATTCTTTTAGGACTGTAAAATTCTTCTTTTAACACACCGGGAAAATCTATAAAGGTAATACTGGCATGAACTATGCTTTTAGGCATAAAAAATTTTGCCAAATTGTCGACTCTTTGATCTGGAACTTTCGCTACTGCAACTTGCTTTTCGGAATTAAACTGATGATATTCTAACTCGGTTAGAGTTGAAAACAAAAGCGATTTACCACTATTTTTTTGTCCAATAATTGCTACTTCCATAATATTTCCTTAATGTTTTAATCTTTAAATTTATTAAAATATGCTTTTTCTAATCTATCCATTGCTATTCTAAGTATTTTTCTACTTGTGGCAAAATTTAATCTCATAAAACCTTCCCCTCCTTCCCCAAATTGTCTCCCTTCATTTAATAGAAGTTTTGCTTCTTTCAAGAAGAATGAGGCGATCTGATCATCATCTCCAATCTGCCTGCAATCAAGCCATGCAAGATATGTGGCTTCTATCGGATATAGTTTTATTCTTTTCATCCCTTCTAATCTTTTTTGTAAATATTGATAATTGCCTTTTAAATATTCTATTAACTGATTAAGCCAATTTTCACCATGATAATAAGCTTCGATCTGCGCAACAACACTGAAAACATTTGAAACGCCTAAGCCTAAACTTTCAAGAGCTTTTTGATACTTTTCTGCAAGATTTTTGTTAAAAATTATTACATTTGCACTTGTTAAACCTGCGATATTGAATGTTTTATTCGGTGCTGATAATGTAATAACGATGTTTTCAGCTTCCTTTTTAGCCTTAACCGTCGGTATATGCCTTTTATCCGATAATATTAAATCTGAATGTATTTCATCTGAAATTATTAAGATATCCCTTTGTTTACAAAAATCTATAAGCTGTCCCAGTTCTTCTTTATCCCATACTCTACCAATAGGATTATGTGGACTGCAGAATATTATTGCTTTAGTTTTTTCTGTTACTATCGATTTTAAGTTATCAAAATCAATATAATATCTATTGTCTTCAAGTCTTAACCTATTAATTAACAATTTCCTTTTGGTGTTTTGAACCGATTGAAAAAAAGGATAATAGACTGGAGTTTGAACTATTATCTCGTCTTGTGGCTCTGTAAAGGCTAATAAACTTAAATATATGGCCGGAACAACTCCTGGTGAATAAAAGACATTTGCCTTATCTATTTTTAAATCAAATCTTTTTTGATACCAGTAGATTAAAGAATTAAAATATTCATCTGTTCGAAAAGGATAACCATAAATAGGATGTTTTCCTCTTTTAACAATAGCTTTTTGAACCTGCTTTGGCACAGCAAAGTCCATATCTGCAACCCATAAAGGTATTATTGTTTCATCATTATAAGCCTTTTTTAAAATACCCCATTTCAATGACCCTGTATTTTTTCTATCAATTATCCTATTAAAATCATATCTCATATTAAAATCTGCCTTTTTTTTATTTTATTAAATCATTTTTTTGACTATATAAGAAAATTTTATAAAGTAAAACGAGAAATAGATATATTGCTAATTTGTACTGCAAAAAGATAATTAAAATAAATTTAATATGAGAGAAAGCTATGGGGGATAAAGAGACTTTAAAGATTATTTCGATTGGAGCAAATGGAGTTGGTATAGCCAGGCGCCAGAATGGTAAAGTCTGCATGATCCCATTTACTTTACCAGATGAATTATGTGAAATAAAAATTGTCGAAGAACATCAGGATTATTCCTTTGGTAAAATCGTAAAAATCCTTGAAAAGTCACCCAATAGAATTGAACCAGAATGTAAAGTTTTTGAACAATGTGGTGGATGTAATTTTTTACATACAGATTATCAACACGAACTAAAATTAAAAAAATCTATCTTATTAGAAAATTTATTTAAAATCGCAAAAATTAAATATGAAGATGAGATTGAAGTTTTAAAAAGTGAAGAAAGATTTCGATATAGAAATAATGTCCAGATTAAAACGACTAATGAAGGAGAAATAGGTTTTTATGCAAATAAAACTTTGAAAGTAGTCCCATTTTTTAATTTTAATTGTCTACTTTTAACCAGAAGAATGCAAGAATTTATAAATAATCTGGATAAAAAATTCTTCTTGTTTACAAAAGGTTTTACATTAAGAGATGGGGTTAAATTATATAGTGCCCATTTAAACTACGAAACAGATAGTGATTTCGCTGAATATATAGTTAACAATTACATTTATAGAGTTGGAATTTCAGATTTTTTTCAAGTCAACAATTTTCAATTAGATAAATTCCAGAATTTAATTTTTAATTTGGTAGAAAAAGAATTACCGACTATTGAATTATATGGAGGAGTTGGTTTTTTTTCTTTACCTATCTCCAAGAAATTTGAAAGATTAAAAGTGAATGAGCTATCAAAAAGGGCTGTAAAAAATGGTATATTCAACTCCCAAAGGAATAATATTAACAATATAGAATTTATTGCTTCTGATGCTCTAGCTTTTTTAAAAACCAATCATCGCGTTAAACAGATAATTGCCGATCCTCCAAGAGATGGGATGACTAAAGAAGTTGTAAATGAGATAATAAATTCAGATGTACAGCGCTTAATTTATATTTCCTGTAATTCGGCTACATTTTCTAGAGACTTTTCATATCTGGCTTACAGTGGTTTCAAAATTGAAAAACTTTTTATGATCGATAATTTCCCAAATACTTACCATGTTGAATTAACTGCAGTACTTTCAAGATAAAAAAAAGGATAGGCGCTCATTCGCTAAGGGCCTATCCCAACAACGTATCTGCTCGTTTTACAGGGAGGAAGATTCACTAATATTTTCGGTATTTTTAAATTTATCTTTAAAAATATTTGATTATATATTTTGATTTGTTTGAAGAGTTTGTAAATAAGATTTTAAAATCTCTTTATCTATTCTTTCGAAAATTCTCTGGATTTTAATAACCTTTTTCTCTTTCTCATCAAATATAAAATAAATTCCATTTATTTGCGCATCGCCCGAAGCGACTTTAAAGGATTTTGGTATTAGAGTTTTAAATTTCTCAAGAATTATATCAACCTGCATTCCTATAACGCTATTGGAAGGACCGGTCATCCCAATATCTGTGATATAAGCCGATTTTTCATTTAATATTATCTCATCCGCCGTTTGTACATGTGTGTGCGAACCATAGATTAGATTTACTCTATCCATAAGATAATAACCCATTGCCACTTTTTCAGCGGTCGCTTCAGCATGAAAATCTAAGATTATACAATCAGTATTAATAAATAATTCTTTTCTTTCTTCATATAATTTATCAAATGAATAAGCAGCAGGGAATAAAGGATCCATGAAAACCTGACCTAGTAAATTTATAACAAGTATTTTAAAATTATTTTTCCTTAAAAAAACATAACCATTACCAGGTGCATTATCGCCATAATTAAGAGGCCTAATTATTTTTTCATTCTTCTTTATATAATCGATTATCTCTTTATGTCGCCAAATATGATTCCCGGAGGTTATTATATCTACGCCCATAGAAAAGAGCTCATCTGCATTTTTAGGATGAATTCCTATTCCACCTGATATATTTTCTCCATTAGCTATAATAAGATCTGGCTGATATTTTTCTCTATTATTATTTATAAAAAGAGATAGGGCATTTCGCCCTACCTCGCCTACAACATCACCGAAAACAAGTATCTTTAACATTAGTCTGTATGCTCCACAACTCTTTTCTCTTTGACAACAGTTATTTTAATTCTACCTGGATATCTTATCTTATTATTCTGTACTATTTTAGCCTTCATCTCTTTTGCAATTTGCTCAAGATCTGATTCGGGAACATCGGCTTTTACAAATAGCCTAATTTCTCTTCCTGCCTGCAACGCATAAGCATGTTCAACCTTATCAAATTGTTTAGCTTCCTTTTCTAATTCTGTAACTCTGTTTATATAATCTCCCCATGAGCCTTCATCATACCTTACACCCGGTCTTGAACCGGAAATTTTATCTGCGATTCTTACTATAACTGCCTCAATGCTTTCAGGATATTCTTTCTCATTTAGCAAAGATGATGGGAAACCTGTAGCCTCGTGATGCCATGCAACAGCAGCAATTACTTCCTTGGATTCGCCAACTTTCATTAAGAGTTTAACACCCTCATCGATATGTTTATTTCCTACTTCACTCTCTACAGCCTTACCGATATCATGGTAAAGACCGGCTTTTTTTGCTATTTCTGCATTCGCACCTATTTCATTTGCCAGGATAGAAGCTAATTTAGCTACTTCCTTTGAATGTATTAATATATTTTGCCCGTAGGAAGGTCTATAATAAAGACTTCCAACGGCTCTAATAAACTCGGTACTTAGCTTATTTATACCAATTCCTAGTTCATACAAGGCTTTGGTCCCTTCTTCAATAATATTTTGGTCTACCTCATGTTTAGCCTTTTCGTAAACCTCTTCGATTCTAGCAGGATGAATTCTTCCATCCTTTATAAGGTTTTCAAGAGTTATCTGAGCCTTGATTCTCCTTATAGGATCGAAACCAGAAACTGTAACTATTTCTGGAGTATCATCAATTATGATATCAACCCCTAATAAGTTTTCAAGTGTTCTTATATTTCGACCTTCTCTTCCTATTATCCTTCCCTTCATCTCATCATCTGGTAAAGTAATGTTGGTTATATTCATCTCTTTTGAAACATCCGATGCGATTCTCTGCATCGAATAAACAAGAATTTCTCTTGACCGTTTATCAGCATTGTATTCTAATTCTTTGATCTTTTCTTCATAATAACCAAGCTTATCATTAAAATAATTTGTAAGTTTTTCTTCGACCTCTGATTTGACCTTTTCTTCTAGCTTTTTTTTAGCTTCTTCCCTTGTTAATGAGGCAATTTTCTCTAGTTCCTTGTCAATCCTACTTTCTTTCTCGCTTATTCTTTCTTCGCGATTTTTTAAATGCCTTTCTCTTTCGAAGACAACCCTTTCTTTTTCTTCAAATGCTTTTAGTAAACGATCTAAGTTTTCCTCTCTACTCGATAGCCTTTTTTCAATGGATGTGAGTTCATTCTTTTTCTCTTTAAGTTCCTTTTCGAATTCTGTTCTTTCCTTAGATATACTTTCTCTTAATTCAAGCATCTTCTGCTTTACTTTTTCATCGGCTTCAGAAATTATATCCGCAGACTTTTTTTCAGAATCCTCTTTGATTTTTTTTGCTTTAATTTCAGCACTTTGTAGATTCAAAACTCCATAGACAAATCTAATTATAAAACCAACTATTACTCCAACAATTAATGAGACAAGAGAGGGTAAAAGTAAATTAGTTTCAGACATATGACCCCCCTCAAGAATTATTGTTATTTTTATTTATAGGTAATTAATACTATATTATTTAAAAAAAATCAATTAGACTTTTTTTTTATTATATATCATCTTTATATCGCAAGTGAGGTAGAGATGAAAAAAAATATATATGAAAATTTTCTTGTTAACAAAGAAGAAGCCGATATAGATGAAATCCAGAAAAAACTAAATTTTTCAAATAAACTTGGTTCAGAAACTTTTTTTTTCATAGAACCATTTTATAAAAAAGGTGATGAACAAAAACTTATTGATGATTATAACTTACAAAGTCAAGGTTTTAATTTTTTTAAAACAGACAAAGGAAATATAATTTTTGAGAAATTAAGATTTAAGTTAAAGACTATAAAAGATTTAAGAAATATTTTAAAAAAGGATATCGAAATATTTCTCGAAACAGAAATTTATGATATAAAACAATTTTTGCTTTCTGTGGATTTTATAAAAAGACTTTTTCCCATAAATGAAATATCTATTTTTGATAAAAATATTTTAAATTATATAGACGATTTACTTAGAAAAATAGATAAATTTCATCCATATGAACCAACATTTTCAATTTACAAAGAATCTAGCAGCAATTTATCCATATTGATAGACAGATTGGAAGAAGTTGAAAAAGAGAAAAAATATCATGAAAAAAAGTTAGAGGAAAAATATAAATATCTTAATATTTCATATTCAAACCCAAAGATCATTTTAAAAGAGGATAAAGATAAAATCGATAAAATAGATAAAAATGACTTTGGAATTATAGAAGAAACAACATTATACTTAAAAATTAGATTGAAACCAGATCAAAATCTAATAGTTATAAATGAAAAATTAGAAAAAATCTCTAATGAAATATATCTTGAAAAACTTAAGATATGTAAGGAAATCTCAGATTCAATTAAAGAGAAGAGTGATTTATTGCTAAAAAGCTTTGAGATTATTGGTATAATAGATTCTTATCTTACTAAAATTGACTTTGCATATAAAATTAATGGAATTGTTCCAGAGATATCTTTTGATTCATTTGAGATAGAAAATGGTAGAAACTTAATTTTAGAAAAATATGTGGAAAAGGAGAATATTAAATACATTCCATTAAACATTAAAATAGATAGAGGTACCAATATTTTAACAGGGTCTAACATGGGAGGTAAAACCTGCACATTAAAAACAATTGCTCAAATATCTTATCTAGTTCATTCAGGACTAATGGTACCTGCACAATCCGTTAAAATCCCTTTGTTCAATGGAATTTATATATCAAGGACATCTTCTTCATCTATCAAAGAAGGTTTATCTTCTTTTGGATATGAACTTATCTCGATTAAACCTTTTTTTGAAAATCTTGAAAAGGGATATTTATTCTTACTTGATGAACCAGCTTCGGGTACAAATCCGCTAGAAGGCAAAGCAATTGTCAAAGCTATGGCACAGAAATTTTCAACAAGTAACTCTTTCGCAGTTATTTCTACGCATTATGACGGAATTTCCGAAGGAATAAAATGTAGAAAATATTGTATTCTTGGCTTTACCAAAGACAATTTAATGAAAATTTCACAATATTTAGCTACAAATGAAGATTTACCACTTTTTAAGTTACATCAATTCATTGATCACTCTGTAATAGAAGTTTTTACAGAAAGTGAGGTTCCAAAAAATGCAATTACACTATTAAAATTATTCAAATTTCAAAATGATTTCGTGCAAGATTGCATTAATAAAATTACAGATCAGTAAAATATTGAGCTAAATACAATGAACCTGTTACTATAATTGTTTTGATTGTCTTGTTTTCTTTTACTAATTTTTCAATAATTTCACTGCCTTTCCATTGAATATCATCTTGTATATAGTATTTTACCTTTTGCTTTTTCTCGTTTTTTAATAAATCCTTAAATACTCCTAAATAATTTAATACCTTAGAATCTTTCCACTTATCAAGCTCAACAAAATAAAAGCAAGAAGAGATTTTCAGCAAATTATTAAGTATCCCTTTATGATTCTTATCTTTCATCATTCCAATTACAACACCAATTTCTTCAGATATCAATTTTTGTTTGATCAATATTTTGATTGTGTTGATTAGTTTTTTAATAGAGTCCTGGGTATGAGCACCATCTATTATTATTGTTCGATTTAAATAAAACTTAATTTCAAATCTGAAATTCCATCTTGCATCTTCTAATGTTTTGATAAAAATTTCTTTTTCAAATTGTTTATTTAATAATTTTCCACTGACAATGCATGTTAATATTGCCGTTGCTATATTTTCATCTTGGAAACTTCCAATCAATTTTGAAATTACATAAAAGCTTTCTTTTTCTTTTAATAAATCAATTTTATAATTACAATAAATATTCTCATCCCTTTTTAAAAAAGACCTTTCTTTAACCTTAACAAAATTCTCACAATAGTAGATCTTAGAGTTTTTCCTAACTGCTTCTTCTGTTACCCTTTGTAAGACCTTTAACCTATTTTTGCTAAGGACAACAGGTACATTCGGTTTTATTATTCCAGCCTTTTCACCTGCTATTTCTCTAAGAGCATTACCTAAAACTTCTGTATGTTCCAGGGTTATAGAGGTTATTACCGAGGTTAGTGGTTTTACTATGTTCGTAGAATCCAGCCTTCCCCCCAAACCCACTTCTAAAATGGCTAAATCAACTTTTTTATCGCAAAAATACAAAAATGCTAATTCTGTAAATATATCAAAAAAAGTTGGTATCTCATTTTTATCATCTATCGAATCAACATAATCGGCTATTTTAAGTAGAATTGTAATAAATTCTTCTTCGTTTATTAGATTTCCATTTATCTGAATTCTCTCCCTAACATTTAATATGTGAGGGGAAATATATAAGCCAACCTTAAAACCGATGTTAGTAAAATACTTTGATAACAAATATGATACTGTACCTTTGCCTTTAGATCCAGCCACATGAATAATTTTTAATTTTGCCGATGGATTACCAAAAAATTGATCCATCTTTTTAATAGGCAATAATTGAAATGATTCTTTATCTTTTCTTTTGTCTCGATCTCTTTCTAAATTTGTAAATGAATAAATCCAATCTAAAGCTTTATCAAAATTTTCCCATCTATGCATTATTCTTTTCTTTTTCCATAAAATCAATAAATGTTTTAAAATTTTTCGAAAGAGTTGCCTTTTCCTGAATTTCCTTCGGTGATGATGCTATTTTTGAAAATAAGAATTTCCCCAATTCTTTTAAGGATTTATCGAAAAAATCTTTTTTTTCATCAATACTTTTTGGCTTTGACATCAACAGCTTTTTTACCACTTCTGGTTGGGGTGGTCCAAATTTTAATACCCCGAGATTGAGAATTCCATTTTCATGATTTTTGCTTTTCTCCCCACCTGGATTTATCTTTTCACCTGGCTCTTTTTCCTTAATCTCCATGGGTTCTTCAAAGTTAGATTCTTCTGCAATTTCCTCTGGGAACATGGATTCAATAGGTTCAAAATAATCAGGGATATTTGGTTCTATTGAACCAGAGTTTTCTTGTTCTTGCTGTTTTTCTCCATTATTTTCTTTTTCCATTTGTTCTTTTAAATTACTTTCATAGCCTAAAGGTTTTTCATTTTGCAGGTTTTCTGAAGATTGAGGATATTCTGGAAATTCTGGAAAATTTGGTGTCTCTGAATATCGAGGATAATCTGATGAATTAGGGAATTCCTCTATAGGTTTATTTATTTCAACATTATCCTGTTGTGGAAAAGATTGTGGCTGAATTTTAGAACCTTTTTCTATTGGATAGTTTGATGGTAATCCTTCCTTTTCTAGTGGCTGTTGGTAAGAAAATGGAGTTTTAGCTTGTTGAGAAATTGGTGGAACATACTGTGGATTATATTGAGGACCAAATCCCGAAGGTCGAGCAACCTGGGGCTGTGGTATGGGAGGAGGTTGTACCATTGACTGCGGTTGCATTATAGGA
>DYJT01000001.1:0-107913 GCA_020722965.1 Brachyspira murdochii | reverse complement strand
TGGGAGGAGGTTGTACCATTGACTGCGGTTGCATTATAGGAGTAGGTTGTACCATAGGCTGCTGTTGCATTATAGGAGTAGGTTGTACCATAGGCTGCTGTTGCATTATAGGAGTAGGTTGTATTATAGGTTGCGGTTGTATTGGCTGATAATTAATCGGTTGGGGCTTTTGAGAATTGGATAAATCGGCTTCTTCTTTTTTTCTATTTAGTTCATTTAAATTATAAGCTTCTTCTATTGAAGAAGGTATATTGTCTTTTTTAGTTTGGTTTAAAAGGCTTAAATCTTCCTCATCAACCATCCTTTTAGGCGAAGAAATTTCAGGTAATTCCCTATTCCTTAAAGATTCAAATGGTATTTTTTCAAGAATGTCTGTTTCCTTTTCATCTTCAGAACTTAGTAGCTTATCGTCTTGTTCTTTCTTGGCTTTTTTTTCAACAATTACCTCTGCTTTTTCTTCAACCTCTTCGGGGGAAAAAATACCATCGGAAAGATAGTCAAGGATCTTGCTGGATTCATCTTTATTCACAGATTCTGTTTTTTCTGAAAAATCTCCATCTAAAATTTTTGAAATTAAATTATACTCTATATCCTCATTTTCTATCTCATCTATTTTAGTTCCAATGTTTTGATCTAATTGATCGAACAACTTTTCAATCGAATCGGATATTTTCTCTTTTTCTTCTTCAGAAATTTGACTACTTTCTAGACTCTTTTCCTTGAATTTGCTAATTATAGTAGCATTTCTGCTTCTAATTTCATTTGAGTAATCAGATATAATATGTTCATAATCTTGAAGGACTTCATTAAATCTTTCCATAGAATCTATATTTTTATATTTTGAAAGATCTAGTAAAGAAGTATATTCTTGTATAGCCTCTTTTAACTTATTATTCTTTCGATAATATTCACCCAGTATAAGATATGGCTGAAAGTTTTTTCTATCGATCTTTTTTGCATTTTCCAAATAGAATAATGCATCGATAAGCTGATCATTTTCTAGCTTGATCTGTCCTAATATTATATTTGCATCAAAATTCTTAGGGTTTTTTTCAACTAATTTATTAAGATGATATTGAGCTGAAGTCTTATCCCCCAAAGTAAATTCCAAAATACCTTTTCTCAACAATCCTTCTTCATTTTCCGGATTTAATTCTAATAATTTTGAGTAATATTTATTGGCATTTTCCAGATCTCCACTTAATTCTAAACTATATCCTATACCTAAAATCGCTTCTTCGGATAGTTGGTTTTTTTCAAAGACTTTTAAGAAATATTCTCTTGATTTCTCAAAGTCTTTTACCTGAAGAGATGATTTACCTAATTCTAAAATGATTTTTTCATTTTCAGGGAATTTTTTAATTGCATCTTCAAGTATATGTAGTGCCTTTTCTGGTAATCCCTGCCCATGGTACAATTGAGCGAGATGCAAGTAAGGTTCAGGGTTCTGTTTACTTAGAGTTGTGGCATTGAAATATAGATCTTCTGCCTGGTCAAATACACCCATTTTTTCATAGGTATAACCAAGAAAAACAAGTATATCTATACTATTTGGATCAAGCTTATATGCTTTTTCAAGATTTTTTAATGCATTTTTATATGAACCTTCTTCGATTTCAAATAAACCAAGCATCTTAAGAATATTAGGCATATTTGGTTTTAGTTTATTTGCCAATTGAAAAGCCTTATAACTTTCCTTTTTTTTATTTAGTTTATAATAAATAAATCCAAGACTTTCGCATGCTTTTGCATTATTCCGATCCAATTTTAAAATTGCCATATAATATCTTAAAGCATCTTCATTTTCTCCAATAAATTGGGAAATCTCCCCCAATAACAATAAAATTTCGATATTCCTGGGATTTCTTTTAAAGGCTTCTTTAAGATGAATTATAGCCTTTGGAAAATTATTTATCGAATAATATAATTTACCATATAAAAAGTAATATTCCCAATCATTTTTAATTTTTAAAGGAAGTTTTTTTAATAGTTCATTCGCTTCTTTAAAATTCTTTATGGAAATTTTCAAATCTATCAATTTAAATGCAAATAGTGGGTTAGTATTATCTGAATTAAAAAGATTTTCGTAAATTTTACACGCATTGACAAAATCATTTTTCCTTATATACAAATTGCCAAGGGTCGCCATTAAGTCATTTGACGCTCCACTATATTGTAACTCTCTTAATGTAAGTTCTATAGCCTTATCGTAATCTGTTAAATTAATAGACTTCTCTATTTCTTTTATATTACTTTTTTTGTCCATATAGTTTTATCGTTAATTCTACCTCTGCTATACTTTTGTTAGTAACTCTTGCAATCTCTTCTTCACTCCAACCCTGCCTGTATAATTCCAGGATAGTATCACTTTTGTCATCATAAGAAGATGGTGTTCTTTTTGTCT
Organism: Brachyspira murdochii; assembly: GCA_020722965.1. Classification (GTDB taxonomy): domain Bacteria; phylum Spirochaetota; class JAAYUW01; order JAAYUW01; family JAAYUW01; genus Exilispira. The sequence goes on along the minus strand of DYJT01000001.1, from coordinate 105,509 downwards.
CAGGTTTCATCTTTAAAATAACATTAGATTTTTCAATCAATAGATCCATCTGCTCAATTAATTCTTCAGATCTAGAGTTAAGTTTTTCAAGTCTATCCTCAGTTTTAGTAAGCCAAACCTGTTTTTGCTCTAATTGCTTATTTCTTTCCTCTAAATCGACTATAAAACCATCCATCTGAGCGAATTTATCTAGTGCGGAATCAAATTTTTTAGATTCTCTCTCTATTGAAATTATCTCCTTTTCCAGATTTAATAATTTATCATTTAAATTTTTGCTCTCATTTTTTAAATTGTTTACAAGCTCTTTAATATTTTCACTATCACCGGTCATTAACTTAAATTCATTCTCCAATTTAACAATATTATCATTTAGCTCGGATAACTTAACATCATATTGTTTTAATAAACCAAACTTATCCATAACTTTCCTGAACATCTGATCCAAATCAAGCAATTTAGTCTTAATATTTTCTATTGTTTCCATATCATTCTGAACCTTATTAAATTGATTGTCTGCCTTCGCCGATAAGACAACCAATCTATCGAATGTCTCTTCTAGCCTTGCTAAGGTTTTTCTCTCATTTCTAAGTTCAAATATTTTTTTAGAATATTCCTCTAGATCCTTATCTATACCATCAAAACTCTTCAAAAATTCTTCTGTTTCCTTTTGTTTTGAGTTTATTAACTCTATTTGATTTCTATAGTTTTTTATCAATTCATCAATTTTCAAAATTTCTTCTTTAATTTGTGATAAATATTGATTCCTGTCCTCCAGCCTGGAAAATTCATTTTCATAAAGTTTAAATTTATTTTCTACTGCACTAAATTTTTCCTTAATTTCATCTTCTATACTGTCAAATAATTCATTTGATTTGGATTTTATGTTGAAAAGATCGTTTTTAAAATCATCCAGAAGCATATCCTTTGAAGATAAAACATTTTCAATTGATGCTTTTAAATTTTCCTTAGAACGATTTATTATTTCGTTCATATCCTGTTCTTTTTCTATTAAAATTTTTGTGACTTTAGTATCAACGATATTTTGAAGATTTTTTATCATTTCATTGAAGGATTCCTTCTTTTCCTCTAATTCATTATATCTTTCATTTAAAACCTTCAAATTCTCTTTTGCACTATCAATATATTTACTTTCAAGCTGAGCAAGCAACTCTTTAATTTGATTCTCAAAAGTAAATTTTAAACTTGATGTATTATCTTCAAACCTTTTGTTAATATCTCCTAAAGATTTTGCATATTCCATCTTTGTATGTTCAAGATTCTCCTCAAATTTATCAATAAATTGAGTGATTTCCTCACTCTTTTTGGAAAAATCTTCTTTATACTCATTAAAAACCTGCTCAATCTCATTATTAATTTCAATTAATTTATCTTGAGTTATAGAAAGCTCTTCCTTTAATTTATATATTTTTTTCTCTAATTCTTCTTGTCTTGGATTTAAACTTTGAACAAATGAACCAAACTGCTGATCTATCTTTTCTATGTTTGATTTACCGATCATTTCGATTTTTTGATTTAAACTCTTAGTCAACTGATCAATCTGCGAAAAAATCTTTTCCTTTTGTTCCTCAATATCTTTTGAAATATTGTCAAAAGCATCTTTAAATTTTACATTTGTCTGTTGTTGCATGCTATCATAAAATTGTTCATATTTAACTATATTTTCTTGATTTTTTAAATTTAATATTTTATCAAATTCATCAATCTTATTTTTAATTTCATCTAATTTATTCTCATTATCTTTTATATTTTGTAAATAATTTCCCCTAATTTTTTCAATACTATCGTCTAGGCTTGTTTCTACTTGTTTTATCTTCTGCTCTATACCACTATCAAGATTTTCAATCGTATTTTTAATATTATCTAAAACATTATCATATTCCTCCAATTGCTTATACATAGAAGGTATTTTCGATAATAAAAATCCTTTTTCCTTATCTATTCTATCTAATACTTCTTCTATTGTTGATTCGATTTTCTCCTCACTCTTTTTATTGATTATATTGACATTCTCAGTAATTAACTGAATCTTATCATTAAGCATTTTCTCTATACTTGAAATCTTCTCTATATTTTTCTCGATCTTTTCAATTAAATTTTTCTCAAAATCTTCTTCCTTCTTTTTTACTTCAGATTCAATTAAATTCAAGCCTTCAAATAATTCGGATTTGGCTTTTTGCAGTTCACTTTCTATAGATAGTCTTTTGTCTTCTATCCCTTTTATATATTCATTAAAAAGAGATTGAGTCTGATTTACTTTTTCCAATTTTTCATTTATCTTCTGCTCAATTTGATTAAATTTATTTAATATGTTTTTATCATTCTCTTGTATAACACTATTTATTTTGTTTTTTATATCTTCTAATTCTGAATAAACTTCTTCTTTCTTTTTAGAAAATTCATTTAATTCAGAAGCAAGGCTATTTTTGTATAGATTCAATTCTTGAATAAAATTATTCCCCTGATTGATGAAATCATTGTAAATTTTATCGAAGTTTTTAACATAATCATCCTGGTTTTTTAATAGAGATTGAGTTATATCTGAAAGACGAATCTCAAAAAGATTATTAATTTTGTTTTCAAATTGTGTCAGCTTCTTATTATTTTCTTCGTAAATTTCCGGTAACTTTGCTTCAAATATATTTAAATTCTCTTTAAGTTCATTTTGTTTTGTCTCAAATTGGCTAATAATTGTTTTTAACTGATCTTCTGTTGTCGCTCTTTTAGCTTCAATCAAAATTTCAAAATCTTTAAATTTTGCATCATTTTTTTTCAAAAAATCTTCTATCTTTAAATTAGAATTTTTATCGATCTCCTGCATTCTATTATTTATAGATTCTGCAAGATTACTTAATATGATATTGAATTGTTCTTTACTTTGGTTAATAGCATTTTGGAAACTTGATAAATATTCATTATTAAGTATTTTTTGCTGATTTTCTATCTTCTGCAATGAGTCTTCAAATGAATCTACTTTTTGTTCAAATTCCTTTAGAGATTCTGAATTCAAAACAGAAAGTTCATTTTTAAATTGTTCTATTATCACCCTTGCATCGAGATCAAGATTTGTAAATTTCTTTTCTATTTCTTTATAAACAGTTTCTTGATAATTAGCTATTCTTTGCTCAAGATGCAAAACATATTTGCCGATGTCTGCTACCTTTGAATTTATTATCTTGTCGATTGCATCCTGTATATTATCAATTTTTTGAGTAACCTGCCCCAATTGTTTTTCACTTTGTAATAAATATTCTTCAATTTTCTTTGTCTTTTCGGAAAAACTCTGAACAAGTTCATTATTGAATTTCCCCAACATTTTATCTGATTCTGTCTCAAGAGTATCTGTAAAAAGATCTACCTTTTCTTCCAATTGAATGTATAATAGATTAATGCTATTTCTTAAAGATTCTATAGATTTAATTTTTTCATCTATCCTAATTTCATTATTTTGAATAATATCAGCAAGAGATTTTTCAAATTCATCTTCTTTTTCTTTTTCTATCTCAGATATTTTAATTTCAAAGCTTGAAATAGATTCTTTGATTTCTATAATCTTATCATCCACAATTTCCAGGCTTTTTTGAAACTTTTCGTGAGTATTTAAAATAATCTTTTCAAATTCTTTCTCTGATTCTGAAACTCTATTGCCAAGTATATTTTTTAACTCTTCTATTTTTTTATTAAGATCAGATTCTACTAATTTTATTTTTTCATATTGATTTTTTGCATTCTGTTGAATAACTGAGTTAGCTTTCTCATGCAGTTCTAAAAGATATGCTTCGATCTGTTCACGCATCGATTCTTGTTTTGATAGGAGGGAATCATTCAGGGAATTGCATTGTTTTTCGACATTTACAATTTCTCTTTTAAATTGTTCTATTTTGTTATTCACATTTTCAATTCTAGTTATATCTTTTGATGCAGATTCCTTGAGCTCATTCAATTGAGAAATAGATTTTTTTAAATTTTCAATATCCTGCTTTTGATCCTGAAATTTTGAAAAAAACAACATTATATCATTATATTGTTTTTCATATTTTGAAGAAACAGCTTGAGCTTGTTTAATACTAAAATCTAAATCAATACTAAGATCTTTAATTGTTTGCTTTTTTTCTACCATAAATGCATCTAAATCTTTTATTGATTTTTCAACAAATAGTTTTAGTTTCGAAAGCTGTTGATTTGATTTATCGAAAAACCTGAATAATACTGATATTATTATAGAGATAGCCGTTGAAATTAATATTATCGCTAAAATAGACACTCTATTTCCCCTTGATTTATTATTCAAAATCTATAGTAAAAAAACCAGTAAAATATATATAACTGCATAACAATTATACACTATAAAAAGTATTTAACAATATAAAATAAACACTAGATACAATAAAATTATACAATTTTTTTTATTTTATGTATATTTTACTTATGAAATAAAATTATTAATAGTCAATCTTATACTTTTTTTAATAATAATAGCTATTAAGGAGAAGATGATGGATATGTTAGAAATAATTCGAAAAAAAAGAGATGGCAATTCTCTTACAGAGCAAGAAATACATTACTTTATAGAAGGCTTTATTTCTAAAAATATTCCGGATTATCAGGTATCTGCTTTATTAATGGCTATTTATTTTCAGGGGTTGAATTTTCAGGAAACTGCTATTCTTACAGAGGAAATGGTTAAGTCAGGAATTAAAATTAATTTTGATGATCTTCCAGTTCCAACATGTGACAAACATTCCACAGGAGGTGTAGGAGATAAAATTTCAATACCTTTAGCCCCAATAGTTGCATCCTGCCGGGTTGCGGTTCCAATGATGAGTGGAAGAGGACTTGGGCATACTGGAGGAACTCTAGATAAACTCGAATCAATACCTGGTTTTAATGTAAATCTTACTCTAGAAGAATTCAAAAAACAGATTAAAGAAATCAATGTTTCTATGATAGGCCAAACAGATCAAATTGCTGTAGCCGATAAATATCTTTATGCCTTAAGAGATGCTGTATGCACTGTTGAATCAATACCTCTGATAACCGCTTCTATAATGTCTAAAAAAATTTCTGAAGGGACAAAAAATCTAGTTATAGATTTAAAAGTAGGTAGCGGTGCATTTATGAAAGATATCCAAAATGCAGAAAAACTTTCTGAATATTTAATAAAAGTCAGTAAATTACATGATATTAATACAACTGTTGTATTGACAGATATGGATGAACCAATTGGTAGGACAATTGGAAATTCCCTTGAGATAATCGAGAGTATTGAATTACTTAAAGGCAAAATAAAAGAAGGTAAATTTTACGATTTAACAGTTTATTTATCTGCATTGATGCTCAGTAAATCTCTTTCTATACCCTTTATTAAAGCAAAAGAGGAAGTTATAAATTCAATTGATTCTGGTAGAGCGTTAGATAAATTTAAACAAATAATAGTCAAGCAAGGTGGCAATCCAAAGATTATAGATAATTTTTCTCTTTTACCCTTATCAACTAATCAAAAAGAAATTTGTGCCAAAGATATTTTTGGGAATTTTACAGAAAAATATATAGAGAAAATAGATGCATTTAAATTTGGTCTATTTGCGAATAAACTTGGTGCGGGAAGAAGCAAGAAAGAGGATACTATCGATCATGGAGCAGGTATCGAAATCTTTGTTAAAATTGGCGATAAAATAAAACCAGATACTAAAATACTCAAATTATACTCAAATAAAATTGACTCAATTGACGATGTTTTTAAAGAACTCAAGAATTCAATAATTCTTTCAAATAATAAAATAAAACCAAAACCTATAATAATTAAAGAAATAGATATTAATAAAATCTGAAAACTGGGTAATAAATTCTTAGCTAATAAATTAAAAGGGTAATTATGGATTTAATTTCGGTTCAACAAAATATATGGAAAGAAAAAAACCAGGGAAAAGGAGAAGATTTTTATAAAAATGTAGAATTATTCTCTCAAAAATTTTTAATACCAGAATATTTTGCTAAATATCTACTGGATAATAATTTTAATGATGAAACAATGTTTATAAATTTCCTTAATCCATCGGTTTATTTCCTTCATCCACCTTTTTTATTCAAAGAGATGAACAAAGCAATTACCCTTATAAATAAAGCTAAAAAGTCTCAATTTCCAGTTTTTATTTATGGTGATTCAGATGTAGATGGTGTAGTCGGGATAAAAATCCTTCACTTAGCATTACAAAAATATGGGATTCAGAAAATTTTATACTCTATTCCTGAAGATGACGAACCATATGGCATTTCGATTAAAAAGATAGATTATGCTTATATTAAAGGTGCAAGATTAATCATAACAGTTGATAATGGCATTTCAAGCTGTAAAGAAGTCGAATATGCTAAATCAAAAGGAATAGATGTAATCATTACAGATCATCATAATCCACAAAAAGAATTACCAACAGCAGATGCAATTATAAATCCTAAACTTGATAATTACCCCTACTGCAAAGGTCTTTCTGGAAGCGGTGTTGCATGGAAATTGATTGAAGCATTGATTTTTTCTCAAACAAAAATTTATGAACAGTATATCTATTTTTTTAGTGTAGATATCACATCATTTGAAAACAAAAAGGATAAAAATAGAGTCTTTTTTAATATAACCTTTTTAGAAATTTCAAATTTACAGATTCAAAGAACTCTCTCATTTTCATATCAGATCGAAGATGAGAAACTTATTAATGAGCTAAATCAAAGTACTCTGGGCAAAAGTCTGACTTTTTACTTAGGCAAAATCTTTGACAAAAAAGATGCAACAAATTTTTTTAAACAGGTCTTTTCAGAGAATAAAGAAAAACAAGGGATAATTGTTTCAGATAACATTGAAAACTTGATGAAACTTAGCAATTCCTTAGGGATAGCTATCCCCTTTGAAAACATTAAAACTATTGCATCTCTTGTAAACAAGGATGAGAATTTCTTATTTTTACTCGATAGTTATAGGATTTTTTATATAAATAAAATTGATTTTTTGTATTTTAAGCTTTTTTCAACAATTAGATATAACTATCAAAAATGCATTGATGAATTGGAAATATATTTGCCATATGTTACTTTAGCTACGATAGCAGATATCATGCCACTATTAAATGAAAATAGATATATAGTCGCAAAAGGACTCGCAATAATAAATAATTCAAAACCTGATTTTGTTGATAAGATTTTATCTTCCTTAATCAATGTCAACTTCCCAATAAATAGTTATGATATTATCTGGAAAATTTCTCCACTACTAAATTCGCCTGGAAGATTTGGGAAAGGAAAAATCTTACTTAATTTTTTTCTTAGTGAAAAAGATGAAGACTCTTTATTGTATTTAAAAGAGATTAATGATTACAATATTAAAAGAACTATGGTTGTTGAAAATATTTATCAAACAATCAAGTTATCAAATAATGACAAACCTATAATATATATTGAAAAAGAGGATGTTGAACCTGGTCTGGCTGGCTTAATATGTGCGAAATATCTTGGTTTAACCTCTAAACCTGTAATCTTTGTAACAAAAACAAAAAGTGGTATTTTTGGTTCTATGAGATCAAGGAATTCTTTCAATTCTTTCCAATTTTTGAATCAGTTTTCTGAATATTTTGAAAATTTCGGTGGTCATCCTTTTGCTGCGGGATTCACAGTTATTAATGATAAATATAATGAGTTCTATAATAAGATTCATTCTTGTATATCGGACTTAAATTATGAGACAGAAAAGTCAAATATTCAAGAATATAATGCTGAAATAACATTTGATGAACTTTCTAATCCTGAATTTGAAAAATGGTATAAAACTTTACAACCATTTGGAGAAGAATTCAAAGTTCCTATCTTTTTTACTAGAGAAATTGCATTATCAAATCCTATATTTATTGGTAGAAACAATTTATCTACTAAATTAAAGGTTTCCCAGGATAATATTTCTTTTGATGCTTTAATTTTTAAAAGCAAAAATTTTATTAATGAAATAAAACTTAATTCTATAAATTCTATAGTATATGAACCATATTTTATGCAAAACAACAAATTAACATTGCTAATAATTGATCTCTTCACTTCCTAAAAGGAGAAAAGTATATGAAATTCTACAAAAGACCAGAGTCTTATTTTTTGATTCACACTGGATTAAACTTTATCCTTTTTTTTCTTGTGTATATTTCTTTATTCAACAAAATAATTGATAAATGGACAATTTTTAACTTTTCAATTATCATGATCATACTTTCAATTATACTAAATATTATTTTCCTTTCACTTAAAAACAAATCCTTAAAATACTATCAAAAGATTGTTAGCAGGTTTGAAGATTTGGAAGATGGAAGCGATCTGAATCAAATAAACAAATATAGATTCCCGGAAGAGGATGAATTAGGTAAATTAGGCTCAGTATTAAACAAACTTTTAAATAACTTAAAAGAATTTGATGAATTAAAAAAAGAGAAGATCCAATTATCTAACAAAGAAATATCATTTTTAATTAATCTATTCGAAAAACCGATAGTATTTACCGATGATCAGGGTAAAATTTTACATAAAAATAAGGCATTTAATTCTAATTTTCAAAATGACAGAGATAATATTTTTGAAAATTTCGAAAATTCAATCGAATTGATAAACACATTGATGGATGTTTTTAAAAATAAATCTGAAGATTTTTTTCATCAGTTTTCAAAAATAGAGATAAATGGTAAACTTTACAATTCTTTTCAAATTAGCGGTTTTAAGATAAATACTGCTAAGTATGTAGAATATATAATTCTTTTTTCTTTCTAATAAAACTCATTTCTATTTAAAATTCTTTTTTAGTTGAAATTTGTTTCTTAATAAAATTTCTTTTGTTTAAACTATATAAAATTTTTATTTCTTATCAATATTTTTGCTAAATTTGTTTTAAAATTAAAAAATGCCGAAGACCGGACTTGAACCGGTACGGTACCAGGTACCGAGGGATTTTAAGTCCCTTGCGTCTACCAATTCCGCCACTTCGGCATTCTTTTTTTGATATAAGGCGACGACCGGATTCGAACCGGTGGTCAACGGTTTTGCAGACCGCGCCCTTAGCCACTCGGGAACGTCGCCATATTTATTACATTATAATGGATAGTTAATTAACTATTTTTTAATTCTAATAGCTGCTCATTTGTTTCTCTAAATCTCTCCACCAAAACTGGTAAAATAAAAAGAGCTAACTCTGGTTTAGATTCAAGTAAAGCATTGAATTCCCAGTGGGTCATTATTAGAGTAGTTGTATTTTCCAGCGCAGTAACTGTAGCAGTTCTTGGTTTATTGTCAAGTATCGATAACTCACCAAAATATTCACCATCGGAATGTACTGCGATGTCTAATGTCTTACCAGAAGATATGGTCTTACTTACCTTAACTTTTCCATTTTTAATAATAAAAAGGCCAACACCATCTTCACCCTGCTTTACAATGACTTCACCTTTTTTATATTCTCTTTCTTTAACTAAAGAAGCCACACTCTTTAATTCTTTATCATTGAATTTAGAAAATAAAGGAATTTTTTTTAAATATTCTAAAGTATTTCCCATGTTTTCTCCTTATCAACTCCAATTCAATTATATTTAAATAACAAAAACTGTCAAGTCATGATTTTAGCCCAGATATAAAAGCGTCAACAACTTCCTTGTCAAAGTATCTACCAATATTTTTCTTTATCTCTAATATTGCCTCTGAGAATGTCAATCCTTTTCTATATGGTCTATCTGAGGTCAAAGCATCGAAATTATCTGCGACGGCAGCGATTCTTGCGAATAAAGGAATTTTGTCGCCTTTTAAACCATAAGGATAACCACTACCATCTAGTTTCTCATGATGATATAATACAAAAGGTATCCCTGCTTTTAAATAATTTATGTCTTTAACTATTAGATAACCGATATATGGATGCTTTTTCATTATTTTATATTCTTGATCATTTAGTGGACCTTTTTTCAATATTATTGATTCTGGAATACCAATTTTCCCCACATCATGTAATAAACCAGCTAATTTAATCGTTCTTAGTGAATTTTCGTTCAATCCCAATCTTCTTCCTATCAAAAGAGAATATCTCATTACTCTTTGTGAATGCCCTTTAGTGTAAGGATCTTTCGCTTCTATTGCTGATGCTAGAGCGGAAGTAGTCATATCATAGCTTACCTTAACCTCATTGAACAGATATATATTATTTAAAAAAATTGATAAATTCTTTATCATTGTCATAACTAAATCATACTCTTCATGCGAAAATGTTCTTTCGTTATTAAGTCTTCCTGCGAAATAGCATCCCTTAAAATTTACAGCTTCAAAAGGATAAACAAGAAAAGACCTAATTTGATCACTAACGATGTTATATGTTTTTATGTAAATACGATTTTTATGCATATTATTTATTATAAAAGATAATTTTTTACTTATACTTTCCGAAAAAATATCCGACCCAAATTTCCATTTTTTCTTTAATATATATGGATATAATCCCTTTGATGCAAATTTGAAATACATCTCGGAAGATTTATTTATTATTATAAGACCGGAAATTGAGCAATGAATGGATGCAGATAGAGATTTTATTACTGCTTTAATATTTTCTTCAATTGGTTTTATATATGAAAGATCTTCTGTTACATTTATCATTAAGGAAAGTTTCTGTTGTTTTTGTTTTAATTGAAACTCGAGCTGAAATGAATAGATAATTGGAGCTATTGTTTTTACCAGAGAATGAAATAAATTTTTTAAATTTTCATTATAGCTAATCTCTTTTTTTGTAAGAGCTACAATTATCCCAATTTTCCTATCATATATAATTATAGGAATTGGAGTAATGAATGTTTTTTCTTTTTCATAATAGATATTTTCAAAGGATCTAACTTCATCTATATTTGAAACAAGATTTATTATGCCTTCATCAATGGCTTCTTCAATACTGAAAATAATCTCGCTATCTCCAATTTCATCGTAAAAAAGCTCATAACTATCACTATTTTCTTCATGAAAATAATAATAAAACTTCCCATCAGGCATGAAGATTTTCAATAAAGAAGATATTTTTTTAAAAAATTCTTCTTTCTTTTCTATATTTGATATTTCAAGAAATTTGTTTACCGATTTTTCAAAAGTATATTCTTGAAGATCTTTAATTATATTGCTTAATATATTATCCTGTAAGAATTCAGAACTTAATTTAATTAATCCTTTTTTTTGATTTAACTCTTTGTAAAGATTTTCAAGCTTTTTAAAATTATCCATTTACAATAAAATATAATTAGCGTGGTTTTTGTTTGTATTCATTAATTAAAACAATTAAAAACTCCTATGAGACAGCAATTTTGAGAAAATCTGATGCCTCAATATGGTGTTTAGCAGAATCGATGTATATATTAATAGTCTCGGTTGATAAATCAGGTTTATTCTCTTTTAAAAGATTCCATGCATGGGTAGATATTCTTGGGGTTACCGAATCACCATCATATCCAATATTTCCAGCTTTAGTGATTATATTTGCTGTATGAACAATTGCTACGACAGATTCAAATTTAATTGCTTTATGAGGGGTATGATGATATCGAATAGGTATATAAAGATTTTCAGGCAAATTCCATTTTTTAGATAATAAAAATCCGACTTCAGGATGCGTAAAACCAAATATCTCTTCCTCACTTTGATAAAATGAGATATTTTTATTTGAAGAATTATATAGAATCTTATTCATCTCGTCCGGGAAATAAATATCTAAAATGATTTTCCCTATATCGTGTAATAAAGCCGAAACAAAGATCTCCCCTGGATTACCTATTTTAGTATCCTCGCTTATTTGCTTAGCGATAAAAGCTGTCCCGACACAATGTGTCCAAAAGCCATATCTATCAAAGCTACTTCTCTGATTTAATTTTTTGAAAATATCAAACACCGATGCCGAAATCGCTAGATTTTTTACGGCATTAAACCCTATTATAACTATTGCTTGATCTACTGTCGTTATTTTCTTCGCGAAACCATAGAATGCCGAATTAACCAGTTTCAAAGTCTTTGCCGTTAAAGATTGGTCAGATGTAATAATGCTACCAATCTGTTTTGTTGTAGCCTTTGGATCGTTAATAAGTTGTAAAATTCTTTGGATTACAGCCGGTAAAGTAGGAAGATCTTCTATTTTACTTAGAATTGATTCTAGTTTTTCTTTTGGTATATAATAGTTTTCAGAACTATCATTCTGATTTAAATCTTTTTTTTCTATGGTAATTTTATTATTACAATATGGGCAAAATACCTGTGTTATATTATTTTTAAGCAATGCATCATTCAGTAAAAAAGATTTCCCACATTTCGGACATTTTATCATCATACTTTTTATCCTTTGACATTATTTTTTATCGTATTATTGATTAATCAAATTTAATAAAGAGTGATAAAATGAAAAAAAATTTTTCTAATTCTGCTTTTTCATTAACTATTATATCGATTTTTTCATTTTTTTCAATATTGCTTTTTAGTTCTCAGATTGATCCTATAGATAATTTAGCAAATTTATATAATTCTGGCGAATATTCTGAAGCCGAAAAGTTGGCAACTGAACTCTTAAGTGAATATCCTGAAAATAAACAAGTTTATTATTATCTTACACAGAGCCTTTATAAACTTGGTAAAACTCAAAGCTGTTTGAATTATACTAAAGAAGCTCTTGGAATCTTCCCAAATGATTTACAATTTTTAAAACTTATTGGTAGAGTTTATAATGACCTTGGGCAGTACCAAAACGCAATAATTAATCTAGAAAAGGCATTAAATATTAATCCTCAGGATTCATGGAATTACTATTATTACTCTAAGGCATTACTTAACCTTGGGTATTACTATAAGACAATTGTAGCTGCAAATGCTGCCATTTTTTTGGGAGTAGATCAGTATTACCCATATTATTATCTTGCTCTTGCCTTGTATAAAACTGGTTCTGTTCAAAAAGCTACCGAGGTTCTTGAGTCTGCTTTAAAAAAATTTAATTCAAATAAATTATTAGAATTATATCGAGAAATTAAAAAACAATAGATAATGAAAATAGCATTTAAAACATTCGGTTGCAGATTAAATATATCTGAAACAGAATCGATTATAAGTAAAATAGATAATAATGAAAACATTACGAATAATATAGATGATTCAGATATCGTAGTTATAAACAGCTGTACAGTTACATCTGAAGCGGAGAAAAAATGTTTAAGATTGATTAATCAAGTATTAAATAATAACAAAATTTGTATTGTTACCGGATGCTTTGACCCTACTACAAAAATTCAGGATGATAATCTATTTTATATCTCTATTGATTATAAAGGAACTTTAGCAGAAATTTTAAATGGTTTTATAGCAAAAAACTCTAGAAAAAAGAATATATACCTTAATGATCTTAATTCTATCATAAACTTACATTCCAAAAATCGATTTTTTACCACAGCTATAGGTAAAAACTTTCACAGTAGAGCGTTTTTAAAAATACAGGATGGCTGTAATAACAACTGTACATATTGTAAAGTGAGGATTGTAAGGGGAAAAGAGCAATCCTTAAGCTTTAATAATATAATCAAATTAATGGATGAGATAAAAAAATCTGATTTCAATGAGGTAGTATTAACGGGAATAAACATTGCTGCTTATAAATATGGTAATCTTTCTTTTTCTTCTTTAATCGAAAACCTAATACAAAAATACCCAAATATTATCTTTCAACTATCTTCAATTGAAATCAAGAATCTGGATGATAAATTTTTTGAAATAATAAAGAATAAAAATATAAAACCATATTTTCATCTACCAATACAATCGGCGTCAGATTCTATTCTCTCCCTTATGAGACGCCCATACAATGTTGCTGAATTTATTAAAATAACTGAAAAGATTAAAAAATCCAGAGAAGACTGCTTTTTATCTACAGATATTATTGTTGGATTCCCTCAAGAAAACAAAAATACAATCAGGGAAACTGAAAAAGTCATTAGAGAAATTGGATTTCATCATCTTCATCTTTTCCCCTTTTCTAAAAGGGAGGGGACAGAAGCATTTACCATGGCCGAAACATTAACAAACGAAGAAAAATCTTATTATATTGAAAGATTATTCAGTATCACAAGAAAAAATAAACATAATTTTATTAATTCATTTATTGGACTCGATGAATTATTCCTGGTTGAAAAGATAGAGAAAGGAATACTTAAAGGCAGAACATATCATAATTTGAATATAGCAGCAAAAAACAGAAATTTTATTAAGGTTTTTAAAGGTGAATATATTAAAGTAAAAATAATCGGTAAAATTGATGATACACTTGTTGGAGAATTTTTTTGATTAAATTTTTTTATTAAAAGAGAACCTTAATGAGCCATAGTAAATATATTTTAGGAATAGATGAGGCAGGAAGGGGATCTTTAGCCGGTCCTGTTTATGTCGCTGGAGTTTTGTTACCCGAATATTATACAAACGAAAAAATAAAGGACTCAAAACTCTTAAAACCAGAAAAAAGAGAATTTGCTTATTCTATAATAAAAGAATACTCTTTGTTTTACCAATTTTACCATCTTTCAAATATTGTAATTGACCATTTGGGTATCTCTAAATCTATTTATCTTCTTATGAATCAAATCTATCTTGATGTGAAAAAATTATTCCCGGAATTGAAAATAATCACTATTATCGATGGGAATTATAATCCAATAAAGGAAGATTATACTTATTCAATCATTAAAGCAGATAGCAAAATTACAGCCGTTAGTGCGGCATCTATTGTGGCTAAAGTCGAAAGAGATCTTTATATGAAAAATATAGCGAAATATATCTCGGAGTATGATTTTAATATTCACAAGGGATATGGCACGAAATCTCATATCAGCAAAATTTTAAGATATGGTAATTCTATAATACATAGGCGAAGTTTTGTATTATCAGAAAAAGCTAAAAAATATGCAGGTAGTTAATAATTGTATTTCAAATACTCTTTTTCTACTAAAGTAGCAATCGTGCTTACTATCCTATCCTCTTCAACAATCATCTTTTCAGATGTCGATCTTATCTTTATCTCATATTGCTTTTTTTCTAAAAGCTTTTGTGATACAATAATTTGAAAAGGAATACCAATCAAGTCTGCATCGGCAAATTTTATACCAGCAGATTCTTCTCTATCATCGATGAGAACTTCGAATCCACTTTCTTTTAATTCATTGTAAAGAGTATTAGCTTTATCGTAAACCTCAGGATTTTTGAGATTCAATGATACAATATGTATTTCAAATGGTGCAACAGTTATAGGCCAGATTATCCCTTTTTCATCATTCGATTCTTCGACTATGCTACCCGCGAGTCTACCCACACCTATTCCATAGCATCCCATAACCGGGAAAAATGTCTTACCATTTTCATCAAGCACTTTTATATCATAAGACCTGGTATACTTATCTCCAAGTTGAAAAATATTACCAATCTCGATTCCTCTAGCGACTTTTAAGTTAGAATTACACTGTGGACATTGATCCTCTTGCTCTACTGATACAAAACTTTCGATAACCATATTAGGAAAATCTTTTATATCAACATCTCTTGAAAAATTGAAATTAATATAATGATAACCTTCTTTATTAGCACCTGCAACAAGGTTATTTGATTCTAAAACAGTCTTATCTACAAATATCTTTAAATCTTTTTTAACACCAATACATGAGGCATATCCAGGGATAGCTCCAAATTTAATGATCTCATCATTATCTGCAAACCTTATAAAAGTTGAATTTATAAGTTTTTTAAACCTGGTTTCATTAACCTCTCTGTCACCCCTAATCATGACAAGATATACCTGATCTTTATCATCTGCATAAAATACTGCTTTTACAGTCTTATATTTAGGTAAGCCTAAAAAATTAGCAACTTCCTCAATTGTCTTTTGATCTGGGGTCTCAACAAGTTTAAGCTCTTTAGGCTCCTCCTTATATGAAATAACATTGGAAACCGCGACTTCTTTATTGGCTTTATATCCACATTTATCACAATAGATTATCGTATCTTCACCTGATGGGACCAAGAGCATGAATTCATGTGAAATTCTTCCCCCCATCATCCCGGGATCTGCCTGTACTGCTATCACATTTTTTAAACCCGCTCTTTTGAATATATTTTCATAAGCTTTAAAAACTCTTTCATAATACTCTTTCAGACATTCCTCATCTCTATGGAATGAGTAGCCATCTTTCATGGTAAATTCTCTAACTCTAATTATCCCACCTCTACATCTTGGTTCATCTCTGAATTTAAGTTGGATCTGGTATACCATAAGGGGAAGTTGCTTATAGGAAGCTATTTCTGTTTTAGCAAGAAAAGATACGGCCTCTTCATGTGTCATCGCTAAAACCATTCCCTTATCCCATCTGTCTTTGAATCTAAGCAACTCTTCCTTTATTGTCTGATATCTTCCTGTTTTTTCCCACATCTCTTTTGGTTGAATCAATGGCATTAAAATTTCCTGCCCATCTATCGCATTCATCTCTTCTCTAATTATTTCAGATATTTTCAGCAATACCCTTTGCAACAAAGGTAAATTGGAATAAATACCAGTCGCATTCTGTCTTAAAAAGCCGGCTCTTACTAAAAGCTTATGAGAAATAAGTTCAGCATCTTTAGGATTTTCTTTAATTCTCATTCCAAAAAGATTTTGTATCTTCATTTTAACCCCACTATTTTATTCAAATTTCCTAAATTTAATGCGTTTTAATCTTTCTTTTCCAGAAAACCAAGTTTTTCTTTAAGTTTTTGCAATTTTATTTGAGTTTCTTCATACTCCATTTTAGTTCTTTCAACAACTTCTGGTTTAGCCTTCTGGATAAATTCAGTAGATTTCAATTTTTTGCTAAGTTTTTCTTCAGTTTCATTAATTTTATCTATCTCTTTTTTTAGCCTTTCAATCTCTTTTTCTATATCTACAATCCCTTCGATTATTAGATAAATCGTACTATTTTTTATTATAGAAGTAGAAAACTTTTCCCTGGGTTCTTTATCGATAAATGAAACATCATTTATCTGTGCAAGAAATTTTATGATTTCTTTTTCTTTTAAAATCAGATTTTTTTCTTTTTCATCTATTGTCTTTATGTTAAAAATTAAATCTTTTCTACCATGTAAATTTAATTCGGCCTTAATATTTCTTATACCAACAATTAATTTATTTAAAAATTCAAAATCTTCTATCGATTTTAAATCAATCTGTTCTTCATTAACAGTAGGATATTTTTCCATAGCCAATATCTTTTTTTCATTTTTCGAAATTACCTGGTATAATCTTTCAGATATAAATGGCATTATTGGATGGATTATCTTTAAAATTGAAACTATATTATACTTCAATATTTTTGTTTTTGCAATTTTTCTAGCATCATCATCACCAAATAGGATAGGTTTGCAGGTTTCAATATACCAGTCACAGAAATCATCCCAGATAAAACCATAAAGATATTGGGCTATAAATTGAATTTTATAGTTATCATAATAATTATCTAATGATTTAATTGTCTGGTTTAATCTTGTAATTATCCATCTATCATATAAATCACATGAATTATAATCAATTGTTTCAATTTCTTCTTTAATATTACTTATATATGGATATGCGAATTTAAATACATTCCAGATCTTATTTGCGAAATTCCTACCCATCTCAAATTTTAATGGATCCAGATTTATATCCTGCCCGTCAGTTGAAAGATATATTAAAGTGAATCTTAATGCATCTGCTCCATATTGCTTTACCACATCAATTGGATCTATTCCATTACCTAAAGATTTTGACATCTTTTTTCCGAACTTGTCTCTGATCAATGGAGTAAGATATATATCATAAAAGGGTGGTTTATCAAGGAAAACAGAGCTGGCGATTACCATCTTTATTACCCAGAAAAACAAAATATCATAACCTGAAACTAAAAGATCTGTTGGATAGAAATTTTGAAGCATCTCGGTTTGTTCAGGCCATCCAAGAGTTGAAAAAGGCCATAACCATGATGAGAACCAGGTATCTAAGACATCTTCATCTTGAACAATATTGCTACTTTTACAATTTGGACATGTTGAAACCCTCTGCTCGGAAACGATTGTTTGTTTACAATCTTCACAGTAATATACAGGTATCCTATGCCCCCACCACAACTGCCTTGATATACACCATTCTTTAATATTATCTATCCAATCGAAATAGATTTTTTCCCATCTCGATGGGAAGATTTTTATTATACCATCTTCTACATATTTTTTCGCTTTTGCTGAAATCTTTTTTAAATCGACAAACCATTGATCGGAAAGTTTTGGTTCGATTGTGGTATTACATCTTGAACAGCGCCCAATAGAATGTAAATATGGTTCGACTTTAACTAAATATCCTTTTTCTTCCAATTCCTTTACAATTTTCTCTCTACAACTGAATCTATCCAGATTTTTAAATTGTTCTGGAACATTTTCTGTCATAAATCCATTATCATCGATTACATTTATCATTTGAAGATCATGCCTTTTTGCGACATCGTAATCATTAGGATCATGTGCTGGTGTTATCTTTACTGCACCAGTACCAAAAGATGGGTCTACATAACTGTCCGCAATTATTTCTATCTCTCTTTTTGTAAGTGGTAATCTCACCTTCTTACCTATTAAATCCTTATATCTTTCATCTTCTGGATTTACAGCAACAGCCGTATCACCAAGCATAGTTTCTGGTCTTGTTGTAGCGACAATAATATCAGATGCCCCGTCAGTAAGAGGATATCTGATGTACCATAAAAATGAATTATCTTCAACAGATTCGACTTCTTCATCTGAAAGTGCAGTTCCACATCGTGGGCACCAGTTTACTATATATTTACCCTTGAAAATTAAACCTTTATCATATAACTGAACAAATGCATGGATTACCGCTTTTGTCATGTCATCATCTAAGGTAAATTTTTCTTTAGACCAATCACAGCTATCTCCCAAAATTTTTTTCTGTTTTTCCATATGATTTTTATGTCTATCGACGACTTCCCATACCTTTTTTATAAATTTTTCTCTACCTAGATCTTCTTTTTTTATACCTTCATTTAATAGCATTTTTTCTACGACATTTTGAGTCGCAATTCCTGCGTGATCTTTTCCTGGAATCCAAAAAACATTATAACCTTTCATCTTCTTATACCTAATATACAGGTCTTGAATAGAATCTTGAAGCGCATGCCCCATATGTAATACACCTGTAACATTAGGAGGAGGCATAGGAATAACAAATTTAGCTTTATTTTTATAGATTTCTACCTTAAAAGTACTGTTCTTTTCCCAAAAATCATAAATTTCCTGCTCAAAATCGATGGGATTATATTTCAAATCGAAAGATTCGATATTATAAGCCATAAATCCTCCACAAATCAATTAAATGTTAAATTTTAATTATTTCAAAGATTTTTTTGATGAAATAAATTATTACAATCTATAATTTGTGAATCATTGTAATTATTCTTTCTGACATATCCTGGATTATTTTATCGATCCATCTTGGGTGGATTTTTAATATTTCTTTGAATTCCTCTTTAGTAAATTTTAATAAAATTGTATCTTCTCTAGTTATTATTGTAGCAGATCTAATTGTATCTTCTATTACACCCATTTCTCCGAAGATATCGCCTTTATCAAGATATGTTAAAACCTTAAAAGTATCATGCATTTTTTTTGTTACATAAACAGAGCCTTCAAGAATATAATAAACATCAGAAGCTCTTTCTCCCTCTTGAATTATAATTTTATTCTTAGGATATTTTATTGAATATCTATCTATAAATTCCTTTGTTAAACCACCTTCACCTTCGAATCCAAATTTAATGAAATCTTCTGTGATTCTTCCCATAATATTCCCTTAATCGATTAAAAAATTATTTGATTTTAAAGTGTAAAACTTTTTTGATCAAGAAATTCAGAATTTAAAATTCTTAAATATGATGAAAGAGATTTGATAGAATAAAGAGAAAGTTCCCAATTTATCGAAGTATTCAAGAAAAAATCTGTTTTATTCCATATATAGACAATGGTATTTTCTTCTGCTACCGCATCTGTTATTCTTTCTTCTGCAACAAGGGATTCATCAATACCGAAGATTTCACCTCTTTGCCTATAAACCTTTACCTTATCACCATTTTTTTTATTAATTCTTATTGTAACAAGGCCATCTTTTATATAATATATTGCATCTTCAAGTATCTTTTCACCTTTCCTATATATAATTGTACCTCTTTCAAAAAAGACCTCTTTACCATCTTTAAATAAAGTCTCTACTTGAAAATTCATAAATACTCCAAAATGTTAAAATTTAATTAATCAATCTTTAACTTTATTCTCTTTATTAAATAGCACAAAATTAAATTATTGAAACCTTTTACAAGTTTTTTAAACAAAAACAGGGCAGTTGTTCTACTGCCCATTTTTTACCATTTTAAAATTGGTTCTTTTGCAGCCTTAACTTCATCTAATCGTTTTACCGGTGTTAGTAAAGGAGCTTGGTGTAATATTTGCGGATTTTCTTTTATTTCAGAGACTATCTTTTCTAATATAGATATAAAATAATCTAGTGTTTCTTTGGATTCTGTTTCGGTCGGCTCTATCATTATCGCTTCAGGGACTATCAACGGGAAATAAATTGTTGGTGGATGAACCCCATAATCAAGCATTCTTTTAGCTACATCAAGAGTAGAAACATTGTAATTATCTTTTAATTCTTTTCCACTAAGCACAAATTCATGTTTACAAATGGAATCATAAGCAATTTTAATAAATTTCGATAATTTTACCCTCAGATAATTTGCATTAAGAACAGATTTTTCGGCTACCTCATTCAACCCTTTTTGCCCCATTGTTAATATGTAAGTATAAGCTTTTACAAGCACAGCAATATTCCCATAAAACCCAGATACTCGACCTATAGATTGAGGTTTATTGTAATCAAGGCTATAAAACCCATCTTTAAAAACAATATCTGGTATAGGTAAAAATGGAATCAACTTTTCATTTACCATTATAGGCCCACTACCAGGACCACCACCGCCATGAGGAGTGGAGAATGTTTTGTGCAAATTTAAATGAACAACATCGAAGTTCATATCTCCAGGTCTTACTTTTCCTAAAATAGCGTTAAAATTAGCGCCATCATAGTAAAGCAAACCACCTACATCGTGTATCAATTTAGCGATCTCTATGATGTTCTTTTCGAATAGACCCAGGGTATTTGGATTTGTAAGCATCAAGCCAGCAAGATCTGGACCAATATGTTTTTTTACCTCTTCGATTGAGACCAATCCATCTGCACCAGATTTAATTTCGATAACATCAAAGCCAGCTATATGAGAAGATGCTGGATTAGTTCCATGGGCTGAATCTGGAACAAGTACCTTTGTTCTTTTTTCGCCTTTTGCCATAAAATAAGCCTTAAAAAGCTTCATGCCTACAAATTCGCCATGGGCTCCAGCAAAAGGTTGCAAGGTACCCCATCTCATGCCCGTAATCTCTGAGAGTGCTTTTAAAAGCTTATATTGCAGCTCTAAAATTCCCTGAACAGTCTTAGGATCCTGCAGTGGATGTATATTTGCAAAACCATTTAGCCTCGCAGTTTCCTCATTTATTTTAGGATTATATTTCATCGTACATGAACCAAGAGGGTAAAATCCCTTGTCAACAGAGAAGTTTTTCGTTGATAATTGGGTAAAATGCCTTATCACATCGATTTCAGAAAGCTCTGGTATATTTCTATCGCTTTTTGCAAGCAAATTATCGGGATATAATTTTTTCAATGGAATATCGGGAATATTTGTTTGTGGTAAGATATAACCAACTCTTCCTTTTTTTGATATTTCTTTCAATAAACTGGTCATAATAACTCCTTCAGAGTCTGAATATATAGATCCAATTCTTCTTTTGTTCTCTTCTCTGTTAACGCAATTAAAAGGGTATTTTTAAATTTCGAGCCTAGAATTGGTTCTAGCATTATACCGCCAAATATATTTTTTTTCTGGAGTTGATTTAAGATATTTTCAACAGGATGGTTAAATGTGAAGGCAAATTCATTGTAAAAAGGTTGATCGAATATTAAATTACCGGCTTTTATCTCGATAAGCTTGTTTAAAAGATAATGAGCAGAAGATATAGATCTACTTGCTACTTCTTTTAATCCATTTATCCCCATGATACTCATATAAACAGTAGAAGCAAGAGCCATTAATGCTTGATTTGAACAGATATTTGAGGTCGCTCTTTCTCTTTTTATATGTTGTTCCCTAGCCTGCAATGTAAGGACAAATCCCCTGTTTCCTTCTCTATCAACTGTTTGACCAACTATCCTACCTGGCATCTTTCTTAGATATTCTTCTTTCGCTGCTATATAACCAGCAGAAGGACCACCAAAATACTGAGGCATACCAAATGGTTGCAAATCTCCTATTGCTATATCTGCATCCCATTCTTTTTGATTTTTAAATACTGTTAAACTTGTAGGATTTGATGAGAGAATAAACAATTTTTTATTCTCTTTACATACCTTAGAAATTTCAGAAAAATCTTCAAGGACACCCATAAAGTTTGGTGTTTGACCAATAAAACAAGCAACATTCGGACTAATTTTAGATTTTAAATCAGCTAAATCAGTTAAACCATTTTGCCCTTTTACTTCAATTATCTTTATATCAAGACCATAAAAATATGTTTTTAATACCTGCTTTGTAAAAGGATGAAGATATTCCGAAATCAATATTGTGTCCGATTTCCTTACGGAATTTAATGCCATAACAGAGGCTTCTGACGCTGCAGTATGACCATCGTACAAAGATGCATTTGAAACATCAAGTCCAGTTAATTCGCAGATTAAGGATTGAAATTCAAAAATAGATTGTAATGTTCCTTGAGATATTTCGGCTTGATATGGTGTATATGAGGTATAAAATTCACTTCTAGAAATTATATTTTGAACTACAGCTGGTATTATATGATCATAACAACCAGCACCTAAAAAAGAGATCATCTGAATATTTTTTTCAGAGAGTTTTTTTAATTCTCTGTATACTTCGTATTCCGACATTGAATTATGGATATTTAAATTCCCTTTTAACTTAATTTGCTCAGGGATATCGGCAAAAAGTTCATCTATTGAATTTACTCCAATATCCGAAAGCATCTGTTTTACTTCTTCCGAAGTATGCGGAATATAAGGATGCATAAATTCTCCTTAGTGAGAACCTTCAGTCTCACAATATTCTTCATATTGATCAGCTTCCATTAACTCATCTAATTCTGATGGGTTTGAAAGTTCAATTGCAAAAATATAAGAATCATAAGGTTTTTCATTTATTACTTCAGCGTTATCTTCAAGATCTTCATTTACCTTAACAATGTTACCACTAACAGGGGAAAAAATTGGTGATGCAGCTTTTACAGATTCAATATTACTTACCTCATCCCCTTTTGAAACTTCGGTATCAACTTCTGGAAGTTCGACATAAACTATATCTCCAAGAGAATCCTGTGCAAAATCTGAAATACCAACATATGCTATTCCATCTTCTACTCTTACCCATTCATGTGTTTTTGAATATTTTAAATTTTTTAAAATTTCCATATTTCCTCCATTTTGATAATTTATCTAATATAATTTAATAAACTTATAAAAAATAAAATTATTTTTGCAATCTTATTTTTTAGTATTTTTATAAAAAGGGGTTTTAACCAAAATTGCTTTTTTCAATTTACCATGTATTTCAACATAGACCTCGTCACCAAGTTTTAATGAACTATCAATTAATGCAAGTGCGACATTTTTATCTAACATCGGTGAATAAGAACCAGTTGTTATAAAACCGATTTCTTTTTGATCTTTAAAAACCTTATAACCATTCCTTGGAACACCTTTATCAACCATCTCAAGACCTTTTAAGGATCTTTTTACACCATTGTTAGCCTGATTTAAAAGAACTTCTTTCCCTATAAAATTATCCTTATCTAATTTAATAAAATATTTTAATCCTGCTTCAATTGGTGTAATTTCCTTGCTAATTTCATGACCATAAAGTGGTAACTTAGCCTCAAAGCGTAAAGTATCTCTGCATCCAAGTCCACATGGCAACACATTATCTTTTCTTGTTTTTTCGTAGATGTAATCCCATACCATCTTACCCTGTTCGGAATTTACATATATTTCAAAACCATCCTCTCCTGTATAACCTGTTCTGGATACAATACAGTCGATTCCATTTATTTTAACCGGATCTTTAAAATGAAAAAATTTGATAGTTGAAAGATTAAAATCTACATATTTTTGAAGGATTTCTTCTGCTTTTGGACCTTGAAATGCTATTTGAACTATCATATTAGAGATATTTTCTATCGATACAGCACAATTTTTATTTGAACTTATCCATTCAAAATCCTTATCGGCATTGGAGGCATTTACTACAAGTAAATATTTTTTCTTGCTATATTTATATACCAAAAGATCATCGACCACGCCACCTTCTGGATAGCACATTAATGTATAAATTACCTGCTCATTTTCCATTGATTTTACATCGTTAGTTACCAGGTAATCTACATATTTTTCTGCATCGGGACCTTCAACAATTATTTCACCCATATGAGAAACATCGAACATACCGGCATTTTTACGTACAGCCATATGTTCAGCCATGATACCAGCTTCGAATTGAACTGGAAGTTCCCAACCCCCAAAATCGACAAATTTAACACCAGGGTACTTTGAATAAGATGAGTACAAAGGTGTTCGTTTTAAATTTTGATCATCAGACATGATTTTCTCCTTAATATTGATTAGATTTTTTAATCTTTTAATCTATTATCCCTTTGTAAAGTGGGAATTTCTCACATAATTTACTAACTTCATTTATCACATGGTTTTTTGATTTTTCACTCTTTTCCATTAAAACCTTATTAATTAAAGAAGCTATAATCTTCATCTCACTTATACCCATCCCTCTTGTTGTAAGCTGAGGAGTACCAAGTCTTATACCAGAAGCTATTGTTGGAGGATTTGGGTCGAATGGGATCGTGTTTTTGTTACATGTGATATGAGCATCATCAAGCATTTTTTCGGCTTCTTTCCCTGTTACACCCTTTGAAGTGACATCTACGAGCATTAAATGATTATCTGTCCCATTTGATACTATTCTAAAACCTTCTTCTTTTAATGCTTTTACCAATGCTTGAGCATTTTCAAGAATTTTTTTCTGATATAATTTAAATTCATCAGATAAGGCTTCTTTAAATGCTACTGCTTTGGCGGCTATTACATGCATCAAAGGACCTCCCTGGATTCCAGGGAAAATTGTTTTATTGACAAGCTTGCTTAATTCAGGATCATTTGTCAATATCATTCCACCTCTTGGACCCCTTAATGTTTTATGCGTAGTTGTAGTTACAAAATGAGCATATTCACAGGGATTTGGATGTAATCCTGCGGCTACTAAACCGGCTATATGTGCCATATCAACCATCAAATAGGCTCCAACACTATCGGCGATTTCTTTAAATCTTTTGAAATCAATGATTCTTGGATAAGCCGATGCTCCAACAACAAGCATTTTTGGTTTAACTTCTTTAACCTGCTGGGCAACCTTATCGTAATTTATCTGTTCTGTCTCTTTATCTACTCCATAATGTACTACATTGAAGAAAATACCCGAAAAATTTACTGGAGATCCATGAGTTAAATGACCTCCATGTGAAAGGTCCATTCCCATTATAGTATCACCGGGTTTTAATACAGAAAAATATACACCCATATTTGCCTGACTACCAGAATGTGGCTGAACATTGGCGAATTTTACATTAAAAAGTTCTTTAGCTCTAGATCTGGCTAGTTCTTCTGCTTCATCAATATATTCACATCCACCATAATATCTTCTTCCGGGATAACCTTCTGCATATTTATTGGTAAGAACAGAACCCTGAGCCTCAAGGACAGCTTTAGAAACGGCATTTTCTGACGCTATTAATTCAAGTTTTTCTTCCTGTCTTTTTAATTCTTTATGTATAACTTCATAAATTTCTGGATCGACTTCTTTTAAATTTCTTCTCAGGATATTCATTTTCAACCCCTTTTTTTAATGTTATTAACCTATAGACTTATGTCAAGTAAAATTGATGAAAAACTAACTTACTATAAAATTTTTTCTTTCTATAAAAAAATTTTTTATTATATGATTTAAACTTTAATTTACCTATTAAAATTTGCCCCAAGCCTTTTCTGCAAGAAAGAAATTGTTCTTTTATAAATACCCAAATCCGCAGAGGAAGCCTTTAAATCGGCTTTCAATAATTTTAATAGATCTTTCAAATATTTAGAACTGATAATTTCCTTTATTTTATTTTCTTCTAAATCCGGTAAAAATGCTACTTTCATATGGTTTTCTATTAAAAAGCAGATTTTTTCAATTAAATCAGGTATAAAAGAAAAATAATTCTCATATTTTATCAGGTATTTTCTGGCAATTTTAGATGATAGAAATGAATGGTTTGGATATTTTGGTTTCGATGAGTTATTCTTAAAACTAATACTCTCGATTTTGCCTATATCATGTAACAATCCTGCAATTTTTAATTCAAAAGAATTCGATTCGATTTCTTTAACCGTTAATATTAGATGATCGTATAGAGTCCCCTCGGGATGATATTCTTTTGATTGAAAATGATTTTTACACTGTGAAAGAATTGGAAAAAGATCGATAAAAAAGTCTGTTTTTGACAGTTCTTCGACAAGAATTTTTGATTCAAAAGAAGTAAAGGCAAAAAATAAAAAAGATAACCTAAACTTTAATTGCTGATTTTGCTTATCAATATTTTTTAAAATATGATTAATGTAAAAAAATAAAGGATTTTCAGGATTTTTATTTTCATCAAATTCTTCATATTTGATTTCATTTTTGATTTTGTCTCTTACCTTTTTTGCATCAATATACCTGATCGCGAAATTTGTAAACCTGCTCTTTTCGTTATAAATTACCTTATAAATTTTAACATTTGAATAACTTTTAATTTCATTATCCTTATTATTTTTTCTATTTAAATAAAAGATATCATTTAAATTTTTAAAAACTCCTTTAGAAATATCATAGATAAGTGGGATTACTAAACTTTTTTCGCTAATTTCACCAATAATATTATGAAAATAATTTTCAGATTGTTTTCTCTTGTTTATATCCATTGTTATTAAAAAAAATTGTTCCCCCTTGTAATTAAAAGAAAAAGAGAAGGGATATAATTCAATATTTATTACATTGTCAAAGAATTTATATATCTTATAAATATCTATGTCAGATAATATCATAAAATATTGAGGAATCTTGCCTTCAAGTATGTTAATAGCCGTTTCTCCAATGCAATAAAAAGAGGATTCTTTTGAAAATTCAAACAACTCTTTTAAGAATGCCTTAATTTGACTTATATGATCGAAACGCATTATAAATCCTTGCTATTTTTTATATTATTAAACAATACTTTGCCATATTCCATTTGCAGTTTTTATTTTTTACAATATTAATTTTGTCATGGTAAACGAAATAGATAATTTCGGTTATTGTGGTAAAAATTGCTCATCGTGTGAATTATATCTTAACCATGAATGCGCGGGTTGCAAAACAGTTTTATCTGAAAATAAAAAAATATCTATAAATTGTCAAAATTGTGATATTAAATTTTGTGCTGAAAAAAA
The DNA here is from genome assembly GCA_020722965.1 of Brachyspira murdochii. GTDB lineage: Bacteria > Spirochaetota > JAAYUW01 > JAAYUW01 > JAAYUW01 > Exilispira. The sequence goes on along the minus strand of DYJT01000001.1, from coordinate 77,719 downwards.
GGGTATCTCTTTCTGTTTTGTTTGCCCAAAATTCCCATGCCAATATTTTAGTTTTTTTTCAAAGGAAGAAATAGCAAAACTATATGAGCAAAAGACCATTATCTGTAGCAATGAAGAAACTATTTAAATTATCATGATAACTAGGAGTTATCATTGTTATTTATTAATTTATCGTTAAAGTTAAAAATATTTATTTTTAATTTTTAATTAATTTCATGAAATACCAATTGATCTTTACTTATATCCAATGTTATAAATGTCGCCTTTTCTGCAAGATAACCCGAAGCAGTTCCTGGATTTATTAATCTAGAATTATTAATTTTTCTATCATCTGTTTTATGAGTATGCCCATAAAAAAGATAATCAAAATCACCTGATTTCGCAAGCATTTCTGCTATATCTGGTTTATGAATAGCGAAAATATTTTTTCCGTCTATTTTATCTTTATAAAATTCAGGATAAAATTCAGCATCTACCTTATCGCATGTCTTTTTTATTAATTCTATATCTCCATCATTATTTCCTTTAATCAATATTATTTTTTGGACACCGACCTCCTTTTTTAAATCTTTAAACATTTGATAAATAAAAAAAGGAGAAACAAAATCGCCAAGATGAATTAAATAGTCTGGTTTAATCTCTTCAACCTTCTTTCTTAGAAATTCAATTTTACTCAATCTATCATGTGTATCGGAAAAAACTAAAATTCTCATATTCGAACTCCTTATATTATTTATTATAACGAACTAAAAACACCTGCGGATATATTATATAAGCTATTTAACTTCTTATACTATTTATTAACAAAAATTTTTCTATTTCAAATTTTTCTTATATTTTTAATTACTATCTTTAAATTACTTATTGATTTTATCTTTTCAATTTTTATTTTTCATTGATATTTTATTTTTATTGATCTTCTATTTATTTAACAATTTTATCCCTTTAATAAATTATTTAAATATAAATATTTAATTTCTATTACATATTGATATATACATATTTCTCAAAAAAAGATTATCTATTAAAGATTTATTTTACTTTTTTTTCTTTATATATAAATTTAGTAAGAATCTTGTTAAAAATCAAATATATTAGTTAAAACTTGGTCGATAACAGAAATATTTTATTAAAAAACATATTTCTTGACAAAATGAAATTAAAATTTATTGATATTTTAAGTTTGAATTAAATAAAGTGATAATTTACGAAAACTATATGATTAAGTTTATTGCATTTGACATTGATGGTGTATTATTTGATTCCAGTAATTTTATTGAAGATGCTTATAGTATTGCTATTAATCAATTTTGTGATAGATATCCCACACTATCATTAAATAAACCTCAAAAAGCAGATATCGTTTTTTTAATTGGCAAAACTTACAAAGAAATAGTATCGGCTCTTTTCCCTTATCTTCCAAGTGATTACCACGATATATTTAGACAACATCTTCTTAAAATACTAGAAGAAAAGATCAGAAATAATGAAGGGAAATTAACGGAAAATTCCTTTGAAATTATTAAAAATCTAAGTGAATCAAACTATTTGATTGGCACAGCATCTAATGGTTCATCTATATATGGTAATGCGGTTTTACAAACTTATAACCTCGATAAATATTTTAATGAAACCCATTTTGTAGATTTTCAAAAATTTTATTCTAAGAAGGATATTTTAGCTTATTATTTAAATAAATATAACCTTAAAAGTAACGAATTACTGATGGTTGGAGACAGATTAGTTGACCTTAACGCAGCCAGAGATAATTCTGTTTATTTTTGTGGAATTGTCGGTCATGGCAATCAAAGCGAGATTGCTAAATCCGACTTTATGATACATGATTTGAATTCATTACCGACAATCCTTATTACAATTTAGGAGGAGATATGTTCTCTAAAAAGCAAATTGTATTTTTGCTAGTTGCAGTTTCTTTTTTGATGATTCTTTTCATTAGTGCGTCAAGCATTCCTGGACTTACTCACTTTGTTCTTGACAATGGTCTTGAACTATTTGTCGTTGAGAATCATAGTGTTCCATTAGCTACAGTACAAATAGCATTTAGAACTGGTGCAATCTCTCAAGACCCCTCAAACTGTGGTTTGTTCCACCTATATGAACACATGCTGTTTAAAGGTAACAGCAAATACAAAACTCAAAGTGAATTTATGGCAGCCATTAACCAACTTGGAGCATCTTCCTGGAATGGTGGTACTTCAACTGAATATGTCGAATATCATTTTACAATCCCTTCATCAAATCTTGAAAAAGGTTTAGAGTTTTGGGCTTATGCAGTTAAAGAACCTTTACTTTTAAAAGAAGAGCTTGAACCTGAAAAAGAAGTTGTTGCAAGTGAAGTACAGGGTTATTTAGTTGATCCTCGTAATATTTTTTATTCAGCCATAAATAACAAGATGTTTTACAAATATCCATGGCGAAGGGATGTTTCTGGTTCTATTGAGATCGTTAAAAATGCAACTGTTGAACAACTAAAAGATATCCAAAACAGATTTTATATCCCAAACAATGCGACTTTAATTGTTGGTGGAGATGTCAATCCAAAGGAAGTTTTTGAATATACAAAAAAACATTATGGAGATTGGGAAAAGGGAGCCGATCCATGGGCTAAACCTTTAGATCCTCATCCTACTTTACCAGCAGATGTTAATCTTATATATCCAGATGGCACCTTCTACGCAAGATATGGATTTGTAAAAATATCTTATAGAGGTCCTGATGTTCTTGTAAATACTGCAGATACCTATGCGACCGATGTATTTTTATTTTTGGTTTCAAATCCTAATGGTAAATTTAAGAAGAATATCTACGCTGGTAGTCCAATTCTTCTTGATCCTGAATATATGGATGTCTCATATCCAACTCAAAGAGATGGTGGAGTCATCTATTTTTATGCTTATATAGATACAGCAGTTGATAACATAATAGGTGAGGTTGAAAGATTAAGAAAAGTTGTAATAGAAGAATTTATTAAGGTTGCAAACGATCCAAATTATTTTACACCGGAAGAATTAGAGCTTGCGAAGACGAAACTTTCTGACTATAATCTATATACTATGGAAACTCCTTCAACATTTATTGATACAATTAGTTTCTGGTGGACAGTTGCAACAACTGACTACTTCTTTAATTATGAAGATAACTGCAGAAAAGTCACTGTTTCAAATATTCAGAATCTAATCAAAAAATATATTATTGACAAACCTTCTGTTATGGCTATCAGATTGCATAAAACTCGATTTGAAGAAGATACCAAAATGGCAGATAACATTAAAAATTTCAATTATGAGATTGTCAATTTTGATAACGCTTACTGGTGGAATAAGAAATAATTAATAAAAGGAGAAAAAGGTGAAAAAATCATATATTCTTATTATTTCATTAATATTAATATTCTCTCTCCTTTTTGCATGTCAAACAACTACAAAAACGCAAACTCAATCCAGCACTTCTACACCTACAACTACTGCTATTAAATATGTAGATATACCTCTTCAATTGACTGCAAAAGAAGATGCATTTAAAGGTGAATTCGGACCTTATGCAAAAGCACAGATACCGACATTTAAAGTTTTTACTCTTGATAATGGCATACCCGTAATTGTTAAGATCAACCCGGACAATAAGGTATACAATATACAATTAGTTTTAAGAGGTGGCTCCTCTTTATCTACTAAAGAAAATGCCGGTATAGAACAATTAATGCTTAAAACTATGGCAAGAGGTTCCGCTAAATTTCAATATCAACAGATAGTTGACACAATGGATAAAACATCCTCTGGTATTTCTGTAGTCACGAGTTTTGACTATTCAACTTATAGTTTAAATACCCTTGATAAATATTTTGATCAAACTTTACCAATCTGGCTTGATACTCTCGCAAATCCTTCGTTCACCGAATCAGATTATAATAAAGTATTATCAGAAATGAAGATGTATGAGGAAGATACAAGATCCAGTCCCTATATGCTTGGAATCTTAAAACTTAATAAAGAATTTTTCAGAAACACACCTTATGAGGCTAATCCAGATGGAACTTCATACTCATTAAGAAAAATGACTTTGGAAAAAGTGAAAAATTACTATCAAGATTATTTTTCATCCAATAGAATGTTCATTGTGGCTGTTGGTAATTATAACGTTGACGAGCTTAAAACAAAGTTAAATCAGGATCTTGGAACAATTAAAAATAATAATGTTAAATTTCCTGAACCTTTTTCATTTTATGGGAAAGTAAAAAATCAACTATTAAAAGTTAATTTTACACAATCGGCCGATGTTACATATTTAAGAGGTGATTTTGCTTCTCCTGCTATGAGCGATCCAGAATATCTACCTTTTGCAATCGCAATTGAAATGATGTCTGACCTACTCTTTGCTGTTGTTAGAGAAAAATATTCAGCATGTTACACCCCAATGGCTTACACAAGAGTCTTTTTGGCAAATTACTCATCTATAGTAATTTACAAGATTTCTAAAGCTTCTAATATCAAGAAATATATTGATGAGGCAATTACACCTTTATTACAGGGTAAATGTATCAGTATGAAAATAGAGATCAAAGAAACTTCACTTACATCACAAAATCTTAATGAGACTAATACTAAAGAGATTCAATTTGCTCCAATTGCAGATGTTCTTGATATTTATAAAACTCTTTATATAAACAGAACATTCGAAAAACAGCAAACAAACGCTGCTATTGCCAATCAAATAATGCTTTCTATTTTACATCATGGCGATTATCGATATTATTTGCTTGATATTGATAGAGTTAAAAATGTTACTGCTCAGCAGATAATCGATATGATTCAAAAATATATTGTAACTCAGCCAATTATGTGGGAAATTTCTGGAGATCCAAACCAAATTTCATTAATTAACCCAGCAGATTTTACCTATATTGGTTCTAAATAATTTTCAACAATAATTTTCAATAAGATTAAAAGCAGGGGGTTCTCTCCTGCTTTTTTTTTAATTTTTATTTTTTCTTATTATTTATTTTTCCTTATTATTTCTCTTTTTGATAAAAAAAAATTTATTGTTATTATTTAAATATGAAAGCAATAGCATTTATAATTGGATCTGAAATTTTTGATGGTAAAACAATCGATAAAAATTCAATTAAGTTATACAATCTTACCAAGTCCCTTGGTTTTACTTTTGACAAAAAGTTAATTTTAAAAGACAATGAATCTCTTATAATTGAATCATTAAAAAAAGAAATTAACGATTTTGATCTTTTTTTTATTATGGGTGGTCTAGGACCAACATTCGATGATGTTACTTTAAATTCTATTTCTAAAGCATTAAATATAGATTACCAGGTCGATAAAGATCAGTCAGAAAAAATTCTCTCATTTTTAAAATCAAGAGGTACTTTTGATAATGAACTAATTGAATCAAATTTAAAACAAGCCAGATTTCTTGTTAACCCATTAAAAAACAATGTTGGTTTTGCTCTTGGTTCTTACTTTATTTATAAGCATAACAATAAAGAAAAACACTTCTTTCTTCTCCCTGGTCCACCCAATGAGTTTGAATATATCCTTAATGAAAGTGTCAACCCTATATTAAAAAAAATGTCTCAATCGAAATTGTATCAAAAAAATCTTTATGTTTACAATATTTCAGAAAGCTATTTAAACAATCTATTAAAATCTCTTAACCTTTTTTCATTTAGTGGTATATATGCAAAATCTCATCTTAAAATTATAACTTTAGAATCTCAAGACATGCAAAATATAATTTATGACTTAAAAAAAATCATCAATCTTTCAAATCTTCTAGGTTATCGTATAGAAGAGATTAAAAAAGAATTTGTTTTCAATGATGAAAAAATTAAGAAAAATTATTTTGAAACCGATTATGATATTATTATCACAGACTCAATAGATTTTATAAATCTCTTTTTTGATTTTGTATCTACCAAAAAACTAAAATTTTCTTTAGCCGAATCCTGCTGTGGAGGCTTATTTTCACAGTTGTTTACATCTATTCCCTCGGCGTCAAACTATTTTATCGGCTCTGTTGTATGCTATAGTGATTTCAGTAAGGAAAAGATAATTAAAATTGATAAGAGTATTTTGAATGAGCATGGTGCTGTCTCCTCTCAAACCGCAAAAGCTCTTTCTGAAAATACAAAATCCCTTTTTAATTCTGATTTTGCAATAGCGATTACTGGGTTTGCTGGTCCTAAAACAGGTCATGAAAATTACCCAGTTGGAACATGCTTTCTTTCTATCTCATATGATAGTAGGAATAAAATATTTACTAATGTCTATCAAACATTATTTAAAGGGAACAGGAATTCAATTCAAAATCTATCGGTTATTTTTAGTATGTTTATTGCAATTTATCAATTATATGATTAAAAAAGATTAAAGGGGGCTATATGAGTATTTTTAAATCCTATGATATCCGCGGAATTTATAACAAAGATTGGAATAAAGATATTGCCTATAAGATTGGAAACTTTATCCCTCAAATCTTTAATATTAACAAAATCTTGATAGGAAGAGATTGTAGACTTTCATCTAATGAAATATTTGATGCTCTCTCATCAGGCTTGACTGATGCATCAGTCGATGTTTATGATGCAGGTTTAACAACTACCCCTATGATTTATTTTGGAACATCATTTTTTGATTTCCCTTTTTCAATAATGATAACCGCGAGTCATAATCCAAAAGAATATAATGGATTAAAGGTATCATCAAAAAATTCGGTCCCTATCGGTTATGAAAACGGATTAAATCAGATTGAAGACGCGATTTTAAATAGTAAATTAAAAATAATTCAAAACCAAAATAAAGGGAAGATAATTAAGCATGATTTTTATGATAAATATATATCTTACATGCAAAATTATAAGAATAATGATCTTTCAATTAAATATGTGATTGATTTTTCAAATGGTATGGCCTCCTTATTTAGCGATAAACTCTTTAGCAGATCTTTTAAATCTATAAATAGCAATATTGATGGCACCTTCCCTTCTCATGAACCAAACCCTTTAGAAGAGGAGAACAGGCATCAGATTATCGATTTAGTAAAAACCACTCAGTCAGATTTAGGTATTATATTTGATGGAGATGCGGACAGGGTTATGTTTATAGATGATAAAGGCAATTTTATCCAACCAGACCTTATAATTGCATTACTCGGTGAATTTTTTCAAGATAGAAAACCATTTAATATCTTGTATGATATCAGAACTTCTAAGTCTGTCGATGTATACCTGAAAGAACTCGGTGCTTCTACCTATATGTGGAAGGTTGGGCATGCATATGCAAAAAGAAAATTAAAAGAGATAGATGGGGTTTTTGGAGGTGAACTCGCAGGCCATTATTACTATAAAGATTTTTATTTTTGCGATTCTGGAATTCTTACCGCCATATTGGTTTTAAATATAGTTCAAAAATTAAAAGACAAGAATATTAAAATCTCCGATTGGATTTCGAAAATATCAAAATACCATAATTCCGGCGAAATAAATTTTAAGATAAATAATAAAAAAGAGGCTATTGAAAAGGTAATTCAACAAATTTCAAGTAAAGAAAAAATTATCAATAAATATGATTTCGATGGTTACAGAATCGAATTTAAATCCTGGTGGTTTAACATCAGGCCTTCCAACACTGAACCACTTTTAAGACTCATTGTTGAGGCAGTTGATGAAAATACTTTAAAAGAAAAGGTTTCATCTATATCTGAAATACTTAAAAATTTTAATTGAAAATAAATATTGTGTTTTAATATCTCTATTGTAATTAAATAAAAACAAAGGGTATAAATATGAATTATGATGACAATGAATTTATTAAAATCAGATCTAAGAAAATTGATGAACTAAAAGATATTGAAAAGATTGTTTATAAAAACAAATTTGATAAAACTGGTAATATTGAAGATATTTTGAAAAAGCAAGTTGATGAATTTGTCTTAGCAGCCGGAAGAATTATAGCTATTAGAGAATTCGGGAAATTAATATTTTTTCATATTCAGGATTTTTCTGGTAAGATTCAGGTTGCTATAGATGAATCATCTATTGGAAAAGATAGACTAAACTATTTCAAGAAATATGTCGATATAGCTGATTTTATCGGTGTAAAAGGTAAAATCTTTCTTACAAAAACCGGCGAAAAAACAATACTTGCAGATTCCTTTACTCTATTGTCAAAAGCTATAAGACCACTCCCCGAAAAATGGCATGGTATAGCCGATTTGGAAACAAAATATAGACAAAGATACTTAGACCTTGTTATTAATCCAGAATCGATGAAAAGATTTCTGGATAGAAGTAAATTAATATCCACAATTAGAAATTTCTTAGAGAAGAATAATTTTATTGAAGTTGAAACCCCTATATTACAGAGTAAAAAATCTGGCGCACTTGCTAAACCTTTTGTTACCCATCACACCGCTTTAGACATTGACCTTTTCCTTAGAATTTCACCAGAAACTTATCTTAAAAGATGTATTGCCGGTGGATTCGATAGGGTATATGAATTTGCAAAATCATTTAGAAATGAAGGTATTGACCCATCACATCTTCAAGAATTTACTTTATTAGAATTCTATGCTGCATACTGGGATTATAAATTATTAATGCAATTTACTCAGGAGTTGATTCAACATACTATTTTAACGATGAAAGGCTCATTAAAAATCAGCTATAAAGGACAGGAAATTGATTTCTCCGGTCAGTGGCCTATCTATTCTTTCAAAGAACTCCTAATCCAACATGCTGATATAGATATAGATAAATTCCCTACAGCAGAATCACTTAGGAAAGAGATTAAAAATAAAAAGATAGAAATCGAAGATATGGATACCTTAGGAAGAGGTAATTTAATCGACCAACTTTATAAAAAGGTTGCTAGACCAAAGATGATTAATCCTCAATTTTTAATCAACCATCCGATAGATCTTTCTCCTCTCGCCAGAAAAAGTGATAGTAATCCACTGGAAACTGACAGATTCCAGCTTGTAGTCAATACCTGGGAAATCGTTAATGCATACTCTGAGCTTGTTGATCCTATTGATCAAAGACAAAGATTTGAGCAGCAAGCAAAAGCGCATGCCGAAGGGGATGAGGATGCTCTTGAAATGGATGAAGACTTTTGTCTCTGTGTTGACCATGGCCTTCCACCGATTGCTGGTTGGGGTATGGGTATAGATAGATTTATGGCTCTTATTAGCGATGTCGATAACTTAAAAGATGTCGTTTTGTTTCCACTAATGAGACCATTAGAAAGCGATATTAAATCAAACACGACATTTCCTGAATTAAAACCTGCCCCTATTTCACGCTCTGAAGCAATCGATCTATTAAAAAAATATATTACCTCAGAATCACTATATAAACATTCCATTGCATCAGCCGCCGTTATGGAGGGGCTTGCAAAATACTTCAAACAAGATATAAATAACTTTTACCTTGCAGGACTTTTACATGATATAGATTTTGAGATGATTGATAATAAATTCGATCAACATGGAATTGAATCTTTGAATATTTTAAAACCTTATGATTTTGATGAGAATATTTTGCATGCGATACAAGCACACAATGAAGAGTATACAAAGGTAAAAAGAGAAAACCATCTTGATTTCGCTTTAACTGCAGCTGAATCTGTTACAGGATTAATTTCAGCGACTGCTTTAATCATGCCAAATAAGAAAATTTCAGAGGTTAAAGTTGATTCTGTAGTAAAAAGAATGAAAAAAAAGGATTTCGCCAGAAATGTCAATCGCGATTCGATTATGCTTATTGAAAAGACAGGATTAAAACTCGAAGAATTCATAAATATAGCAATCGCTTCAATGGCAAACATTGCTTCTGAACTGGGTTTATAAGATGTTCAATAATATTTCTTTAACGGAAGATTTATTCACTATTCAATTATATCTTGATAAATTTAAAGTTATATTCACAAAAAAAAGTAGTGGGAATTTTTCTTTTCAGCAAAAATCTTTTGATATTTCTATCTCAAAAAAAAATAGATATGATTTTTTTACCAGGTATAATATACCGATTTTCAATGTGCTTAACCCAATACTTCAACATGATAAAAATTATATTATTGCTACCCAACCATCTTCTATTGAAGCATATAAACCAGAATCTCAAAATTCTTATGCTGATGCGGTATTGGTATTAAAAGAAAATCTATATGGTATGATAACCTTTGCCGATTGCATCCCAATAGCTTTATTAAACACAAAGACAAATGCCTGTGCATCTATTCATCTTGGATCAAGAAGCATCATTAAAAATGTTATTTGCGATTTAGTCAATGAATGGAATAATTTACTTAAAGAGGATAGCAAAAACTGGTTCGCAATTATTGGCCCTTCCATATATTATATGAATTACGAAGTACAGGATGATTTTTATCAACTTATTCATGATACAAACAAAAGTTTACTTAATTTTATACATTACAAAGATAAAAAACTTTATTTTGATAATAGAGCAGCTTTGTTTAATCAATTAAAGATGTTATCGATAAATCGAATTTTCTCATTAGATTTCAATACCTATACTGATGAAAGATTTTCTTCATATAGAAAGGACAAACCAAATCATATAACACAAGCTTTATTGGTTGGTTTTACTGATAATTCTTATTCCTGATCCATTCTTTAATTGCATTAACAAGAGTATCTATTTCTTCCTTATAAGTTATGAATGAAGTTGAAAATCTAATATAATTATTAGGGAAAAAAGAACAGATTATATTGTTGGATTTTAAATATTTAAAGAGACTAATGCTTTCTTCCTCTAATGTAACCGAAATTATTGAACTGGTTAAATCCTTAAATTTTTCATCGCTTTTAATTATTTTAAATTCTTGATACTCTTTTTCAATGTAACTAAGATTTTCATTTAGATACTCTTTCGAATCCTTTATATATTTATTAACTTTTTCTATTCCTATTAAGTTTGTTAATTTAAATGCTCCCTCAAATGTTGTAAATGGTGTAATATTTACATTAGAAATTTCATAACTTTCATTAACAAAAGAATCTGTATAGTCAAAAATATTGGACATGTTTTTCCAACCATGAAATAATGGCTTGGAATCAATATCCATATAAGAAATAGAAAACCCTGGAAATCCCATCAACCATTTGTGTAAAACGGAAATAAAAACGGTATTTTTAAAATTACCTACATCAAGATGACCCCAAAATGGAAATTGAGAAAAATCGACAATTAACCTAATACCCTTTTGCTGGCAATACGAATGAATTAAATTCAAATCATGAATGAAACCATTAAAAAAATCCACAAGGCTAATTATGAAAAGATCGGATTTTATATTTTCCTCACACCATCTTTTATCTATTCCTTTTTCTGGATAATCAAGAAATTCGAATTTGCATAAATTCATCCTTTCAAATGCGAGAAATGGCATGATTAAAGATGGAAAATTCATTTTGTATGTTGAAACAATTGGAACTCTTTTCTTTTCATCTTTGATATCTCGAATTAATTGTAATCCAATATTAGAAATTACCGATGAAACAGGACCCAGAAAAAACCATTTCTCTTTGTTTCCTCCAAACACAGAAGATAAATGTTCTCTAACGGTATCCTGGTAAATTTTAGCTTTTTTATCTATAATTGAACCATAAGAGAAAGTCGAATTTGTTTTATTTGTCTCCCTTAAAACATTCTTAGGGACTTTACAATAATTTGCATAATTAAAATAGTACAAATCCTTTATTAGCTTAAAATTTTTTAATATAAATCTAATATTTTTTTTATTTTCCATTTAAAACCTTTTATAATTCATTCTCAAAAAAACAACAGGAAGCATTTAAATTTAATTTTTCATTTAAAACTTGAGCAAGTTTAATAATCCCAGGTGTTTCACTGTTATAATGACCTAAAGCTATAATTGATTTACCATTTTCTTTTGCTATTGGAGGGATATATTCGTTAATAGTGCCACAAATAAATAGATCTGTACCTTCCGAAATAGCCTGTTCAAAATATTTATAAGAATCTCCAGAAATTATGGTTATTTTGTTTGGTATTGATTTTAAATAGTCAATTATCTTTATGTTTTTCAAATTTAAGCTATTACCGCTACTTTTTTTTAAATAATCTATAATTTTTATGTTTATATTTTCTATACTTAACTTTTCAACATTATCTCCTGAAAAACCAAAATTAAAAGACTTTAAATTATCCAACCCTATAATATCTGCTATCACTTTATTATGACCTATTCCTGGTTGAGCATCCATTGGTAGATGTATTGCGATCAATGAGATATTTTTTCCCAATAACAATTTTATTCTAGATTTTAATGTGCCTTTTAGTTCAAAAAAATTCTTACCAAAAATACCATGATGTACTATTATTGCATCGGCATTATTTATAATTGAATGCTCTATCAAATCTTTAGTAATTGTAACACCTAATATTATTCTATTTACCTCTTTTTTCCCTTCAACCTGAATTCCATTTTTGCAAAAATCTTCAAATTCATCAAATTTATATATCGAATTTAATTCATTTTCTAATTCAAATAAATTCATTTCAATATCCATCTTTAATTATTTGAAGTATTATATAGCATTTTTAAATTTTAACAATCTACAATTATTGACTTTTTTATAAAACCAACTAAATTGTTAATACGCACCCGTAATTCAATGGTAGAACGCCAGCTTCCCAAGCTGGATACGTGGGTTCGATTCCCATCGGGTGCTTTTAACTTGCCCTTATCACAATGTCTTTTCCCAGGTATTTATTTAAAAATATTTTAAGTGATTCAAGTTCTAAATTTGACAGGTAATAACTTTTTTTGTAATTCTCTATATCGATGTATGTTATCTCATCAGGATCTTTGTTAAATATATTAGAAAATTTGAAGATAACAAACATGATTAATTGTGACATATATTCTGAATATCCATTTCTTCTCAAAAACAGATTAAAATAAATTAACTTTTTCAATTTCATTGCTAAACTCCTTATATATTTATTTTTTATTTAATAGTAAAATTTTTATCCTCGATTACATCTTTAGGAGCAAATATGGTTAAAAAAATTTGGAGGCTTATAATTGATGATTTAAATGACCCTTTTTTCAATATGGCGGCAGATGAAGCCATAGCTAAATCTATTGGCATTTTGTCATCAAAACCTACTTTAAGGTTTTATAGATGGAATCCTGCGACACTTTCGTTAGGATATTTTCAGAAGTTCAATAAAGAAATTAATTCCAAATATTGTATTGAAAACAATATTGGGCTTGTAAGAAGAATAACAGGAGGAAGAGCGGTACTACATGCTGATGAGATAACATATTCGGTATGTATACCTTCTTCTGATCCTCTATTTGAAAGAGATTTAATCAGCTCCTATAAGATTATTGCACAAGCTTTAGCTGAAGGTTTAAGATCTTTAAATTTAAATCCATCCTTTAATCAGAAAAAACTTCCTGCAGTTCATTCATCTGCTGCATGTTTCGACGCTCCATCAATATATGAAATAACCGTTAATAATAAAAAAATAATAGGTTCGGCTCAAAAAAGATTCCAACATTCCTTTTTGCAGCATGGATCAATTCCATTTACCATTGACCCCGATAAATTATTCAATTGTTTCAATATTGAAAATAAAGAGTTGAAAAATAGACTCTTAGAAAATTTTAAAAGCTCGGCTACTGGAATTAAAGAAGAGTTAAAAAAAGATATATCCATAGATATGGCTATCGATGCTTTTAAGTATGGCTTTGAAAAAGTATTAAACATAGAATTTGAAGTTGATAAAATTTCAGAATGGGAAAAAGAACTTATAGATAAAGATCTATATTTAAAATACAAGTCTGAGCAATGGTTGAAAAAATATTAAAAACTTAAAAAAGAATCAAGTTGATCTTTAGAAAAATATTCTATAATGATTTTACCCTTATCTAGAGTCCCTTGAATTTGAACCTTTGTATTATATTTATAGGTTAATTTTTCTTCTAAATCTTTAATAAATGGATCCCCATTATCAGTAGTTGTGATATTTCCTTTTTTATACTTTTCTCCTTTTTCTACTGATTCTTTTTTTACTAACTTTTCAACCTCTCTAACAGACAAACCTTCTTTTTCAATTCTTTCGGCAATCTCAATTATCTGCTTTTCATCTTCCAATTGTAAAAGAGGTAAAGCATGCCCCCTTGTTATCTTGTTCTCAATTATTTTAGTTTTTACAATCAACGGTAATTTTAGCAGTCTTGTGACATTAGTAACATATACTCTGCTTTTTCCTAATTTTTTGGCAACCTGTTCATGGGTGAGTGAACATTTTTCTATTATTTGATTAATAGCAAAAGCCTCATCTATTGGATTTAAATCTTTTCTTTGAATATTTTCGATTAATGCGATTTCAAGTATTTCTTCTTCTTTGAATTGTTTGACTATTGCAGGAATTTTTTGAAGATTTGCTCTTTTTGCAGCCAGATATCTTCTCTCCCCTGCGACAATAAGATATCTACCATTCACTGGCATGACAAGAATTGGCTGTAAAACACCCTTTTCTTTTATCGATTCGGCCAATTCATTTAATTCTGTCTCATCGATTGTTTTTCTTGGTTGGTCAGGATTTGGATTTATTTGATCTATCGGTATATATTGAATCCCTTCTATCGATGTAATTTCATATTCGTTATATACCGGGATTTCATTCGAAAATAGTGCGTCTAAACCTTTACCTAATGCTTTTTTTGTCATATAGAACTCCGACTTTTAAACCTCTATTGTAATTTGTTGTAAAAACTCTTTCGCTAAACTCAAATATGCTACTGAACCAGAGGATTTTGGTTCATACTCAATCACGGAAATACCATGGGATGAGGATTCGGCAATTGAAATATTTCTAGGAATTACTGTTTTATATAATTTGTTTTCAAAATATTTTTTCACCTCTTCATACACTTCTTTAGAAAGATTAGTTCTTGTATCGTACATAGTTAAAATAACCCCATTTAATATCAGTTTGGTATTAATGGAACTCTGAACTCTTTTAATTGTTTTTAAAAGTTGGGATAACCCTTCTAATGCAAAAAATTCTGATTGAACCGGTATTAAAACCTGATCAGATGCGGCTAAAGCATTAATTGTTAATAAACCCAAAGATGGTGGTGTATCTATTAAAATATAATCATAATCATCCTTTAATTCTATTAATGCTTTAAATAGTTTATATTCTCGATTTGGTTCATTTATTAGTTCGATTGTGGCGCCAGAAAGATGCATATTAGAAGGGATTAGACTGATGTTGTTTATCTTTATGATTGAAGATTTGGGATTTAACTCTGACATAATCACTTCATATATTGTAGTTTGCGAATCCGTTAATCTTACTCCAAGTCCCGAAGTTGCATTACCTTGAGGATCAAGATCGATAATTAAAATTTTTTTATTTAGCAAAGATAAGGCATAACCCAGGTTAATTATTGTCGTAGTCTTACCTACCCCACCCTTTTGATTGCTAATTGTTACAATTTTTCCCATACCATCTCCACAATATTTCTTTCCCACAAAAATCCGTTCACATTATGAATTTTCATATCGGTAATATAATTCCATATTTTTTCATTTTTGACAATCGAAAGTTCATTTTCAATCTCAGAAATTTTGCCTTTCATCGCTATAATTGTTGATTTTTCTTTAAATATTGCCTTTGAAACCTTAAAAAAATGAGAAAGGGAGGAAAAAGCTCTAAATAGTATAATATCATATTTTATCTTCACTTCCCTTACATTTAAACATATCACATTACCATTAATCAGTTCTAGCTCGTTAATTACATTTTTTAAAAATTCGGCTTTCTTATGATTTGATTCAATAAGATCTATTTCCAATGATCGATCTGCAATCATTAAGGGTATAGATGGGAAACCAGCTCCTGCACCAACATCGCCTATTGCTAAATTTGCTTTTGAATTCTTTCGAATTTCTTCGATAATTGGCAAAACGGTCAATGAATCAAAAAAGTGTTTCTCAAAGAAATCTTCTTTATCGATACTTGTAAGACCAATATCATTATGTGAAAGTATCAAATTCTGAAATTTATCGAATTTATCTTTATTTTTTTTAATTATTTCAATAAAATCATTTTTATCTATATTCATATGTTTCACGTGTAACAATTATTTTTTATTTTTTCTCAAAGCATTATCTATGTTTACTATATCTACCGGCTTTAGCCCTTTGATGTTCATCAATTCGGAAAATCTCTTTGGCTTTATCTTATTTAATCTCTGCTTTGTTTCAAATGAGAGATTGTCAATCAAATTATAATCAAAATCAAAAGGTATATCAAGATCTTTTCTACTTATAATCCTTTCTTGTAATAATCTTTCATGTTGAATATAACCTTCATATTTTACATCTATATACAAAGACTCGGCGAATTCTTTATCGAATTTTTTGTCGCAAAATTTTTCATAAAAATCTTCATAACTGATTTTGTCTTGTTTTATTGCAAGATTTAATTTTATTTTATTATCCTCACCTAATGATATGTGAAACAACTTTGATTTAAATTCATTTTTAAATTTCAATTGCGATTCTACATATTCTTCAATATTTTTATCTAGCAAATTATAAGTCTTTGAATATTTAAACATTCGTTCATAGGCATTATCATTTCTTATCTCGAGTCTTGCCTCTGCCCTGGCTGTGAATAATCTATAGGGTTCATCAACACCTTTATTTACAAGATCATCAATCATCACAGCAATATAAGATTCATTTCTACCAAGAATAAATGGATCTAATTTTTTTATTTTTAAGGCAGCATTAATACCTGCTATAAAACCCTGCCCGGCAGCTTCTTCATAACCTGAAGTACCATTAATTTGACCAGCAAAAAACAGATTTTCAATTCTTTTATATTCCAATGTATTTTTTAGGTTTGTGGGATCAATAACATCATATTCAACAGCATAAGCGGGCTTAACTATCTCTATTTCTTCAAATCCTTCAATGGTCCTTAATAAATCCAGCTGAAATTTTTCGGCTAAAGATGTTGAGATTCCATTTAAATACATCGTTTCAGAAGATACTCCTTCTGGCTCAACAAAGATCTGGTGTGAATCCCTATCGGCAAATTTAAAAACCTTATCTTCAAATGATGGGCAATACCTTGGCCCAATCCCGTGGATTAAACCAGAATAAAGAGGTATTTCTGATTTGTGCTCAATAATAATTTTTTTTGTTAATTTATTCGTGTGGGCAATATAACATGGAAGTATGGGTAATACATCTATATTATTTAATTGAGATTTAAGTGAAAAAAATATTGGCTTTTTCTCGCCTTCTTGAAAGATCAACTTTTCATAATTTATTGAATTTTTTTTTACTCTAGCAGGTGTTCCGGTTTTAAATCTTTTTAATTCAATATTTTTTGACAATAAACTATTAGCCAAACCTATAGATGCAAATTCACCTATCCTACCAGAAGAGGTTTTATATTTACCTATATATATTTGCCCATTTAAAAATGTTCCAGTAGTTATTATTAAGGCATTACATCTATACTGCATTTCCCTTGCCGTAAAAACCAGAAAGTGATCATCTACTTTTTCAAAATTTGTTATTTCATCTTGAACTATCAAAATATTTTGAATTAAACCGATTTTATCTTGCATCAATCGTGAATAAAGATATTTATCTGTCTGTTGCCTGATAGCTTGCATTGCAGGTCCTTTTTTTGTGTTTAGTTTTTTATACTGAATTGCTGCTTTATCTGCAATTTCAGGCATCAAACCACCTAAGGCATCTAGTTCCCTAACAATTATACCTTTTGCGATACCGCCTATGGATGGATTACATGACATCTGTCCAATAGTATCATGATTCAAAGAAAAAAGACCTACCGTTAAATTAAATTTAGAAGATACATAAGCTGCTTCAAGACCCGCATGACCACCACCACAAATAATAATATCAAACTCATACATAAATATCTCTCCGATATAATTATAATTAAAATTAATTATTGTAAAGAAAACTTTGGGAGTAGAAAAAAATTAAATCTAAAGAATTTAAAGAATAGTTGACAAATTTGAATTTTTAAGTATAACAATTTTATAAACTATTTTTTTATTCTTTTTTCAATTGGAGGTATTAATTTGTTTGACATCAGTATTTTTGATTCAATAGAAGAGAAGATTATAGTTGAAACCGGAGAAAATTATTTTAATAAAAACTACCTGAAAGATTTTGATATTCAGAAGTTATCAAAGGATTCCCTTTTATTAAAAGGCACTATAATAATTAATGACAAATCTTTTTCCCCAGAGGTTTTAATTAATTTACCACAAGCATCTTTCTCGACTTCTTTTTGTACTTGTGAGGATTTTGGTGATTTTTGTTCACATCGTGCAGCTTTGCTTTTCAAATTTATCAATGACAGTCATATTTTTCTGAATGAAGATAACAGTTTAAATGAAGTTAATTTTATAAACTATAAAAGAGATTTATCCAAACAACGTTTTTTTAAATCTATACATCGAATTTCAGAGAAATATTCTATAAAACTTGTTTTATTAATGGAAGATTTTTTTAATCAGGAACTTAGATTTAAAATTAATTTTTATAGAAATGACACATTAATAAATTTTTATACAGACATTTCATATAATGAAAAATGGGATGAGCAAAGAAATTTTAACTATACTTTGTTCCCCATGAAAGATAGATTGATAATTAAAACAATTCAAGATTGGCTTGAACATATTCCGGAAGAGGATTTTTTAATTCCAAAAGATAAAATAGACCAATTTATTAAGTTAATATCTGATTTCCCCGAATTATATTTCTCAAAAGACAGAAAGTTTTCTATATCAAAAGATTATTTTAAACCTAATTTGATAATTAGATATACTGATATTAATGGTGTAGTTAATGTCAAATTTGATAAAAAAATAAAAATAATCGATGGTAATTTTCATCAATGGTTAATGTTGGATGATGTTTTATATCCATTAAGGATAAAATTACCTGAGTCTGTATGGAATTTTTTAATAAATGATTCAATAATTTTGAATCAATCGGAAATTGCAGATTTTTATTATGATGTAATTCCAAAAATAACCCATTCGTTTAATATTGATTTTAAAGGGACAATTGAATTAGAGAATGTTAAAAATCAATCTTATTATTTTGAATGTGATTATAATGGAAATATAATTATTAGACCAAAACTTTTAATCAATTGTAATGATAATTCTCCATTTATTTATGATTTCCCCTTTGGCTCGCCTGATAAAATTTATATAACATTATTTAAAGACAATAAATATTTCGTTTGTAAAAGAAATCTCTTACAAGAAAAAAAGATTTTTTTAATACTTAAACAGTACAATTTTGTATTAAATGAAAATAATTTAGTTCAAGTAGATAAGATCAAGTTTAAAACATTTTTAGAAGAAGGCTTGCCTAAATTAAAGCAAGAAGGGGAAGTTTTTTTTACAGAAGAATTTAAAAAGATAATGATTGAAAAGAACTATATTACAGTAGATCTTGATTTTGAGCTTGATGAAGAAGATATCTATACGATGAAAATCCATGAATATTATTATTTAACAAATGGCACCAAAATAAATTCAGAATCTATAGATAAGATTTATTCTAATAAAAGATTCATAGAAATTCAAGGAACAACAACTGCAATAGAAAATCATAATGAAATAAGACAGTTAAAAAGTCTTTTATACTCGATAGCGTTAAGTGTAAAAAAGTTAAGTGAACAATTTATAACTGTATTTCATGTTGGTCATTTTATATATTTGTATGACGAAATAAAAAAGATTACAGATTTTTCCCCCGAAACGAAAATCACACTTAATTTACCCTCTAAAATAGAAAAATTTATAAATATGAGGGATGAACTTTTAAAGAATCAAAATGTTTCGACCTTTAAGAAAAAAGTAACAATCCCAGCAGAAATCAAGGATATATTAAGGGGTTATCAAAAGTTTGGTTTTTATTGGTTTCATTTCCTTAAAGAATTTAATTTTGGGGGTATCTTAGCAGATGATATGGGTCTTGGTAAGACTTTGCAGGTTCTTACTTTTATTAAAAGTCTAGACTCTGCTAAGCCATCATTGATAATCTGCCCAACTTCTCTTTTATTTAATTGGGAAACTGAAATCAATAAATTCTTTCCAGGCACTAAAATAATTACAATAAAAGGAAATATCGGCGAAAGAAAAAGTGCAATATCCCATATAAACAGATATGAGATTGCAATAACTTCTTATTCATTGATTAGAAATGATATAGAGCTTTATGAATTATATGATTTTGAGGTTATCGTTCTTGATGAAGCAAACCATATTAAAAACCCCAATACTTTAGTTTCAAATGCTGTAAAACAACTTAAAGGAAATCATAGGTTTGTTCTTACTGGAACACCTATTGAAAATAATTTAACCGAATTATGGTCTATTTTCTCTTTTGTTTCTCCTATGATTTTAGGTAAATTTAAAACTTTCAAAGATTATTATATAGAAGGTTCATCTGAGGAAAGACTGGAAGAGTTGAAGGCAAGAATATCACCTTATGTTTTAAGAAGGGTAAAAGATGATGTATTAAAAGAATTACCACCTAAGATAATCCAGATTTCTAAATCAGATCTTTCTGACTTGCAAAAAACAATGTATGCCGAAATTTTGGCTGAAGTTAAGAAAAATATTATGGCTAGAATTAAGAGCGATGGTATTCAAAAATCTAAGATCCATATTCTTTCAGCCCTATTAAAATTAAGGCAAATAGCTAATCATCCTGGCTTAATTAATAATTCATTACTTTTAGAAAAAGAAGTTTCAGGCAAAATGGAATTATTAAAAGAAATACTTATTGAATCAATCGATTCTGGACATAAGATAATCATCTTTTCCCAATTTACCAAAATGCTTTCTATAATTGAAAAAGAGATAAAATCCCTTGATTTTAAATATTCTTATCTTGATGGTTCAACTCCTGAAAATAAAAGGCAGGAAGAAGTAAGGAAATTTAGGGAAACAGATATTCCAGTTTTTTTAATAAGTTTAAAAGCAGGTGGGTATGGGTTAAATCTACCAGAGGCAGACATAGTAATAATATTTGATCCATGGTGGAATCCTATGGTCGAAATGCAAGCAATAGACAGATCTCATAGAATTGGACAGACTAAAACCGTAAATGTATATAAGCTTATATCAACAGATACAATTGAAGAGAAAATACTTCAATTACAAGAAAAAAAGAAAAAGCTTTTTGATTCAGTGATGGATGTAAATAATATTTTTAAGAATTTAACTGAAGAAGATATAGAAGAAATTTTCAGTTAATTAATCTTTAATTTCAGGCTCTAATAATGTGTCATCCTCTTCGTCTGAAATAGATATTTTCGAAATATCTGACAATAGATCATTATTATCAAGACTCAATAATCTAATTCCCAGAGTATTTCTATTCTGTATCTTTATTTTTGAGATAAGAGTCTTGAATGTTTTCCCTTTTTTTGTAATCAGCAATATCGCATCATCTTCTGAAACATTAGTAACAGCGAGAATCTTACCAGATTTCTCTCTATTAGAGGTACATAAAACTCCTTTAACCCCTCTATTTGTGAGACGAATTTGATTGTGAGGTATTCTTTTTGCATATCCTTTTTCAGATACTATCAATATATGTTTATTTTCTTCGGCTTTTGTCATATTAACAACATAATCACCAGTACTTAATGATATACCTTTAACCCCCATTGCTGTTCTACCTATATCATTTATTGCATCTATAGAAAATCGACTGATATAACCAAAAGCAGTAACAATTATTACCTCTTCATGATTCTTCATTATAATAGAATCAACAACTATGTCGTTTTCAGATAATCTAATACAGGTTATACCTGTGCTTTTTCTCGTGCTAATAAGTTCTAATTCCATCTTTTTGATAATTCCTTTTCTTGTAATGAAAACAAAATAAGAATCATTTGGAAATTCGTTTACGATATTAATGGAATTCACTACCTCTTCTTTATCAAGTTTTATGAAGGATGAAATATTCTCTCCATGATGCCTGAATTCAGAATCTGGAAGATCATTGATCATTAAATGATAAGATCTTCCTTTAGATGTTATGAACACAAGATTATCCGTGGTGTAACCATGTAAAATAGTTTTAACAGTATCGTTTTCTTGTAATTGAACTCCTTTTTGTCCTTTAGACCCTCTATTTAACATTTTAAACTTAGTCGATGAAACTCTTTTAATATAACCATCTTTCGTTAAAATTACGGCTACTTCTTCTTTTATTACATCCTGAGAAAATTCCTCACTTTTCATGCCATATAAAATCTTGGTTTTCCTTTCATCGCCAAAATTCTCTTTTACTTTTATTAATTCTCTTTTAATTTCACTATTTATTGATATTTCATCCTTTAATATTGATTCAATCCTTTCTATCTCTTTTATCAATTGTTGATGTTCTTCTTTTATCTTATAACTTTCAAGATTGGTTAATTTTTGAAGGCGCATATCCAAAATGGCTTCTGCCTGAATCTTCGATAATCCAAATAATGTCATCAGAGAATTTTTAGCGGTAGGTGTATCTTCAGACTTCCTTATAGTTGAAATTATTTTGTCTATATTATTAAGTGCAATTAATAGACCTTCTAAAATATGTAATCTATCCTTAGCTTTTTTTAGTAAGAAATTATATCTATTGATGAATATTTTTTTCTTAAAATTAAAATAATCTTTTAATAATTCTTTTAAGTCATAAACCTTTGGTTCGGTTTCGTGTATTGCAATAAAGTTTGCATTGTAGTATTTTTGTAAAGTTGTATATTTGTATAATTTTGCTATTACAACTTCTGGTTTTTTAGACTTTTTTACCTTTACAAGAATTCTTATCCCTCTTTGATCAGACTCATCTCTCAGATTTGATATTTCATCAATTACACCTTCTTTAACTAGTTGAGCAATTCTTTTAACTATCATCGATTTGTTTTCCTGGTAAGGAACATCATTTATAATTATTGCAGCTCCATCTTCTTTATCTTCAACCGTAATTCTAGCCCTAATCAATACTTTACCGTGCCCAGTTAAATACATGTTTCTCATTTCATCATCGGCTATAATCGTACCACCTGTTGGGAAATCTGGTCCTTTGATGTATTCTAACAATTCTTCACTTTTTACATCTGGATGATCTATTAGATATAAAAGTGAATCAATAACATCATTTAAGTTGTGAGGGGGTATAGATGTGGTCATACCCACCGCGATACCTTCTGCACCATTTACAAGTAAATTTGGAAATTGGGCAGGTAATACCTCGGGTTCTTCTAGTGATTCATCGAAATTTTTCCTGAAAACAACGGTATCTTTATCTAAATCCTTTAGCAACTCCTCGGCAATTTTCTCTAATTTAGCCTCAGTGTATCTCATCGCGGCAGGGGTATCACCATCTATTGAACCAAAATTTCCCTGTCCATAAATCAATGGGTATCTTAAAGAAAAAGTCTGAGCCATTCTCACAAGAGTTTCGTAGATAGCCTGATCGCCATGTGGGTGATATTTACCAAGAACATCACCAACAATTCTTGCACATTTTTTAGTAGCTTTATCATATGTAATGTTTTGATCATACATTGAATATAATATCCTTCTATGAACAGGTTTTAATCCGTCTCTAACATCTGGAATAGCTCTACCTACAATAACAGATAATGAATATACAAGATATGAATTTTCAATCTCCTCATGAATTGGCATAATTTGAATTCTATCATTTGAATTATCTATCTTATCCATAATTTCTCCAATAATTTAGATTAATTGCATCTTTGTTTGATTATCTCTCAATTATTTCTGCAAAATAATTGATTTTTAACATAGTTTATATTAAATTGCACTTTTATTTTAAATAATTAAATATCTAACTTTGTCTTATCGAAGTTGATAGATTGATTAGAAATAAATTGATACCTTGGTTTGACATATTTTCCCATCAAAATCTCAAACATCATGTCCGCTGAAATTGCATCGGTAATTTTAACCTGTATCAATTTTCTTGTTTCGGGATTCATCGTTGTTTCCCATAACTGTTGGGGCATCATTTCTCCCAAACCCTTGAATCTTTGAATTTCAAAGCTTTGATCTTTTTTGTTTATTGTCAAAAATTGGTTTTTTTCTTCATCTGTATATAGATAAATCTGCTTTTTACCTGCTTTATATGCGTATAAAGGAGGGACTGCCAAATATACATATCCCCCATTTATTATTTCAGGCAATACTCTGTAGAAAAATGTTAGAAGTAAGGTTCGTATATGAGATCCATCAACATCAGCATCTGCCATAAGGATTATTTTATGGTATCTTAGATATTCTATGTTAAAATTATTCCCAATACCTGTACCCAATGTATCTATTATAGGTTTTAATTTTTCATTACTCTGCGCATTTTCGAAATCTGATTTCGAAACATTTAACATTTTCCCCCATAGAGGTAAAATAGCCTGGAATCTTCTATCTCTACCCTGTTTTGCGGAGCCACCTGCAGAATCTCCCTCAACTATAAAAAGTTCTCTTTTGGAGGGATCTTGTTCAGAACAATCGGCTAATTTACCAGGTAGAGAATCTGATTCAAGAAAAGATTTAACCTTTGACTTTTTATCCAATCTTTGCTGATACTTAAGATAAGCTTTTTTTGCAAGGAATTCTACTAATTTTAAAAATTCATTTTCTCTTTTACTTACTTCTTCTTTCAACCAATTACTAATTTCGGTGTTAACTAATTTTTTTATATATTCATTCCCAAGTTTTTCTTTAGTCTGTCCTTCAAATTGTGGATCTTGCATTTTTAAAGCAATAATTGCAACAAGACCAGAATCAATCTCTTTGGATGGAGAAATACCTATATCTTTATAATTTGCCTTTAATTTTGAATTTTCAAAAACATTATCAAATATCTCTGTAAGAGAATTTTTGAATCCTATAACATGCATTCCACCTTCATAAGTTCTGATATTATTAACAAATGAATACAATATCTCATCATCGGTATCGTTATAAGTAAATGCAAGTTCTATTTCAACAAGCTTATTGTTTTCTAATTTATATTCATTTTTAAAATACAATGTTTCATTAATTATATTTTTATTCTCATTATTTAAGAATTTGACATAATCGACAATTCCGCCTGGATTTTCAAAAAGATCTAATTTGTTTTCTGGTTTAAAAATAAATTGAATAGAAATCTTATTATTTAAGTAGGATAATTCTTCAAATCTATTTCGTAAAATTAAGTACTCAAATTCTGTATTTTTAAATATCTCTTTATCCGGTTTAAAAACTATTTTAGTCCCTCTTTTGTTAGAATTTGCTATCTTTTTGGTTTTATCTATTGGAATCCCTTTTTGACATTCGATAAAATACTCTCCACCATCTCTAAAAACCCAGACTTTAATATATTCAGATAAGGCATTGACTACCGAAAGACCAACTCCATGTAGACCGCCAGATACTTTGTAAGCGACATTATCAAACTTTCCACCTGTGAATAATTCAGTTAAGACAAGTTCAAGTGCAGAAACCTTTTCATCCCCTTTATCTACAATATCTACAGGTATTCCTCTTCCATTATCTTCAATAGAAACCTCGTGATCATCATTAATCTCTACTTTTATAGATGTACAATACCCAGCTATAGCTTCATCTATTGAATTATCAACTATTTCATATACAAGATGATGTAAACCCTTTGTAGATGTATTTCCTATATACATACCGGGTCTTAATCTAACATGTTCAATAGATTTTAAAAATTTAATATTTTTACCAGTATATTTATTATCTGACACTTTTCTCCTCGCTAATTTGTAAATTACATGATGATTATTTTTTATCAACAATAATAAAGGTTTCAATTAAATTATAAAGACTATCCTTTAATCGAATATCTTCAACCATTTTTAATTGTTCTTCGATAAATGTTTTCTCCTCTTGGCTGAGTTTTTGGTCTTTTTTCTTTTCGATAAAATATTTTGGAAGAAATTTAGGATTTAAATCAATAAGATAATTATTGAACCTTTTATTGATCAAACTTAAAAAATGTTGTTTATAATTCATTAATTCATTCGCCCATATAGGATTATCAACTGCTATGATCAATTTTTTATTGTTTATATATATTGGCTTACAATGAGTTTTAATAGAATCTTTCAGTAAAGATTTTGAATAATCTATTATCTCTTTTTCAAATTTTGCACTTTGTAAAATAGATCTTATTTTTTCAGGAATAATTTCTTCGATAAAATATAATTTCTCTTTCATAATTTAATTATAGTATAATTTTTATTTTCAATATTAATAAATTCATGCTGAGCAATAACTAAAAGATCCTTTTCATCGAAAAAAGATAATAAATTTTGAGAAGATTTTAAATCTAATGGTAAGAAAAAGTCGTCAAATAAAACAATTGGATCTATATTATTTTCTTTTTTGTTTATCAATATGAAAAAAAGATGAAGAAAAAAGTAAAAATTATAAAAATCTGAACTTGCTCCATTTTCAATAAGATTCTTATTTTTATCAAACAGAGTATAATAATCATTATGGGGACCAATATATTTCTTGCTCTGAATTTCAAAAGAAAAGTTTTTTAAATAAATATCAATTATATTTTGATCTGTCAGATTTTTAAATTTAGAAAAATATTCTATGTTATAAAATGAGTTTTGTAATAAAAATTCCTTACATCTTTTGATTATTTCATCTCTTTTATTGACTATGTAATGAGTGTAAGCAGCAAGATCGCAAACTATTTGTTCATAAAGCTTTATTTTTAAACTATTTTCAATTTTTGAATAGATAATTTCCCTTTTTTTCTCTGTTAGTTTTTTATAGTTTATTAGATTAAAGAAATAAGATGAATCAACATTGGAAATAAGTTCATCTAATGTCCTTCTTCGAAAATTTCTGTAGAAAATAAAATTAAAAATATTCTTGTTGTATAAAATAAATATTTTAGGATTTAATAATTTTTGTTTTTCTTTTCTATCATCTTTAAAATATGATTTAACACCTTGATCGGTATAAATAAGTTTTTCTATATAACCTGATTTTAATTCTATGCTAAAAAATTTTTCTTCATTTTTAATGCAATTACTCAATGAATTAGTTCTATAACTTCTACCTGTTTTTAAAATAAAGATAGATTCTAATATTGAGCTTTTTCCTGTTTTATTTTCACCAATAACAAAATTAATTGGTTCTTTTAATACAAAATTTAAATGACCAAATAAACGGAAATTATATATTTCAATAATAAAATCCATTAAATCTTAACGGGAACAGTAATAAAAATATAATTGTATTCCTTTGCTTCATCATCAAAAGGTATGAAAAATATTGCTTTTTGAGGATTATTAAAACAAAGCTTAAATCTTGATGAGTTTATAACTCTCGTAAAATCTGCAATATTTTTATAAGATACAGCAAATTCGATTGGTTCATTATCATAATCGATATCGAAATGAACCTTACCTTTACCAATATCTGTCTCTAAATTAGAGATAAACATATTATTTTTTTCCATTCTAATAATAATTGTATCTTCAGAAGAGAACATCGAGGATATCATCTTTAAATTTTGATTGAATAATTCTTTTTCTATAATTGATATATATGTAAAGTTATCCTGAATTAATGCCCTATAATTGGGAAACTTAGGTTCTAATAGAATACACATATATTGTGTTTCACCAATTTCTATACTAAATCTTTTTTCTGTTAAAGAAATCTTGAGTTTATCATTTATAGAACGAACTTTTAAAATTATTTGCATCATCTTTTTAGGAATAATAGAAATAAAATCTGGGAGATCTTCAAAACTTTTACATACGGCTAATCTTTTTTTATCAGTTGCCACTATATTTAATTTATGACCCTTTTTTTCTACCAAAATACCAGCAGTAGAAAATTGTTTATCTGCCTCTTCTGATACTGAAAATATGGTTTTTTGAATCATGTCTTTAAAAATATTAAAATCTACCTCGAAACTATTCTCGAAGGAGATATCAAAAGAGATATTAAATTCGGTGTAATCCATCGTTTTTAAATTAAACTCAAATGAGTGATTTTCCGAAAAAATAGTGATTTCATTATTTTCATTTGTTTTGAAAAATAATGTTGTATCAGGAACAGATCGAACAATATCAAAGAGTTTTTTTGCATTTAATAGTGTTTTTCCTTTTTCTTTTACATCGGCATTATCGAAAGCCTTAAAAAAAGTAACGGAATCTGTAGCAGATATAATTATCTTACCTTCTTCTGCTTCCAATAATAGATTTGAATAAACCAATGAAAAACTTTTTTGCTCGATAACTGAATCTGCTTGAGATATTAATTCGGCAATCTTGAATTTTTCGATACTAAATTCCATAAGTTCTCCTAGAATTTTTATTTTTTGCAAAACTCAATTTTCAATATACTTTAATATTTATTTAATTATTTATATAGAATTAATAATTTTAATAAGGCATGTTAATAAGTTAATAATTTCAATAATCATATACTTTACCATAACTTACAGAATGAATAAAACAGTTAGTTTATAAACATCTTTCATAACATATATTAAAATAAAAAATTTTTAATTTAATTTTCATTTTATTCACAATTTTCAAAATTAAATTATTGAAAAATGGGAATAATTTAAGAAGTTAAATCTTTAATAATTCCTTCAATAGAAATTCTTAAAAGTTCATCGTCCTTTATTAAATCTGAAATTTTCTTACAAGCGTGAATAATTGTTGTATGGTCTTTTCCGCCAAAAGATAAACCTATTTCTGTTGTACTTGCCGATGTTAATTCTCTGCATAAATACATCGCAATATTTCTAGCTCTGGAAATAGATTGATTTCTTTTTTTAGATTTTATGTCATAAGAGGAAATTTTAAATGTTTCGGCAACTTTTCTGATTATATCATCAATTTGTATTATTTTAGTTTCATCAATATATTTGAACTGATCTTTTAAAATCTCTTTTGCCTGTTCTAAACCTAATGAATTGATGTCGATTTTAAAGATGTCGCAATAAGCAATGACTTTAATTAATGCTGATTCAAGTTCCCTGATGGAAGATTTGACATTTTTAGCGATAAAATGCAAAATTTTTTCATCAACCTTTCTTTTTTCATAATCACACATTTTTTG
Organism: Brachyspira murdochii; assembly: GCA_020722965.1. GTDB lineage: Bacteria > Spirochaetota > JAAYUW01 > JAAYUW01 > JAAYUW01 > Exilispira. The sequence continues at coordinate 48,470 of DYJT01000001.1, read as the reverse complement.
TAGAATAGCAACTCTGGTTTCATAATCTGGCGGAGTTATTTGAACGGTTAAACCCCATTCCATTCTATTTCTGATTCTCTCTTCAAAATCTTTTAAATCTTTTGGAGGTTTATCACATGTAAAAACCATTTGCTTTTGCGCTTGATAGAGAAAATTAAAGGTATGAAAGAACATTTCCATAGATGCATCTTTTTGTTCTAGATATTGAACATCATCAAGAAGTAAAATATCTGCATGCCTGAATTTCATTCTAAAAGAATTTACTTTTTCGTTTTTTAACGAAGAGATAAATTCATCTATAAATTGTTCGACATGCATATATAAAATGTTCAAATTGCTTTTATTTGCGATAATATGATTTGCTATTGCCTGTAAAATATGGGTTTTACCGAGTCCGACACCTCCATAAATAAATAGGGGATTCATTTGTTGTCCAGGAGCTTGAGCAACTCTTAAAGCTGCAGCAGCACAAAATTGATTGTTTTTTCCAATAACAAAATTTTCAAATGTATATCTTGGATTCAAATAATTAATCTGATTGTAATTAAATGAGTCTTTTAAACTTTGTTGTGGTAAGCTCGATTCTTTTTGAGTTTTCTTTTTTTGACTTTCTTTTGGTGTTTTTTCGGTTAAATTCTCAACATTATCTTTTTCTTCATCTTTAATTTTATAAATAAAAGAAATTTCTTCTTGGTTAAAATCGAAAAGGGTTTTTTTAATAATATCAGCAAAGGTAGAATTAAATTTCTCTTTTGCCAGATTGTTTGTAAAGGTGATAATTACATTTGAATCTTGAAATTCAATCGGAAGATCTTTAAGCCAGATATTATAAGAGACATCATTTATAATTTCTTTTGAAACCAGATATAATAATATATCATCCCACACTTTTTTATTGATCATAGAAATTCCTTTTGAATAAATTTAAATCTTTAACCGTAAAAATTTAATTATATAAATTTAAAACTATAAATGCTATAAATGCAAAAATTAAATTATAATAAATCTAAATGGATGCTATAATTTATATGCTTTTGCCTACAATTAATTGTAAATGAATAATAAATCGCAAAAAAAAAAAAATCAATTAAAAATTAATTTTTCTTGACTATGAGTTATTATTTATTATTTTAACAAGCACAATAAAAACGATAATTTCACTATATTGTTTTGGCAATTATAATTTTTTAATGGAGTTAGATATATGAAAAGAACATTTCAACCACACAATTTAAGAAGAAAAAGAACTCATGGTTTTAGAGAAAGAATGAAAACAGCCGATGGTAGAAAAGTGCTTTCTAGAAGAAGAAGAAATGGTAGAAAATTATTGACTGTAGGTGATTTTAGAAAAGCTAAAAAGTGGTAGAGATAAAAAAATTAAAAAACCCAAGAATTATTAAAAAACTACTATCTACAGGTTCTGTATATAAAACAAAAAAATATAAATTTTATTTTTCAGAAGATGCAGATGATTTTTATTATGCAATATCTATTTCTAAAAGAGTCGGGAAGGCTTTTTGTAGAAATAAAGAAAAAAGATGGATCAGATCGATTATTTACCAAAATCGTTTATTGTTTAAAAAGGGTGGAAATGCTTTTATTATAATTAAAGAAAGTGGTGGTATTTATTTTGATGCAGCGAGTGAAGTTATTTCATTTATTAATAAAAACTATAGGTAAATTTTTTAATTTTATTGCAATTTTTTTAATTAAATTTTATCAATTACTGATTTCACCAATTTTACCTTCATCTTGCAGGCATATCCCCTCTTGCTCTAATTATGCATTAAGTGCTTATAAAAAATATGATTTTTTTGCAGCAACTTTTCTTTCTACTAAAAGAATATTAAGATGCAATCCATTTTTTAAAGGTGGTTACGATCCATTACCAGAAAATTTTAGTTTTAAAAAAATCATCTCTTTTAAGAAAAGATTTTCAAGGAGTGTAAATGGATAAAAATCAGATAATATTTTTAATCGTTACCTTTTTGTTTATAATTGGTTATTATTATTTCATTTATCCTAAATATGTGAATTTAAATCAAAATCAAAATATTACTCAAACAAAAATAGTCGAAACTCCTGTCAATGAGCAATTAAACAAAGAAGATACACTTTCTAGCACTTCTACATCTAATTCAGATGTCGATAGTTTATTAATTCAAACTAATGAAAATAAGATTTCAACATTGCAAAATAATAATCTTACTATAACAATTGCAAGTTTGGGCGGCGAATTCTATAATATTGGGATGAGAAATTCGGAGGAACTGGTTATAGATCCTGAAAAAAATTCTATATTTTCTACAGATATTGTTAATATTGATGAAGGATTGGTTTCGTTTATTAAACCGGTTGACTTTCAATTAATAACTAATGATGACAGAAAGATAGTATTAAAAAAGCAATTTATCGATTTAGCAGGGAAAAATTGTGAAATTGAAAAGATAATCGAAAGAGTTAGTGATTATAAATATTCTATTTCTATTTCGATTAAAGGTTTACAGAATAATATTCCAAAGTTAAATTATAATTTTTCTCTTTTTTCATTTGATGGAAAACTTGGTCCTGTAAATATATTATCTAATAAAAACAATAAACAGGAAATCTTTTATAATTTTGCAAAGAAATATAAGCCTGTAAAGATTTCGAAAAAGGCTGCTTCTCAAATAGCTGACTTTGATTGGGTTAATATCCAGAATCTTTATTTTTCAATTATTATTGAAAAGGCTAATGCCAATAATTCAAACGGTCTAGTTTTTTTAAATCCAGAAAACACACAAACTCTATTGATTAAATCAACATCTTTAGATCTTGTAGATAATACCTATAAATTTAATTTTTATACTTTACCTAAAGATAGAAAAATTTTAACAAGTTATAATAAAAACTTTTCTGCTATAGTCGATAGATTTGGTATATTAAATCCTATCGTAATAGGTTTTGAATATCTTTTAGGATGGTTATTTTCTATACTTAAAAATTGGGGTATCTCTATAATCATATTAGCATTGATAATTAAAGCCATATTATTCCCTCTTACAAGGCAATCGACTATTTCGATGAAGAAAATTTCTCAACTTAATCCACAGATTAAGGAGATACAGGAAAAATATAAAGATAATCCACAAAAGGCTAACATCGAAATGCAAGCACTATATAAAAGAGAAAAAATAAATCCTCTTTCTGGTTGCTTACCTTTATTACTTCAATTTCCATTTTTGATAGCCTTATACAATGCACTGATGTACAATCAGGGTCTTAGGGGTGCTTCATTTTTATGGATAAAGGATTTATCGATCGGAGATAGCATATTACATTTACCTTTTAATATACCCCTACTCGGCACAGATTTAAGACTTCTCCCATTTATTATGTTGCTTACACAAGTAGGTCAAACTATCTTTCAATCAAAATCTCAAGTAGCCTCAACCAAAGAGCAAGAGATGCAATCGAAGATGATGATGTGGTTATTACCCATAGTGTTTTTCTTTGTTCTATACAACATGTCAAGTGGATTAATCCTTTATTGGACATGTTTGAATATTTTATCTATTATTGAGACATCAACTATTTCTGTGATTGAGGGGAAAAAATTAGCATTGAAAAATAAATAATAATTTTCAAGGAGTAATTTAATGCCACAGAGAATATATATAAATGCTAATTCATTAGAAGAAGCAAAAAAATTAGCTATAAATAAATTTAAGAAAAATGAGGAAGAATTAAACTTAACTATTTTTAAAGAAAATCCACCCACTGTATGCATAGAGGCTGATATACTAGATATAAAAGATGATATAAAAGTTTTAGCAGAGGATTTTTTCAATAGAGTATTTGATTTATATTCTATTAATGGTAAAGTTTATGATCCGGAATATAATGATAATTATTTTATAGTAAAAATCGAAACAGATAATGATCAATTTTTTGCTAAAAACAATGCTCAAATATTATTAACATTACAAGATATCATTAATGTAATAGGTAAAAAATATTTTGGTTTTGAACCTAGAATAATATTAGATTGCAAAGATTACCGACTTCATAGAAATAATTTTTTGAAAAGCATAGCCTTAAAAAAAGCCGAAGAAGTCAAGAGGACAAGACGAACTTTCGTTTTTTATCCTTTAGATTCATATGAAAGGAAAATAATACACATGACTTTACAGGATGACCCTGATGTAACAACTGAATCTGAAGGGAATTCTAAATATAAAAGGGTTAGAATTATTTTAAAGTCGAACATTAGAAACAGTAAGAAATATAATTAAATTAAAGTTATTTAAAATATGAACAATGGTATTTTTGCTTTAGCAACCGGGTATACTAAAAGTGCTATTGCTGTAATTAGAATCGCGAAAAAAGATCTACTCGGTGATTTAATAGATTTCATTGATAAAAAATCAATAAAACCGAGATTTGCTACTTTAATAAAGATATTTGGTGATAAAGAAAACAAAAAGATTATAGATAATTGTATCCTTATCTATTTCGAGAAAGACAAATCTTATTGTGGTATAGATACAATAGAGTTACATGTTCATGGCTCTTTATTTGTGATAAAAGAGATCTATGAATTACTTGAATCCCTCGGTTATAGAGAAGCTGAACCCGGTGAATTTTCAAAACTTGCTGTTATTCACGGGAAGATGAATTTAATTCAAGCTGAAGCGATTAATAACTTGATAAATGCAGAGACTCAACAGGCATATGAAAATTCAAAAAATCTTGGTAAGGATTTTACAAAAAAATTAAATTATTTTGAGAATCTGATTTTAAGTATCTCCTCTTTTTTAGAAGCATCTTTGGAATATCCTGAAGAAGAGTTAGACTCGCAAGATGAAGAGTTAAAAGAAGTATATAAAAAATTTGATATACTACAAAAAGAGATAGACAAAATCCTGGAAAATTCATCTTATGGTATTTCACTTCATTCTAGATATAATATAGTAATTGTTGGACCTACGAATAGCGGTAAATCATCTCTTTTTAATTTATTACTTAAAGAAGATAGATCTATAGTTTCAGATGTCCATGGTACAACAAGAGATTATATTGAATCTGAACTACTTTTAGGAAATCTTCATCTTTCTCTTTTTGATACAGCTGGTATTCGAAATTCGGATGATAAAATTGAACAGTTAGGAATTAAAAGAGTTAAGAAACTAATAGAAGATGCAGATTTAATAATCTTTTTAATTGCAGTTGATAGTTTAGTAGATAAAGAGTTAATTGAAATTTTTTTGAATTATACAAAAAAGATTTTAGTTGTTTTAAATAAAATAGATTTAGTGATTGATTTGAAAGATAACTTAAACAAATTAGATTATCTTAATATTAAAAATGAGATTATTAATTCTAATAAAATAGAAAAAAACACTAAGGATTTTATATTAAATTTAATTGATGAATTTATATTTATATCTGTGGAATATAATTTCGGTATAAAATTTGTGGAAGAAAAATTGAAAAAAAGCTTAGAAATAACTATAGGAAATGTTGATTTGCAGGAAGATAGGGGGTATGAATTTATTCAAACTGTAAGGCAAAAAGTCTTATTAGAAGAAGTATTAAATTATATTAACGAAGCAGAAAAATTCTTGAAGGAGAAAAATTTATTTGATATTTCTGCTGAAAATTTAAAAAACGCATATTTAAAAATAAATGAATTGACAGGGAAAGAATATTCAAAAGAGCTTTTCGATCTTGTTTTTTCAAAATTTTGTCTTGGAAAATGAAAAAAGAAAATAAAAAAAAGCGCGAGATGGGAATCGAACCCACATAATCAGCTTGGAAGGCTGATGTTCTACCACTGAACTACTCGCGCTTACAAATAGAATATACAATTAAAAGAAATATTGTCAAGCTCTCTAATTCAAAGAATCTACTATTCGCTTTGTGTCTTTTGCAATTGCCAATTCTTCATTTGTCGGAATTATATATATTTTAATTTTTGATTCTGGTTTAGAAATTTCTCCTTCTTTTCTGTTGAATTCAATATTTTTTTCAAGATCCAATAATATACCTAAATCTTCTAATCCGGATAATGATCTTTCTCTAACATGTTCGTCATTTTCACCTATACCAGCCGTGAATACAATCGCATCGACTCTTCCAAGAACTGCCATATAGGAACCAATATATTTTCTTAATCTATAAATAAAAATATCTGCAGCTAGCTTTGCCTGTTCATTCCCCTTCTTTTCTTCTTCCCAGATAAATCTTATGTCATTAGAAATACCAGAAATACCCAATAAACCAGATTGTTTATTTAATAGAGAGTTAACCTGTTCGATCGAAAGATTTTCTTTTTCCATAAGATATAGGACAATATAGGGATCGATATCTCCAGATCTAGTCCCCATCATTAAACCTTCTAAAGGGGTGAAACCCATCGAAGTATCAACAGAAACACCATTTTTTATCGCTGTTATAGAACAGCCATTACCCAAATGGCATGTGATTAAATTACACTCACTAAGTGGCTTACCAAGTTTAATGGCTGCTTGCTGTGCTACATATTTGTGAGATGTACCATGAAAACCATATCTTCTAATTTTATATTTATTATAAAGGTTGTAAGGGATAGCATACAAAAAGGAGGTTTTAGGCATTGTCTGGTGAAAAGCGGTATCAAAGACCGCAATGTTTGGAACATCGGGTAAAAGTTTTCTTAAAATTTTTATACCTTCTAAATTAGCGGGATTATGTAATGGTGCAAGATCGATGCATTCTTCAATTCTATTTTCGACTTCGTTATCAATAAGCTGTGATTCGAAAAAGTATTCACCACCATGAACAACCCTATGACCAACAGCTTTTAAATCATGTATATCTTTTAATACCCCAATTTCATTGTCACATAATGTGTTTAATACGATACTTATAGCTTTTTCATAATTGATGTTTTGGGAAACCGTTTTAATTTTATCATAACCGGTTTTTTGGTAATTAAATATGGTTTCCTCACCTCCAATTCTTTCGACAAGACCTTTTGCCAGAAGTTTCTCGGAATCCATATCAATTACCTGATACTTAATGGATGATGAACCACAATTTAGAACAAGAACATTCATCTTTTTCTCCTTTTTTTATTTAAATTATAAATTTATGGTATTTTCCAGCAATTCCTGCATCTGGCTTCATAGATTCCCTTACCACCAACAAGGATTTTATTTTTTTTTTCTGTTCCAACAAATTTTGTGAAGGCTCCAAAATCAGAACCACATTTTGTGCAAACCGCATTAAGCTTGATGACTTCTTCGGCAAATGGTATAAGTTGAATTATCTCTTCAAAGGGAGCCAATTCACTTGTGGCATCTAAACCAGCTACAATAATATGCCTTCCGTTATCTGCCCATTTATTCAAATTTTGAGCCAAATTTTGGAAAAACTGGCCCTCGTCTATTCCTATATAATCATATGAGTTCGGGTCAAATTCTCCCAAATTATTTAAAACAATTTGAGGGATATTCCCCGTTGTTTTTAACTCATCATGCGTTAATGTTTCACGTGTATCAATTTTAGGTCTTAGTAAAATAACCTTTTTACCGGCAATTTTTGCTCTTTGCAACCTTCTTAAGAGTTCTGTCGTTTTCCCTGAAAACATAGGACCGATTATTAATTGAATCATATAATAACTTCTTTTTATAAATGTTATAAAAAATTTGAAATTCTGCAACAAAAAAATTGTTTTAATTTATGAAAAATTTTGTATAATTATTTCATCGAGATTAAGATTAAATTCTAGATAATTTAGGAGTTTTAAATGGGCAAAGAGTATATCATGGCAATAGATGCTGGTACTACATCCTCCAGAACAATAATATTTGATCTTAAAGGGAATATTATATCTTCTTCGCAAGAGGAGTTCAGGCAGATCTATCCAGAAAAAGGGTGGGTGGAACATGATGCCGAAGAGATTGCTCAAACTCAATTAAGAACCATAAAAAGAGCAGTTGAAAAAGCCAGTATAAAGTCATCATCGATTATAGCCATTGGGATTACAAATCAAAGAGAAACAATAGTTGCATGGGATAAAATTACAGGCAAACCATTATATAATGCAATAGTATGGCAATGTCGAAGAACAGCACCTTTTTGCGAAAGGATGAAAAATGAAGGGATGGAAGACAAGATTCGGGAAAAGACAGGTCTGGTCATAGATCCCTATTTTTCAGCGACTAAGATGAAGTGGCTATTGGATAATGTGCCAGAAGTAAAAAATGCAGATGAGGAAGGTAGGCTGGCTTTTGGTACAATAGATAGTTGGTTGCTTGCAGTTCTAACAGGATGGAAATCGCATAAGACAGATCCTTCTAATGCTTCAAGAACGATGATTTATAATATAAATACCTTTGATTGGGATGATGAATTGCTAGATTATTTTGGTATTAAACGTGAATCTCTTCCTATTGTATCTGATAGTAACTCAATATTTGGTTATTTAGATAAATTAATACTTGGGGAAGAAATTCCAATTACAGGGATCCTGGGAGATCAGCAAGCTGCACTATTTGGTCAAAACTGTTTTGATTTTGGTGAGGCAAAGATAACTTATGGGACAGGTAGTTTTATCCTTGTCAATATAGGTGAAAAACCTGTTATATCAAAGCATAATCTTGTAAGTACTGTAGCCTGGGTAATAGATGGTAAACCATGTTATGCTATAGAGGGTTCGGTTTTTATCGCTGGTGCAGCAATACAATGGTTAAGAGATAATCTTAAAATTGTTGAAAATGCATCTGAAACAGAAGTTATGGCATTAGAAGCAGGCGAATCGAAAGGTTTAATATTTATCCCCGCATTTACAGGACTAGGCGCACCGTATTGGAAGCCAGATGTAAAGGGTTTGATTTATGGGATTACAAGAGATACCGAAAGAAAGCATATCGTAAGATCATGTCTGGAAGGAATAGCTTTTTCTATAAGAGATGTATTGGATGGGATCACCAATGATTGTGGTAACCCTCTTCATATTGTAAAGGTGGATGGTGGTGCCAGTGCTAATAACTTTTTAATCCAATTTCAATCCGATCTTTTAGGGATACCGATTGTTAGACCTAAGGTTATTGAAACTACTGCCATGGGTGCAGCCTTAATGGCTGGATTTAAAAGGGGTGGTTTTGAAAGTTTAAAAGATATGGAAAAATTTTATCAGGAAGATATAAGATTCGAGCCATCTAAAGATAAAAATAATGCAGAATCAGGTTATGAAAATTGGAAAAAAATAATAAATAAATTGATTTAATTTTTTTAATAAAAATTTTATAAGTCAGAACTTATAAAAATTATAAAAAATTTATAAAAAGAAGAAGAATATGAAAAAGATTAATTACATTAAAAAAGATAATTTTAAAAAATATGGATATATTCTTGACTTCACTGGCGAGCAAGAATCCTGGGAAATTTTGTTTAAAGAAAATTCTAGTGGATTTAGGATAGCAATATTCGAAATAGATAGGAAAAAAGTGGATAAGCTGGAAAGACATCCTGACTCTTTGGAAACATTTGAACCTATGAGCGGAGTTAGTTTAATTCTATTATCAGAAAATAATCCTGAAGATTTCGATGTATTTTTATTAGACAAACCAATTTGTTTAAAAAAAGGGATATGGCATGAAGTAATAACTATTTCAGAAAGATCAAAATTTAAGATAGTTGAAAATAATGAAGTTCAGACAGAATTTTACAATTTGAAATCAGATTTTACCTTTTTTGTGGATTATGAAGAATAAAAAATGTTTTGATAAAATAGTTGATGAGGTAAATCTATGAAGTCTTATAAAAAAGAATTATGGTTTAACACACAAAAAAGAATTGAATTTATTCATATAACGGACGAAATTCAAAGGATTGTTGATGAATCCAAGATAAAGGAAGGATTTTGTCTTGTCAATGCCATGCATATAACTGCCAGCGTTTTCATAAATGATAATGAAAGTGGTTTGCATCAAGATTTTATAAAATGGTTAGAAAATATTGTCCCATATACTCCAGAAAGATATTTACACAATAGAAGTGGGGAAGATAATGCTGATGCTCATATTAAAAGGCAGATTATGGGACGAGAGGTTGTCGTTGCTATTACAGCTGGGAAACTTGATTTAGGTCCCTGGGAAAGGATATTTTACGGTGAGTTTGATGGACAGCGAAATAAAAGAGTACTTGTTAAAATAATTGGTGAATAGTATTAGTGGAGGTTAAATGCCCCAAATAATAATAGAAAAAAACCTTTTTATTCCCAATAAAAAGAAGTTGTTTTTTTATCTTGGATTTTTATCAATTGGGATACTTTTATCCAGTATGATTTTTTTATTTAAAGGGATAAATCCCTTTTATGCGTTATATAAGATTTTTAGGGGAAGTTTTTTCAGTATATTTGGATTAAAAGAGACAATAACAAAGATGATTCCTCTTTTACTGGTAGGCTCTGGTCTTGCTCTTTCTTTTAAGGGAAGATTCTGGAATATAGGGGCAGAGGGGCAACTTTTAATTGGTGCTACTTTCGCCACATGGGTTGGATTGTATTTAGGGCCAAGGGTTCATTTCGTACTTCCTTTAATGTTTATTGCTGGATTTATTGGTGGAGGATTATGGGGTATAATTCCAGCCTATTTAAAATCAAAACTCGCAATAAATGATATTATTTCAACTTTGATGTTAAATTATATAGCAGCACAATTTGTTCAATATCTGATATATGGACCCTGGAAGGGAAAACACCAATATGGGTTTCCTTATACAGATAATTTCCAACCAAATGCGACAATTCCATTTATTCCCGGTTCAAGAATACACTATATTACTCTTATAATAGGTTTAATATTTGCAATTATTTTATATTTTTTCATCTTTAAGACAAAATATGGTTATGAAATTAGAGTAGTGGGAGAAAATCCTGATGCTGCGAAATTTGCCGGGATAAATTTTGTGAAGGTAACTCTTATAGTGATGGTAATAAGTGGAGGTCTTTCTGGAATTGCCGGGGTTGGCGAAGTTGCGGCTATACATAAACATCTGACATATCCTGAACAGGTTTCATCAAACTATGGTTATACTGGAATTATAGTGGCATGGCTTGCCCTTTTAAATCCTTTACTTGTTATTCTTTCATCATTCTTTTTCGGAGGTATTTTAGTCGGTGGTGATATTATACAAACATCGTTCAGATTGCCATATGCAACAATAAATCTTTTCAATGGCTTTATACTTTTTTCAGCTCTTTTAGGTATATTTTTTACAGAATTTAAAATAAAATTTATTAAAAACAAAAAAATCGAGAATTTAAAATCAGATTAAAAGGGATATTAATACTATGGATTTGATTATTTCTATTTTATCAAGAACCCTGGTTGCCGGAACACCACTACTTTTTGCAACAGTTGGGGAGATAATTGCAGAACGTTCAGGCGTTTATAACCTTGGAATAGAAGGCTTGATGTCTTTAGGAGCCGTAGTTTCATTTGGTATAACATATATTACATCTAATCCATGGTTGGGCTTTTTTACGGCTATAATTGTTACCGCAATTCTATCCTCTATTCATGCATTTGTGTCGATAACTTTGAAAAGTAATCAGACATTATCTGGTTTAGCTCTTACAATGGTAGGATTAGGTTTAAGTGGCGTTATAGGCAGAAATTTCATTGGCATACCATTATCATCAAGATTTAGTAGTTTTCGTCTTCCGATATTATACAAAATACCAATTTTAGGACAGACTATTTTTTCGAAAGACCCACTATTTTATATTTGTATTATCTTAACCTGTTTATCCTCATTTATAATCTTTAATACAAAAATTGGTATCAATCTTCGTTCAACCGGTGAATCTCCAAAAGCAGCTGATTCTGTAGGGGTAAATGTCAATTTATATAGATACATTTCGGTAATATTAGGAGGAGCATTTGCCGGGATGGGTGGGGCATATCTTTCTACCGCATATATACCCCAATGGATAGAAGGGATGACCGGTGGCAGAGGATGGATTGTCATAGCCTTAACTATTTTTTCATACTGGCATCCTATGAAAGCTATGATAGGAGCATATCTTTTTGGTGGAATTTATGTTATACAATACCTTCTCCAACCATTAGGAATCTCTCCAAGTCTTCTTTTAATGTTACCATATTTGACGACAATTATTGTCTTAATATTAAATGCACAAAGAAATATTTTAAAACACCTTGGAGCTCCCTCTGCCTTAGGTGAGCCATTTATTAAAGAAGAAAAGTAGAATTTTGTTTTAATCTTAAAGTTTTAAGAGCTTAATCGATAAAAAGTTTTAAGAATTGAAATTTATCTACATCAAATAAGCCTTTATCTGTGATTTTTATCTTTGGGATTACAGGAAGGGTCATAAAAGAAATCGTCATAAAAGGATCCTCTAATTTAACTCCCAATAAATCTCTTGCCTTCTTTCGAAGATCTACAAGTTTTTTAGCTACATCATTTAAAGGCATGTTAGAAATTAATCCCGAATAAGGCAAGCAAAGGTAATCGATAATTTTCCCGTTAGAAGCCAGTACAATGCCGCCTTTAATTTTCTTTATAAAATTTAATGCAGTAAACATATCCAGATCATTTTCACCAACTATAACAATATTATGAGAATCATGGGCTATAGATGTTGCGAATGCTCCCCTTTTTAAGTTCAATCCATTTATAAAACCTATCGTAAAATTACCTGTTTTGTGATGTCTTTCAAAAACCGCTATTTTTATGATATCATTTTCAATATCAGATTCAATCCATCCATTTATGACCCTTGGATTAACTATTATCTGATCTGTTATTATTGTGTCTTTTTTTAGTGAAATAACTCTAATTTCCTTACCACAGTCTTTGACCTTAAAGGATTTTAAATCAATCTTTTTTATCTTTATAGAGTTTAGCATGAAATTTGACATTTTTTTATTGTTAATTGTGTCGCTTTTATTTAAATTATTTTCATAAATTTTATGGTTTTGCAAAGATGTGCTTTCCCTAGTATAGACAATTTTACCATTTTTAATTACAGTTTTAATAGATTTTAAATCCTCAAAAATCACAAGATCTGAAAGATATCCTGGCGCAATTCCACCTCTTCGTTTTAAATTAAAAAATATTGCAGGATTTAAAGTCGCAAGCTTTATTGCAAGACAAAGATTTACCCCTTCGCTTATTAGCATTGAAATAAGATTATTTATATGCCCCAGGTTCATGATATCATCGGGTTCTATGTCATCTGTGCAAAGAAGAATACGATTTTTAGTTTTTTCTGAAATTATTTTAACAAGGTTTTTTAAATCCTTGGCAACAGAACCTTCTCGAATCAGTATATACATCCCTTTTGCTAATTTTTCATTTGCCTCTTCTTCTGTAGTACATTCATGATCTGAATAAATTCCCGATCCAATATAAGCATTTAATAGATCACCTTTTAAAGATGGGCAGTGCCCATCTATTATCATATCAGAAAAAGAGATAATTTTGTTCAGTATCTTTTCATCTTTATTTATTACAGCAGGATAATTCATAACCTCTGCTAAACCTAATAAATTTTCATATTTTTTTAATTTTAAAAGATTTTTATGGTTTAGTCTTTTATAGTTTGTTTCAAAATTAGTTGCTGGTACACAACTAGATGCCATAAAAAAGATATCAAGATTTAAATTCTTCGAGGAATTCATTAAAAATTTAATTCCCTTGATTCCAGAGACATTAGCTATTTCATGGGGATCTACTATTACAGATGTAGTGCCAAGCGGAATAAGTGCGTCAGATAATTGATGTGGAAGTAATTTGGTGCTTTCAATATGCATATGAGAGTCGATAAATCCAGGGCAAACAAAAGAATCATTGGCATCAATAGATTTTATGGCTTCTTTATAACTTCCGACACCAGCTATCCATTTACCAGATATAGCGATATTCCCTTTTTCAATTGACTCGTTAAAAACATTTATTATTTTACAATTTTTAATTATTAAATCGGCTTCTTTTCTTTTTGATGCAACATCTATCAAATTTTTTAATTCGGATAGATTAATTTTTACCATAATTTACTCTTTCAAATATTTCATATATTTTACCATTCCATATATTTATTATGTTTCAGATATTAAACCTTTACTATCTTATATTTCCAATATTTATAATATTTCATATATTAAACCATTCCCTGTTATTTATGATATTTTATATATTTAACTTATTTAAAGTTTTTACTTTATTATAAATTAATTTTAGAACAAAATTCTTTAATTTTAAAATTTCTATATTTAAATATCGAACAAACTATTGATAAATTTTAATTAAATTTTATAATAAGACAAATAAGGAGGAAGAGCAATGAAAAAGATATCGGCTATTTTTATTATTTTTACAATCCTTTTGATAATATCTTTAGTCGCATTTTCATGTACCAAAAAACCAGAAGGTGGAGAAAATGCTCAATTCCAGGGTAAAACTTTAAAAGCTGGTTTTATTTATGTAGGACCAGTTGGTGATTACGGATGGTCAAACGCCCATGATCTTGGTAGAAAATATGTTGAAAGCAAATTCCCATGGTTAAAAACAGTTTATATCGAAAGTGTCCCGGAAGGTGATGTCGAGAGATATATCGATAGATTGATAAACGAAGAAAAATGTGATGTTGTCTTTACAACAAGTTTTGGATTTATGGATGGGACAATTGCAGCAGCGAAGAAATATCCCGATAAACTCTTTATGCATTGCTCCGGGTATAAAAGGGAAAATAATGTTGGTACCTATTTCGCTGAACTTTATCAATCATATTACTTAAATGGTCTAATGGCTGGTGCTCTTACAAAATCTGGTAAAGTTGGATATGTTGGCGCTCATCCAATTCCCGAGGTTGTCAGACATATTAATGCTTTTGCTTTAGGCGTAAAAGAAGCTAATCCAAATGCGAAAGTATATGTAAGGTGGCTTTTTTCATGGTATGATCCAGCAAAAGCTAAAGAAGCAGCAGAATCATTGATTTCAGAAGGTGTTGATGCCCTGGCTTTTACAGAAGATTCTACCGCAATAGTAGATGTTGGTGAGGAACACACCAAAAACGGTAAACAGATTTATGTTTTCTCTCATTATAGCCCAATGCAGAAATTCGGGCCAGACACCGTTGTATCAGGACAGCTTGTCGATTGGGGAATCATGTATGAAGAAATTTTAAGAAAAATCCACACAAATACCTGGGATAATAGAGATTACTGGTGGTTGATGAAAGAGGGAGCTTGCTTACTTGGTGGAGAGTATGGACAACCTATTAATCCGAAATTTGTTGATATTTTAAAAAACAAATCTATTGCCGATCCTGTTTTAGGAAATATATCAGTTTATGATCTTGTTATGAAAAGAATAGCTCAGATGAGTGAACCAACTGTTTTATTTGACCCATTTACTGGACCAATTAAAGATAATCAAGGAATTTTAAAAATTCCGGCAGGTGTCAGGGCTTCTTATGAGACTTTGTGGAATATTAATTGGTTTGTAAGCAATGTCATCGGTAATATTCCAAAACAATAAGAAACAATAGAAATCATTAATGTTGGTTGAGGGGTCTTCCCTCAACCATTTAATATTAATAAGGATTTGGCAAAATGCAGGTATTATCTTTAAGAAATATATATAAAGAATTTCCTGGAATAATTGCTAATAATAAAATTTCGATCGATTTCAGGTGCAAAGAGGTCCACGCCCTTTTAGGTGAAAATGGTGCAGGGAAGACAACTTTGATGAATATTATCTATGGGATATATAAAGCAGATAGTGGTGATATTATTATAGATGGTAAAAAGGTTGATATTAAAAATCCTAAGGATGCCATTCAAAATGGCATAGGTATGGTTCATCAGCATTTTATGTTAGTCCAAAATCATACTGTTAGCGAAAATATATGTTTAGGGTTACATAAAGCACCTAACATTAACCCAGGTAAAAAGTTCGCAAAAGAGATTCAGAATATCAGCGAAAAATATGGGTTGAAGGTAAATCCTGATTATAAAATATGGCAATTATCTGCAGGTGAACAACAAAGAGTAGAGATTATTAAGGCTTTGATTAGAGGAGCAGAATTTCTAATTTTAGACGAACCTACCTCTGTTTTAACCCCTCAAGAAGTAGAAGGCTTATTTAAAACAATTTCGATGCTTATAAAAAATGGGATTGGGGTAATATTTATATCTCATAAGTTAGATGAGGTTTTCGCCATTAGTGATAAAATAACTGTTTTAAGGGAAGGTAGGGTAATTGATAGTTTAAAACCATCAGAGACAGACAAAGTTAGCCTCGCAAAATTAATGGTTGGCAGGGAAATTTCATTTAATTATATTAAAAATAAGGTAATTAACGAAAAAGATGCATTAACTGTTGATAACCTATGGGTAAAAGGAGATAAAGGGGTTTATTCGATAAAAAATGTTTCCTTTAAGCTTTTACAGGGAGAGATTTTAGGTGTCGCAGGTGTGTCTGGGAATGGTCAAAAAGAGTTAGTGGAAGTTTTAACTGGCCTAAGGAAAAGCGAAAAAGGGGATATAAAGGTTTTTGGTAATTCTATAATTAAAAAATCTGCTAAAGAGATAGCTAATTTAAAAGTTGCACATATACCTGAAGAAAGACTTAGATTTGGCTCTGTCCCAAATTTTCCAGTATATGAAAATCTTTTGTTGAAGGATGATATCAGGAGTCGTTTCTTGAAAAAGGGGTTGATTCAATATTCACAAGTGAAAAAATTAACAAAAGAATTAGTAAAACAATATAATGTTTCGGCTTCTTCTATCGAATATCCGATAAAACAATTGTCGGGTGGGAATATACAGAAATTTATCTGTGCTAGAGAATTGGAATCTGAACCTAAGATTATAATTGCCGCGCATCCAACTTATGGTCTTGACATAGCGGCAACAGATTTTATTAGAAAGTTGCTTTTAAAGAAGAAGGACCAAGGTTGCTCCATATTACTAGTTTCAGAAGATCTTGAAGAGATACTTAGCATAAGCGATAGGGTTATCGTAATGTTTTCAGGAGAAATTTCTGGAAATTTTATTCCTGAAAAGATAAAATTAGAAGAAATTGGCATGATGATGGCTGGCTTAAAAATTGTGAATAAATTGTGATAATTTTTGATTAATTATTGTTTTAAAATCCTTACATGTCGTAAAAAGAATTATAAATAAAGGCTATAAACTAAATGTGTATAAATTTTTGTACATTTTATCTTTTAAATTCCTGTGAATAATTTGGGAATAAAATGGCCAAAACAATTTACTTAATTTCAATTGGAAAGCTATCAAATATTTGCATTAAAGGGTTAGTTGAAGATTATATTAAAAGGATTAAAAATTTTTTCGAGATAGTAGAAATCGAGATAAAGGAATTTGGATTTTCAAATAAGGTGGAAATAGAAAAAGAAGGTAATAAAATAATAGAATCTATAGCAGAAAAATCATTTGTAATAGTCTGTGATCAACATGGGCGAAAACAGAGTTCGGAAGGTTTTTTTAAGGAACTTGATAGAGTTTTTAATTCATTTAAATCTTTAACAATTATCATAGGCGGCGCATATGGTCTTTCGGAAAAAGTTAAAAACAATGCTAATTTAATTCTGTCATTATCAGATATGACATTTACGCATCAATTAGCAAAGTTGATAGTAGTAGAGCAAATATATAGATATTGTATGGATAAAAATAATCATCCTTTTATAAAATAGATATAAAAAAAATAGGAATAAAAAAAAGAATAAATCAAATATAAAATCTATTGACATTGATAAAAAATAGTGTATTTAAAAGTGCTGTCGGGGAGTAGCGCAGTTGGGAGCGCACTTGATTTGGGATCAAGGGGTCAGGAGTTCAAGTCTCCTCTCCCCGAATGCACCTGTAGCTCAGTAGGATAGAGCATCGGATTTCTAATCCGAGTGCCGCAGGTTCGAGTCCTGCCAGGTGCGTTCTCCTTGTGGTGGATGTAGCTCAGCTGGGAGAGCGTCTGACTGTGGCTCAGAATGCCGTGGGTTCAATCCCCATCATCCACCCTTTGAGCGCCCTTAGCTCAGCTGGATAGAGCGGCGGACTTCGAATCCTCAGGCCGCAGGTTCGATTCCTGCAGGGCGCGAAAAATGGGTCGCTAGCTCAGCTGGTAGAGCAACTGACTCTTAATCAGTAGGCCAAAGGTTCGAATCCTTTGCGACCCAATTGTTATCATAGTTTTTATTTTTAATCTTCATATTTAATGATAAAGCGAGTGTGGTGGAACTGGCAGACACGCTAGACTTAGGATCTAGTGCCTCAGGGTGTGTGGGTTCAACTCCCTCCACTCGCAAAAAAAATACCCGGTCAAACCGGGTATTTTATATTTTAAAGTGTTTTTAATATTTTAAAATAATTTTATTATTGAAACTTAAACTTATATCAAAGTCAATTTTATAAAATCAATATCAAATTTAATCTCCTGCTATATCAACCCCTTCAAGATATATACCATCTGGACCAATATAATTATCTATTTTGACTATCTTATTAGAAAGTTTTAAGGATGAGATAAGATTCCTTATGTTTCCTGAAACGGAACCACCTTTAATAGGTATTTTTTTACCATTTTTTGTAATGTATCCGAGTCGTATTTCAGAAGAAAAGTCACCTGTAATCGCTTTTGGGCTAAATGCACTAAATCTTAAAAGTAAAATGGTATTATCATTAGAAGTTAATTTTTCAAGATCTTCATCCCCCTTTTCTAAAATAAAATTGGTCGAGGGTCCAGTATATGGTATATTTAAGTATTTTGAATAAGGAAGTGTAGAGATGAAATTCTTTAAAATACCATTTTCTATAACTGTAAATTGTTTTAGTGGTATACCATACTCATCTGCGATATTGGAATAAATTCCGCCTTTAATAAATGGATCTACTTTTAAAGTAAAGTTTTGTTTACTTAAGTTTTTGGATATTGCTTCATTCGGTTTTAATAGTGAGAATTTATTGTAAACTGCCATAGCATTAGCATGGGTATAATAAAAATCAAAAAATGAGTCTAATGCTTCATTGCTGAAAACAACATTATATTTCCCTGTTTTTAATGTTTGAGCAATTTTAACATCTCGAGCATATTTTGCTTGAGTATCAAGAAAATTATCTAGATCAAGATCATCAATAAAAACAGAATTTTTTGTAAAAAAACTCTCTGTTTCAAGGTTATTTCCTGCTAAAAAAACACCTTCAAGCATAATTTTTGTCTTTTCAAATGAATATTTGTTACCCGAAGAATTAGTAAAATTTTCTTCGATATGAGAAACAAATAGCTCGGTCGTTGAAAGCCTTATATCATCAAATTTTTTTGATTTATCTATAATTTTAGAAGAGAGTTTTTCGATAGCCTTTAATGGACTTTCCTTGATTAAAGGATCGACATTGGAAAAATTATTGTAAATAAATTTATCTTTTGGAATTTCGTAAAAAGGGTTTTTGATTAAATTCGCGGCAATAATTGTATTATCTATTTTATCTGCAATTTCTTTATCATCACTATTTTCAGAGATTGATACAGATGAATTACCTATAAATTTATTTCCATCTTTTTCTGTTATTGTCCAAAGGTTAACAAGATGACTTTCAATTTCTCCATATCTATTAGATTCACTTTTACCAAATATAAAATAGCTTTCTGCTCTTTTTTCTAAGGAACTTTTACATGACCAGAAATAAATATCTTTTTTCTTGCAGTATTCGACAATTTTATCGTGTATAGAATTTTTCATTATTTAACTCCTTTAAGCAAGACGAGCTTTTAACAAAAGATGTGGGCCACCATCGGTGACTTTAACCCACTCTTTATGACCTTTTCCACAGTAACCTAATGAGGAAACTTTAAAATCATCACCGACATCAGAGATGCTCATCAAAAGGTCAGGTACATAACCTGTAACTATAACAGGTGAAAAAACCTTACCAGTAAAAGAACCGTTTTTTATCTCTGCAGCATAAATCGCTTCTAATTGGATTCCCCATCCTTTTGGATCTTCCATGCCATTTGTTGCGTGATCAATATAAAATCCATAATCTACCTTTGTTAACATCTGTTCAAATGGAGTCGATCCTTTTTCGAAAAAGGTATTTGTCATTCTTGCATAAGATTTATGGCTATAAGACTCTCTTCTTCCATTTGGAGTTCTTTTAATTTTAAGTCTCGAAGAGGAATTTAAATCTGTAAGACCAGAAACTAAAATTCCATCTTTTATTATCTGAGTAGGTGAAGAAATTTTCCCTTCATGGTCAAAGAAATATGAAGCCGATGCATCGATATAATTTTCTCCAAGATTTGCACTATCCCACATATTAACCAGTTTTGAAGCTACTTGCTTACCAAGATATTCTTCCCCTTTTGCCCTCTTTTTTAAAAACATATCTGTTTCTGTCCCATGTCCAAATGCCTCATGTGCAAACATGCCTGACATAGCGGGAGAAAAAATACATGTATAAGTTCCAGGTGCTAATCTTGGTGCTCCCAAAATTTTGATCGCATCTTCGACAACCTTTTTGGATTTTACTTCATCAAATTCTGCATGCTCAAATCCGCCTATTTTTGAAAAACCATCAAACATCTCGGCAGAATTTTTACCATCTGAAAGAACAAAGAAATATACAAGGTTGAATCTGGATAGCCTTTGGAAGAGTTTTTTATTTCTATTAATAAATAGTTCATCAATTTTTTCGAAACCAATTCTTGAAACTGCCATTTGAATAAGATTTGAAAGTCTTTCGACTTTACTTCTATTTTCTCTAGCTTTTTCTAAGTAAGAAGAAAGAGGAATAGTCGATGGATCATTTTCAATTTTCTGGTAAAAATCTTTTTCTATCTTTTCACCAGCATCGATTTCAATATCGCTTTTAATAGCTTCATTATTTAAAATCAGGTTTTCAACCCCTTTTTTAATCTCATTTTCAGATAGTTTACTGGAAAAGTATTCGACAAAATGATTACCATTAAATATAGTAAGAACAAATCCAGCATTAGGATCTGAAAAAGATACCTTGTCTTCTCTTGTTGAAGAAGTAACTGAATGAGAATCGATCTTTTGAGCAAAAGCGCAAGCATAGGGGAATTTTTGCTCTAATTTTTCAACAGCATCAGAAAAAGTTTTTTTGAATTGTTGTAACTCAATCATAGATTTTCCTTTTTATTTCATTTTTCAACTACTAAAAAAGCCTTATATTCATTAATAATCCAATCTTTTAAATTATTGGCAGAAGGTTTTTCTTGTGACAAATCTTTACATACAAAAGAAACTGATAATGTTTCTGAACTTATAAAATCTTTGAACTTTTCAATACTCTCGATCAATCTTTTATCTGTCCAGATAGTTACTTCAATCCTATCTGTAACTTCAAAATTCTGTTCCTTTCGCATATTTTGTATTTTGTTTATAACCTCTCTTGCATCACATTCCATTTTTAATTCTGGTGTTATATTGGTATCAATCGCTACAGTTATCTGTCCTTCATTTATAGTAGCCATTCCATGAATTGGAATTCTCTCTAAAATGATATCATCGATAGTGAAAGAATAAGAAAAATTAACTTCTTCCAAGGTTAATTTTTCACCTTCCATTAATTTAATTATTTGAGAAGATTTTAAATTTTTGAGTAGATTTTGAGCATTTGTTATATTTTTACCGAGAATCTTTCCAAGTTTTCTAAAATTTGGTTTTGCCTTATATTCTACTATGCTTGTTTCATCTGATGAAAAAACAACCTCTTTAACATTAAGTTCTTCTTTTAGGATTTCTGAAAAATCAGATATAAGATTCAATTCATCTTTTAAAGGATCAATAATAACAATCTTAGCTAAGGGTTGTCGAACTTTTAAATCATATTGTGTTCTAAGATTCCTACCCAATGCAACGGCTTTTTGAACAAGTTCCATCCTTTTTTCAAGATCAATATCTATTAAGTTTTCAATTGCGGTTGGGAAAGAATCAAGGTGAACAGACTGCGGCATCTTATCGGTTTTTAAATTTCGGTATATAGCATCTGATATAAATGGTATGTAAGGAGCAATAACTTTTGAGAGAGTTAAAAGAACATAATAAAGTGTATGATATGCCTCATCTTTATCTTTATCGTTTTCTGATTTCCAGAATCTTCTTCTCGATCTTCGAATGTACCAATTTGTAAGAATATCTATAAAATCAATAATTGGTGGAACAGATAGATAAAGTTTATAAGACTCTGTGGCTTCAGTAACTTTTTTAATTAAAGTTTGAAGGGTGGATATAATCCATCTGTCTAATTCATTTGAAAAGCTTTTAAATCTAGATGGGTCTTCGAGAATTTTTAAATTAATTTGCCAATTATCAATATTGGCATAGGTAACAAAGAAAGAATAAGAGTTCCACAAAGGCAGTAAAATGTTTTTTACTATTTCTTTAACGCCATTTTCAGAGAAATTAAGTTCTTCAGCTCTAATTACCGATGAATTAACAAGGTAAAGTCTTAATGCATCTGCACCGTATTTATCCATTATATACATTGGTTCAGGGTAGTTTTTCAACCTTTTACTCATCTTTTTACCATGCTCGTCAAGGACAAGACCATTTACAATACAGTTTTTAAAAGCCGGTTTGTTAAATAAAGCAGCCGCCAAAACAGTTAATGTATAAAACCATCCTCTGGTCTGATCCAGTCCTTCTGCAATAAAATCGGCTGGAAATCTGCTCAAGAATTTTTCTTTATTTTCAAATGGGTAATGTTCTTGAGCATATGGCATGCTACCAGATTCAAACCAACAATCTAAAACTTCTGGAATTCTCTTCATATCAGAGCCACAGTCAGGGCATTTTAATACAACATCATCGACAAAATGCTTATGAATATCATTAAATTTTCTACCGCTCAGTTTTTCAAGCTCTTCAATTGAACCAATGCAAATTGTTTTACCACAATTTTCACATTTCCAGACAGGTAAGGGGGTACCCCAGAATCTATTTCTGGAAATTGCCCAATCACGAGCTCCTTCAAGCCATTTGCCAAATCTTCCATCTTTAATATGCTCGGGTATCCAATTGATTTGATTATTACTTTCAATCATGGCTTGTTTTATTGGTTCAATTTTTACAAACCATGTCGATATTGATTTATAAATTAATGGTGAATCACATCTCCAGCAATGAGGGTATGAATGGGTAATTGTCTCTTTTTTAATAAGTAAATTCCTTTTTTTGAGGTCTTCCATAATCAGAGGATCTGCTTTTTTTACATGTAAACCTTTGTAATCATAAACTTCTTCTGCAAATTCACCATTTTCATCGACAGGAGAAACAATAGGTATATCATATTTAATACCTGTATTATAGTCATCCTCACCGAATCCAGGAGCGGTATGAACTATTCCTGTTCCATCTTCGATGGAAACATAATCTGCAAGGACAATTTTAAATGCATTCGGGCTAATATCTTTGAAATAAGGGAATAATGGAATATAGCTTTTACCTTCTAACTCTTTTCCCAAAAATCTCTTTGAAATCGTGTATTCATTTTCCTCTTTATAATAGTGATCTAATCTAGAAATAGCCAGAATATATTTTTCTTTTGATTTATGATCAAAGACTTCAACATATTCGATCTCGGAGCCAACAGCAAGTGCTAAATTAGATGGTAAAGTCCATGGTGTCGTTGTCCATGCAAGAAAATAAAGGTTATCTTCATTAGCGGATTTAAATTTTATGGTAATAGCAGGATCTTTAACATCTTTATATCCTTGATTAACTTCGAAATTAGAAAGTGGTGTTGCACATCTTGTACAATATGGAAGTATCTTATATCCTTCATATATAAGACCTTTGTCCCATAATGTTTTGAAAACCCACCAGATGGATTCCATATATAATGGGTCCATTGTTTTGTATGCGTTTTTAAAATCTACCCATCTACCACTTCTATTTATAATTTTTTCCCATTCTGATGTATATCTTAATACAATCCCTCTACAAGATTCATTGAATTTATCAATCCCATAGGCTAAGATATCTTTTTTAGTCAGAAGCTTTAATTCTTTTTCCATCTCGTTTTCGACAGGAAGGCCATGACAATCCCATCCCCATCTTCTATCAACATGAAATCCTTTCATTGTTTTATATCTTGGAATAATATCTTTTAAAAGCCCTGGTACAAAGTGGCCATAATGCGGTAATCCTGTCGCAAAAGGAGGTCCATCATAAAAAACATATGCCGGTGAATTCTCTCTAATTTTTAAAGATTTATTGAAGATCTCTTCTTTTTGCCAGAAACTTAAAATTTCTTCTTCCAATTTTGGAAATTCTACATGTTGATTAACAGATTTAAACATAAAATCCAACTCCTGTAATATAATTGAAAAATTAAATTTTTTTTATTTTGTAAAATAAATTCATAAAAAATTTAACTAATAGTTAATATTTTGCAAATATAAATATTAATTGAATCACTTAAATTCTCTTTTTGGGATAAAAATTTTGACTATGAATAGGAATATAATGTTAGATATTGATGTAAAGATTAGATAGATTAAAGATCTGCTATCGAATATTTTGGGGATGGATAAAGTTTGAAATGGGAAAAATGTTTTGTAAAGAGGATATAATAATAGAGTTCGATTAGTTATAGCCAGGATTATTAGTAGAATGTTAAATATAATTCCAGCGGCAGAGGAGGAGAAAAAAAATCCTGAAATAAAAGATAGATTAATAAAGAATAAGATTACCGGAATTAGAAGTAAAATCTGAATCAGAAGATTTAAGAATATAAAATTGGTTGGAATTATAGAATTGTCATTCAATCTTGGAGGTCTATTCGCAAAGATTAAATTGATGCTTAATGACCAACAGATAATATTTAGAATAATTATCATAAAAAAAACCAAAGTTGTCCAGAAAATTATTTTACCAAGATAATATTCGTATTTTATTGCAGCTTGTGTAAAAAGGATATTTATCTTATTGCTTTTTATCTCTTCCCTGATTTCACTATCAATAAAAATACAAAAAGTTAAAAGGTAGAAATGAAAGATAACCCAAACAGCATAACCACCATAGGAAAAATTTAATGGGATATTTTGATTTCCACTTAAACCAACCCTTTGAAGATGTAATAAAAATGTAAGAATTGTGGAGATAAGAATTAAGGTCAGCGAAAAAATTATTAAAGAGATATTTTTTTTGGTTTTAATAAATTCAATTTTATAAAAAGATAAGATATATTTCATTTTTTGCTCCAATTATTATTTTGTAAAAAAAAGTTCTTTTAGGTGCTTTTGAATAGGTTCAATAAAAAGAATTCCTTCAATATTTTGCTTTATGTAATGATTTACTATTTCAATATTTTTAACTGACTCATTTTCAAAAGTTATTTCAAAAGAATTATCTTCGATATTTAAAAAATTTGATTTAATATTATTTGCCGTTAAAAAATCTTTTAATTTTTCTATAGAATTATTCTCTATCTTGTTTGAAAATGAAAATCTTGCCCCAATTGTTTTAAGTAGAGAAAGAGTCTGCTTATTACCATCAAATTTTTTTACCCCTTTATGAATAATAACTATGTTGTCTGCAAGTCTTTCTACTTCTTCAAGATAATGTGAGGAAAGTAAAATTGTACAACCTTTTTTTGTCAATGTTTGAAAATATTTTTCACAAAAATATATTCCATCAATATCCAAACCATTTGTTGGTTCATCAAGGATCAAAAACTCCGGGTTAAGTATTAAAGCCATTGAAAGTGCAAGCCTTTGCTTCATCCCACGAGAGAAAAACTTTACTGGTTTATTTATCCAATCTTTAAGACCTATATCGGCTAAAATATCATGAATTTCTTTTTTTTTATATCTTCTATTATTTAAACTCGTTATTATGAGAAGATTTTCATAAGCTGTTAAATTTTCATAAAAATTTTGGGAATCAAATATAAATGTAGTTTCATCTCTATTCCCAATATCTTTGACCTTTTTACCCTTATAATATAAGGACCCAATATAACTATGGAGTAGTCCCGCTATTATCTTTATTGTTGTTGTTTTGCCAGAGCCATTTAATCCAAGAAAACCGGTAATTTGCCCTTTATTTATATTGAATGAAAGATTATCCAGTGCTTTAAATGACCCATAGAATTTTGTTAGATTCTCGATCTTTAATAATTCTGACATATTAACCCTTTTATAAATTCGCTATATTTTAAAAAAATCTTTTTGAAAGAAATGAAAAGTAAAAAACTCCATCATTAAAATCATTAATCCAGAAGTATTGTAAAGACAAAGGAAGTTCGATTATATTTTTAATTGATATAGAAAAAACAAGGCCAATACCAAAGGTAATTTTATTGGTAAATTTAATCTCTTTATAGGCAATGTAGTCAGATGAGATAACAAAACCAAAATATAATATTTGCGTTGAGAATAATTTAATAATTAAATCAAGTGTATTGAAAAAGATGAACTGAGATTTAATTAGATAATATTCCGAAAATCCTCTTACGGGATAAAGGTTAAAGATAAAATTATAAAAAAATATATTAAAACTTTTATTAAGAAAGATATTAGATTCATTACCATTTAATGGGGTGTTCCCATAGTAAGAAACCTGTTCTATATTATTATTTGTGCTAAAATTGTATGTAAAAGATGATTTGTTGTAGATATTGAAAATATTTTTATATTTAATATAGAATTCATTCAGTAAAAATAGATTGTTAAACTTAGTTTCGTCAATACTATAAGATATGTTAAATTCGATAGGATTTAATAGATAAGTCAAATTTTTGTTCTGGATAAGAAACCCTTTGTATATAAATCCTGCTGTTACAAAATTATAATCGAATTTGCTTTTAAAAATTGAGAATAAGGAATAATAGTTAAAATTTAAATAAAAGCCTTTAAAAAATGAGATTCCAGAAGAAAAACCCACGATTGGGTAAAATACCTTATTTTGAAATGGATAAAATATAATTGAAGAAAGGTAAAAAGGGAAGAAAAACTTGCCTTCATAAAGATTAAAATCAACAGAAACAAAGTCAGATAATTTTAAATTGGCTGAAAATTCATTTTTATATTTTAACATAATTTCAATGATTAAATAACCTTCTTCTTCTACTATTTTGCTCGAAACTCTAGAAACAAATGGGAGATTCGCAATATTACTTAAGTCTTTTTCTAGAAATCTTGAGTTAAAAGCCTTGTTTTCTTTTAAAAGCATTTTTTCTTTGTACCTTGCAACATAGATATTAAGATTTTGGAAATCTAATTTTTTTATTGGTAAGTTTTCTTCAACTTTTATCTCAATAATTATTCTTATTTCATTTTCATCTATGTTTTCAGATTTATTTTGATCATCAAAATTAGTTATTTCTATGATAACGGATTCGAAATAACCCCAGTTTAATAGTTTTTGTTCAATATTTATAAGTTTTTCTGATTGTAAAATACAGTTTATGTATATTGAAAGATAGTTTTTTATCTCATTTTCTGAGATTGTTATATTTCCAGATATTCTAATATCCATTATTCTATAGAGCTGTTGTGCATTTATCGAAATTGAAGTTATGAAAAACAAAAAGAAAAAGGAAATAAAAAATAACAATAACCTTATCTTCATATTTTTTAACTATTAAATCCTATATTACTTATTGATTTTTTCTTATTTATAAATCTTTTATTCCTTTATTAATCTTTCATATCTATAATTCATTAATCCATTTTTTAATTCTTCTTATTTATAAATCTTTAATAATTTATCTTCCTGAAAGATTATAAATCATAAATTTATTAATGAAAAGAAGATTTTCCCCTGCCTTTTTATTATATTTATAAGATAAAATTTTGATTTATCTTTTATAACAAGATTATAAGGTCCTGATAGATAGTACACTTCTAAAAAATCATTTGATACAGGTAATAATAAAGTTTCTTTTTTTTGAAAGATTGTATTGTTTGAAGTATTAGAAATAAATATTGAAAAGGTTCCATCAAAATTATAGATTATAATATCATTTATTGAATCATCATTGAAATCTGTATCATAGCCGACAATAATCTCTGAAATTATACCAGCAAGATCTAAGGTCGTGTAGAAGTCAAATGATAGCTGAGAAGAATCCAGTACATTCTGATTATCAAGCGAGATCCCTTTTTCAATCTGCAAAATCGGGGTTTTTGAAAAAGAATCTTTAGTTTGAGGATAAAATGAAATAAATATTGGTATCGACCTTTTCATAGAAAGAGAGAGGAGAAAATTAGAGGAGAAAAGCTTTGAGCCTATGTTGACAAGATCAATATAATTGTCTTTATTAAAATCGGTAAATACCAACTTACTTTCAAGTCCGGATAAATCTTCCATGAAAAATTGGTTTGATGGTGAATTTTGCCAACCTTCTTTATTACCCTTAAAAAGATAGCATAAAATCCCTGTTTTATCGGCATTAAAAACAGATGCCATATTAAAGTTGAAAATGACTATATCAGGATATTTATCATCATTAAAATTCAGTATCCTTATATGTTCATTGAAAAATGAATAACCAGATCTTACAGAAACATATTTGGTCAAATCTATTGTTTTCCCTTTCAAAAATTGATTAGTTATATTATTGAAAAAAGAAAACTCTATCTTTGCCCTGTATTTTAATATTAGGTCTTTAAATCCATCATTATTGATATCTTTTAGTAAAATATCGGGAAATATCATCAATATATTTTGCGATGAAGAAAAACCTCCGAATGATGATTTGTAGTTATAAAAAGCCTGTATTTGATAAGGATAAGATTGAGTTATCTTGCCGTTTTGATATATTTCAATAGCATTTTTGGTTAAAATAAATAGTTCGTCAATTCCATCACTATTGATATCATGAGATATTTCAAGATAAGGGAAATCGTTTGAGAATTGATAACCAAGTGCTAAATTTTTTATATTTAAATATTTATCAATCCTATAATTTCCATCCAATAATTTTACTATGCTTACTTCGTCTTCATTGAATAAAAGAATCGAATGGATTGAACCTTTTTCTAATCTTGCCAGCGAAAAAAACAGATAGGATTTGTCTATTTCTATATCAAAAATCTTTTTAATGTTGCCATTTTCCAATGAAAAAATGGCTATTCCAAGTTTTTTAGTAAGGATATTTTTATATATACAGGCCAACTCCTCTGTCTGTTCTCCAAATAAATTGGATTTGAAATACCTTATAATTTCACCATTAGAAGTCAAAAACATAGTTTGATTTGTGTTTTTCTGAGAATATATTTTCAAAGCGAAAAAAAAGATTGTCAAAATTATTAATAAAGCTAAAATTTTTTTCGTATTATTATTTTGTGCTTTTTTAAATATTTTCATTTTTAATCCTAAAAGTTTTATATTATTTAATGTAATCTATTAATGCATTTTGTAAATATAAAATTAAAATATTAAAATTTAAGATATGAAAATTGGTGTTCTTAAAAAATTTTATTTCGATTTGCTTATTTACCTGAAACAGAATAATTTTTTCGAAGATAAAAATTTATTGATTTACCCTTTTGATACAATTTGTGAGTTAGATATCGCAATAAAAACAGGTATTATCGATCTTGCCTTAACCTCTTCTTCGATACTTTATGAAGAGTATAATATATTTAATTATTTTGTTTTTGTTAAAAATTCATTTAAGATTTTTGGTATACAAAATGGGTTAGATTTTTTAAGAAAACCAAATCAGATATTAAAAATTGGAATTCCAAAAAAATCAGATATTTTTAAAAGATATTTTTATTATTTTTATAATTTCTTTTATGGTAAAAGTGAGAAAATTCAATGGATTCAGATAGATGATTATGAAATAGATCTTCTATTAGACGAAGGGATTTTAAATTTTGCTATTATTCTTGAACCACTTACATTTTATCTATTGTCTAAACAATCGTCTATTCTCTATACACATAAGAACAAAAGTGAAATTCCATTGGTTTTTGTCTATAAAAAAGATCTTAAACAAAAAGGATATTTTGATGGTTTTTTTGAATCTATTAAAAATATAAAGAAAGAAATAGCTGAAAATAATTTGTTAGACAAATTTTTAACTGAAAATATAAAAAAATATTCTTATCTTAAAAATTATGTAGCAATATTTTCTGAAAATTTTAATGAATTTTCTGAGATAAATATTAATAAAATACCAAAATCATCTGTAGAAAATCATTCAATATTAAATAAAGAGTATGATAAAGAATATGACTCAATTAAAAATGATATACATAAAATTTTTATGTACTCAATAAACTTTAATAAAAGCTATAATTCATCGATTTTTAAAGAATTTGATCTAATAAAAGAGATTATTGATAACTATAAAGCAAAGGAAAGAATATTAAAATTAATAATAAATGCCTTGTTAGATAAAAATAAGACTTTAAACGATGATTTGGAAAATAGGCAACAGAATCTTTCAGATTTATTTATGCAATTTCGTCAAACATCTGAGAATCTATTGATAAAAAATATCCAGGTTGAGCAATCTATAAAAGAAAAAGATAATTTAATAGCTATAATTAGCCATGATCTTAAAACACCACTTTCTGGAATTATTTCCATTACTCAACAACTTCTGGCAAAAGAGAATGATGACGAGAAACATAGAAAGTTGAAAATAATTTTAGAATCCGGGAACACCTTATTACAACTAATAGAAAACCTGCTTATAAGTGCAAAAGATGCTTCGATGGCAAAGAAGCTCGACGAAAAGGTATTTAGTTTTTTTAATCTAATTGATTCTGTTGTGGCGAATATTAAAGAAAAATTAAGGGATAAACCTGTTGAATTTTTTTATAATATAGATGATTCAATTCCAAAAATCCTTATCGGCGATTCTTTGAAATTTAAACAAATCTTATACAATTTTCTGGGGAATTCTGTTAAATTTACACCTAGAGGATTAATCGAACTTAAAATCAAATTATTAGAGAAAAAAAGTGATATATGTAAGATAGAGATAGAGATAAAAGATAGTGGTATAGGAATTTCTGAGGATAAAATTGAACATATCTTCGATCCATTTGTTCAGGAAGATGAAACAATTAAGGCAAAATATGGTGGCACAGGACTTGGATTATCTATAGTAAAAGATTTCGTTGAATTGATGGGTGGGAAGATAAGTTGTAATTCCAAAAAGAATTTTGGGACAACTTTTAAAATAGTTATTGATTTTAAGATTTCAAAAGAGACTGAAAAAGCAGAAAGATTAGAACAGATAAATCCTTATATAGTTTTTAAAAATTCTTCTGTTCTTATACTAGAAGATAATTTAATAAATCAAGAAGTTTTAAGAGGATATCTAGTCGAATATAATACATTGAAACTTGTTTTTAAAGAAAATGGCCAGCAAGGGTTAAGTGAGCTAAAGAAAAGTAAATTCGATTTGATATTAACCGATATC
Organism: Brachyspira murdochii; assembly: GCA_020722965.1. Lineage (GTDB taxonomy): Bacteria > Spirochaetota > JAAYUW01 > JAAYUW01 > JAAYUW01 > Exilispira. The sequence continues at coordinate 17,037 of DYJT01000001.1, read as the reverse complement.
ATGATGCCAGAGATGGATGGTAAAGAGTTTTGTAAAAACCTTAGATTAAAAGATAAAAATACACCTGTAATTGCCTTGACTGCATTTGACAGGAAAGAGGAGGTAGAAGAATTAATTAAATTAGGTTTTAATGATATTATCCCTAAGCCATACAAAAAGGAAGATCTTATAAAAGGGATTTCAAAATTTATCCCTATCAAAGATATTATTGACGATGAAAAAAAATTTTTGATTTTAAAAGAGAAAGCTAGAAATTCAGACAAAATTGATAAATTTAAAAAGCTATTTTTAGAAGATCTTTACAATAGATATTTAGAATTAAAGGAAGGATTAGCCAATAAAGATAAAGATAAAATCAGATTTTTTTCCCATAATTTAAAAGGGATAGCACCTACCTTGGGGTTTCCAGAGTTTTCGAAAATTGCTGAACTTGCATCTACCTATTATAAAAACGATAGATGGGAAGAGTTAGAGCTTTTAAAAGAAAAATTTTTACAGATGGTAACAGAGATAGAGAAAAAAATATAGATTATTTAAATTTTATTTTATGTTCCTGATCATCAAAATAAAAAGTTATTGGACCACTCATCTCTTTTTTATTTATAAAAGTTTCTTCACCAAATTTTATTGTAACTCCTTCATAGATCCTTATTTTTATTGATACGACAGCCTCTTTAAATGTTATGGATTTTTTTAATGCATTTGCTTTTTGCTCTATATCTTTTTGCTTATCTATAAGATTGAAAAAGAGATCTATCTTTTTTTCAAATTCATCTAGTTTATTATCCGGTAATTTCGATAGAAAACCTTCTGGATCTTTGAAATAATTCTCTCCAATCGTAAGTTTTGCCTGTTTTAATTTATATGCAATCGCGATAGCCTGCTGCTTTAATTCGGCAAGCTTATTTTCTCTTTCTATATCGACTCCAACTATGACAGATGTAGGAACTGCAAGTTTTGAACCTAATTCATTGACATATATCCCCTGGGATGCAAATATTTCTCCGCCGATTATTATAGCCTTGCCGATGCCCTTAATTGTGCCCCCGCAATTTATCTTTGAGTGTAAAATTGAGCTTGTAAACTGAAGATTTTTCTCACATCTGATTACACTATTTTCAATATATTCGCATGTGAGATTACCTTTAACAAGAATATTGTTTTTTTGAAGTTCACCCGTAATACCATGATGTATAATGCAATTACCACCAACGTGCAAGTTTGAGTTGAAAACCGCATCTTCGACAATAAGATCTGATGATGTTTCTACCAAAAAACCTGGGTTTATTTTACCCATAATATGAATCGAAGATTCCGATTTTATATTTCCAGTTGATAAATCAACATCTTTTTCTATTTTTATGATATTTGAAATAGAAATCTTATTAAACTCATCTATCTCTATAATACCATTTATTGCTGCAAGTACTTTATTCCCTTCTATTTTAAGATTTTTACCAATTTTATAGCCAAAGCTTTTTTCAACTAATGGTTGAATTTCATTACCATAGATATCATAACCTTTTTGAGGTTTAACTCCTGGAATAAGTTCGCCCAGGATATCGTTGACCTTAACATTCAAAAATTTTTCTTTTTCTTTAAAATCAATTGTGCCGTCATCTTTCAATTTACCAGCTTTCTCATGGAGATCAAAAAATAATTTGATTTCTTCTTCTTTCCCATTAATAGGTTCAGTTCCCTTTGATATTAAGATTATAATTCCATATCCTTTTTTGGCATAATCAAATGCCTTCTGGATATTTTCCTCAGAAACTGTATTTACTATGTTTTTTTCTTTTATATCCTTGAATATATAACTTACAGAGAGTTTGGAAGAGTTTTTCATGTTTAGCGGAGGTAAAATAAGGTAAGCATAAAGATCATTTTTCAATGTAACAATGCAATCGACGACATTTATCTTTATCCCCCCAAATTCAATAAACCCTGTTTTCTTTGTACAAAAACCTCCAAGTCCTGCATTATAATAAATATCATCACCTTGATAATAATTTTCTATTCCTTCACCTTGAATAATAATTTCGTCGGCAAAGAAAAAATTACCTTGTAGTTGCTGATAAAGAGATTGATTTTTTGTGTCCTGCAAAATCTGTTTTATTATCTTTCTAACATTGATTGATTTATCAAAAAAAAATATCGCGTCTTTAACACCCATACAATATCCTTATCGGTTATTTATCAATAATTTCAATTTTAAATAGTTTTAAAAATTGCCCATACAAGATTTTTATTAAATCTTTCGAATTGAAGTTTTTCATAAAGCTTTATAGCGCCATCATTTGACATCCTTACAAACAAAGATGCTTCATTCATATCAAGGTTAGTAAATGAATGTTTTAACATCTTAAAAAGCATGGTATAGGCGAAATTTTGTTTGCGAAAAGAAGGAGTTACATAAACCCCTCCTATCTGAAAAATTTTATCAGAAAACGCGTTCCATTCACATTTGGCAACGACTTGAGTTTCTTTTTTCATAAAAAACAATCTATAAAATTTCATTATTTTATAAAGATTTAAAAAAACAAATTTTTCTGATAATAAATGTTTAGGATAATTCATTTCTTCATAAAGATAACCTTGCTGTAAATTTATCATTTTGAGTGTATCCTTTTTACTGGTAGCAAAGCAAAATTTGATATTTTGTTCTTTAACTATCTTTTCTTCTAAAAAATCTATCTTTTTAATAAAATTCTCTTTTTTTAAAGCATAAACATAATATTCATTCATTTCCAATAATTTTGATAATAGATTAATATTTTTATTAAAAAGCCATTTGGCGGTATTTGAATCTGTTCCAAGATATTGAATCCCTTTCCCTATATCCAATAGATTATTAGTGGAATATAGTATATAATTAAAATCAGAAATACCATCATTATCACATGGGAAAAAATGTAATTCACCATTTGCCTTATTGTAAGCGGAAATGAATGAAGGATTATTAGAAAGATAATTTTCAGGTAAAATAAAAGAGAATTTTTCAGAATTTGTATAAATAGCATGATGCAAATAGATATTTTTACATCCATGCTCATTCAAAATATTAAGTAGATATGATTTTTGTTTATCTGTTAAATTATTTTTAATTAGATATTTTTCTTTGGTCATTTTTAATTTTAAAAAATTATTTTAAAAATTTAAATGAATCTTCCTTTATAAATTTAATTTATTACAGAATTATAAATTTAAAAGTCATTTTTTTATCTATTTTGAAAAAATCGTGTTATTTTAATAGGATTTTTATCTAATTAAATTTAATTTATATAAAATAAAAATAAATAAATAAGATATTTGAAAAATAATATTAAAATATTATATTTTTTTTGTAATTAAATTAGTTTGGAGGATATATGCATAAGAAACTTTTCGTTCCAGGTCCTATAGAGGTAGCAGAAGATGTTTTGCAAGCGATGAGCAATCCTATGATTTATCATAGAACAAAAGATGCATCCGAATTGCAAAAAGAGTGCGCTGAAGGTATGAAAAAAGTTATGAAAACAAACAATACAATATTATTTTCTACTTCATCAGGCACAGGATTAATGGAAGGGTCAATAAGATCATGCACTGAAAAGCGAGCCATAATATTTTCTGTTGGGGCATTTGGGAAAAGATGGTATGAGATTGCCGTAGGTAACGGTATACCAGCAGATATTTATACCGCCCCTTCAGGTGAAGCTATTACCCCTGAAATTGTTGAACAGTACCTTTCTACAGGGAAATATGATGTTGTAACCATTACTCATAATGAAACTTCTACAGGTATAATGAATCCTGTAAAAGATCTTTCAAATGTCTGGAAAAGATATCCCGATATAATAGTTCTTATGGATACAGTGTCTTCTATGGGTGGGGTTAGTATTGAAACCGATGAACTTGGTGTTGATGTGTGTTTAACCTCTTCGCAGAAAGCATTAGGTTTGCCTCCTGGACTTGCAATTTGTTCTGTTTCCCCTAAAGCGATCGAAAAGGCAAGAAAAGTGAAAAATAGAGGTTACTATTTTGATTTACTCGAACTTTATAAATATGTCGCAGAAAGAGAACCTTACAATCAATATCCATCAACTCCAACTCTTTCTCATTATTTTGCTCTAAGGCATCAACTAAAAAAGATTCTGGAAAAAGAAGGGCTGGAAAATAGGTTTAAAAGACATCTCGAAATGGCTCAATATACCAGAAATTGGGCTAAAAAATATTTTGAACTTTATCCGAAAAAAGAGCAATGGTGCTCGGTCACACTAACAACAATTTCAAATTCCAGAGGCTTATCGGTAAAAGGATTGAATGATGAGCTTGGTAAAAGAGGTTTCATGATTTCAAATGGTTATGGTGATTTGAAAGAAAAAACCTTCAGGATTGCTCATATGGGTGATTTCACCGTCAAGGATATAGAAGAAGTTACGGGTTTAATTGAAGAAATCTGGAAACTTAAATAATAATTGAGATAATAACTTTATATTTTTCTTGATTTCTTTTTCTTAAAAGGTTATTTTTTTAAAGATATTTAAAATAAGGATAATATATGGCATGTTTATTTGAATTTACTAAAGAAAAGACAAAGGGAATATTAAAAGTAACAATTCCGCTAAATGATATTGAAGAAAAGTATAGAATGATCCTCAAAGAAAATTTACCGAAGATTAAAATGAAAGGGTTTAGGCCGGGACATGTACCACTAAATATGATAGAAAAACAATTCGGTCAACAATTTAAATTGGATGCCTTGAATGATATATTATCAAATGAATACAAATCATATTTAGACAAGGAAAATATAACTCCAATATCCCAGGCGCACATCGATTTTGAAGAAAAAGATATTGATTTTAACAAAGATGTGAATGTTACTTTGACATTCGATTTGCCACCAAACATTAAATTAGGTGATATATCAACAGTTATGACAGAAAGAGTGGAAATTGAAGTTACCGATAAAGATATCGATTTAGAGCTTGATAATCTTAAAAGACAATATTCTACAATGGAAGAAGTCGATAGTGAAATTAAGAATGATGATTATGTGGATGTGACAATTAAAGCATTTAACCAGAATGATGAATTCTTAAGGACAATTGATAGAACAATAAAAATAGGTGAAAATCTGAGTAAACTAAATTTAGATGATCATCTATTAAGCCTTAAAAAAGGTGATACTAAAAAATTTGAAGTCGAATATAAGGATGATGTTGTTTTTTCTGAATTTAAAAACAATAAGATAAAATATGAGGCTACGATTAATTCTGTTAAAATTCAAAAATTACCAGAGTTAGATGACAATTTTATAAAAGAAAAGACAAAATCTCAAAATCTAGAAGAATATAAAAAAGAGATAGAAACAAGATTAAGAAAGTACGCTCAGTCATTCGCGAAAAATTATAATTTAGCTTTTATATACGATAAGATTAGATCTATATCAAGCATTGAAATACCAGATTCACTTATAGAAGATAATGTCGAAAGGACAATTGATAGATATGCTTCTTCAAATTATGGTATAAATCGTGAGCAACTTGAACAGCTATTAAAAGTATCGAATTCATCGATGGATGAATTCAAAAAAAAGATTAGACCATCTGTTATTAAAGACATAGAGATTGAGCTTATTATCGATAATTTGACAAAAGAAAAAGATATTAAGATAACCGAGCAGATGTGGAATGATTTGAAACTTGAGCTCGAAGAAGAAATTGAAGATAAGAGCAAAATTGATGAAGAGATAGAAAAAAGAAAAGAAAGTTATGAATATTATTTAAAAAGGAAAGAGGCAGAAGACCTTATCCTTAAGATAGCAGGTGTCTCAAAAATCAAGAAATATACATTCAAAGATATTGCTACATTAAATGAAGAGTTAAACAAATTAAATAATCCTGAGGAAAAAACGGAGTAAAAATGAAAGAGAAAAATTACCTTGTACCTATAGTTGTTGAGCAGACATCGGCCGGTGAAAGATCATTTGATATCTTTTCAAGATTGTTAAAAGATAGGATTGTTTTTATAGATGATGAAATAAACGATCAAACAGCAAAACTTGTCATAGCTCAACTTTTATTTTTAGATTCTGAAGATCCAGATAGAGATATCCATCTTTATATAAATTCTCCTGGTGGTATTGTTACTTCGGGATTAGCTATTTATGATACAATGCAGCTTATAAAGCCAGATGTTTGCACAATATGCATAGGACAAGCAGCTTCAATGGCCGCAGTTTTACTTGCTGCTGGTGCTCCTGGCAAGCGAACAGCCCTGCCTCATTCAAGAATAATGATACATCAACCATGGGGAGGTTTTCAGGGGAAAGCATCTGAAATAGAGATACAGGCGAAAGAAATGATTAAGATGAAAAATCAAATTCTTGAAATTCTTTCTAAACATACAGGGAAATCTATCAAAAAAATAGAGAAAGATATTGAATTAGATTATTTTATGGATTCTGAATCTGCTATTGAGTATGGTTTGATAGATAAGATAATTGAAAGTAAAGGGAAAGAGAATAAGTAATGTCAAACGAATTAAAAAGATGCTCATTTTGTAACAAGACTTCAAAAGAGGTAAAGCAATTATTTGTTGGTACAAACGCAAACATATGTGATGAATGTATAGAGTTTCTCTATGATCTTGTTATAAATCAACAGACAAAGTCTTTAATAACTAAAAACAATCTTGATTTTAAAAAAATCAGACCAGTTGATATCAAGAATAACTTAGATCAATATGTTATTGGACAGGAAGAAGCCAAGATAGTACTTTCTGTTGCTGTTTACAATCATTACAAGAGAATTAATAGTAAGAAAAATGGTGATGTGGAAATTGAAAAATCAAATATTCTGCTTGTTGGTCCTACTGGTTCTGGTAAAACATTACTCGCACAAACGCTTGCTAGATTTTTAAATGTCCCATTCGCTATAGCCGACGCAACAACTTTAACAGAAGCAGGTTATGTCGGTGAAGATGTAGAAAATATATTACTTAGATTGATTCAAAATGCAAACGGAGATTTAAAAGCAGCCGAAAAGGGTATAATCTATATAGATGAAATCGATAAAATTTCAAGAAAAAGTGAAAATCCATCGATAACAAGAGATGTTTCGGGTGAAGGGGTTCAACAGGCTCTATTAAAGATAATCGAAGGCACTATAGCAAATGTTCCTCCACAAGGAGGAAGAAAGCATCCATATCAGGAATTTATTCAGATTAATACAAAAGATATACTTTTTATCTGTGGGGGTGCATTTGTTGGACTCGACAAAATTGTAGCCAGAAGGATTAAAAAGACTCCTATTGGATTTGAAAGGCAATACACTCAAATTAATGATGAATTGATAAGTTCAAATATTGAAAGTGAGGATTTAATTAAATTTGGGTTAATACCGGAACTTGTCGGTAGGTTGCCAGTCGTAGTCCCTTTAAAAGAACTCGAATTAAATGACTTATTAAGAATTCTTACCGAACCAAAAAATGCGATAATTAAACAATACAAATATTTACTTGAATTAGAAGGGAAAGAATTGATATTCGAAGATGATGCATTAAAGGCTATTGCAAAAATGTCTATCGATAAAAAGTTAGGCGCAAGAGGGCTTAGATCCATAATAGAAAAAAAATTATTAGAGCTTATGTTTAATACACCTGCCATGAATGATGTAGATAAAATAATCATTACAAGAAAAATGATAGAAGAAGATGCTCCACCTATATTTGAGTCAAAGACAAAATATTCTTCTGGTTGAAAATGAAAAAGAATTAAGATGACTAAAGATAGAAATTCCTCAAAAAAGGTTATAGTATCTATCGAATCTTTACCTAAAGATATCGCTTCTTATTTAGGTGATAATTATCTTTTTTACGATTTATCTGAATTTTTTTCTGGCTATAAGACAATAAAAAATTATGATAAAAATTTTAGAGTAAAATGGGATAAAATTATTAAATCCTTACCAGATTTTCCAAGTCCCGATATAGTTATATTTAGGACATATACGGTTATCGACAAACAGATAATAGATCTCTTCCCCGAAAATATACTTTATCTAAGAGCTGGATCTGGTTATGATAACATTGATTTAAAATACGCAAAAGCCAAAAATTGTGAAATAGAAAATACCCCTCTTGCTAACACCAACGCCGCATTTGAACATACAATAGCATTAATGTTTGCATCTACTAAAAAACTTTTGCAATTTTACGATTCAACAAAAAATGGTAAATGGCGTGATAATCTGGATTTAAATTTTGAAATTTATGGGAAAAATATTCTTATAGTAGGTTATGGGAATATCGGGTATAAAATTGCTGACTTCTGTAAATCCTTTGGTATGAATCTGTATCTATATGATCCAATAAAAGGATTGTCTGGTAAATTTGATTTTTTGCCGGAATTTAAAAATATTAATCAAGATATAGAGTTTAATATTAACTATGAAATACTTTATGATCTGATTAAAGAGGTAGATATAGTTTCTTTTCATATCCCTTTATATGATAAGACTTATAAGATTATTGATAAAAAATTATTACAAAATTTAAAAGAAAATGCAATTTTGATAAACACTTCAAGAGGGGAAATATTTAACAAAGAGGATGTAATTGTTTTTTTTAAAAATAATAAGAACAAAATTCTTGCTACCGATGTATTACCAGAAGAACCATGTTATGAAAATTCTGAATTTTTTAATCTTCCTAACTGCATTATTACGCCACATATTGGGGCATATACTCATGAAGCAAGAATAAGATTAAAAGAAGAGTTGATAAAATCTATAGAAAATTATCTTCTTTATAAAAAGATTTTATACCCTGCAAATAGTCAATTTTACTTTTCACCATATTTTATATATTGAATTAGATTAATGTCCCATAATGTCACATTTTCTATTGTTTTTAAAATATTTCTAGAAAAAATTGTTGGTAATAATTTATTAGATTAATGAGCAACAACCTTCTACTTTAATAATCTGTTTTGAATCTTCTACTCTTCTTAAAAAGTTTCTTGAAGGATTTACAATGGCATCAATACCAGAATCGAGAAATTTAAAATCTATTTTATCTCTACTTTCGCCAAATGGTCTCATACATCCAAGATAAATAAGGGATTTAGGTAATTTAATTTTAGCATACTTGAATATTTCCATGATTCTGTCAACACTAATCTCCTTAATTTTTTCAAAGGGTGTTCCCTTTGTTGGAATTAAGACATTTAAAACTAATTTTTTAGGATTAATTTGAGTCAAAAAATCTATGGCCATTTCTTCAAATGAATTTAATCCATAATAAATTCCAATCGTTATATGTGGCACAATTTCTGGTTTTTTCGGATCAATATTATCTAGAAATTCCTTGTATTTCAAAATATTATTGTAAAATAAATCGAGTTTTAAATTTAAGTTATATACCTCATTAAGTATTTTTTCGCTTCCAATAACATCTATGGAGATTGTGTCAAAAATAAGAGTATTTAAAAAATAATCTTCGGGGATAATACCCGTATGAACATTTATCTTTTTAGAACTATCTTTTATTTCATTTATCCTGTTGATTTTTTTGTAGAATGGGACAGAACCTGTTTTTAATGTTCCACCGGATATTAGAATATGGTTTATCCTATTGTTATTAATTTTTTCTAATAAAAGTTTATCATCTATATCTACCATTGATTTTAAATATTTTTTATTGCAGTGTTTACAGGATAACTCACAAAAACTTCCTGTAACAGAAACAGTTAAAACCGAATTTGTAGAGATAATTTTTGTTTTCTTTTCCATAAATTTAAATTATCAGATTAAAAAAAAATTGAAATAATAAGAAATTTATAAAATTATTGTTGAAAAAAAAAGTAAAAAGGCAAAACTAAATATGTTATGGAATCAATTTTAATTAGATATGGTGAAATAGCTTTAAAAAAAGGTAATAGAAAAAGGTTTGAAAGGCAATTAATCGATAATACAAGGGTTAAATTACATGATTGCGATATCGACCAACAGCATGGAAGAATTTTTATAAATATTGAAAAGATAGATCAAGAAATAATCGATAAACTTTCAAAAATACCCGGGATTACCTCTTTTTCAAAGATTTTAAAATGTAGTAAAGATCCTGATATAATTAAAGAAAAATTATTCAATATAATAGAAGAAAACTCAAAATTAAAGGATGCGGCAACTTTTAAAGTAGAGGTAAAAAGGGTAGACAAAAGTTTCCCAATTCAATCTGTAGAAATGGAAAAACTTCTTGCGGAAAGCATTGTAGAAAAATATCCCAAATTTTCGAAAAAGATAAAATTAAAAAATCCAGAACTAACATTATATGTTGAAATAAGAAATGATTTTGCCTATTTATTTTATGATAAAATTCCGGGAGTTGGAGGACTTCCTGTCGGAATAGCAGGTAAAAGCCTTTCACTTCTATCGGGAGGGATAGATTCGCCGGTTGCCTCATATCTTGCAATGAAAAGAGGGATGAAAGTCGATTTTATCTATTTTCATGCACATCCTTTTACTCCTATTGAATCAAAAAATAAGGTTATAAATCTTGCTAAGATTCTCACAGAGTTTGAAACAAGAAGTAGAATTTATATAATTAACTTTACAGAGATTCAAACAAGAATAAGAACAAGTTCTAATATATCTTTTATGACTATCTTGATGCGAAGAGCGATGATGAAAATTGCCAGTAAAATTGGAATTTATTATAAATACAATGCATTGATAACGGGAGAGTCTCTATCGCAGGTCGCTTCCCAGACAATAAATTCATTAAAAGCAACAGATGATGCATCGAATTTATTCGTATTAAGGCCTTTGATAGGGTTTGATAAAGAAGAAACTATTAAAATCGCAAATAAAATAGGAACATTTGAAACATCAATCTTGCCTTTTGCCGATTGTTGCTCTTTATTTACGCCAAGTAATCCCGTAATTAATCCCAAGTTAGAAGAGGTGCTGAAAGAGGAAGGGAAATGGCTGGATGAAAATCTTATAGATGAATCAATTAAAAATATGGAAGTTATTAAATTTAATTAAAAAATTGGAGTAACCATGCCAGGAAGAGGAAAGATACAGATTTTTTCCGGGAGATCTGCAGAGGATTATTCTATTGAAGTGCTCAATAATTTACGAGGATTAAATGAGTATACCTCTAAATTTGTAGATTTAAATGGTGAGAAAACGGTGAAATGCTTTTCAGATGGCGAGATTGAAATTGAAATACTTTCATCTGTAAGAAAAAAGGATATCTACATAATTCAAAGGACGGCTTCTCGTAATTTAAATAATCTTTCGACACATGAAAATAAAATTGAATTATATCATCTTGTAGATGCATTAAAAAGAAGCCATGCGGGAAGTGTTACGGTAGTAGAACCCTTTATTTCGTGTTCAAGATCTGACAGAGCCTATGCAAGGAATTCGTCGGGATTGGAAATTCATTTTAAAACTTTGGTATCTTTGGGTGCAAATCATATAATTACATTTCAACTCCATTCTGAAAAATCGAAGATGATGATTGACCCGGTTGCTGCATACATCGATGATATTCCATTATATCCACAGATTCAAAGATATATATTGAAAGAGTTTATAAAAACAAGAGATTATCTGCATGAGCAGGTTCATAAAAATTGGGCAATTTGCTCTGTTGATGCCGGTGGAGAAAAAGTCGCTAGGAATTTCGCAGATATTTTCGGTTGCCAGTTGATTATAGCAAACAAAAGAAGAAGTTATTCAAGAGTAAATGTCGTAGAGGGAGTTACTCTATTAACAGATGAGCCGATTGAAAACAAGGTCATATGGGTCATAGACGACATGATAGACACAGGTGGTTCTATTTTAGAGCTTGTTAAAGCTTTAAAGGCTAAAAATCCAGCAGAGATTAATATTGCCATTGTTCATCCTGTTTTTTCAGGTCCAGGAATCTCAAGAACGATAGAGCTTCATGAACTCGGTTATATTAAAACATTATTGGTTTGCGATACTATCTGGATTTCAGATCAGATGAAAAATGAGATGCCCTTTATGAAGATAATTTCTACATCTCCTATAACTGCGGATATAATTTATAAAACAAATATTGGTGAAAGCCTTTCTGCTTATTTTGATTCTGTGAATCCTTATCATGTTTTACCATATTAGACTTTTAAGAATGCCAATTTTCTTTTAAATATGGAAAAAATCAAGAAAAGAAATAAAACAATTAACTTAAATGAATCAGAAAAAGAAGAGTTAATAAGCAAATTAATCGAGCTTCCCTATGATGGTAGTATAAAAAACAGGGTAATAAATCAGGATTATTTTAAGGCAATTGAATATCTTCCTGATAAATTCGTAGACCTACTTTTTGTAGATCCCCCTTACAATCTTACTAAAAATTATAATTCATTGAAATTTATAAAAAGATCTTATGAAGAATATTATAAATGGTTTGACAGCTGGATTTCTAAAACAATAAGGATATTAAAGCCAACCTCTTCCATATATATATGCTCAGAATGGCAGACATCACCAATAGTATTTGATGTTATACGAAAATATTTTATAATAAGAAATAGAATCACTTTTGAAAGAGAAAAGGGAAGAGGCGCTAAGGCAAATTGGAAAAATAACAGTGAGGATATTTATTTTTGTACAATGTCTAATAAATACACTTTCAATATAGATAGTGTTAAGATAAAAAGAAAAGTCATAGCACCTTATAGGGAAAACGGAATTCCCAAAGACTGGTTTTATGAAGATAATCAAAAATTTAGATTTACCTACCCTTCAAATATTTGGACTGATATAACAATCCCTTTCTGGTCTATGAAAGAAAACACACCGCATCCAACACAAAAACCAGAAAAACTACTTGCAAGAATAATACTCGCAAGTTCAAATGAAAAGGATTTTGTCTTTGACCCTTTTGCTGGGAGCGGGACTACCGCGGTCGTAGCTAAAAAATTGAATAGAAATTTTGCCATTGTCGAGATAGAAAAAGAGTACTGTTTATATGCATTGAAAAGATTGGAAGATGCCGAAAATGATAAGAAAATACAGGGCTATCAAGATCATTTTTTTTATGATAGGAATTGCAATAAAATTTGAAATTTGTCCTTTTTGAATTATAAATTTGATGATGTTATTTTAATAAATGGTATATTGAAAAATAGCATTAATACCATCTATATGACAAGGATAAATATATGATAGCTATCGAAAATTCTACCATCATAAGCTTCAACCCTTTCAAAATAGAAGATAACATAGATTTAATAATCGATGGGAATCGGATAATAGATAAAGGGGAGAATATTATAAAAAATTATCCAAAATGTGAGGTAATTAAAAGCCAGAAGATTGTTACGACAGGGATGGTATGTGCACATAACCATATTTATTCCGCTTTAGCAAGAGGTTTAAATATAAAGTTAAAGAAATCAAAGGATTTTGTACAGATTTTGGAAAATCTTTGGTGGGTTTTGGATAGAGCGCTTGATAAAGAGATGATAGAGGCAAGTGCCCAGGTTAGTGCAATTGAAGCTATCAGATCCGGTGTAACAACTATAATTGATCATCATTCGAGCCCAAATTTTATAGAGGGAAGTTTAAATATAATAAAAAATAGTTTTGAAAAGATAGGTTTAAGAAGTATTTTAGCCTATGAAACGACAGATAGAAATGGTAAAGCCAAGATCCAAGAAGCACTGGATGAAAACAAGAATTTTGCTAAAATGATTGATGATGAAAAGAAAGAAAAGGGGGATACCCTAACCCAGGCAAGCATTGGTGCTCATGCACCATTTACACTTTCAGATAGTACTTTGAAGGAACTTTCGAATATCTGTCAACTTACAAATAGAGGTTTGCACATACATGTAAGTGAAGATAGGTTTGACCCGGTCTATAATAGATATATTTTTAAAGATGATCCCATTAAAAGACTTGAGAAATTTAATCTATTAAACGATAAGACCCTGATAGTTCATGGAGTTCATATATCTGAAGAAGAGATTGATATAATAAACAAAAACAATGTTTTTTTAATTCACAACCCGAGGTCAAACATGAACAATAATGTTGGTTATAACAATTTGCTTGAAAAATATAAACTTGTTGCATTAGGAACAGATGGTATTAATCACGATATGTTATCCGAACTTAAAGTCGCTTATTTTAAGAATAGGGATAATAGTATGCAGATGAATATAAATGAATTTATTAAAATGCTCGATAATGGTAATCTGATATTAAATAGATATTTTGGTGAAAAAAAATTTGGTAAGATTGAAAAAGATTATATAGCAGATTTAACTATCTGGGATTATAAAAGTCCTACCCCGATTACAAAAGATAATATAGCCGCTCACTTTATTTTTGGATTGAATTCTATGGATGTAGATACTGTAATTATAAATGGGAATGTAGTATTAAAAGACAAAAATTTTTCATATGATATAGAAAATATATTTAAAAATTCACAAGAACAGGCACTTAAGTTAGAAAAAGAGATGATAAAGCTTTTGTAATCTTATTTTTAGTTATAATATAGGGATAATATAAAATGTTAAAAAATAAAACAGGGAGTTAAAGAAATGGATAAATCGCTTTTAAACAGGATTAATGAGCTTTCAGTAAAATATAGGGATTATACTACAAAAAATCTTTCTAAGATAATACAGACAAAGGCACTTAGCAATGAGGAAAAAGATAGAATTTTACTTATAAAAAAATTATGTAAAAAATCTGGAGCCGATGAAGTCAAAATAGATGGTCTTGGATCTTGCCTTGCTAGAATAGGGAATGGATCGAAGAAGATAGTTATTGACGCGCATATCGATACCGTAGATGTTGGAGAAATAAAATTATGGGAAAAGGACCCTTTTTCAGGTGATATCGACGATAAATATGTTTATGGTAGAGGTGCCTCGGATCAGCTTGCTGGTGCGGCTTCGATGATTACAGCGATAAAAATCTTAAAAGATATAGGATTTAATGGAATAAATGACTATTCTGTCTGGTTTAGTTTCACCGTTACCGAGGAAGACTGCGATGGCCTTTGCTGGAAGTATCTTATTGAGGAAGAAAAGTTTGTGCCAGATTATTTTATTTCAACAGAACCGACGAGTCTTAATATTTATAGAGGGCATAGAGGTAGAATGGAGGTAGAGGTTATACTTAAAGGTGTTTCCTGTCATGGTTCAGCACCAGAAAGAGGTGTCTCTGCGGCTTATTTAGCATCAAAAGCAGCGCTTGCAATCGAAAAATTAAATCAAGAATTAAAACCAGATAAAGATAATTTTTTAGGCAAAGGAACTATAACGGTTTCGATGATGGAAGTTCATGGCCCATCACAATGTTCTGTTCCTGATTTCGCAAGGTTGTATATAGATAGGAGATTAACCCAAGGAGAAAATCTCGAAATTGCCATAAGTCAGATTAAAAAATATATTATGGATGCGACATTACTTTCTGAAGATAAGTTTGAAGTCAATGTTCCAATTTATCAAAAACCAAGCTGGAAAAACAAGATATTTACTCAAAAACTATATTTCCCCACATGGGTTTTCCCCGAAGACCACAAGATTATACAATCGGCAAAGGAAACATACATAAATCTTTTTAATAAAGAACCTTTTATAGATAAATGGACCTTTTCTACCAATGGTGTGGCTGTAGCTGGATTACATAATATCCCGTCAATGGGTTTTGGTCCTGGAGATGAAAAAGAAGCGCATTCTCCAAATGAAAAGGTTAGAATCGCCGATCTTGTAACTGCTTCATCTTTTTATGCAGCATTTCCTTATTTTTTAAAGTAATTAGTTATAATAGTTTTGGAGGGCAAAATGCCATATAAAACAATTGAAAGGAAAGAGTTGATCGAAAAATTGGACTTTTTATCATCATTAAAAATTAATATGTATCAGAAAGATTTTCTTTTAACCTGGGAAAAGAGTATTGATGAAATCATGGCTACTTTCATAGTAGCAGATATTTTAAGAACTTTTAGAAATAGTTCTTTTGGAACAAGATTGTGGGATTCTGGTATTGCCGTATCTATATTTAAAGATAATTCAACAAGGACAAGATTCTCATTTTCATCTGCCTGCGACATGCTGGGACTTTATGTTCAGGATCTTGATGAAGGTAAGAGTCAGATAGCGCACGGAGAAACAGTCAGGGAAACAGCTGTAATGGTTAGCTTTTTAAGTGAAGTAATAGGTATAAGACATGATATGTTTATAGGTGAAGGCGATATCTATATGCGTGAGTTTGGATTAGCCTTAGATGATGCTTTTAAGGAAGAGGTTATCCCTCAAAGGCCAACAATAGTTAATCTACAAAGCGATATTGATCATCCTACTCAATCAATGGCTGATTTCTTGCACCTGATAGATCACTATGGTGGGATCGAAAATATAAAGGGTAAAAAAATCGCGATGAGCTGGGCTTATTCACCATCTTATGGTAAACCTTTATCGGTACCTCAAGGAGTAATAGGACTTTTTTCAAGATTTGGTGTAGATCTTGTTTTAGCATATCCTAAAGGTTATGAATTATTACCTGAAATCTATAATATAGCAGAAAAACAGTCAAAAGAAAGTGGAGGAAGCTTTAAAGTAACTAACTCGATGGAAGAAGCATTCGAAAATGCTGACATAGTATACCCTAAAAGCTGGGCACCTTTTTCTGTAATGGAAAAAAGAGTTGAACTTTTAAAATCAAATGATATTCAAGGGTTAAAAGAGCTTGAAAAACTCGGTCTTGAAAATAACAAAAAATTCATTGACTGGGAATGCAACGAAAGATTGATGAAATTAACTAAAAATGAAAATGCCTTATATATGCATTGTCTCCCAGCAGATATCTCTGATGTATCCTGTAAAAATGGCGAAGTATCAAAAAACGTTTTCGAGAAATATAGAAAAGACACATATAATGAAGCTAGTTATAAGCCATACATAATCGCAGCGATGATCTTGCTTTCAAAGAGAAAAGATCCTGTCGGAACATTAAAAAAACTATATGAAATGGGGCAGAAAAGAGTTTTGGCTTA
>DYJT01000006.1:94167-101894 GCA_020722965.1 Brachyspira murdochii | reverse complement strand
CTCTTAAAGATAAAAACCAGTTGTTTTTTTCAAAATTAATCGCAAAGAAAATTTGATGTATAGATATATAATCAAAAAAATAGAAACCATACATCAAATCTATATACCAATTTTTGGGGAAGATGTAAGTTCCCCCAAGCATTGCCTTATAACCGCAGGTATCTTCATAATAAAAAGAATAACCAAAAAGAGCGGATAGAGAAAAAGAATTTGAAATAGGAAAAGAGACAGTTTGTTCTAGTAGCCATTGATGTATATTAGAATCGATTAAGACTAAATCAACATTAGTAGAAAGCCAGATATTCGGTTTTCCATAGATAAAATTGGTTGAAAAAGATGAAATTAAAAAAAATATAAAAAATAAGAAAAAAAGTGATTTTATCCTGTTCATGGTTTAAAATTAACTAAAAATACAATTTTGTCAAATTTGAAAATGTTTTAAAATATGTGAGAATAAAAATTGTAAAAAATTATTTATATAACTAAACTTAATTTTATTATTCGGAAAGAGGAGATTCGAACTCCTGACCCCCTGGTCCCGAACCAGGTGCGCTACCAACTGCGCTACTTTCCGTCTTTTGTAAGCTCTTTTAGTTTATCTCTTAAGATGGCTGCTTCTTCGAATTCCCACTTTTTAGCGGCATCTAACATCTGGTTTGTAAGTATCTTTATTATCTTCTCCTTTTCCTTAGGGTTTAGTATGTTATACTTTTTTATTAAATATTCATAAGCAAGATTTGCTCCTTCTTCTTTAGCTTTTTCTTCCCTTTGTATAAAAGTTTTCACCTCTTTAATTATACTTTTTGGTACGATGTTATGCAGTCTATTGAATTCTATCTGTCTTTCTCTTCTTTTTTTGGTTATTTCAATAGCCTTTTGCATGGAATCAGAGATCTGATCGGCATACATAATAATAGTCCCATTGACATTTCTAGCAGCTCTTCCCATCATCTGAATCAAGGACCTTTCGGATCTTAGAAAACCAACTTTGTCAGCATCCAATATGGCTACAAGTGTTACTTCGGGTAGATCCAACCCCTCTCTTAAAAGATTAATGCCAACTAAAACTTTGCATTCTCCTTTTCTGAACTTAGTAATAATATCTATTCTGTCAAGTGAATCTATTTCAGAATGAAGATAAAGGGATGGATAATTATGTCGTTCAAGATATTGTGCAAGATCTTCCGCATTTTTCTTGGTTAAAACAAGAGCAAGAATTCTCTCATCATTAATAATCCTTTTATCTATTTCGTTTATTAGATCCTTTACCTGATTTTCCGAAGGTCTTACGATAATTTCAGGGTCTAAAAGTCCAGTAGGTCTTATCCATTGTTCGACAACGACCGAAGTATTTAATTCATATTCAGATGGTGTTGCGCTGACAAAAAGTACTTTGTTAAAATATTTTTCAACCTCATTAAATTTTAAAGGTCTATGATCATATGCACTGGGTAGCCTAAAGCCATAATCAATAAGGGCTTTCTTTCGTGAAAAATCACCTCCATACATTGCATGAAGTTGTGGAATTGTCACATGTGACTCATCTATTACCAGTAAAAATTGATCGGGGAAATAATCCAGAAGCGTTGCCGGAGGTTGTCCTGGCAATCTTCCACTGAAGTGTCTACTATAATTTTCTATCCCTTTTACAAATCCAACCTCATTTATCATAGTTAAATCATATGAGGTTCTTGAAAGAAGTCTTTCTGCCTCGAGATTTTTCCCCTCTTCTTTTAATTGTTTATATCTTTGATTCAATTCATTTTCAATGGACAATAAGGCTCTTTTTCTTTCATCTATGTTTGTTACAAAATGTTTTGCGGGATATATTGTAAATAAATCGACTTCAGAAATTGGATCTGCTGTCATCGGATGGATTAAAACAAGTTTTTCGATGGTATCGCCAAAAAATATAATTCTCAAAGCATGTTCAGTGTAGGCTGGAAAAACATCAATAATATCCCCTTTGACCCTGAATTTACCAGGGGTAAATTCAATATCTGATCTTTCATAAAAGATTGCAACAAGAAGGGATATTAATTGGTCAATAGGAATATCCTGATCTATTTTTAAGGGAATTCTCTGGTTTTTGTATTCATCAGGATTTCCTATACCGTAAATACAACTAACTGTGGCGACAACTATCGTGTCATTCCTGGATAAAAGAGCTTCTGTTGCCTTTAGTCTTAGCCTTTCAATCTCTTCATTTATATCTGAATCTTTTTCTATGTATAGATCTCTTGTAGGTATATATGCTTCTGGCTGGTAATAGTCGAAATAAGAGACGAAATACTCTACGGCATTTTCAGGGAAAAAAGATTTAAGCTCACTATAAAGTTGTCCAGCAAGAGTTTTATTGTGGGAAATTACAAGTGTTGGTAGGTTGAGTTTTTCGATGATGTGAGCAACTGTAAATGTTTTACCTGAACCCGTGACACCATGAAGAGTTACCCTTTTTTCCCCGCTATTGAAATAATTTATAATTTTTTCGATAGCCTGCGGTTGATCTCCTGCAGGATTAAATTTAGAATATAACTTAAATTTCATCTTTTTTAACTATTGAAATATTATTTCTAATTTACTCATGTTTATGTCAAAATTAATATTTAAAATATTTTTTTCATCAATTTTATCCCTTGATTTTAACTCAAAATTTGACGAAAAATTTTGAATTTGTTGCTTTGCATTAATAGATACCGAAGATGCATTTAATCTGGATTTAATATAGAAATCTTTGCAATTTTTTATTTCAAAAGTTGTCGTAGTCATGTTTGATCTGTAAGTAAAAATCGAAGGGTAATTTATAAATTCTTCGGTTTTTATAGTATATTTTCCTGTGTTTTCAAATATTCTTGCGGAAGATGAAATATCTATTTTTTTAATACTTATAAAAGAATTTGATGCATTAAAATCAAGTTTTAAATCTTTGGTCTTAATACTATCAGATTGTAAAGAAAATCTTGAGGCATTTAATTTTGTAAAGAAATAACTTTCAAAATCAATTTTACCAATATTAAATTGACCCTCTGAAGCATTAAAATCAAAATAGCCAATCTTACTTAGAAATTCTTCTGAGATAATCTCTGTTTTTGATGCATTAAAATAGGATTCTATCTTATATTTTGAAAAAAGCTTTTGGGTAAGAATTTGAATTAAAGATCTATTTGAATCAATTTTTAACTCTTCAAAACTTGAAGGAAGAATGATAAATGCAAATAAATATAAATCATCATTATTAAACATATCATTTGTAATGGTTGGGTAAAAATTTATATTATCACCAGATGTTTCGATTGGATTTATATTTTTATTTTTTTTGGAATAAAATTTGTAGGAGATTTTTGGTTTTGTAGAATCTGAAAAAATTAAAATAGTATATGATAGTTTAATATCTATTTTAAAACTTTTATTTACAGAATTAAGATTAATCTCATTTTTATTTTTTGGTTCAAAATTTGTTTTATCTTTTATATATTGATCTGCTTTTGTAAAAAAATCGGATTCCAGTTTATCAAGATTTTTTAAATCATCTAGTTTGACTTCAAAATCGATTTCAGGAAGCTTTTGATTCGAGAAATTTAATAATTGCTGCTTTAAGGAATCTATAGTAGGTAGGCTTGAAGATCTACTATCGATATAAAACTTTGCCATAAATAGAAGAGCTAAGAATATAATAAATATCGCTGCAAGGAAAATTCCAAGAATTTTGGTGCTATTTTTCATCTTTATCTCCTTTATAGTTTGAATTTTTGATTAAAAATAAAATAAATTCATCGATTGAAATATTTAACATATTTAATTTTTTAATTATCTGTGGGATTTCGTCTTCTAAAAATATCTTTTTCTTAATCTCAAGTGTTTTTGTATATGCATCCTTATATAAAAAATAACCGACACCTCTTTTATTATAAATTATTCCAAGGTTTAAACATTCAATATATGCCTTTGCTACGGTATTTGGGTTTACCTCCAGTTCGAGGGAAAAATCTCTAATTGCTGGAATTCTTGCATCACTTTCCCATTTCTTTTGCAATATCTTTTCGAAGATAAGGTCAATTATCTGAAGATAAATAGGTTTTGTATTATCAAATTTCATTATTTTATTCCCCTTTAACATCATATTCGATAACTCTTAGATAGGTGAGAAAGTAGAAAAATAATGATAAGATTATCTTAGTTATCTGCGATATTATAGGTATATTTTTATAATTTATCCCAAATTTTTCCATAATCTGTATTAAAGTAAGATTAACATTTAAATAATTCTGGTTGCTTCTTAAATAAATAAGGGTTGTTGTGCTTAAGATTAGAGAAAAGGTAAAGAATAATATAAGGATAAAAAATAATGTTTTTAAAAAACTACTATTTTTAAAATAGGTTGAACCAAGCATGAAGATACTCACAATAAAAAGATAGGTTGAAATTTCCCTGTAGTCGATTATTTCAAAGATCATGCCTAATGGGTAGGATTTTCCGGTAAAAATAAAGATAATTATATTTGAAATCATAAATCCTAGCAATGTTGAAAATAAACTGAAAATTAGATAAAATAAAAAGTAATATAGTAGAATTGAGAGAAATTTTTCAAACTGACTTGCTGCAACCATATAAAAAGAGATCGCCTTTTCTTCATAATGAAGATGTTTGAAACTATTAGAAGAAAAAACAATACCTATAAACAAAGAAATAAAAAAGAAGAAATTTGGATTTATATAATTTGGAATTAAGTTATTAATAGGTGTTATACTATTCATAACAAACCTATAGAAAAAAACCCAGGAAAAAATGATAAACACAAATAATATATTTACTATTATTGGAGCTAAAAAAATCTTTTTCCCATATATATTAAAATCTAATTTAAGTAAATTTATAAACCTTTTTGGTTCAAACATAAATTCTCTCCCTATTTTTTATTTTAATTTTTGTATATTTTAATTTATATTTGCCGAATTCATATTTGCATTTGAAATTTTTCAGGATATGAGATTACGGCATTAAAGAAAAATTCGATATCGACCTGATTACTGAAGTTTTCCTTTTTTACAAGATGTAAATCCCCTAATGGGGTTTGCTCTGTGTAAAGTATTTGATTTCTATCTATATTTTCAGATATAACTTGCTCATCGTTAATGATTAAGAAGTTTTGATTAATAAAATCTATTGAAGAATTTAAAACTATTTTACCATTATGAAGTATGATAATGGAATCAAATAACTGAGAAAGGTCTCTAACCTGATGGGTTGAAATGATAAATATCTGATCATCGTTTAAACTTTGTGCAATTTTTTTTCTTACAGAGACTTTTGATGGAATATCGAGGCCATTTGTTGGCTCATCCAGTAATATGATCTTGGAATATGTTGAAAGTCCAAATGCAAGAATAAATTTCTTTTTCTGACCAAAAGAAAGAAATTTTAAATTGGTATCCATAGATATCTCAAACTCTTTGCAAGTATCGATAAGGTAGTTTTCATCGAAATTTGGATAAAAAGGTTTAAAGAGTTTTACATAATCAAATGCTTTCATCGATGGTAAATAAAGATTTTCAGGGAAGAAGAAAATATCCCGTAAAATAAGGGGTGAGCGTTTATCGGAAGATTTCCCATTTACGAGAATCTCTCCTTTTTGCAAATGAAGAAGTCCAGTTATACATTTAAGTAGTGTAGTTTTCCCCGCACCATTTTTACCTAAAAGTCCATAGATATGACCTTCCTCAAATTTAGCGTTTAGATCATTGAATAAATATGAGTTTGAATAACTAAAAAAAAGTTTTTTGCATTCAATCATTTTTGCTCCTTTATTAATATTAAGGCTTCAGTATTAGAACATTAGTGTAATAAAACATTAATACACCAAAACAATAAGACAATAAAAATATCTGTCAAGGATTTTTTTAAAAAATTATTTTTTTGAAAAAATTAGAAAAACAAGTATTTTAAATATATGAAAAGTCGAGTGATTTTGCTTTTTTTAATTATTTTATTTTCGCTATTATTTTATTCTTTTCAAGGCGACAAGAATCAAAATTATGAAAACGAAGATAAAATAATTTCGGATGTTGATATTCTTTTAAAGGAAGGGAACTACTCAGAGGCTTTAAATATTTTGCTTACAGAATTAAATAGAAATGAAAAATCTTCGAAAATTTCCGAAAAAGCAGCCTCAATCTTTTTTTCTCAACAGGTATATGACCTTGCTTTAAAATATTATCTTTTGGCATATAAAAATGGTAAAACCGATGTCGAGACTACTGAAAAAATTGGCGAATGTTATGCCTATTTAAATAAAAATAAAAAGGCAATTTCATATCTGGAAAAAGCCTTTTATATGGGTAATTCTGATCCTTATTATCTGTATTCTCTTATATGGGTTTTATTAAAAGAAAAAAAATTTAAGCAAGCATATAGATTGTTGGAGTTTGGATATTCCCTGTACCCTCAGTTATCCTATTTTATTGGAGCTAAAGCATTATATTATGCAAATACTTATGATATCAAAAATGCTAGAAAAGAATATTATAAAGTCCTGCAATTAACAGCAACATATTCACCAATCTATTTTTATAACTGGGGTGTTCTGGAATACCAAATAAGAAATTTTAAGTTAGCTGAAGATCTTTTTTTTCAAGCATCTTCATTCCCTACTTTTGGGGAGGCTTTTTTAGCTCTTGGTGAAATTTTCTTGGGTAAATTAGATTTGGTAAATGCAGAAAAATATTTTTTAAAAGGCAAACCACTTTTAAAGTCACCATTTATACTATATGATTTAATTTATCTTTATAGTTTAAAAGGGGAAAAAGAAAAGATTATCTCTGTCTATAAAAGCATAATAAAATTCCCTAATAAGTGGTGGGTTTATCAATATAACTTAAACTTGAATGAACAACTTTTAAATTTTTATGAACTTGAGGTTAATTATTACAATAGCTTGATAGCCTTAGAAAAAAAGAGTTTTTACATTACCTTGAAAGATAAATTAAGATCGAAATTAAATATATTTATCTATTCTATCTTAAAAGGATTTTCTATTTTAAAATTAAAATATTATGCATCATTACATCTTGCAAATATTGATAAAGATAAGGAAATTATAAACTATTTACAGGTTGCAAGAAAGGTAGTAAAGGGATTTCCTTTCATAGAAAAAAATTTAATCTTATTGGAGCAAGATCATTTCGAAAAAGCTGTTTTAACAGAAGGGTATATCTATTATCTATATTATGCACAGGTTGTTAAATTTAAAAAACAAAAAGAAGAATTAACCGATATCTTTTTAAAAAAAGCAGATTTGAATTACGAAAAACTCGATATATTAAATGCCTTAGAGTTGAAAGCAAAAATCAATAAAAATAATTATTTTAAATATTTCGATATCATAAGTAAAATTTCAAAAATCTACCCTGAATACTTTATGGTAGCAAATTTAAAAATACCGGTTTATTTAATGATAGAAGGAAATAAGAAGGATATGAAATTAATAAAAAACTACTTAAAAGTAAAGGGTATTGTAGATGATAAAAAATCTGAAATGAAATTACAAATTAATTGCAATCAGATCTTTACATTTATCGTAGAGTATCAGAAAAAAACATATTTTTTTTCACTTACTAAGGAAGATATTATAAGCGATAGAATACCTATATATTCAAATCTGTTAAGGATATTTCAGTAAATTATTTAAACTATGCTATTAGAATATTTAAATTTTTAAGTATCTATATTTT
>DYJT01000006.1:68010-94067 GCA_020722965.1 Brachyspira murdochii | reverse complement strand
TATTTTTAAGTTTTTATAAATTATTGATTATTCATCTATATTAATTTTCAATCGCTAAGATTAAATGAAAAATGGAAATATGCAGTATCGTGATTATTCACCTATATTGATTTTTAATCCCATTGCAGGGAAAATGTTATAATTGGGTGTAAAAATGATTATTCATCTATATTGATTTTTAATCCCGAAAGATCAGTTTTATCAAGACGATATATAAAACCTTTAATAAAATAATATGCTCGTGTGTAAATATAGATAATAGATTTTCCATTAAACTTTTTAACCCCATGCAATCTTTCATCAACATGTATTTTTTCATCGGGGTTATCTATGATATAAAATTTTTTATCTGTATAATCTTTTATAACCTTCATTGTAATGATTAAAAATGATTGAAGTATTTCGAGAAGTTTATTTCTGATATTGGTAGAAAGTTTTACCATATTTTCTTTATCAGAATTCAATCTTTCATCATAAAATGTCTGCTCTGTTTGTATTTTAACTTTAAATGAAAGTTCTGCATATGATTCAAAATCCTGATAAAGAAGATTCATCGTATTTAACAGATCATTTAATTCGGATTTTATATCAACTTTTTTATGTTCTTCGAATTTAATTTTATATTCAACTTCTTTTAAGGTCATAAAGATAGTGTATTGTTCATTTAGTTCTTTATAAAAAATATAAGTTAGAGTTATTTTATCTTCTGGATTGAGTCGCTGCAAGATTCTATCGTTTTGAATTATTTCATCCCTATGATTTTCAAAGGTACTTTGAATTTCATCCATGAATTCAAATCCCTTTTTGACATCATCTGGTA
Organism: Brachyspira murdochii; assembly: GCA_020722965.1. GTDB lineage: Bacteria > Spirochaetota > JAAYUW01 > JAAYUW01 > JAAYUW01 > Exilispira. The sequence continues at coordinate 93,247 of DYJT01000006.1, read as the reverse complement.
TTTTAGCAGCTTCTTTATTGTTGATATCATCTTCAATCATCTTCCTTTTTTCTTCTGAACTATTTTTTATCGAACTTAATGCCGCTTCTTCTTCTTTTATCTCCTTGTTATAATAATATCCTGTTACATCTGTTTCGTCGAAATTCAAATATTCTTTAATTAAAGGAGAATTGAAAGGTATATATTTACCAATATTTCTGCAAAAGAAGATATGGAATTTCTCATATGCAATGGTGATAAGAAAAGAGATATCATTTATAAGTTCTTTTTCTGATATATTTAATCTAAAAAACTGAAGATATATATTCCTTGTCGTTAAAAGTGATATTTCAAAGACTCCCGAATGTTCTTTTATAAAAAGATATTTTTTAAAATAAAAAGCAAATTTATCAAATTCATCATTAGTTAATATCGCAGAAAAATCTTCGAATGATTTTTCATAAAATTCCGAAAGATAATCATCATCTGTCAAATTTAAAAATTGATGAATTATATCATAGTGAAGAGGACTGAGTCTTGATAAAGTATCTCTGACTTTCTTTTTAATTATCTGATTATTTATGCAACCCTTAATAAAATAACCGAGTTTCGAGATAATTGAAGCGAAGTGAGGGAAAAATTCTACAAGGAAGTTTTGATGTAATTTTGAAGTCTTATATGAGAGAACCTTGAAAAAATATCCATTAAAAGCAAATAATATCTTATCGACAATCGATAGTGAAATATTTCGTTTAAAACTTTCTTCTTTTTTCTGTGATTCTTTTGGGGTTTCTTTGTTAATTGGCTCTATCTTTTTTGCCAGGGTTTGTTTTTGGCTATATTTTAAGTTATTTTCGGGTTTTTTGATAATCTTTCTTTCTGATTCAATCTTTTTCTCTATGGTTTTAAATCTTGTTAATGATTCTAATCTTTTTTTTTCTGCAATTTCCTTTTCACTTCTAGTTCTTTTTTTATAACCTTCAATAATATCTGTATCTTTTATTTTTTCATTTTTTCTTTGAAAAAGACCCGATGAATAATGATTATCTTTTTTATCAAAAATTGAAAAATCGACTTTACCACCGGCTTTTTTCAATTTTTCAAGCATCTTTTTCCTGGCTTGCTCATCCATCTGATCGATGCCTAATTTTTCTCTTAAATTATGATATTTATCAAATTCTGGTGACATTAATCTTAATCTCTATCCCTAATAATTTTTAAAATTTTTTCTAATACCTCTTCTATTGTAAGACTTGTTGTATTAATTTCAATAGCATCATCTGCTTTTTTTAAAGGATTTTCTTTTCTGGTTGAATCATATTGGTCCCTTCTTTTTATTTCTTCCATGATATATTCAATTGGTTTATCAATATTCTCTTGAATCATCCTTCTTTTAGCTCTTTGCAGCACACTTGCCGTTAAAAAAAATTTGAATTCGGCCTGCGGGAACACATTGGTTCCAATATCTCTTCCTTCTAATATAGAATTAAATTTCTTTCCTATTTCTCTTTGAAGATTTATCAAGAATTTCCTGACTTCTTTTAATGAAGAAATATAAGAAACTTCCTTTGTTACCTGGTCACTTCTTATTTTTTCACTTACATCTATATTATTTAAGAATATGTAATCTTTGTCTAACTTAATATTTATATTTTGTAAAATTTCGTTTATAAAATTCTGGTCTTTTTTTACTCTTTCCAGTAGGTTGTTTTCGAGTAAATATAAGGTAACGGCTCTATACATTGCACCTGTATTTATATATGTAAAATTGAGTTTTTCCGCTAATAGTTTTGCAATTGTACTTTTACCAGAACCAGCAGGGCCATCAATAGCTATTATCATCTTCTTCCCTTAAATCACTTATTTTAGGTTTTATATTTCTTTTTTTCGTCGATAAAAGCAATGGCTCAATAATTGATATCGGTATTTTCTTCTTTTCTCCAGGTTTAAGGTTACCGATTTTTAACGGGCCTATCCTGACCCTTAATAGTTTTGCTATCGGTTGTTTGAAAGTAGAAAAGACATTTCTAATCTCTCTATTTTTCCCTTCTTTTAATACTATTTTAGCCACAGTATCCTTAATTAAATCGAAAGACTCTGCCTTATAAAATTCTCCATCGATAATCAGTCCTTTTTTAAAATTTGTTATCAAATCTTTTTTTATAGGTTGGTATGAAAACACGAGATACTCTTTTTCTATCTGATAAGATGGATGGGTAAGAATATTAATCAATTCTGTATAGTTTGTTACTATCAATATTCCCTCAGAAAAATAATCTAATCTACCTGCAATTTTTAAGTTTTTTTTATCTTCAAAAAATTCTTTAATTCCTTTCTGATCATTTTGATTATAAAATGAAGATAGATAGCCTGATGGTTTATAAAAAACATAACAAATATTATCATTGACTGGCTTTATCTTAACACCTTTTACAACGACACTATCCTGGCTGGTAACTTCAAAATAAGGGATGGTAACTATTTTCCCGTTTACCTTAACCATCCCATCTTTGATAAATTGCTCGGCTTTTCTTCTTGAAATGGGTGAAAAATTGGAAATAAATTTTTGCAATCTCACATCTATTCTCCAAAAAATTTAATACCTGAAAGAAGTTCTTCTGGTTTTGGTAATTGATCAATCGAGCTTAACTTAAAAACCTGAAGAAATTTGGTAGTTGTTCCATAAAGACTTGGCTTTCCAGGAAGATCTTTTTTCCCTTTGATCTCGATTAATTCAAGTTCTAAAAGTCTTTTAAGAGAATAACCTGAATCAAGACCTCTTATGGAATCGATTTCTATTTTGGTTATTGGTTGTTTAAAGGCAATTATCGAAAGAACTTCTCTTAAAGATTCTGTTAATCTTAATTTATTATCTTTTATCTTATAAATTTTTACAAAATTATCTTTTATCTTTGGATTGACTATATAGAAGAAGGTGTCTTCTTTTTGTTCAAGTAAAATCCCCCTATCCGAAAATTGAAATTCTTTTTTCAAATTTAATAGAAGTTGTAAAGCTGTATCCTGATCTATCTGGCACATTTCAGATATCTCTTTAACAGATACGGGTCTTCCCTCATAAAATAAAATTGTTTCAATTAGCTGCATGTAAAATTTTTTTTGTTCATTTGTTATTAACATCATCTTTTTTTATCAGTCTATCCATTTAGTAATTTTAATCCATAAAGTTTCAATCTTTTATTTTAGAAATCTTTATATCTGAAAAATGATCTATCTGAGAAATTCTTATAAATTTACTTTTTACAAGTTCTAAAATTGCCAAAAAAAGACAGATAAATTCAATTCTGCTATTATATGGTGTAATTATTTTAGAAAATAGCAAAAAATCATTTTGATTCAACATTTCTTTAATATTTGAAATCATTTCGTCAACTGTAATATTAGTTCTAGAAATTATAAAATCCTTTTGTTTTGGTATTTTGGATATAATTAATTCGAAATGTTTAAAAAGATCTATTATTGAAATAGTTTCCCATTCTTCTTGTTTATTTAAAATTTCCGGTTGTTTCATTGTAAATAATGGTATAATATCCTTTTCTTCATCTTTGCTAATTTTTTCGAATGCATCCTTTAATGTTTTGTATTCGATCAATTTTTCAACAAAAGCAGGCGGTAAATTTTCGAAACTATCTTCAAAGAAATCTTCTTCATCATTTTCTTTATGAATCAAGGTTCTAGATTTGATATTTACTAGTTCTGATAATGTTGAAATAAAATTTCCAGTATATTCGATGGGTAAAAAATCTAATTTTTTAATAAAATCGATAAACTGATTTGCAACCATAAGCAAAGGGATCTGTTCGATCTCTATTTTTTTTTCTTTTATAAGAAAAATAAGAAGATCAATGGGTCCTTCGAAAATATTATCGATTATATAAATTAATTGTTCCATCGCTTAAAAATGAAATACAGGAAATTTCAAGGTGTCAATAAAATTAAATTATTTATAGAATTGATAAGGTTTGAATAGGTTAAAGGTTCTAGTATATAAAAAACTTTTATCTCATTTAAATTAGTTAGAGGATTTAAAATTATTTTTGGAAGTCTCAAAAAATATTCATTTAAATTTTCCCTAATACAATCTTCAACAATTATTCCTGCGATATTTGTATTATCAAATGAAAAGGCGGTAGTTGATTTAAGGTTTTCATCGATTTCTATAAATTTAATTTTTAAAAAACTCAAAGTAGATTTAACTTTATCATATAAAAATTGATTTTTAACATATAAATATAAGATAGTATTTTTTATTTTTTCTTTTAACATTAAATCTTGATTAAAATATGTATTATTTAAAAATTCATCGGAGTCATTAAATGAATAGGGAATCTTTACCGTAAATGTTGTCCCTTTCCCTTTTTCGCTTTTAACTGAAATTTCTCCATCCATTATGGCTAATATCTGCTTTATAATAGATAAACCAAGACCTGTTCCACCATATTTTAAATAAATTTCATCACTTCCCTGACTGAAAGGCTTAAATATCCTTTTTAATTCTTGTTGTGAAATACCTATTCCTGTGTCTATCACTTTAAATACAAGATTTGATTTATTATTTTTATCATCTTTTTGTCTATAAATTAATAGTTTAATAAACCCATTTTCTGTAAATTTTAAAGAATTATTGATAAGATTTGTAATTATCTGATTAATTCTCAATTCATCAAGAAAGATATCGTCCTGTAATTTAAAATCAACCAATGAAACAAATTCAAGGTTTTTTTCTTTTGCCAAATAATGGAAATTTTGCTCTATTTTATCAACAAAATTTCTTATCGAAAAGTTTTCTGGTTTTAATATAATATTATTATTTTGTAATTTTGAGAAATCAAGTATATCATTGATAAGACTAATAATTTGATCGCTAGATTTCTTAATCGAAATAGCATATTTGACATTTTCATTATTTTCCAGTTTTTTGGTGAGAATTGTTGAAATACCAGAAATTGCAGATAACATATTCCTGAGTTCATGACTTAAAAAGGCAAGAAAATTCGTTTTTGCTTCATTCGCTTCATCTGCACTTTTTTTTGCTTTTTCTATTTCCTTTATATTATTATAAAGATCTTCTTCCAAAAATTTTTGTTTACTGATATCTAAAACAACTATTATCAAATTTTCTTCAACAATTCTTCCATTAAAGGATAGTATTTTTTTCCTATTCTGCTGGTTTATAGGTAAAATTAATCTCGCACTTTCATTACAAAAAAGTCTATTATAAAACCTATTTATTTTTCTAATGCGATTTGCATCAAGATATGAAAATATCTGCTCTCTATTTAATTTTTTATTTTTAGGAATAGAGAATAGATTAGCAAGGTATTTAGAATATTTAATTTCACCTGTATAGATATTTTCAGTTAAAAAAGCTATTTTTAAGGTTTGTTGAATTAAATCAAGGTCATAAGAATATTCTTTTAAGATACTTTCTTCCCTTTTCTTTTCTATTAAACTTAGAAGAAAATATGAAAAGATTGATAATGATTTTTTTTGAAAAAGGGTTAAATCAAAGATTTTATGAAATCTTTCAATATTACCGCTGTGAAAGCCTGGTGTTGCTTCTTTCTTGATTATCAGAATCATCAGTGATCTTAGTTTCCTTTGATTTATTACAGGGAAAATAATTATTTCTATATCTGAATAATATTTAATCGATGATTTTTGAAAAAATGATTTTAAGATTAAAAGTTTATCCTTTTTTAAATGAATATATTTTTCTTTCTCAAATTTTGTTTTTAAATCATAATCTATTTTACTTAAATCGATGATTTGTTTATGATTATAAAATGAATATTCATTTTTAAGATTAAAATAAGCAAAAAGTTTTAACTGATTTTTGTTAACAGGATCTTTTAAATAATATCCTACTGAAACAAGATTGATGCTTTTACTTATTAATTCGAAGGATTTTTTAATAGAATTAACAATATCATCTGATTCTAAAAGATTATACATAGATTCTTCTAATGATTTGATAAGTGAAAGATTGAATTTTTGTTCGATAAGTTTTATCTGAGCCGAAGTTATGTCTTTGGAAATACCTATTAATCCAATTGTTTTACCTGAATCAGAGATTATAGGGCTTTTAATAGTATTAAAACCCAGAAGATCATCGTTAAAGCCAGTTTTAATATTAGAAAATTTTTTCCAGTGAATCTGAGAAACTGTTTGATTTTGAGAAAGAACATATTGGTCGCTTCCAAAATAATCTTCAGCCTCATTTTTATCAAAAAGGTCAAAATCAGTTTTATTTAAGATCTCTTCCTTGCTTATTCCAAAAAGATTTTCAAAAGCCCTGTTAGTTATTAAATATCTTTTATCAATATCTTTTATGAATATGGGATCGGAAATAAGATTTATAAGACTATATAGATAATTAGAATGAACATCAAGAATATCCATTAACTCATTTACCTGGGCATAACTCCTAAGAAAAACTATAATATATTTCTCATCGATATCTTTATTTACATAATAATGCATTTCGATTTCATACATTTTATTTTGATTTAATTTTGAAAATACCGATTTAGTCTTGACCTTTAAATTTGAGCCTAAATTTCCCCTTATGTTTTTAATTTTTTCTTTTATTAAATCTTCTTCTTCAAAAAATAAGCAGAAATTCTTTTGCCTTTTAAAACCAAAAACATTTTTCGCTGTTTCATTAGATTCTAAAATATATCCATCTTCATCTAATATAAAAATAGAATAAGGTGCTTTTAAGAAAAATGGATCATTTACAATCTTAATTAAATAATTATTTTCCATATTTTTTATCGACAATAATATTATAAAGCAATTTAGCAAAATATCAAAAATTGAAGCTAATTAATTTTATGAAAAAGTTTAGATTTTAAATTAATTTGTACTATAATAATAAATAATGAAGTAAAGGTAAAACTATTTTAAATTATGGAGTTGTAGTGCAAAAAATACAGAGCTTAACATCGTTAGAAGGCATAATCACATCCTTACCCAGAGGTGGTTATTTAATAGATACCTCAATTGGTTATGTTCAATTTGGTTCGCCACCTGAAACTTTAAAGGATACAATATTCTTACCCTTAGGTGTTCCGAAGATATTTATTTTACCAATCGAACATTTTGATCCAAAACAGGGGATGAGTGTCGCAGAAATAGAATTTCCGATTTATTACAATTATTTTATTAAAAAACAGATAACTAAAGTTTATGTTAATCCAGATCATATTCATAATCTTGAGATTGTATTAAATGAATCGGTTTTTGGTCCAGAAGAAGTAGATGTTAAAGATGAAATTGTAATGACAGAAAATTCCTACATTCCAAATATTAAATCCGAGATGAATTTTTTTAGAAACAATAGGGCTTTAAATGATATGGTCGAAATCTTGCCTCTTGAACAAAGCATAGATATAGGTGTTGTAACTGTTAAAAGGCAGAGCGATGGAAGTTTTAAAGTTTATGATAACGGTAAATTTTTAGTAGATGTCCCAGCCAAAATAAAATTTTCTGCAATATACAGCCTTGGAACAAAACTTAAAGAACCTTTTCAACCTCCACAGTTTGGTATTACATGTCTTGGGCCATCACATGGATTCGATCCCTATCAAAATACATCTGGTTTTATAGTCTGGATAAATAAAGCGGGTATAATGATAGATCCTCCTGCCAATTCCACCTTATGGTTAAAAGATTCAAATGTTAATCCCAAACTAATCGATTCAGTAATATTGACTCACTGCCATGCCGATCATGATTCAGGAACCTTTCAAAAAATTCTTGAAGAAACAAGGATAACAATTTATACAACCCCTACAATTATGGCAAGTTTTATTAGAAAATATTCTGCTCTTACAAGAATTCTTCCAAATAAATTAAGGGGAATGTTCAATTTTTATCCTGTTAAGATAAATCAACATTACAATATTCATGGTGCTATTTTCTCCTTTTTTTATACCTTACATTCAATACCTACGATTGGATTTCAATTTGTCTATAGGAATAAGACTTTTATATATTCTTCTGACCATTTAAATGAACCAAATATAATTAAAGATCTATATGAAAAAAAGATAATAGATGAAAAAAGGTATAAAAATCTTGTAAATTTCCCATGGGATAAAGATATTATATACCATGAAGCAGGGATACCACCACTTCATACTCCTATAAGTTATCTTAACTCATTACCAGCAGAAATACAGAAAAAGATAACGGTATACCATATAGCAGAAAAAGATTTCCCAAAACAGACCAATTTGAAACTTGCTAAATTTGGCATAGGTGAAACTTTTTATCCTGATATAGAAAAACATAAATTCGAAGAAGCTTATCAAATACTGGATGTATTTAGCAGGATTGATGTCTTTAAAGATTTACCTTTTGAAAGAGTCAAAGATTTACTTTTAATAGTAAAAAAAATGAATTTTAACAAAGGGGATTACATAATTAGAAAAGATACAGATCCAGACTTTTTTTATGTAATAGTATCAGGAAATGTTTCTATATCGGGGCTTAATGATTCTCAGATAAAAGATAAAATTTACACTACATTCGAATATTTCGGCGAAGCGGCTATTTTAAATAATGAAAAAAGAAAGGCAGATGTTATTGCCATTACTTCTGTTGAGGCTTATGCAATAGATAAGTCTTCATTTTTAAGATTAATTGACGGTACAACAGTAGAAAAAAAGATGATACAACTTGCAAGAGTAAGGAATGAATTATCATGGAAAGTAATAAAAGCAAATCAATTTTTTGAAGACCTTTCCTCATCTCAAGTAACTCAACTCGAAGAATATTGCAAAATAAAAGAATTTAATCCAGATGATGTAATATTCGATAAAGGTAAAAGGCAAAAAGAGATTTATATTTTAATCGAAGGTGAAGTGAAATTGGATAATGGTGAAATCATTAAGGATTTAGGTAGTTTTATAGGTGATATTTGCTTGTTATATGAAGATAAACCTATATCTAATCAATACAAAGCTATTACAAGGCTTAAGACTTATGAACTTGAAAGAGAAAAGATTATTAATTTCTTAGTAGATAATCCTGGAATTACCATGAATATCCTTTTTGCAAATAGCGATAATTGTAAATTGGGAAATACTAAATAATATTTTTGAACATAGTTTCAATATTTATTTTACTTATTTTATTTTTCTTTTCGTTTTCCAACAAAATAAGTTTTTTAACTATTAAAAGTCCAATCAACCATTTATATGTAGATGCTCTTTTATCATTATAGAATAATCTATATAATTTATTATCATAGTAGAATTCTAAAACCTCTTTATTTTGAACATTAATCCCCTCCATTTTTTCGATCTTAAAAGAATAATAGTTGTTTTTATCCTTTTTATTAGATATTATTTCGAAATTATCCTTTTTTAATACAACATAACCTTCTGTTAAAAAAGTTACCTTATCGTACCTATAACCTATATAAAGATTGGCAGTTTTTGTAACTTTATCTGTATTTGTATTTAAATTTATATTTGTATTTATATCTGTATTAATTTCTCTATTTATATCTATATTTACATCGGATAAAATAACCTGATCATCTTTAACATTATCTTCAAAAAGATCTTTTATAAATTTGTAAAAATATTTAATCTGCCATTTATTCCAGCTTGAAACATTTTTAAATTCAAAATCCGAAATAGAATTTTGATTTTTAATCTTTGCATATTCTGTGTAAATAAGATCAAGATCGCAATTCTTACATCTTATATGATCACCTTCTGTATAAATGGAAACGAGATTTTTACATTTAGGGCATATAAATAGAATCTGTTCTAAATATTGTGCTAAATTTTCTCCACTATATTTTATATTATTAGTTTCCTCAAATTGATCGTCTGAATGTTTTATCCAGTTTGAAATTATCTCATTAATCTTCTCATAAGAAAGCGAATTTACTTCTTCTTTTTTCAATATTTGATTAAATTCTATTATAACCTTTCCTTTTCTCTTTTTTTCCCCCCATCTTGGTAGGCTTAGATAAGCTCCTTTTATTTTGACACCTATAACAGGGACGGCGGATAATTTTATCAACTTACCGGTGCTTTCAACTATATCCATATTTTCACCATCCCAGGTTCGATTGGCTTCCGGGAAAACTCCAATAGAAGCACCTTTTTTAATCGTTTTTAATACTAATCTTATAGTTTGAGTATCAGGTATAAATTTAGATTTAGGTATTGAACCAAATAGTTTCATAAAATACTTAAATAATGGATCCCTGAAAATATTGTCCGATGTGATATAATGAATCTCTTGAATTAAATAGCTACTAATAAAAAAGGGATCCCAGAAATTTACATGATTCGATACAATTATAAAAGGCCCTTTGAAATTCTTTATATTTTGAGTATCTATAAATTCAATGTTATAATACTTTCTTAAAAATACTCCAAAAGTTGCTCTGAGAAAAGAAACAATCGGTTTAGGATACCAAAGATTTTTAATAGGTTTCATAAAATAATCCTTATTGGTCTACTAAAATAAAATTTTTAATAAGATTACGGTTCACATTATTAAAAACCTGCTTGTATAGAATTCTTACAATAGGAGAAAGATTTTGATTCCCCAGTACATCTGGCAGATAGAGATAACCTATGGCGGATTCCATGTTATTGAGGCTTTTGTCTATAAAGATATGATTTATCGAGCTATAATCGAATCCAAAACGCTCTCTCCATTTTATGTCTCTTGGGATGTTTCTTGATACCTGCCAGAAATGCTTTTTCCCCAAAAATATTGCTATTATCACCGTTACTAAAAAAAGATTTAATGATACCCTCGCCGAACGAAATTGGTTTATTATCGATAATTTGGTGATTTCAAGCAGTTCTTTTGATTTAAAAGCCGTATTATCGAGATGAACTTTTTTTTCCAATTCCATTGCCATCATTGGATATTTTTCTGTTATTGTATTCAATGTAACTGTTCCAAGAAGCTTATTAAAGGAATTGTATAGACCTAGAATTATGGAATCTTCATCTCTTGGCAATTTCATCGATTCTTTTGGCATAATATTTTTATTTATAAAACCAGATTCTCCAAGTCCATTGTATCTTAAATCTATGACATTTTCATAATCTTTTGAATCGACATAAATCCTTTTAATAGAGAAATTTAAAGAACTTATGCATTTTTTAATAATAGGATTCCAATCCTTCTCGTTAATATTATACCAATCCATTTGATCTTCCTGAATTTTTATTTTGAAAATAATAAGAAATATGATATAAATAAGAAAATATTTTAAACTGCATTAATTTTTTTATTAAAATAAATTAAACTTATTTGTCAATTAATTAAAAGATATTAAAATTATAAAAAATCAAGGAAATTTTATGAAATCAATTATTTCAATTTACAAAATAGGTAAGGGACCATCCTCAAGTCATACTATGGGTCCTCATAGGGCATCGATACTTTTTTTAAATCATATTTTAAATAATAAAATAAAGTTTGATAAAATAAAAGTCACCCTATTCGGTTCTCTTGCTTTAACAGGGAAAGGACATTTAACAGATGAAGCGATAAAAGAGGTTTTCTCAAAATTTGATGTAGAAATTATTTTTGAAAAGGGGAAATCCTTGAGTTTTCATCCTAACGCAATGGCCATAGAAGCAATAAAAAATGAAAAAGAAGTAGTAGTAAAATGGATTGTCTATAGTATAGGTGGTGGTGAAATAATTATCGATAAAGAGATAGATTTATATAAAGATGAAGAAAATTTAACGGATCAATTTTTAAAAGATGAAAAAGAAATATACCCCCATTCAAAGATGAATGAAATATTGTCATATTTAGCAAAAAAAGGGGAAAATTTCTGGGAATATGTTTTAGAATTTGAAGGTCCAGGCTCTTTTGAATATCTTGAGAAAGTCTGGGATGCAATGGAAAATGCAATTATCAAAGGAATATTAAATGAAGGGGTATTGCCAGGTACCCTTGCTCTACAGAGAAAAGCATCTTCTTACTATGCCAAAGCAAATAGTTTCTCTGGCATTTTAAAAAAGCAGACCCTCATTTTCGCTTATGCTTTAAGTGTTGCAGAAGAGAATGCAGCAGGGAGAATTGTAGTTACAGCGCCTACTTGTGGTTCTTCTGGAGTTGTTCCCGCAGTATTGTATTTTTTAAAAAGGGAATATAAATTTCCTAAAGAAAAGATATTAAAAGCCCTAGCGACAGGTGGGCTCATAGGTAAATTGGTCCAGACCAATGCCAGCATTTCGGGGGCAGAGGTTGGATGTCAGGGGGAAATTGGCACAGCATGCTCTATGGCGGCAGCTGCTGCGTGTCAGCTTATGGGTGGGACCATAAATCAGATAGAGTATGCAGCAGAAATGGGACTAGAACACCATCTTGGGTTAACATGCGATCCTCTTGGGGGTTATGTTCAGATACCATGCATAGAAAGAAATGCTTTTGCTGCTTCAAGAGCTTATGATGCAGCGGTTTATTCCATACTTTCGGATGGTAAGCATAAGATATCTTTCGATTCAATAGTTGAAATAATGAAAAAAACAGGAAATGATCTACCTCATATTTATAGAGAAACCTCATTGGGTGGAATTGCTTCAGTAAAACACAATTTTGGTGAATAACAAAGCGGCGAATAATAGATTTTTTAAACATCGATAAAACGATAAAAAGATATAAAAGAAGTTATTTAATATTTAAAAAAAAATTGACATATTTTAATTTTGTAATATTAAATTTTTGTTTGAAATAAATAAGGGGTTTTATGAGTTGAAAAAAAATATATCTTTCATCAAAAAAGTCTTTTTTCAGCTTATTCTGAGCTTGTGGACCGATCAGTGGTTCCTTATAATACTTAAGCTCAAGCTGATTAAATATCATTACTCATTCAGTATTTAAATACAATCATTTTCATTTTTATTCTGTTTACTTCTCAAATAGCTTATTATTATAAATTAAATAAATCTGATGTCATTATTGGGTATTAATATTTTTAATACCTAAAAATTAAAAAGGGGGTAAAAATGGAGGCATTAGGAAGACATATTCTTGTAGAGATGTATGAGTGTAATTCATCATTATTAAATGATGTTCAGTATATAGAAAAATCCATGATTGAAGGGACAAGAAAATCAAATGCAACTATCATTCAATCATCTTTTCATAAATTTTCTCCTCATGGTGTTTCTGGTGTAATAGTAATAGCGGAATCACATGTGGCGATTCATACCTGGCCTGAATATAATTATGCTGCAGTCGATATCTTTACCTGTGGAGAAACGGTTGATCCCTGGATTATCTTCGATTACTTGAAAGAAAAGTTCGAATGCACATGGGCTTCAAGACTCGAACTAAAAAGAGGGCAGATTGAGTTACCAGTTGGAATGGAGTTAAAACATAAATCAGAAAGTTTATAAAATTTTGGGGGAAGGGTGAAGAGATACTACCAATTTTCAGATAAAAACATGAATGATGGACAGTTTTATAATATTACAAATGAGTTATTTTATAAACAGTCAAAGTTCCAGAAAATAAATGTTTTTAAATCATTATCACATGGTCTTATATTTACCCTCGATGATATTGTGCAATTTACAGAAAAAGACGAGTTCTTTTACCATGAGATGATGAGCCATCCTGCGATGTGTACTCACCCTGACCCTAAAAAAGTTTTAATTGTTGGTGGTGGGGATCTTGCTATACTTACTCATATTTTGAAATATGATTCGGTCGAATCTGTGACCTTATGTGAAATAGATGAAGAAGTCGTAAACATGATTAAAGATTTTTTCCCATATTTTGCTAAGAGTTTAAATGATAAAAGAGTAAATCTTGTAATAGATGATGGCTTTAAATTTCTTTCAATGCAAAAGGATAGTTATGATGTGATAATAGTAGATTCTACAGATCCAGAAACAATAGCGAATGATCTTTTCGAAGGGGATTTCTATGAATCTGCTTATTATGCTTTAAAAGGTGATGGTATCTTTGTGGCTCAATCAGAAACTCCTTTATTGGATTGCTATAAGAAGATAAGAAAATCCATGTATAAAAAATTGAAATCTTTCTTCCCCTTTGTAAATTTTATCTATTTCCCTATGCCATGTTATCCAACTGGCTTCTTTAGTTCGATAATAGCATCTAAAAAATATGATCCACTCGATGTAAAAGAAAAGATTATCCAGAATAAAATCAAAAATTTCAACTTAAAATATTATTCGCAAAAGATTCATTTTTCGTCTTTAACTTTACCACCATTCGAAAAAGAGATTGAAGAATAAATTTTTTTATTGGAGTTATGTTAAAATTAAAGAGAAAAGATGAATAAAAAAATAATAGATATCCTGGCTATCAAAGAAAGTGTTTATCAGATGATTCTAGATTCCTCATTTAACCTACCAGATGGTATATATCTATCAATCAAAAATAGCATTAAAGATGAAGAATCTAAACTTGGTAAATCAATTTTAAATCAATTAATACTAAATGCAGATATTGCGAGAAAAGAAAAAAAACCTATCTGTCAGGATACTGGCACGGCTATTTTTTTTGTTGAAATAGGTCAAAATGTCGCGATAATAGGCGGATCGTTAAAAGAAGCGATATTTGAAGCTACAAAAGAGGCATATCAAAATGGCTTTTTAAGGAAATCTATTGTAAAAGATCCTTTATTTGAAAGATTAAATACGAATAACAATTTGCCACCTATAATTTATTTTGATTATAATAATACCGACAGATTGAAAATCTCTTTTCTGGCAAAGGGCGGAGGCGCAGAGAATACAAGCATTGTCCAGATGTTAAAGCCATATAATAATGAACAGGATTTATGTGATCTTGTTGTTGAAACAGTTATAAAAGCAGGTGGAAATTCATGCCCGCCAATAATCATAGGAATAGGTATAGGAGGAACTTTCGAATATTGTGCAATGTTGGCAAAAAAGGCTTTATTAAAAGAAGTTGGGCAAAGAAATAGTGACCCGAATTATTCAAGATTGGAAGAGAAGATAAAAACTATCGTAAATAAAACAGGGCTGGGACCTCAAGGTTTAGGAGGAAGGATTACATGCCTTGATGTTCATATTGAATCTTATCCCTGTCATATAGCATCTTTACCGATCGCTATCAACTTTGGTTGTAATGCGACAAGACACAAAACAATAGAGATCTAACTAAAAAAGGTAAAATAGGGGAGATTCTTTTGAAAAAAATTTATACACCATTAAAAAATGAGATTATCCTCGAATTAAAAGCAGGGGATGAGGTTTATCTTAGTGGTTTAATATATACTGCTAGAGATATGGCTCATAAAAGAATGGCCGAACTAATAGATAAAGGCGAAGAATTGCCATTTGAAATTGAAGGAAGTGTAATATTTTATGCAGGTCCTACACCGCCAAAACCTGGCGAAGTAATAGGTAGTATTGGACCAACTACGAGTAGTAGAATGGATATATATACACCAATACTCTTAAAAAAAGGCCTTAAAGGAATGATCGGGAAAGGCAATAGAGATATAAATGTTGTACAAAGTATTATGGCTAATAAATCTGTATATTTTGTAGCAGTAGGTGGAGCAGCGGCTTTGATTTCAAAAACAATAAAAAGTTCAAAAATTATATGCTGGGAAGATCTTGGAACCGAGGCTATAAGAGAGCTATATGTTGAATCTTTACCTTTGGTTGTAGCTATAGATTGTTATGGAAATAATTTATATGAGATAGGACCAAAAAATTACAAAATTATATAAAATCGAGATAGTTAAAGACAGGGAAGTCATATTTAAAATCCGAAATGTTGCTATTTATTATCGATTCTACTTCGTATGAAAGTTGTTCATATTGTTCATATTCTTGCTCAAGTTGATTTAATAGATTTATTAAATTTTCGTTTAATTTGTTCTTGTTTTTTCTCAATAATTTCAAACAGTATAATGGATTGATTTTTGAAAAAGCATTACAAAAACTTACAGAAAGAATAGTATCCTCATTTGTAAATAATGTAGAAATAAGATTCTTTAATTCAACATGGAAAATTTTTATCATATCAATATCAAACTCTTCAATAAGAGAAGATATCGATTTACATCTATAACTTAGCATAGAAGTTTGATCTTTATATGTGTCTATTTCATTAATCTCTTTGAAAGATTTTATCTTATCTAGATATTCGTTATATAATGTAGTAAAAGAGATAAATAGAAGATCTAAAGCAAACTCAGATTTTTGAAATTTAATAAAATCCAGTAATCTATAAAAATCATAATCTGAAATTGTGCATGATTTATTTGCCAGATCCCTAAAAATTAAATTAGAAAGATTGTTTGACATTATTCCACCTATTTTTCATCTCTAAAAATCTGATTATTTTGATTAAATCAGTGTCCGAATATCTTTTTTCCATTTCTAATTTAAAGAAATTTATAGCATCATCAATTTTACCAAGTTGAAAAAGAATAATTCCCTTCATTTTGTTTGCAGGGAATTTTATTTCATCTACCAAATCATAATATTTGTAAGCCTCGTCTATCAAACCAATTAAATGGTAGAGTCTGGCTAATAGAAAAAAATCTTCATCACATTCTGACTCTTTTTTTAAGAATGTGATTGCACTATCATATTGTTTTGATTCGATTAAATTATAGATATAAAGAGTTTTTTCGTTTTGATTGAGCCGATTTTTACCTTTTTTCTTAAAATATTTTTGTGCCTCGGCAAACTCGCTTTTTCTTAAAAGATAATAAATATATAGATTTTTAAGGGGATAATTATTTTTATTAATCTCAAATAATAATGAAAAAATATTTTCTGCTTCATCATATAAGCCTTTTTCTATGGCGCATTGCAGATAAAAAATTTCTTTTAATAATGATAATCTATTAATGCTATTTATATCGGCTAAGATATTGAAAGCCTTGTCAAATTCATTATGTTTAATATAATAATAGGATTTCAAAAGATTTGAATAATATTGATCTTCGATCTCAAAATAGCTTTCGACTTCGAGGTTTTCTTTTATTGCAAATAACAGAGTACCCACAAAAAATTCATCATAAAGCTCATTATTTATAAAGTTTTCTATATATAAAATTGCCTTATTCTTTTGTTCAAGTTTTAATGAATAGTAAAATTTGAAAAACAATAATAGTGAAAAATTATCCTTTATCGATTGAGGAATTTTTGTTTGATTTTCAATTATAGATGGGTTATTTTTAAAAATTGACCAGAATTTTTTAAGTTCTGGTGTAGACTTAGTATTTGGGATAATTTCAAAAATGTAATACAAATTTTCCTCATTTTGAGTATATAGCCTGTATATCAATCTTTGACTCATAAAGTTCTCGAAGATTATTTTTCTTGATCTTTTTTAAACTTTTCCGACCAGATTACTATTGTTCTTTTAATTTTGTCTAACTCTGTTCTTTTATTCTCCGCAATATACATTCTTGCGAGAGCTCTTAAAAAATCCAATGCTTTTTTCATATCTTCTTTATTATGTCCTGAAATTTCGTATCTTTCTCTAAATTCTTTAGCAGATTGTATAAGTCTTTGTTCGACAATTTCTCTTAATTTCCTTCTTTCATTAAAACCTTCTTCGCGCGGATCATTTTTTGACCTTAAAGCGATATAATCTAGAAGATTTTTAGCGACAACAGAGGCTCTACCTCTTATATCGACAAAGGTCATTATCCATTTGGAATTTTCTCCATATCCTTTTTCGATTTTATCTATCAAATATAATGCTTTTTGTACAAGTTCTAGTCTTTGAGCGTCTTTATAAAGGGCGAATGTTTTTTGTTTTTTAACAACTTCGGAAAGTTCTAGATCTATTATATTTGATGTTAAGGATTCAAGCCTAATAAATATTTCCATCGTCTTTTTTCTTGCTTCATCAAGGCTATTTTCATGTTTTAATCCTATTATCCTCATATGAGTATCATGTATTTTTAAATATAGCTCGATTATATCTAAAAGTTTTTCACAAATCTTAAACTGAATGTAAGGGGTTTCGAATTCTTCTACTTCCGTAAGTGATTTTTCTAAATTTTTTATCTCTTCATTTATTTGATTTATATTTCCTTGAATTTCTGCTGATTCAATTACGAATCTTTCCCTTTGTTCTTTTGTAATAGGCATCCTTTTCCCCTTTTGCAATAGATGAATATTTAAATAATAATATTATATTTCGATTATCGGAAATAAATGTAAGATATTAGAATTGTGGAAAAATATTTTATAAACTTGTTTTAAAATTTAAAGGTATTAAGATAAATAAAATTGAAAAAAGGTAAATTTATGAAAAAATATATAAAATTTTCATCTATTTTCTGTTTTATCCTTATTCTTGTTATGATATTTAATTTTTCAATTTTATCCTACTCTCAGGTAAAAACATTGACAAAGTTAGAACTGAGTGAAGGAGAAAAGATATATAATATATATACTGATTCCCTGCAGACTAGCTATGCCATAATTATTCAAAAGACAACCGAAGGTTTAATATCTACTATTGCAGAATATTATATACTAACGCCAGATTCGAAATTAGGACCATTTGAATCGGTATTCGATGTAGCGTTTTTCGATAGTGGCAAACAAATTCTTATTTCTGTGAAAAAGGAAGGGAAATTTTTTGTATATAAAAATAATGAAGTTTCGGGTCCATTTGATAATATCGGAAGATTTTCTGTTATTTATTCAACAAATTTTTACACTTATTGGGTAAAAGAAAATAATGTTCTTTTTGTTATGACACCAGATAATAAACTTGGACCATATTCCAAGGTTTCTTTCTTGACTGCTGATCAAAAATCCAAAAACATCGCATGGACAGCTCAAAAAAGCTCTGAGCAAACTGAGTTATTTATGAATGCAAATTCTATAGCAAAAGCCGATAAAATTGTTATTTTTGGTTTTTATACGGATAAAAGGACTTTTTGCTATGCTACAGGAACTTCGGCAGGTTATTATCTTTATATAGGTTCTAAAGTATATGGGCCTTATGAAAATATTGGATTGGATTTAGCGGTAAAAAATGAAGATCTTGCGATTTTTTTTGCGAAGATAAGTGGAAGCTGGTACCTAATCGCAGGAAAAGAGAAGGTTGGGCCATTTGATTCCACAGGATTTGTGGCAATTTCTCCCGATGGGGGGAAGATAGCCTATGCTGGATTTAATCAAGAAGGTTGGAGCATATACCTTGGATCAAAATTATTTAAAAAAATTTCCAGTCCAAAATTGCTGTTTTTAGATTTTATCAAAGATGATCAGGAAAATTACCAGATAACATATCTTAGCGGGGAATTCCTTGATGTAGGACTTAAGTTAAGTCTTTATATCGGATTAGAAGATGATCCTTATTTTGAATATTCCATTAATACAGATTCTCCCTATATTGGCGAATTAAACATCGCTTATTATGGAGTTGATTTTATTGTAGAACAGCAGGGTTCAATTTCATTTTTATTTTTTGAAGATGAAAAATTTGGGATTGGGATATATTCAATAAAGGGAAAATCTCTCGCTTTATTTGGCCTTGGTGATGATTATAATAATACATACATTTTAGATATAGCAGCCGATGTCGTTTTTTTTGTTATGAATGGTAATTTTTTTGTTGGAGTTCCTTTATCCAATAGTGAAAACTATTCAAATTTTAAAACAACAGGAAGGATTGTTTATGGTCATGATGGGCAGAAAATAGGTGTTGTTTTTTTCGATCCAAACACAAATTCGGTATGTTATGTAGATATAGATAATGTGAAAAGCACCTTCGAAGCAATTTTTATGGCAATATTTATGCAATAATTTTAATAAATCTGTCTAATTTTATTAGTTGCCTATAAATTGCAATGCCCCCCTTTTTAGGACAAAATTAAATTTATGCTTAAAATATATTTTTAATTAAATTATTATGATTTGTAGCATTTAAATAATTTAAGGGTTTATTTTAAAATAATATTTAAAATGTGTTTAATCGTTTAATATTTGATTAATTTAATGTTTTATTGAATCTCTTTATTATCCCATTTAGATAGTTGATCCTTTAGATATTTTTTATAATTATTTTAAATCAAGTCGTCTTGCATAGTTTTTATTTAATTTGCTATATTTAAATTTGCCTTTGTAGAAAAAAAGTAGAAATAAGATAAAATTTTTGGCATAAGCAAGAAATTGTGTTTGATTGAAGATTTGCTTTTACAAGAATTTATGTTATTTGTCTAATAGATTTTTTGGCAATAATCTATTAATGAATCTATATCTTGCTCTGTTGTATCAAAGCTTGTCATCAACCTTATTACATTTTCGTATTCATCCCAGACATAAAAGAAATATTTTTCGAGTAATTTATCAATATACTCTTTATCCATCTTTACGAAAATGGCATTAGCCTCAACCGGATATACAAACTTTATATTTTTAAATTTTGATAGCTTCTTTTCTAGTATTTTAGCCATTTCATTAGCTCTTTTTGCGTTTTTTTCCCATAGATTATTTTCAAAGTAGGCAAGGAATTGGGCAGATAAATATCTCATCTTGGATGCAAGTTGAAGACCTGTTTTATGTAGAAATTGGAATCCTTCAGAAATTTTCTTATTTGCAAAGAAGAGGATTTCACCAGACATTAGCCCATTTTTTGTTCCGCCTATTGTCCATATGTCTAAATTCGCATCAACTGTTATCTGCTTTAAATCGGTTCCCAAAGAAACTGCTGCATTTGAAATTCTTGCGCCATCGCAATAGATAAGCAAATTATTTTCATGGCAAAAATCAGAAAGTTTTAAAAGTTCATCTTTATTATAAACGGTTCCAACTTCGGTAGTGTTTGAAATTGAAACTACTTTTGGTTGACTGTGATGAATGTCATTTAAAAAAGAGAGAAAAGGCTTAATATCTTCGGCTCTTAATTTCCCATCTTTTGTTTTGACAGGTAGAAGTTTACAGCCAACTATATTTTCAGGGGCAGAAGTCTCATCCACATTTATATGAGCAGTTTCTGTGCATATAACAGAATTGTATGGTTTTAAAACCTGTTTTAACGCAAGCGTGTTTGCTCCTGTTCCATTAAACATTAAAAATGGAACAATATCTTTTCCAAATTCTTTATGCAAAACATTAAAAAGTTCATTTGTGTATGGATCATCTCCATAACCGATAACATGGTTTTCATTCGCCTTAATAATTGCATTTAAAACCTCTTGATGAATTGGAGAATTATTATCGCTGGCAAAGCTTCTAAATTTGTTAGTTAATTCCATATTTTTCACTCCATTGTGAATAAAAATCTTCAAATAATAATAAGAGTATCTCTTTATCGTAATTTTTAATTATTTGGGTAGATTTTTCAAAATAATCTTTTAAATATTTTTTTGTTTTTTCAAGTCCAAAAATGACTGCGAAAGAGGTTGTTTTCTTGTTTTTTTCTATAGTATAATCTTCAATGTCATCTGCCAGTTGAAATGCTTTACCAAATAAGATACCTGCTTCATGCAAATCTTTGGTTTGCTTTTGCAATTCACTTACCAGTGGACCAGAGCTCAGGCTTAAAGCAAAAAAAGAACCAGTCTTTTTCTCATACATTTTAATTAAATTCTCTTGCGTATAATTTTGTTTTGAATCTTTTATTAAATTAGAATCAAGATCTTCAATCTGCCCATCGATAAGCGAAAAAATGGAAGATGAGGATAAACTATTTATAAATTTAATAATGCCATTTAATGATTTTTTTACTTCTGGTAGATCGAGATTTTCTGTCAAAATCATGAATGTCAGAAGGGATAATGCATCCCCTATTAAAATAGCATTGGCCTCACCGACGATTTTGTGAAGAGCTGGTTTTCCTCTTCTAATATCATCATTGTCTAAAGCCGGTAAATCATCATGTATTAATGTGAAAGATTGAAAGATCTCGGTTGCAACGGCAATATTCTCTTTAATTATTTGATGTACACCGAAGATTTCACAGCTTCTATATGCTAATAAACTTCTAAGAAGTTTACCTTTTAAATTTGGGGTATAAAATAGATATTTTCGTAAAATATCAGAGATCTTTTTTTCATTTAATTTATCTAATAGGGTGTTATATCTTTTTTCGTAGGCTTGTAAAAAACTTTGATAATAAGATGAAATTTTTGAATTCATAGAAAAATTAAAGATAGAAAAATAAAAAAGGCAATCAATAATTAATAAATTAATAATTTATGATTGTCTCAAATCTTCCGTCAAAATCCTTATCCATCTCGATTTTGTATATGAAATTGTCCTGGATATATATAATTATATCTATTTTGGTATCGAAGTTTGAATCAATCTCTTGCCTTATCAATTTTCCATTTTCATAGTAATAAAAATCATCCCAATTACCATCAAAATTCGTATCAAATTGTTGAAAAGCTGGAATGCTTCCATCATTGGTAATTATATACCTATACTCTGCATCTGGCTTACCATCGAAGTTTAAATCGAGTATAATTTTTTGTTCAAAACCATTGTAAAGCCATACCCACCTATCTATTTGGCCATCACCATTTGTGTCATATTCTTTGTATATGCTTTGGGCGAATACATGAATAGAGCTAAAAGATAGCAAGAAAAGCAAAATAATAAAAATTAATTTTTTTTTCATAATTTTATCTATTTTTATAATAATAAAATCTAATAGCTATTAAATTTATTAAATATAATCGGTAAAATAATTTAAAGTTTAAAAATACTCTATCTTTCTTCCTTTTCTTTTAGTTTCGATATCTTGTATTTTTTTATCATCTGATCTATCGCATCATTAACTGCTTCGGTTCGGTTATTATAATAGCCATTACTTATCATTTCATCGATCTCTTTAAGAAGAATTTCGGATACCTCGATAAGTTCTTTTCCCATCAGTTAATCCTCTTGTTTTTTATTGACAAAAAAGAGTATATTTTATTTTAAGTCTTAAGTCAAATTAATTTTAAAATTGACAATGGTAACTTTCTTGTTAATTTAAATTGGAATTCAATATAATGATGAGGTATAATTTTTACTGTGAAAAAATCAAAATATATCAATCTTATTTTTAAAAAAAAGGGTGAAATTTCTATTAAAATTTCCGAGGATGTTGATATAGAAGAATTCGAATATTCAATAATTTCAATTATAGCGCTGTTAAGGAATCGCCTCGAGAGTTCAATGGAAAAAATGGATGAACTTTCTCCTTTTATGAATATTCTAATCAAATTGCTTGATGAGTTTGAGTTTCCTAAAAGTAAAAATTTGGATATATATGAAAAAACAGATTTAACCGACCAACAAAAGATAATGGCCGAATCTTTTAAAAATCAGTGGACATTAAAATATTCTGATTTTTTTAAATAATGTCTAATAATAATTTTTTTTTGAAAGCTCTTTTTTTAATACCACCATTTTCGGATTTTTATATTAGTAGAGATAGGTTATATCCTATCAATGTTGTTCATGTTTCAAGACAGTTAATGAAACTAGGAATTTCTATAACAGTTTCAGATCTGAGATTTGGGGAAATTAATAGAGTAAAGATACCGCAGAAGATTTCATATTTAAAAGATTTTTATAAAAAGGATTATTCAAAATTTTCATTATTTAATGATTATAAGAATTTTGGTATAACTGAAAAAAAAGATAGAATCGATTTTTTCAAAAAATTTGTAGAAAATTATGGAAAGCCAGATTTTATATTAATAACTTCTAATTTTACAGCTTTTAGGTCTCATGCTATTAATCTTATACATTCTATTTCAGAGTTTTTTGGTGATTCAGTTTATATTTTGTTTGGTGGAAACGATGTTATAATAAATGAGAAATGGTATAAAGATAAAATATATGATATCTTAAGATCAAAAAATCTGAGTTTCGATAAAATAATCATTTATAATGATTTTGATTTAGGGCGATTGAAAATCATTATAAAAAAATTAATAAAGAATAATTTTAAAAATATTTCAAATGATTCTAATTATAAAGACCTAAAAAGCTATAAAAAAGAAATAGATGGTTCTTTTTATGAAGATACGATTTCGCTATCAAATAGAATAGTTAGATATTATTTTATTGATAAGATTATCTATTATAATCCAAAGGATAAGATAATCATAGAAAAAAGGCCAAAAGATCTGTACATAAAAGGTGGTATAATACTTTCAAATGGCTGTCCTTATAGATGTTCATATTGTTTTCACTCTATTAAAAAGTTCCAAAATTTTTCATATAGAAAGAAGATTGAAATTTTAAAGGATTTACTAGCTCTGAAAGAAGAGGGTTTTGAGACAATTCATATAGAAGATGATAGCTTTTCTGCACAAAAAGAAAGTGCCATCTCGATTTTAAAATTACTATCTTATTTCAATAAAAAATTCCATAAATTTTGTTATGAGTTCCCAAATGGATTAAATTATCACAAAATAGATGAGCAGATTATTAAATATTTTAAAAAAACAAATGTAAAAAGGATATCTGTTTCCCTTGGGACTCAAGATGATATGATACTAAAAAATGAGAATAGACCTTCAAATAAAAATCAATTTATAGATTTTATAAAAAGATTAAATAAAAGAGAAATCGATGTAATTGCTTATATAATAGCAGGTATTCCAGGGCAGACTTTTTTAGAGATTGTAAATTCTTTATTTTTCCTTTTTGAAAATAAACTAAAAATCGGGTTTTCACCCTATTATCCAGTAGTTAATTCAGAAGATTATGTAAGAAATAAATTTAATATTGCGGATGAAATATTTTTCGCATCTAGTTCACTTGTTAAGTTGCAAAACTGCCTTAGTCTTTCAGAAAAAGCAACTTTGTTTAAGTTATACCGAATACTTTCTTTTATTGGTAGTAAAATAAAAGAGGATTCAAATTGGCTAAAAAAAATATTTATTCAATTTGAACACATTATAAAATTTAATAATATAGATATAGAAAAACTTATATCTAATTCGCAGGGATCATTTTCAATCAATATAGATACAGATATACATCATACATTTTCAAATTATCTGGAAATAATAATTCTTAGCATATTTTTTAAGTATAAAAAAATTTATATAGCAAATCAGGTTTTAAAAGAGAATGATATTAAAATTAAATTCGAATTATTTCCATGCGATATTAAAATAGATCAGTTCCATGAAAGATTAAAAAAAATTATTATTTAAGAAAATTTTTATTAATGGAATATAATTAATGAAATATAATTAATAAGATATAATTAATAAAATATGATCAATAAAATATTATCAATAAAATAT
>DYJT01000006.1:4264-67910 GCA_020722965.1 Brachyspira murdochii | reverse complement strand
ATCAATAAAATATTATCAATAAAATATAACAAGATGGTTTTTTTTAAATAGTATTTTTAAATTGATTTTATATAAAATTTATATTTCAAATTATTAAAAATATTGATTACTTTATTAAAAAATTTAGTAATTATGTTAAAAATTGTAGGGTAATCAAAATATCAAGAAATTTTTTAATCAATATCAAATATTGATGAATTTAAATTTTTTTCCATAAAACACCCAAAAATTCTTGTTGAGTAAAAGGTGAAATTTTTAAATATCAAATCTTTTCATTATGAAATAAGCATAAAAAATTTAAAAAAAATCTAAGTTTTTTTATTGGTAAAGAAAGCAAGGATAAAAAGTCTGTAAAATGTTTATCTATAAAGATTTATAGGTTGTTGATAAATTTAAATTTCTCTAATTTTATATGAAATAATTGCAAAAATTTGAAAAAAAATTTAAAAAACTCTTGACAAACAAGTTTTATAACTTATGAAATAGACATAGAGCTTATAATATATTGAAAAAAAAGGAAGGAGATGCTATGAACAAAGCAGAACTCATTGATGCTATTGCTAAAGACACCAAACTCAAAAAGAAAGATGTTGAAACTTTTCTTGGTTCTTTCATGAAAACTGTTAAAGAAACAGTTAAAAAGGGGCAGAATGTTCAATTAATCGGTTTCGGTACTTTTTCAAGAGCTGAAAGAGCAGCTAGAGCCGGAAGAAATCCTAGAACTGGTGCTGCTATTAAAATCCCAGCTACAAAATATCCAAAATTTGCTCCTGGTTCAGATTTCAAGGCTATGGTAAAAGGGAAATAGTATTTCTGTTTTAGGGCTGCTGCAAAAGGCAGCCCTTGTTTTATACTCTATTCAAAAAATCTTTGAACTCCTACAACAATTCCGAGGCATTTAAAAATATCAGGTGAGATTATAAGATCAGAATAATCAGAATTTTCTGGGTGAAGTATTATCATATGTTTTTTGTAGTCATAATATATCCTTTTAAGAGTTACATCTGTCTCAATTAATGCTACAACTATATCCCCATCTTTCGCAATTTCTGATTTTTTGACTATGATATAATCTCCATCAAAAATGCCGGCTTCTTTCATAGAATCACCTTTTACCACAAGGGCAAAATATTCTCCGTCAGAAAATCTTCTTTTATCAATTACAATTTCACCTTTTATGTCTTCGATGGCTTCAATAGGCATCCCAGCAGCAGTTGTTCCATAGATCGGTATTTTTCTCTGATTTATCTCTGAAATTGCTTTATCTGTAAGCAATAACGATCTTGCAATTCTTTTTTCTTTGATTATATATCCTTTATTAGCAAGCCTTTCTAAAAATTCATGAGCTGTTTTTAAGTTAATCGAAAAGACCTGTGATATCTCCGTTAAAGACGGTGGATACTGGTTTATCTCTATATAGTTTGCAATATAGTCAAGAATCTGTTTTTGCCTTTTTGTTATCTCTTGCAACTTTTACCTCCTTTAATCTATCGAAAAAATCTGGAAGAAATGGTTCAAGTTCTTCTACCAAAAAAGATGAAGTGCTGTTTTTTTCAAATTTTAGTTTTAAAATGAAAAAGTTATAATATTTTAGTAAATTGTAATATCTTGAATAAGAATCGGGGAAAAGTACGGTTTCAATAAAGTTCTTACCATCAAAGAATGTGGCAAAACCCATTAACTTCCCTTCTTTTGTAACGGCACTTCTGTAAGTAATTATCCATCCAATAATTTCAAAGTTTGTTTCGTCTAATTTAGTTGAATTATATTCTAATCTGAATTTTTTTAAATTATTTTTTTCAACCTTTTTTAAAAAATTTTCATCTGATAGTATCTGTAAAATTTGAAAAGGAGTTGAATCGACAAATAGACCTAGATATTTATATCTATAAAAATATATGCTTAGCCTATTTTCAGTAAATAGATGCATCATTTGTGTAAATTCTTTTTCTCGATCAATTAACCTGTCTAATTTAAAATCATTTTCAAGCATTAAATATTCACACAAGGTTTTTGTAAAAAAAGAAGATTTATAGCAATCGTCAAAGAACCCGATCTGAATCAGTTTTATAGTTTTTTGTTTATCGAATTTAAGGAGAGCTAAGAATCGGGATAGGATAAAATCCTTTTCGGTTCTTAAGTATTTTGATATATTAACAAGAAGATTCTTATCATTTTCGTTTAAAAAAAAGAAATTACATAGTCCAATTATAATATTATTGTTATCATAGAATGTGAATTTTGTCGCATTTTTTATTCTGCAGATATCGACAGGGATATTTTCATTTAAAGCCATTATATTGTATGCTATTGCAGGATAAAAACCACCGAAATTATTTAAAATCGCAGCATAAAAAAAGGGGGTGAAGTGTGTCCTAAGATAGGCTAATTTAACGGATAAAACAGCATAGGATGCTGAATGAGCTTTACAAAAGGCATAACCCGCGAATGATTCAATCTGTTTCCAGATTTTTTCAAGGGTTTTTAAATTATATTTATTATTAAGCCCTCCTTCTATAAATTTCTTTTTTAATAATGCTATCTGTGCTGGGTTTCTGTCTTTACCACTTATCGCCTTTCTTAAAATATCGGCATCGGTAAGTGAGAGATTTCCGATTATACTGGCAACTTTTAAGACATCTTCCTGGTAGATCATAATCCCAAAGGTGTCGTTTAATATCTCTTTGAATATAGGAATTTCATATTCAAAATTATTTGGATTTTTCTTCCTGAAAATATACATCTCTTTCATCCCTGAATCTGAAACCCCTGGTCTAATTACTGAAGAAGCGGCAACGAGCTGATCAAAGTCGCTTACTTCAAGATCTCTTAAAAAATTGACCATGGCAGCAGATTCGATATAAAAACAACCTCTACAATCACCGATTCGTATCTTTTCCCATGTTTTTTTATCTTGATTTGCGATGTCAAAGGTTAATTCAAAGTTTTTATCTTTATACTCTTTTATATTCTCAATCGCATCCTGCAATACCTGCAATGCTCTTTGAGAAAGCAGATCTATTTTGATAAGACCGGCATCTTCGATATAATTACGGTCAAAATGAGAAATAGCAAAACCTTTAGTGGCATATAAAAATGGAGTTGAGCTTAAGATATCTGGGGTTGAGAATACAATCCCCCCTGGATGAGTCCCTTTTGCATAAGGCAAATTTAATAGTTTTACTGTATTTTTTACAATTTTTTCAGGGATACCTAATTCAATCAAAACATTTTTTATCTTTTCTGTTTTTTTGGTAAAGAAAAAAGATGGTATAAGTTTTGTATATTTAGTAATCAACCTTGAATCCATTCCATAAAATTTTGCGCAATTTCTGAATGCGCCTTTTAAGTTCATTGAAATATTGGTGGAAACCATGCAGGAATTTGAGGGATATTTTTTTAATAAATATAATAGTATTTTGTCCCTTTCTTTCCATGAAAAATCAAGATCGATGTCGGGGTAAGATTCCCTGGCTGGATTTAAAAATCTTTCAAAATATAGTTTTAAGGCTATTGGGTCAACTTCAGTTATTCCTAATAAAAATGATACAAGAGAAGAAGCAGCAGAACCTCTTCCCAGAAAGATGATCTTGTTTTCTTTCGCAAAATATATTATTTCATATACAAAAAGGAAGTATTGAGAGAATCCTTTTTTATTGATTATATCAAGTTCATAATTTAATCTAGAAAGATAAAGTAAATTATCTTTTAGTCCTTTTTCCTTTAATTTTAAGTAGCATATATTTTTAAGTTTTAGCTCGGGGTCTATGTAAAATGATGGGAATACCTGTTTTTTACTTTTTATTTCAGAAAAAAGCGATGGGAAATTCTTTGCATTTTCGATGCAACTTAATATCGTTTTTCTGGCTTTATTAGAAAGAATATTGTATGGATTTGATTTGTCTTTTAAAAATGAATTATCCTCTGTAAGATAATAAAATTTACATATAGATGAGAAGTTTTGAATTATAGGTTTTCTTTTTTTGAAAATTGATTCTTTTCTTTTAATAAGAAGATTATTTTTGCATGTGGCAAGAAGATTTAAAAATTCGTCTTCGATGGGGTTTTTGTAGAATATCTTAGTTAAAAAAATTGGATTTGGAAAATCAAAGTTTTCAAAAAAGTTTATCAGATTTGGCGTTAGATAGGGTCTTATGGTAAAGATATCTTCTATTACACCGAAATATAGATTTTCCATGGGTATTGAAAGATGCATCAATGTTTTATAAGAATTCAATGAAAGAGAGATGAATGCGAGTTTGTTTAACCTATTTTGTGCAGAAAGCTGTGAAATCTTATCATAAACATAGTCAAAAGATTTTTCATTTGTTGCCGTACTTATAATAGAATTAAAAGAGTGAATTTCCTGTTGTGATTTTAAAAACAATAAAAAGCCACCATTGCTATAAAGTGAATCTTTAATTTTTGGTGCTATATGAACACCAACAATGGGGAAAATCTTATTCTGCTTTGAAATTCGGATAAATTCCCACATTCCATAAACATTGTTTTTATCTGTTATGGCAGCATATTTCCCCTTATTAATAGAAAGTTCTTCAATATAGTAGTTTAAATCGATATCGCTTTCGAAAAATGAATATTTTGTGTGGACAAATAGTTGCACAAATTACCCCGCAAGATGAATTTTGCTTTCCCCAAATTTTCTTGTAAGCTCATCGAATAATGAAAGCAACTTCTTGTTTTCAATAAAAATATTGCTTTCGAAAAGTTCTTCGCATGTACTTTTATCAAGCTCTATTGTTATCTGGCAGACAGAAGATTTACCTTTAAGTTTAGATGTTATCTGCGTTGCTATCGATGTGAAAAATTCCAGTAGTTCTTTCTCTGAAAAATGTAACCCAAAACGGTCTATCGATTGATTAGAGTATTCGATTACCGTAAAAATTGTTTGTGATCTGGAATTTAGCCAGTAATTTTTTAAAAAATAGGATTCCAAAAATAATTTTCTTCTAATTTCAGAAAAGATCTTGTTTTTGTCATTTGTAGGTAAGGTAAAGATAATTTGAATCTCATATTTATTTTTTTGATTTCTATTTAAAAGCCTTTGCGTGATTTTAAAAACAAAAAGATCAAGAGCTTTTAAACTCTTTGAAGATTTATAATAGGCCAAAAGAGGCTTAAGTCTATTGGAAAGTTTAATTCGAGAGGAAAGTGGTGAGGAGTAGATAGACAGATCCAAAAGTTTATCTTGAAAGTTAGATGGAAGTTTTTCAAGATCAGAAAAGTAAAAAAAACCACTTTCCTCAAAAAAAGTCAGGGGGGATAGTATTGTCGAGAGTTTGACAAAATCGGTAAATTGCTTTGAATTAAAAAAATATGCCGAAAGATTTTTATCCAATTCAAAAATAAAACCTGAAGGGTAAAAGGTTGAAAAGGAAAAAGAATCTGAAATGAAGAAAGAAAAATTAAGTGTTCCTATTTCTTTTGCGATAGATTTGAAGATTAGATCGAGAGAATTGTAAATGGGTTTATATAGTAGCTGACAACCTGTGAAATCTGCAAGTAATGAATATGAATCGAAGTTACCTGGATTGACTGTAAAATAAGGTAATTCGTTTATTGAAAAGGAGAACTCTTGCATTTTATCGTTAATGATCTTTTTAATTTCATCCTTTTCCTTCGTAAACTGTTTGGCTTCAAGAGGGAAAAATTTATCTACTATTTTTCTAACGAAATTTATCGATAGACCAGGTTTTATGCCATAATATCTTAAAGGTTTTGAACATGAATAGACATAATCGACATTATTGTTTTCATAATAGAGTATGATATCTTTTCTATTATATCTTCTTTGTGCAATGCTTATTGTGAGGGAAGGATTATATATATTGACAAAAAGAGGAGATATCTTTTTATCTTTCAAGGTTTTTCCTTAAAAAATCTTGCTTAAAAAGAGAATAGCCCAAAATATTTTGGGTGTCAAGTAAAAAGTAATAAAAGTTGCAAAAAAATCAGTTTGATTTATATCGTCATTAATGATAGTACTTATTGGATATATCGAGTTACATATCGAAGAAGCAAGATCTTTAAAAGACAGAAGAAGAGTAGTAAATTCAGTTATATCGTCTATAAGAAATAGATTTAATGTTTCCGTCTCGGAAATTCTTGTTGGGGAAGATTTTCATTACGCAAAGGTAGGAATATCGGCAGTAAGTATGAAAAGAATTCTATCGAATAAGATGAAAGAAAATATAATAAATTTTGTTGAATCATACTATCCAGGGAGGATATGTGATTACCTTTTTGAAATAGAAGATTATTCTCTTAATAATTGTTAAAATCATATAAACTACAAGAAGGCTAATTTGCAAATACCATATCGAATAGGTAAATATTTAGTAAAGAAATTTATTTTGCCTTTTATAATTATCTCTTGTCTGGTAGTATTTTTATATATAATTCAGGATTTTATATTTAATGTTAACAAGTATATGAAAATGGATTTAAAATCCCTTCTACTCTATTTTCTTTATTGGATTCCATACATCTATTTTCAGATGTTTGGGGTTGCTATTCTTATAAGTACAGTTTATGTTATATCCTCGCTAAATATATCATCGGAGTTACTTGCGATTCATACAAGTGGAGTATCTACTTTTTCTATGGCAATTATTCTAATAATATTTATCTTTTTTCTTTCAATTTTTATAATCTTTAATCAAGATAGATTTGTTATAGATAATTATAAAAAAAAGATAGAGATTGAAAATAGATTTTTTCCTAAAACCCAGGTGAAAGATAATTTTAATATTACATTAACAGGCTCTTCAGGTAATATATATTATATAGGCAAATATATCGATCTGGCAAAAGAAATATATGATATTAGAATAATTAAATATTTAAAAAATTCGGGGATTAAAACTGAGATAATAGCGGAAAGTGCTAAATATATTTCAAATGGGAACTGGCAGATAATCAATGCCAATGAATATAAATATGATTTAAATAAACAGGAAGTAAGACTGTATAAATATGATCAAAAGATCTATAAACTTGGGGATGGACCAGAACTATTTCAAAAGGCATCATTTGATATGGAGTTGCTTCATATAAAGGAAGGTTGGCAGACAATTAATTTAATGCGCAAATATAATATTGTTAATTATATGGATGAGTTTAATTTTTGGGCAAAATTTGTTTTCCCAATATCGGGATTTTTAATTTCACTTTTTGGAATCGCGGCAGGTTCTTTTTTTAGGAAGAATATACTTATCATGGGTCTTATAGTAAGTATAATAATCTATGGATCATACTATTTTTTGATTAATACCCTTTGGGTTTTAGGTAAAAGAGGGATTGGTGACGCATTTGTTTCAGCTATTTTAGGACCTATAATATTTTTAATCTTAGGAATTCTTGCCTTGATAAAGGCAGATAAGGTTTTTTAAAGGAATTAAATTGAGCTTAAAAATAAAAAGTTGTGATATTAAGTATACAATATTTAAAAAAGAGGATCTTCCTTCCATAGATCAACCTTCTATATGTATTATTGGAAGATCAAATGTTGGAAAATCTAGTTTTATTAATACTATCCTGGAAAGAAAAAATATAGCATATGTGTCTTCAAGACCAGGAAAAACAAGAAGTTTAAATTTCTACCATATCAATAACCTTTTCTATCTGATAGATTTTCCTGGATATGGTTATGGCGCGGTCAGCAGCCTTACAAAAAAGGGTTGGAATGATTTAATAGATGGCTTTTTTAATAAAGAACAGATTAAAAGATATGCGTTTTTCCTCATTGATTCTAGAAGAAAAGTAGATTCTCTTGATGAAGATCTCATAGAATATTTAAAATCAAATGATCTTCCCATTTTATATATACTTACAAAGATTGACAAGATTGCGAAAAACAAGATTTCTGGAATTAAATCTTATTTTGTCGAGAAATTTAGTTGTGACAGAGAACTTGTAATCCCTTTTTCATCTTTGACAAAAGTTGGGAAAGATTTAATCTTAAATTATATTGAAAATATTGTGTTGTAATTTAAATTTATTTAAAGCAAGGTTATCTATGGGAAATTATAAGAAAAAAATAAAAAAAACTTTAATCATTTTTTTTATAACTATATTATTTGTCTTTTCATCTATTTCCTGTCAGAGTTCTAATGGAATCGAAATCAAAAGGATCAATCTGTTTCATATAAAATATGATCCTCCTACAACTACACAAAATGATGAGGTCTATCCAAAAGATCCGCCATCTTATATTTTTTACAGGAAATACTATATATATTTCTACGATAGTTCTAATGGTACATTAACCAAATATTCTAAAAATGGGAATACAGTTTTAACGATTCAGAATAGTTCAATTACTGTCAGTGGCTATGGGATAGATAAAGATAAAATTATGACTAAACTTGAGGAAGATCAAAAGACATTGAAAATTATCAGAAATTTTCCATTGCCAGAAATTACCGGGATATCAGTAGATTTCAACGATAATATCTATTTAAAGGTAGTGATAAAAGGAACAACAGAAAATATTAATGATGATTGTTCGGGATTTTTAGCAAATTATTCAGATAAAGACCATCCCATATTTTA
Organism: Brachyspira murdochii; assembly: GCA_020722965.1. GTDB lineage: Bacteria > Spirochaetota > JAAYUW01 > JAAYUW01 > JAAYUW01 > Exilispira. Next base: position 59,336 of record DYJT01000006.1, on the reverse strand, counting down.
TCTTTTAAATAATGAAGAATCAAATAATCTTGTTGAAAAGCTTAACTATTTTGAAAACCTTTATTCAGAGAAAGAAAGGAAAAGTAATGTTAGATATTATACTTTTTTTATGGTATTCAATCAATATGGAGATTTCAATAGGGTAATAGCTCTCTCGCCAAATTATCCATCATTTCCACACAACTCAAAAATATACCATACAAAGGAAGATTTGGTTGAAGGTTCGAATAAGGATGGGAAAAAGATAGACGGAACCAATTATATTTATTTTATTCTTCCAACGATGTATGAGGATACGGGAATGCCAACCGCCTTAGCCAACACAACTTCTTTAGCTTGCTTTTTACGATTTTCTTTAAAAACAGAGGATAAAGTTGAAGAAATTATAGAATCGCCTCAAGAATTAAATTTATATACAGAAAATGGCAAAACGGATAATATTAAAATAGATATAAATCCAAAATTAGATGAACAAAAACTATCTTTAGAACAATTCTATAACCATAATTACTTATTCAGTCAAAATAGTAAGTTTATCTTATTTAATCTAACCGATTTAGTCATACCTGAAAATAATAATTTAACTTTGAGTTCAGAATTTGGGGATGCCATAATTACCCCAGATGGATTTCTGGGATTTCAGGTATATTATTTTGAGAAAGGACATATCCTATATGACGCAATATATAAAATGGATATTTTAAAAGATAAGATTAATCCTAAGTTATTTTTTTATAAAAAATTATTTAATGAAAAAGTAGAAAATGGTGTTCAAAAAATTACTCTTTCAGTTTCAGATTCTTACATTGGCTCTTCGGAAGGGAATTATCTTTTTTATGTAAGATTTTTAGAAAAATTACCTACTCCTTCGGCAAAATTAATTATTAAAAATGACAAGGGGGAAGCACTTATTTCAAGATTATTGAAAGTAAACAATATAATAAGCACAGAAAACCTTGTTGTTGGTGAAAATGGAAGTATTTATGGTTTTTTAAAGCTTAAAGATAATATCTATTTCTTTTATTACGCGTCAGAGGTAGCTATAAATAAGCTTAAGAGCTCGAATTAGAATTTTCAGGGAGTTATTTTGAAACTATATAGTTTTAATGAAATTAAAGATTTCGAGAAGATTCTTATAGAAAAAAAAGACTACAAAGCAATTTTGCTTATGGAAAATGCTGCAAATTCTATTACTGATTTTTTATTTCACTTATTGGAAAATAGAATTGATGATAGGATTTTTCAAATTAAACCACTCTGGCAACAAAAAAATATTTATGAAAAATTAAAAAAAACTCTCGAAATTTTCTACTCTGAAAATAAGCAGATTTCTTTTTTAGTAGGTACTGCAAATAATGGCGCAGATGCATTAGCTGTTGCAAGAAAGATTGCCATAAGAAGTGATTTAAATATTAAGATCAATATACTTCTTTTTGGCAAAGGAAAGACAGAGCTTAGGTTATATCAAGAAAAATTGTTAAAGAATTTGGGGTTTAATAATATTTATTTTTATGAATTATTAGATGAAGATCTCGAAGATAATGAGTCTAATATAAAAGAAATAATTAAAGAGATATTTGATGTGCCCTTTTTGATAGATGGTCTTACCGGAATTGGATTAAAATCGCCAATCGATAAAAAGCTTACAAGAAGAATAGATTTTATAGAAAAGAATAGAAAATTATATTCATTCACGATTTCAATAGATTTACCTACAGGTTTGTCTAACTTTTCTGGCAAGGTTTTGAAAACAGATTTAACCTCGATGTTGCAATGGGCAAAAGAGGAATTCTTCTATGTTGAAAACAGAAGATACTCGGATGGATATCTTATTTTGCAATGCGATATGTTGGGTTCTGATGATATTTCAGAAAATAATATTGAGCTTATTGAAAAAAAAGATCTGATTAAAATATTGAAAAAACCTGATTTTTATTCTCATAAAGGCAATTTCGGAAGAGTTTTCATTGTTTCAAATTTCATCTCTACTTTAGGAGCAACAATAATAGCATCAAATTCGGCAATAAGATCAGGTGCGGGATATGTCTATCTTCTTGTTAAAAAAGAATTAGAAGGATTTTGTAAATCTACAATCCCTTATATAATTACATTGGGTTATGATGAAAGTCATGATTTTTCATCATTAAGACAAATATTAAGCAAAAATAAAAAGCCATTTAATGATACTATTTTATTGGGTTCTGGTTTTGGGATAGATTATCAGAAATTTTTCGATTTTTTCAATCTTTTTAAAGATTATAAGGTTAATATACTAATCGATGGTGATGGGTTAAATATAATTTCTAAAAATTTCGATCAGTTTGTAAGAATATCCTCCTCAAAGAACGCTAAAATAATTTTTACACCTCATCCAAAGGAGTTTGAAAGATTATTTCAATCCTTTGAAAATTATTTAAATGAGAAAGATATTAAATCTGAGAATATTCCAATTATAGAAAAGGGAAAATTATTTTTTAAATCAGGTATTATAGATGGACTTTTGCTTAAAGATTACATTTCCTATTTCATAGGGGGCAAAGGGATATACTGCAATGAAGGATGTTTTAGCGGCTATTCAAAGGCTGGGACAGGGGATTTTATCGCAGGAGTTTTTTCGGCATTACTTTCAAATTATGATATAGATGATGCCGCCAAAATTTTACTTTGCTTACAGGATGAGATTTCTTTAAATCTTTACAAAAAAGATAGTGCTTTGCAATCGATTATTGTTAGTGATTTAATTGATCAACTTCCTTTATCCATTGAATCACTTTATAGTTGACTTTCCATAAAGCTTTTAATAAAAAATAAAATTAATGGGTTAATATGAGCGATCATTTTAAATATTTTTTAAAACCAGAAGAAAGAAGATCTCTTGCACCAAAGAAAAAACCTACTAGAAAATGGAATACAGTGTTTATACTTGGAAATGTCGGGCTTTTGTTGCTTATAATTTTCTTAATTTATAAACCAGCAATGGAAAGACTCAGTGATGAGAATAATAAATTTTATATAGAAAATTTCTCTGTTGAGTTTGAATATGAATTTACCCAAAAAGGTTTTTTTGTCGATTTGTATATTTTTAATGAAGGGGAAGATAGGGATTTTGATTTTTCGAAGATAATTTGTAAGATTGTTTTTTCTGATGGAACCGAATTGCTGGCTAATAATATAAAGGATAAAAATGAGCTGATTTTAAAAAACACAGGAGTTCATTATCTTCTCTCATATTCCATAAAAGATCAAGATAGATTAAATCAAAATTTCTTTATTAGAATTTTGTATAATGAAAAAAAGGTTTATGAATCCAGGACAATAGATTATGGTAAGATTAAATGAGTAGCAAGAAAACAGTTAAAAATATTTTTAGTTCCTCATTAGGGATATTTATTTCAAGAATCTTCGGATTGCTTAGAGATACATTTGTTACACATTTTTTTAAACCACAGGTTCAAGATATTTTTAATGCGGCATTTAAGGTGCCTAATACCTTTAGATCCATTTTTGCTGAAGGCGCGATGACAAATTCATATATTCCTGTTTTGAAAAGTGTCTCTGATGATAAAGAAAAGGAGGAATTTCAGAGTAGCTTTTTTACAGTTTTTGTTTTGCTTTTGTTGGTCTTTACAACAATATTAATAGTGTTTTTACCATCTTACATGCCTTTTCTGGTAAAGGGTTTCGATAAGTTTTCTCCAACAAAAATAGAACAAACCATCTACCTATCGAGATATTTTTTTATTTATCTATTTATTATCTCTTTAGTATCATTTTTTTCATCTTCTATGAACGCAATCTTTAAATTCTTTGTCCCTTCAATTTCACAATCTGTTTTTAATATTATATTTATAATTGTCATAGTCTATTTTGCTATAATTAAAAAAATTTCGCTTCAACTTTTTATCTATGCCGTCTTGTTTGGAGGTATCTTTCAATTAATTTTTATAGTTTATTTTTCATATAAAAATGGGATTAGAGTAATATTCAAATGGCCTAAGAATTGGATGAATATCTTTGAGGTATTTAAACTTATGGGTCCTTCGCTGATTACCTCCGCAACTTATCAAGTTAATATATTTATCTCAACCTATTTTTTATCTATGTATGATGGAGGGCAAACCTATCATTATCTTGCTCAAAGACTCTTCCAGCTTCCTATAGGCTTAATATCTGTAGCAATGGCACAGGTTTTTTTACCATCTTTTTCAGAGTTAGTACAGCAAAACAATAAAAATATTCTGGTTCAAACACTTAATAAAGCTATTGAGCTTTCCCTTTTACTGACAATACCTATTTGCTCTATCATGATTGGATTTTCCAGACCAATTACCCAGATTATTTTTTATCATGGTGCTTTTTCAATAGATGATGTTAAGATTACCTCTTTAATTTTTTCTCTTTATATGCCTGGAATAATCTTTATAACTATTTCAAATATATATATATCCCTATTTTATTCATATAAGATATGGAAATCTCAGGTACTTGTTTCTTCTATTTCAATAATACTATTTTTCAGTTATATAAAAGTTTTCGATCAATTCTTCGGGATAAATGCAATAGCAATAGCCAATTCATTAAATACATTAACCCAGCTATTGATGCTAATGTTCCTTGCGAAAATAATTTTAAAAATCTCTTTAAATAAAGAAATTTTGGTTTTTACAATCAAAACTGTCTTAGTGTCATCAATAGTAGTTATTATCAATTTGATTTTTTCACGCCATTTTATTGGTTTTACAAAGACCTCTTTTTCTATCCAATTTTTAATTATTGTTTTAAAACTATCCACTTTTTTGTTTTTAAATATTTTAATAATCTTTTTTGGATTTAAACTATTGAGAGTCAAGTTAATAGATGATATTTTTATTTCATTTAAGTCAAAAATAAAAGGGAAAAAAATCTAATGATATATTTAGATAATGCAGCGACGACAAAACCATTGGAGTCAGTAAAAGAGAAATTTTTACAGATTTGCCAGAATAACTTTGCAAACCCTTCTTCAATACATAAAGAGGGGAAAAGATCGAGCCAGATAATTGAAGAGGCTTCATTTTCCTTTTTAAAATATATATCCAATTTTAGTGCTAACAATAATGGTAAAATTATTTTCACATCTAGTGCAACCCTTTCAAATAATATAGCTATTAAAGGCGCAGCCGAATATTTAAAACTTAAAAATAGAAATAAAAAGATTAAAATAATGTTTAATGAAACAGATCATCCATCTATAGTTGAAACGGTTAAATCAATAAAAGATATACAGCTTTGTAAGATAAATTTTCATAAGCTTTATAATAAATTAAAAGATAACGAAGATATAATGCAATATGTCTTTTCAGTGTATTGTGACCAAATCGATCTTTTAAATCCCGACATCTTGATTTTACAATGGGTAAACAATGAAAATGGACTAATTTTACCTATAGAAAAGATAATAGAATATGCCAGAACTAAGAATGAAAGTATGATTATTCATATAGATGCAGTTCAAGGATTTTTAAAAATTCCATTTTTCAATATTAAAAATATTGATACCATCTCTTTTTCTTCACATAAATTTGGAGGATTAAAAGGTTGTTCAATATTATTTATTAAAGATTTAAAAAAAATTAAACCTTTTATTTTTGGCGGATATCAGATGTACGGAATTTTCCCTTCAACCGAAAATGTTGCAGCAATCTCATCGACAATTTCGGCTATTGAAGAACTTTACAATACAATAGAATTAAGACTCAATCAAACAATGCAGAAAAAAGAAAAATTAATGGATTTAGTAGCTATTGATACTATGATAGCAAATCATTTGTTTATCTTAACGGATAAAAAAAGCGATTCAATTAATTTTTCACCATATATTATCAAGTTATATAATAAAAAGATACCTGCACAGGTTTTACAGACCCTTTTGGATGAAAAAGATATAATGGTTTCAATTGGATCAGCCTGCTCGTCTAATGTTAAAAAGGCAAGTCAGGACACAGCTCTCTTTGGAATTCCCTCTGAATTTTCAGATAAAGGGATAAGAATAAGTTTATTTCTCGATGAAACACTAAATCAGATAGAAATATTCTATCAGACTTTGAAAGATATTTTAATAAAATTTCAAAAGTGGTAAAATCTATAATTATTAAAATATCGTATCAAAATTATCGTATTAAGCTTATTATTAAAATAATTATTAAGAATATTATCAAAAATTTAATTAGGTTTTTATCAAAATTATTGTATTAAAATATGAAACTTTTGATTCAAAAAATAGAATCTCTGTCTTAACTTTTTACTTCTCAATGCAGTATAAACATTATATTTTATAGGGCTTGCCAATATTGTAACAAGTTGGGCTAGTTGATAATATGAAAGATTATATAAGCATTTTTTATAATAATGGTATGATGCTGTTTGAACTCCATAAATCCCTTTACCAAATTCTACATAATTAAGGTATAACTCTAAAATTCTTTTTTTAGGAATAATTAAATCCATTTCTAATGCGGCAATTATTTCTAAATATTTTCTTAAATAATTTCTGTCTGGAACTAAAAAAAGAGTTCTTGCAAGCTGCATCGTTATAGTGCTTCCACCGGAGATTATCTTATTGAATTTTTTATTTACCCTGAAAGCTTCTTTAAGTGATTCAAAGTCAACACCATGATGTTTATAAAAGTTTCCATCTTCAATATAAATTATCATTCTCTGAAGAATTCTGGGAACATTTGAAATAGGAACATATCTCATCGGTATCGTTTTATATTTAAAAAACAAATTTCTATATATCATTAAAGATGTAATTTGCGGGTTATATTTTAAATAAACTAAAGATGAAATCCCAATAAAAATAATAAAAATTAAATGAAAAACAAAAATAAAGATTAAAGTTAAAACTATAAATTTTTTTAATTTTCTCATCTGTTAACAAGATAATAAATTTAAAAAATAAATAAATTAGAAAAATAAATCAAGAATTTAAAATAAATAGTTGCATTAAAATAGTTGCATTAATTTACTATTGTGTTAAGTGTAAATTACATTGAAAAATCAAGAATTAGGAGGCTATATGAGTTCTACTGTTACCGTCGTTATCGATGGTAAAAAAGTCGAAGTACCAATGGGTTGTAATATAATAACTGCTGCTGAAAAAGCGGGGATAGATATTCCAAGATTATGCTATCATAAAGATCTGACTCCTACCGGGAATTGTGGAGTATGTATCGTAGAAATCAAAGGGCAAAAAGGTTATAAAAGATCATGTACAACTCCTGTAACAAATAATATGGAAATTATCACAAAAAGCAAAGAGATAATTGAAGCAAGAAAAACAGTTGTAGAGTTAATTCTTGCAAACCACCCCGATGATTGTTTAACATGTGTTAAAAATGGATACTGTGAACTTCAAGCTCTTGCTAAACAACTTGGAATAGATAGGACAAAGATTCCCAAGATACTTAATAGAAAACCAATTGATGATTCATCTCTGTCTATAATTAGAGAACCAGATAAATGTATTTTATGTGGGAGATGCTTAAGAGCATGCCAGGAGGTTCAGAGCGTTTTTGCTATTGAAGCAATGGGAAGAGGCTTTGAAACAGAGATAACAACACCTTCTGGGAAGATGGCTGAATCTGTTTGTATAAACTGTGGTCAATGTGTAGCAGTTTGCCCAACCGGAGCATTGCATGAGCCAATTGAGATAGATAAGGTTTGGGATGCAATTAATGACCCGGATAAAGTCGTAATTGTCCAGGAAGCTCCTGCTATAAGAGTGTCTTTGGCAGAAGAATTTGATTTACCTGCTGGAACAAATCTAGTTGGTAAAATGTATAATGCATTAAAGATGCTTGGTTTTGATTATGTTTTTGATACCAACTTTACTGCAGATTTAACTATAATGGAAGAGGGGAGTGAGTTTATTGAAAGACTTCATAACAAAGGTCCTTTCCCATTAGTTACATCCTGTTCACCTGGATGGGTAAAATTTATGGAAACCTTTTATCCCGAAATTATAGAAGGAATTTCATCAGCTAAATCTCCTCAACAGATGTTTGGTGCTTTATCTAAAACCTATTTTGCCAGGGCATATAATATTGATCCAGCAAAGATTGTTACGGTGTCAATTATGCCATGTACGGCTAAAAAATATGAAGCAAAAAGACCCGAAATGAAATCAAGCGGTTTTACAGATGTAGATCATGTATTAACAACAAGGGAATTTATTCAGATGTTGAGGCAGGTCGGAATCAATTTGAATACAATTGATGATGGTCAACCAGATGATCTTATGGGTGCTTATTCTGGTGCTGCAACAATTTTTGGTACTACCGGTGGAGTTATGGAAGCAGCCTTAAGAACTGCCTATGAACTTGTTACCGGTAAAGCATTGGAATCCTGTGATATTATGGAGGCAAGAGGTTTTGAAGGTGTTAAAGAGTTTACAGTTGATGTCGAAGGGACAAAATTGAGCTGTGCCGTTGCTCATGGATTGGCAAACGCAAGAAAGGTCCTTGATAAGGTTAAAGAAGCAAAAAATAAAGGGCAACCGAGCCCATATCATTTTATAGAGATAATGGCATGCCCAGGCGGATGTGTTGGCGGTGGTGGACAACCATATGGTTCGACACTCGAAAGAAGAATGGAAAGAGCCAAAGGTTTGTATGATGAAGATGGTGGTATGAAGATTAGAAAATCACATGAAAACCCAATGATAGAAAAAGTATATAAAGATTTTCTCGAAAAACCACTTTCCCACAAGTCTCATGAATTATTGCATACTCATTTTGTAAAAAGAGATTCTTTATTATAACAGGAGGCAGTGATGGATAAACAAATAATCGAAAAATATTCTGCTGATCCTGAGAATCTTTTATTTATCCTTCATGATATTCAGGATTCAAAAGAAGATCATTATATTTCTTCTGAAGATTTAAAAGAAGTCGCAAAATACCTTGATATGCCGGTTTCAAAGGTCCAGGGTGTAGCGACATTTTATTCGATGTATAGTCTTGAACCAAGAGGTAAATACATCATCAGAGTCTGTGAGTCAGCGCCATGCCATGTAATGGGGGCATTGGATATATTAAAAGAGTTTAAAGAGGTATTAAACTTAGAGAAGATCGGTATGACAACACCCGATAAGATGTTTACCCTTGAAACAAGTGCTTGTCTTGGAGTATGTGGTGTTGCACCAGCATGCATGATCAATGATGTAGTATATGGAAATTTAACGAGGGAAAAAATTAGAAAGATAATAGATGACCTTCGAAAAGGAGGCTCAAATGCATAGATCACATCTTCTTTTTGTTATTGACCAAAACACTATAGATGCTGGCGCTTATGCTGTAAAATATCAGTTTGAAAAGGAAATTAAAAAAGCCGGTCTTGATCAGGAAGTAAAAATATCTGAAACTGGTTCGGTAAACCTTATAGGGAAAGGGGTAATCATCCTTGTTTTTCCTGATTCTATTCTATACACTAATGTCTCTGTAAATGATGTTTCAGAAATTGTAAATGAGCATCTATTAAAAGGAAGAGCCGTTAAAAGATTAGTTTTATCTGAATCTTTTGAAATACCAAACATCTCTATTTCACCAATAAGAGAAACATTAACAAAACAAAACAGAATAGTTCTTGAGCGAGCGGGAGTGATAAATCCTGAATCGATTGAAGAGTATATCGCTACAATGGGTTATGAAGCTCTTGGCAAAGTATTAACCAATATGAAACCTTCGGATGTAGTCGATGAGGTTAAAAAATCAGGTCTTAGAGGTAGAGGTGGTGCAGGTTTCCCTACTGGTTTGAAATGGAGTTTCACAGCCCCTATTGCTGGTGAGAAATATGTTGTATGTAACGCAGATGAGGGTGAGCCTGGGACATTTAAAGATAGACTAATTTTAGAAGGTGATCCGCATAAATTGATAGAGGGAATGACCATTTGTGGCTATGCAGTTGGAGCAAGTAAAGGTTTTGTTTATATTAGAGGCGAATATAGCCTTTCTATACAGAGACTTGCAAAAGCAATAGATGATGCAAGAGAATATGGATTTTTAGGAAACAATATATTTGGAACTGATTTCTCGTTTGATATTGAGATTAGAAAAGGAGCAGGTGCTTATGTCTGTGGCGAAGAAACCGCTTTAATAGAATCTATGGAAGGTAAAAGAGGTCATCCAAGGGCAAAACCACCTTTTCCTGGTCAGGTAGGTTTTAGGGATAAGCCTACAGTGGTAAATAATGTCGAGACTCTTTCAAATATTCCAAATATTTTATTGAATGGGTCAGCATGGTTTAAAAGATTTGGTACAGAAAATGCACCAGGAACTAAAGTTTATACTATGTTGGGGAAGGTTAATCATCCAGGACTTATTGAAGTACCAATGGGAATCAGTTTAAGACAGATAATAAACGAATATGCAGGTGGTATGGCTCCTGGTTCCAAATTTAAAGCTGCTCAAATTGGTGGATCTGCTGGGGCTTTGATTTCTGAAGAGATGTTAGATACACCATTAGATTACGATTCTTTAGGACAATGGGCTGCGGTTCTTGGATCTGGAGCGATATTAATAATGGATCAAAAAACAGAGATACCTGATTTCCTGAGATCTGTAATGAAATTTTTCGCACACGAATCCTGTGGTAAGTGTTCTCCTTGCAGAATAGGAACAAAAATCTTATTAGATAGATCGATACAGCTTTATAAGAGAAAACTTTCGGAGCATGATTGGCAAGATTCGATTAAAATAGCAAAAGCAATGGAAAAAACATCTTTTTGCGCTTTAGGTCAATCGCTGATACTCCCACTTCTATCCGCAGATAAATATTTTAAAGATGAACTAAAAGATTATTTTGCATAAGATTTATTTTTGAAAAAAGCAATATTATTTTCCAATTATTTAGTTGTAATTGAAGGTTCTTTTTCTAATTTTTTCACAGTTCCAATTTTCTTGCACGGTTATAGCTTACTGAATTACCCATAACAAACCGAGATAGTCCTTTTTTATTTATCTTATCGAACAGGTCTTCATATTAAGAATTAACCTGTAAAACATCGCCAAAAAGATCATGAATAGAAATATTCATTACTTTTGCAAAATTACTATTTATGTAAAGCCTTTACAGATTTTGAATTTATTTGACTTTGTAATTTTAAACTATCATATTATTGGTAGATTATAAATATAAATTATTAGATAAAGGGGGTTTTATGAAAAAATCTTTACTCTTATTTTTAATCTTGTTTTTTTTATTTTTAATTTTTGTCTCTGAAGAAACAACAAATGTAGTTTCAATCTGGGGACCTGCGACACCCACTTCTGTCCCATTAGTCATTGCCGCTCAAAAACTTCCAAACACAAAGATAACGATTTTTACCGATCATTCTCAGGCATCAGCTTTATTTTTAAAAGGAGAAACCCAAATATTGTTTACTGGCTTAGATATTGGAATTAAATTTTTCAAAAACAAAACTCCTGTTGTAATGTTGAATTCATATGTTACAGGACTTACCTATTTAGTAACATATGGAGCTAAGGTTAATTCTTTCAGGGAATTAAAAGGGAAAAATATCTATATACCTTTTGAAGGATCTCCTATCGAGGAGATAATCAAGTTTTTTGTAGAAAAAGATGGTCTTATTTATAAAAAGGATATTATTCCAATCTATGCACCTTTTGCTTCATCTTTTGAATTACTTAAAAGTGGAAAAGCAGAAGTTGTTGCTTTACCAGAACCATTTGTAACGATGGCTTCTAATCTTCCCAATGTTTATATTTCATTTGGTTTTAAGCAGTATTATGAAAAGTTAACAGGTAAGAAGAATGGTTATCCACAGGTTGGTGCATTTACCATGAAAAATTGGGCTATTAATAATCTGGATTATATAAAACAACTTCATAAACTATTGGCAGAAGCGATAGATCTTATTCAAAAGAATCCTCAAGAGGCTGTAAAAATCGCTGCACCTTACTTTAAATTCCCGCAGCCAGTTTTACTTAAATCTCTTGATAACACCTCTTTTGCCCTTTCATATAGCAATGAATTGCTTGATGAAGTTTTTGATTATTATCAAACTATAGGGATCCCTCTTGAAAATGAATTTAAAGATTTATTTTTCATCTATTAAGCATACAATTTTTGCATTATTGATCTTTCTTGTATTATGGTGGATATTGTCTTTGATATATCCACCATATATCATTCCATCACCATTTGGTGTGTTAAAAGACTTTTTGAAATATTTCGAAAAAGATTTTTTTAATCATTTTTTACTTACTATATATAGAACATTTGCAGGTTTTTTTATTTCACTTGTAATCGGTACTTTTTTAAGCGTAATGACTCACTCGATGAAGATGCAAAGTACTTTTTCTATATTTTTAGCACTTTTTCAGGTAATTCCGGGGACAATACTTGGTATTATCTTTTTATTGCTTGGTGGGATAGGGGATACAACGCCAATCGCTATGGCAGCTTCGCTAACCATCTCAACTGTTTTTATAAATGCGACAAATGTTTTACTTAAAAGTAATAAAAATCTGGAAGATGTCGTTAAGGCATTTGGAGGTGGAAAATCAAAAGTCATCCGTTATGTGTTTCTACCTTCTCTTATCCCAATTACAAGAAGTAATCTTACTTTGGGGATGGGACTTGGATTAAAAGTCGTTGTTTTAGGCGAATTTATCGGCTCTCAAGATGGACTCGGTTATCTTTTAAATGTTGCAAGAATCTATTTTCAGATGGATAGAGTCTTCTTTTATCTAGTTGTATTCTTGCTTTTCATGGTTGTATATGAATTTCTAATTAATATTCTTTTTATGATATTTTTTAATAGATTCCTATTCCAAGAATAAGATACATTACTGATAAATTATAGGTATATTTATAGATACAATTATAGATACAATTATAGATAAATTGTTGATACATTGTTTATATATTATAAATACAAAATAGATAGAAATAGATATAAGATGGGAACAAGATAGAGACAAGACATATACAAGAATAGATATGAGAAAGATACGAGATTGATATAAGGTAAATATAAACTAGTATAGATGCAAAAGAGACTCAAAATAGATACAAGATAAATAAAAGATTTAAGATAGTATAAGATAGATTCAAGATGGTAAAAGATGGTGAAAAAAGCTCTGGAAGTTAAGAATATAAAAAAATCATTTGGCAAGAATCTTATTTTAAATGATCTTTCTTTTGATATAAAAGAATCCGAGAAGGTGGCGATTTTTGCACCATCTGGTTCAGGGAAAACAACACTTTTAAATATTCTTTGCGGACTGGATAAAAATTTTACAGGTTTTTTTTCAATTGATAATAAATATTCCATTATATTTCAGGAATCAAGGTTATTTCCCTATATGACCTGTTATGAAAATATAACCTTTGCATGTAAGTTAAAAGATATAGATATTACAGATAACATAAAAAATAAGATAGATCAATGGCTTACTGCTACTGGTTTAAAAGGTTTTGAAAATTACTATCCCTATCAGATTTCAGGAGGAATGAAGGCAAAGGTATCTATAATAAGATCCTTCATAATCGAGCCAAACATTATTCTTATGGATGAACCATTTAAATCAATAGATATAAGATCAAAACAGAAGATCATCGATTTTATAAAGAGTAATTATCAGAATGTTGCAATACTTTTAGTAACACACAACATAGATGAATTGCCTTTAATAGGTGGTAAAATATTAAAATTTTCCAGTTCTCCCTTAGAGAATTACGAGGAAATAGATATAAACAGCAATTCAACAATTTCCGAGATTATTTCAAAGTTATATCAAAGTTAGTAAAGGAAAAATTTCCCTATTGAAAAAAAGAGATTAAAAATGTAAAGATAGGGAGTGAAATTGCCCCATATAAGGGTTTGTACCAGGATAAGAAAGAAAAAGGTCCACCAAGTGCAAATACCCAGACCGCAAAAGATAGAGTCGAAATGATCAGCTGGGAAACCTTTTTTACCTTTGCAACAAAAAGTAGATAAAGCGGAGTTGCGAGCAAGCAGAAGATAGAGATAGCCCAGTATAAGCTTACTGGGATTGTCGACTGACTTAAAATTATTTTTTCACAGGTAACAAAAAGCAAGATAATCTCTGATGGTATATATTTGAAAAGTCTTTCGATATAGTTGTCTTGCTTTATTTGAGTTTTTATATTAGCATTTTTAATTTGAATAGATTCTTTTTTTGAGATAATCTGACGATTCATAAAAATTACTCCTTTTTTAAACTTCTTACATCTTTAAAATTATTTTGTTCTAAATAATCTAACGCCAACATTGATAAGGCAATCAAGTGGTTCAAATTCTGTAAAAGATGATACCTGGCATTGATTTTCAGTCGAATTGAATGCTCCACCTCTTGCATAAACTCCTGCTGAAATTCCCATTTCGAAACACCATTCATACAAATTTCCACTCATATCATATAATCCTAATTCATTAGGAGCTTTAAGCATTATAATCTGTGGAAAATTACCCGAATTTTTAGCATACCAACCAACTTCCTTTAGGTCGTTTGATCCACTATATTTGAAATTTTTAGTTTTCTTGCCGCCGATTGCACAATATTCCCATTCATAGGAGAAAGGTATTCTAAAACCATTCCCCTTTGGTGTTAATTCTGCATTTATAAGGTTGTAGCTAGGGGTGAAGCCCTGCATCAAGCTTAAAAAGTTTGCAATGGTTAATGCCCCATACCAGCTTATATATGAAGCTGCTAAATTATCAAAATTCATTTTAACGGAAAATGAGTTTTTAGAAAATACAAGTCCTGAATATTTCTGATCAAGTTGATAAACTAAAAATTTGCCTTGATATACCTCAAAGACTTCATCTTTTGAAATTTCAATATAGCCTTGATTATAAGCCCAATTAAGTATTTCCGCAAGTTCTTTATTTGTAAGTTCATGTTTTTGAACATATAGATCATTTATTTTAATAGTTTGACCATTTAAAGAATATATATGATTCCCCCCTTCAACAAATAGAAAATTTGTAATAAAATCGAAAGAATTTAATGTCAGAAATAAGGCTATAGATATAGATAAAAAAACTATAATTTTAAAATTTCTATTTTTCATGAATTTTCTTTCCTTTTTGTTTTTTATTGCGATTTATTACAAAAATTAATAATCGCATTCTTTTTCAAAGATTAGCCTATTGTTTTCATCGTAAAAAGATAAGATAAAATTGTTTAAAAAGCTTTTAATCTTTAAATATCCAAATTTCCCGCTTTGATACCATAAACTTCCTTTAGATGTATATGTCCTATTAGGGTCTGGTAAACCACCAAAAGAACCTATTATGCTATAATATATCGAATCATTTTCTATAAGTTCCATTGTATGATTATGCCCGCTAATAACAAGGTCAACATCATGGTTTTTAAAAATAGGATGCAATGTTTTAATTGCAGATAAATTGTCAAACCATGGAATTCCACCTTCCTCTGTATAACCAGATGCATAAATAAAAGCATGGGTTAGAATGATGACAAAATCAGAATTTTCTACCTTAGAAAGTTCGTTTTGAAGCCATAATTTTTGCTTTAAAGAGAAATCTTCGACACCCCAAAGTAAAGAAAGTGAAATAATATGTATCTTTTTGTCTGTAAGATTAAAAGTATAGTGATGGTAAAATGAAGAATGTGAGTTTTCATCTTTTACCATTGAAAAGATTGCTTTAAAAAATCTATGCCCACCAATGAATGCATCATGGTTACCCATAACAGGTAGAATTGGTATTGAATTGATTTTGCTGCTTATAAATTCATTTAGTTTTATCCAGTGGGATTTACTATAACCACTTTCTACAAAATCGCCTAAGATAGCAAAAAATGAATTTTCATTATCCTTTTGAACGAGTTCTGCGATTTTTTCAGATATATCATCTCTAGATTCTTCTCTTCCAAAATGAGAATCTGAACATGCAGAGAAAACAAATGCTGTTGAATCACTTATCTTGGTTTTTGGAGTCTTGTATTTAAAAAATTTATTATCTGAAAGCTTAAAATAATAAAAACTATCGGGGATTAAATCTTTTATTATAAATTTATGATAATTTGAATTTTCTTCATTTTTTAATGTTTTATCAAAATTCAAAGTCGATGGATCAATTTCATCTTTTGAAATTGTATATGATAGATGAATTTCCTCTTTTTTAAAAGATTTTAAGGTAATCGCAATGTCGGGTAAGCCATAGCTACCGGTAGATGGAAGTAAAATCATAATAGGTGATATTTTATCAAAATTTGGTGTGCTATTATAGATAATGAAGAAGATTGCGCCCAAAATTATTACAAGGAATAGAAGATTCAAAATTTTGGCAATTAAATAAAAAGCTTTATTTAAATTTTTTTTATTTTTGAATAAGATTGATAAAATGCCAAAGATTGATATAAAAATAGGGATAAGAGATATTTTTATCAATAGGTTTTTATAATATTCATTCCACTTGAAAATACCATATGTTGAAGGGAGACTAAATAGAAATATTATAAATAAAACCATTAAGGCTATTGGGAAAATAACCCAAAGTACAGATTTATAAGTTTTAAACATTTGATACTCCTTTTTTTGTTACTATTTTAGTAATAGTAGTAAAATAGATTTTTGTCAAACTTAAAGAGGTTATAAATGAATTTTTTGGCTCATCATATTGTATCTATTTATCCCGATAATTATTATTACAATCTAGGGCTTACTTTACCAGACATCTTAGCGATGCAAAATTCAAGGTGTAGGGTAAATTTGAAAATTGTGGATGGACTTTTAAATACTTATAAAGAGGATGAAGATCTTATCTTTTTATTAAATGGTATGAAGGTTCATCTTTTATTAGATAGATGGTTTCATAATAGCGATAATTTTTATATTTTATTGAAAAAAGGTGCGGAAATTGTAGATAACCAATCTTTGCCTATTCATCAATTTGTTGAGATTTTGTTTGATATTTTTCTTGATAAAAAAGATAAAAATTACGCAAAATCTCTTATAAAGACATATAAGGATGAAAGAATTGACTTATTATTAAATAAAATAGATAAATTTTGGGAAATTGATAGATTAAATTTTTCAAAACTTAGGGAATACATATCCAAAGGGATTTTTTATAAGACTTATTTAAATGATAAAAGCCTATTTGAATTACTTAAAAAGCTTTCTTTTAAGATAAATAAAAAAGTTACCATTGAAAATATTGATCATATGAAGAAAATAATTGCAGATACAAAAAACTATCTTGCAAAGGATTTTGAAAAATTATATGAAGAGCTTATAATATATTCAAAGGAAATACAGTTAAATTTGAAAGTAAATATAGGTTAAGATAATCTATTTTATTAAAATAAAACAAGATATATCAACATACAAAATATATAAATATAATTAAAAAACGAGGGAAAAGTGAGAAAAAATTCAATAATAATCCTTTCACTATGTTTTCTATTTTTCAATTTAATATCTTCAAATATAACTTTATTTGCAAAAGATTCGCAGACAATTAAGATAACAGGACCCTGGTATTATACCTATGATGATATTGATGGATCGAAAATAGAATTTAGTAAACCAGAGTTTAATGTAAAAAATTGGGAAAATATAATATTACCAATAGGCGCATTTAATCTTGATATTTCCAAAAATAGATATATCTGGTTTAGAACTACTTTTAAGATCCCAATTAACTACAAAGATAAGGTGTTAGCTCTTTTTATGGGTAAAATACCGGCAGCTGCGAAAATATATATAAATGGATATTTAATAGCCATAAATGGTTAGATGCCCCCTGAAAAGTTTTTTTCAAATCCTAATATATCCAGAAATTTTATAATTCCTTCAGGGTTACTTAAATATGATCAAGAAAATACAATAGCTATCATGTTTTATTCTGAAAGATTAAGAGTGTTGATAAATGCTCCAGAAATCATGGAAAACAATTTGGCAACAAAGAGTAATTTCTTATATTATTTTATTGGGTCAATGATTCCAGCAGCAGCATCTATTTTAAGTATTGTACTTGCAATATACTATTTGATACTTTATATTAGAACTAAAGAGAAAAAATATAATATTTTTATTAGCATTTCATCTTTATTGATGTCTATTTATTATAGCCAATTATATATCGAACTTGCTCCTTTTTCTTACACAACATTTATTAAAATATGTTTTTCATCCTCTTATTTAGCCGTTAGTCTTTTGATTTTTTATTTTCAAAATTTCTTCAGTATACATGATAAGGTTAGGTTAAGATATGTAATCTTCTTGATATTTTTATTTGCAGTTATTTACCTTTTTTCACTTAAAGATTTATCGAAAGTTGAAATTATTAACGATAGTTTTCTTCAATCGATAATTCTGGGATCAAGTTTTATTTATATGCTTTATGTAGGGATTTTTGCTATAATTAAAAAAAGAAAATATGGTTTGATATTATCTTTAGGATTAGTTTCGGTAATTTCTTTAGCATTACGAGATATTGTTATAGCTTCGATTGGTATACAACCAAAATTCTGGACATCATCTATAGGAATGGTTATTTTTGTATCAACTATATTATTTAGTTCGGCATCTTCTACTGTTGATTCAGAAAAAAGATTAAAATCTTTGGCTCAAGCTCTAATAGAGGAAAAGGGGTCATTCGCAAAAAAAGTCAAAGAAAAAACAGGGGAAAATTTAATTCTTCTTCAGGAGGTTCAAAAAATAGTCTTAGAGCATTCTGAAAAGCTATCGAGTAAATCAAAGGAATTAGCTGTTTCAGTAGAAGAGATTTCTTCAACTCTTGAGCAGTTATCGGCATCTATCAATTCAATAGCGCATAATGCAGCCGAAACATCAAAAGAGGTAGAAGATATTGTAGAAAAGGTAGAAGTTGGAACAAAATCTATGGAAGAAAATATAGAATCCTCCGAACAGCTTGTTTCAATAACTAGTACCATAAAGAATTTTACCACTATGATTCATGATATAACCGATCAGACCTCCCTGCTTGCCTTGAATGCTTCAATAGAAGCAGCTCATGCAGGAGAACTAGGTAAGGGATTTACAATTGTTGCAAAGGAAATAAAAAAATTATCCGAAAGGTCTCTTGATGCAGCCAAAGAAATAGAAACAACAATAGGCATAGCAAATGAAAAGATATTTCAGACTTATGATAAAAGTAAAAGCGCAGGAGAGATTTTTAATATTATTAGTAAACAAATTCAGGTTTTTTCTGAAACATTTTACAGGATTACAACTGCAACTAGTGAACAGGCAAAAGGTTCTGATGAGGTTGTTAACACTTTAGCAGAAATATCATCAATATCCGAAGCTTCTGTTATGATTTCAGATGAACTTGTTCAAATATCTCATAAACTGTCTAAGATATCTGAAGCGCTTTTATCTTTAAATGAGTAATAATTGAATAACTATTGGAAAAATAAATAAATAGGCTATAATGGAATTAGTTAAGTAAATCTAAAAATAAAATCTATAGATATAAAAATTAAAAAGTCAGATAAAGTTAATGTTTTTCCAGGAATTTTAAATGAATTTAATTAATCTACGATATGAAATAATCCGATTCTTAGGAAGCGGTAATTATGGATTAACTTATTTGGTTTTTGATAAAAAGACAAAGGCTGAAGTTGCACTGAAAATTTCCGATATTAATTCCCCTTCTAGAAAAGTTGTTTCGCAGCTTATACAGCAATTTTACACCTTGAAATCGATAAATAACCCGTTTATAATTAGCCCTTATGAATTGGAAAAAATTTTTAATATCGATAATAATCCTTTTGAAAGAGATATCTGGTTTTATACTATGCCTTTTGTTTCTGACTCAAAAACAATTGATTTTTATCTTATAGAAAATGCAAACAACATAAGTAATATATTCTCGTTAATCTCTAAATTAATTTATGCTATAAACTTTCTTCATCAATATGAAATAAGTCATAATGATATACAAAAGCAAAATATACTTGTCAAAAGTGATGGGAAACCAATTCTACTGGATATCTTTCCGGCAAGGATCAGTAGATATCAATATTTTGAAGATTTTAAGCAATTATTTGAGCTTTTAAAAAAATCCTTTATAGAAAACAAAGTTGAAATCCCGGATGAACTAAATGATTTTTTCGGTTATGCATTGGAAAATCAATATGATTACCAGATGATAAAATCCTATTTAGAATCAAAAATCAAAGATGAAAAAACTCATCTTTATTATTTTACAAATGAAAAGGTTATTTCTACCTCTTTATTTAATTTAGATCAGCATTTTAATAAGATAAAAGAAAAATTATCTAATAAAAATATAATACTATGGGAAGATGATGATTCGCTACATTCGATAAAAGATAATTTTCATGCTTTTCTAAAGGTTAAGTTGCAAAATGTTCTCTATTTAAAAGAAAAAGATGATTTTTATAATTATCTATCTTTTAATGCAGGTAGAGCAGTTTCAAATTTAAAAGATGCAGAAATTTACCTTAAAGGAAGCATGTTTTATCAGTCTTTATATGTAATTTTTGATGATTACAGTCATTTTCCATTGAAAGAAAAACTTTTGATAAATGAAATCTGCGATCTTAAGAAAAATTTCTATCTTATAAGATTTGAAACTTTTGAAAGAGAAAATAACGATGGTTGGATATATCAATATATTTATATAGAACAAATAGAGATATTTAATGTATTGAGCATTGTTTTTAATTGGGATGATTTCGATTTTAAAAAATTTAAATTTTCCTTTTCTGTTTCAATCTTGTTTAAATTTTTACTTTTTATAAAGAATAATCAGGCTTATTTTTATTCAAATAATGGAAAATTATTCTTATCAAATTCAAATATTATTAAAATTAGAAAAAAGTTTTTTGATTATATCTCTGAAAAATACAATATAAATTCTTTGTCAGACGAAGAGAAAAAGGCATCTGTGCTTTTTTTGACATTTCAAAAACCAGTTAGTTTAAATCTTCTATATTCCATAGATTATATTAAGATTAAAAAGACTACCTATTTAAATCTTATAAATAAAAAAATAATAAGATATTACAAAAATATTGATTCTCTTGGGATTTATGAAAATATCATTAAACAGATTATAGAACCAAAAATAAAAAAAGAATACAAGTTTTTTTATATAAATTTTCAGAATTACCTTTTCGAAAAGTGGGGTAAAACTGCTGAGGAGAAGGGAAATTATATAAAAAATTTAAAAACTTTGAAATCATCAAAATTAATTTTAGAGCTTTTGAATTTTTATAATAATTTTTCCATTTTTACCTATTATGCAGATTATGCTGAAATCTATGATATGTTATTGGTTATGAATCCCGACAAATATTATGATGATTATTGCAATGCTTTTAAACAATATTTTTTTTATTCGATAGCTACTTTGGATTTACATAAATTGAATAAACTACATGAAAAAATAGATAAAATTATTATATGCAAAAAAGATGTAATTGATTTAAAACAGATTTATGAAATTTCTATATCATTGATTAAGGCAGGCCTGGTTTACGATATTGAAACTGTTGAGAAAAAGGCGAAAGAAGCAGAAAAATATTTAAATAATTCTTTTTTAGTTTTAATACTATTTTATACATATGCAAATTTGTTAGGTTGGGTTAAAGAGGCTAAAAAAATACAAAAACTCGTGATAGAAAATCTTCAAAAATACTCAAATGCCGAGTATCTACTTTTTTTGTATGCCTTAGCTGCTCTTGAAAATTACACGGCACTCAGAGAATCGAAAAATTTTGAGGGTTATTTCGAACTAATGAAGATAATCTACAATGATTCAAAAGAAGAACAAAATTGGATCTTCTATTTAAAAGCCGCGCATAATATTGCAGTCTATTACTCAACAAAAGAGGGGAAAGAGAATCAGGAGAAATCGATTCAATACACAAAAGAATCGATTTATTACAATGAAAGATTTAAAATTTATACAACTTTACTAATTAGTTATTCTAATCTTGTAATAGATTATCTTCATCAGCATAGAAATCATCCTGAGGCAATAAATTATTTAAATAAGCTTGAAACAATGACAAATGAAGCATATTTAAAAAAGGCTATTGAGGATGAACAATATCTTTTTGTATCGATTAAATTGATAAATTACTATATTGATAATTGGGAATTACAAAATGCCAAAAAGGTATTTAACAAAGTTGATAGATCAAATATCGATAAGACCAAATATCCTTTATATTACGAGTATCTAGCATTAAAAGGTTTATATCT
Organism: Brachyspira murdochii; assembly: GCA_020722965.1. Classification (GTDB taxonomy): domain Bacteria; phylum Spirochaetota; class JAAYUW01; order JAAYUW01; family JAAYUW01; genus Exilispira. The sequence continues at coordinate 37,076 of DYJT01000006.1, read as the reverse complement.
ATTAAGAACAGCGCAGATTAATGAAGCATATAAAATATTAGAATTGATGGAATCCCTATATTTAAATAAGCTTTATGCAGAATTTAATTATCTATATTTTTCGTTGGGATTAGATACCTTTTTTTACTTAGAAGATTATGATCTTTTAGATAAATTAAAAAATAAAATATATAGCTTAGAAAAATCGCGATTGGAAGATATAGTTGTCGATTATGATATAAATTATCTATATTTATCTGTAATTTTTAATAAAAAGGCTGAAAAAAGCCTTAAAGAATTAATTTTGGGCAAAGATTATAGGTTTAAAAACAACGAAAAGACCGAAAACTTTTATAAAATTTATGATTATTATCAAAAATATTGCGAAAACCCAAATGAATTTTTTAAAGTTTCTCATATTTTAAATGAACTTTCAATTTTTGTGAGTTACACAAGATATAATGGCGATATTTTTTATAGCTTTTGTGATAATTATGTCGCATATATAATTTCAAATGAAAAAGAATATCTATTAGAATCCTTATTAAATTTAAAATTAATCTATTCAAAACTTACAGAAAAAGAAAGGAAAATATTCAAATCATCTTTAGTAGTAAAAAAATTCTTAAACATAAACAATTCTTTTAATTATTATCTTTCTCATAATAAGAGTTTTTACTCTTATGTGGAAAAATCATCAGAACATCTTTCTATATCTTATGAGATAATGAATAGAATTTTTGAAAGATTCAGAGATTCAGTTGAAGATGATATAGAGTTGATCTTTAGTTATATTTTAAAATTTTTAGTTTATTTTGGATATTGTACTTTCAGCGCAATATATAAAGTTGATGAGACATATTCAATAAAGCTTGTTAAGAGTTTTGAAAAACAAGGGTATAAGAGGTTTTCCTTAGATTATTTTGAGAAATGTTTCAAAATATTCTTAACGCAAAGCGCACCATTTATAATAAAGTCTATCTCATATGATAAACTTAAACCACATATATTTGTAGCGATACCAATATTGGATTACTCTTCACAATTTACCAGAAAGGATTCATCGAGCGTATATAAATTTGATGAATACTCATATTTTTTGATTTTTGAAACTCAATTGCTGATAAATCCATATTGGTCTATTACAGGAGAATTTACTACTTTTTTAGAAAATATTTTTTCTTTTTTGAATAATCTTTACATACTAACTCAGGAAAATATGTATGACCCGTTAACCAAAGTGCTTGTGAGAAACAATTTTTTGAATAAATTGAAAAATGCCTTATCTAAGGTTAGTTCAGGGACTCTTTTATTTATAGATATTGACAATTTTAAAAGTATTAATGATTTATATAGTCATGACTTTGGCGATAAGGTTTTATCAAAAGTTGCAAATATAATAAAAAACTCGATAAGAAAACCAGATATAGTAGGTAGATATGGAGGAGAAGAATTTTTAGTCTTTATCCCTTCTATTTTAGATGATGCTGCCAGGATAATAGCCGAAAGAATTAGAATAAACATAATGAATGAAAGTATTATAAATGAACAAAAAATAACAGTTACCATCGGGATATCATCTTATCCAAAGGATTCTATTTTTTCTGATATTTTAATATCTAAAGCAGAAATAGCGAATAGATTTGGTAAAATTTCTGGTAAAAATCGAATTGCAATTTATAATGACCAAATTTCTTTTGATTCATTTTCAAAACAATATATTAACGGATTAATAGTAAGAGATCCTATTAAAACAAGCGAAAACACAAAGATTTTGATAGAATTGCTTGAATTAGCTTCTACTAAAAATATAAACTTTATTGATAGATTAAAAGGAAGCTTTAATTTAATTCAAAAAACAATACTATTTGATTGTTATTTAGTAGTTTTGAAAAAAGACCTGTTTTTATCGAATCTTATTGAAAAAGACAAAGATAGATTCAAAGAATTTATAGAAAAAATAGCAGAACAACCATCATTTGGTGTTATCATGATAGGCAATTCAATATTTCACTTTAATAAAGTAAATATTCATGATTATACTTTTTGTATAGGAAATTTCAAAAATTTCCCCTATCTACAGGCACATAATACCCTTTTTCAGTTGTATTGTAGCACATTTTTCTTAAAAGAATCTGAAAAAATCGAAAGATTATAAATTGAATAAATAACATTTATAAACTATAATATTTTTAAGGTTAAAAAAATTTTATTCCTGATTTAAAGGAGAATTTTTTATGAAAAAGTATTTAATTTTTATCTTTATTGGCATTTTCGTACTAATATTAATCTCGGTATTTATTCAAGATTTCGTTAAATTTGGCAAGGGGATAGGACTTCAAAAGAAATCAGAAAGACTTAATAGCCAGACTGATAGGCTAAAAGTTGGTCTTGTTACTGGATTTGGTGGACTTGGTGATAGATCATTTAATGATATGCAATATAATGGTCTTATAATATCAAAAAAATTGTACGGCATAGATTTTGAATATTTTTGTCCTGAAAATTTCGAAGATATTAAAAAACAGGTGCAGATATTGATAGATGACGAGTGCGATCTGATTATTTTGGGGGAAGGGTTTATTGGGCAGCAAATTATAGATATCTTCGCACCAAAATATCCTAAAATTAAATTTGTTGTTTTAGATAATGATTGCAAAAGATTATACCCAAATACTGCTTCTATACTTTTTAAGCAGAATGAATCTTCATTTTTAGCAGGATTTTTAGCTGGTAAGATGACAAAAAAAAAGGAAGTTGGATTCATTGGAGGAGCCGATATAGATGTTATTAATGATTTTCTATTGGGATTTGAAGATGGGGTTAAATATGCAGATAAAGAGTGTAATATTACCATAGATTATATAAACTCTTATATAAAAGATTTTGAAAAAGTATGGAATAGCCCTAAAGTAGCATATGAAATTTCCAGAAAGATGATTACAAAAAATGGTGTTGATATAATATATTCAGTAGCTGCCGGATCAAATATGGGTATTTTTAATGCTGCAAAGGAATTTAAAATATTTGCAATCGGGGTAGATACAAATCAAGATTATATTATTCCTGGCAGAATTCTGACTTCATCACTTAAAAATCCAGATCAGACAATTGCATTTATTATTAAAAAAACTCTTGATGGGCAATTTGAATCTAAATCATATTATCTTGGTTTAAAAGAGAATGCTGTAGGGTTAAGTCCAATGCTTTATACAAAAGATATAATAGGAAAGGATATCTTACAAAAGCTTTATGAAGTGGAACAAAAAATAATAAATAAAGAAATAATTGTAAGATCAATATTCCAGAAGGAGTAATAGATGAAAAAGATAATAATAATATCAATTTTATTAATTTTGATAGTGTTTGCAATCTTATTTGGAAATTTTCTATTAAATCTAGATAATGCAAAGACAAATAAATATAAAATTGGTTTTGTTATTAATTATATTGGCGATAAGGGTTTTGCCGATATGCAGCTTGAAGGAGTAAAAAAAGCATCAGAAATATATAATTTAAAATACCGGTTATTTTTAACTAATAGTTATGAAGCCATAAAAGAAGGAATTTTAAAGGCAATAGAAGAAGGTTGCAATATCATTATATGTGGCAATGGCTTTTTGTCACAAAGAGCTGTTATGGAAGTCGCTTCATTATATCCAGCTGTTTATTTTATTGTAATGGATACAGAATTTTCAGATTATCCGCAAAATGTCGCTACGGTAAGTTTTAAGCAGAATGAAGGTTCATTTTTGGTTGGAGTTTTAGCCGCCAAAATGACCAAAAATAGATCAATAGGGTTTATCGGTGGGATGAATATTCCAGTAATAAATGATTTTCTTGTAGGATTCAAGCAAGGGATTTTTTCCATCGATAAAAATATAAAAATTCATATTAAATATATAGATCAGATTAATATTAAAAATCCTTTTGGGGATGCTGAAAGTGGATTTAAATTAGCCACAGAATTAATTGAACAGAATAAAGTAGATATAATCTATGCTGTCGCCGGTAAAAGTAACCTTGGAATCTATGATGCTATCAAAAATAAAAATATCTTCGCAATTGGTGTAGATACAGATCAGGATTATCTTGTTAAGGGTAAAATCCTGGTATCTATGATGAAAAACCTGGATACTGGTATAATTTATATAATCGAAAAAATCATAAATAATAACTTTAAAAACAAAAATTATAAAATCGGACTTAAAGAAAATGGAGTGGCTCTTTCACAGATGCTCTTTACTAAAGAGTTGATTGGCGATGAAATACTAAACTTAATTGAAGAATCAAAGATTAAGATTATTAAAGAGCAAATTATTGTAGAAACTTCCTATAAATAAAAAAATTGATAAAAATATATTAATTTATGGGTAGCAAATTTGGCAAGTAAAATTAAAAAGATGAAATAAATTATTTTTGTAGGTGACAAATTTGGCAAGTAAAATTAAAAAGAAAAATAAGTTATCTTATATTTTAATAACCTCTTTATTAATTTCTGTTGGATTGGTGCTTTTACTAGCAGTTACAATAATAAGTATTTCATTAAACTCCTTTTATGAAAGGCAAAAAAATTATGTTGAAGATAAGTTATTGAACCAATTTGCATCTAATATTAAACCATTAATGGAAAGATATGATTACTATGGAATTGAAAAAAGTTGTCAGCAGTTTTTAACAGAAGAAATAGTTAAATATGTTTATGTGTTTGATAATTCTGGCTTTATAATTAATCAATTATATTCTGAAAAGATAAATTATTTCACCGCTTTTATAGATAATGTTACTACACCAATTTTAAATAGTGAAAACGAAAAAATAGGGGAGATTAAAGTAGGATTTGATTATAGAGCATACTATTATTCTTTGTTCAGGGTTAAAATAATTATTTTTATTGCTATAATGCTAATAATAGCTCTTTTTAGTTTTATAATAATATCTGTGATAAACAATAAGCTTACTTATCCTTTAGAACAGCTTCTATACTCAATAAATAAGATCTCTTCTGGAGAATATAATTATAAACTTCAAATAAAATCTGATGATGAGTTAGGTGAAATTTCTAATGCATTTAATGATATGACATCAAAACTAAATAGTACAATCTCATTAATAGATGGGATAGTAAAAAACCTACCGAGTGCATTGATATTTATAGATCAAAAATTCAAGGTAAATCTTTGGAATAAAATGGCAATAGAGATGTTCAATATTGATTTTGATCAGGCAATCTATAAATCTATATTTGAAGTTGACCAGTATTTTGTTTCTCTTGAGGATGATATTTTATCAGTATTGAATAAGCCAGAAAAGAAAACAATCAAAAACAAGCTTATAAATTCTGAGAGATTCAAAGAAAAATACCATACCATCTCTTTAATTCCATTATTCTCAAAAGATTTTGGCAGGGAGCTTAAAAAGGAATCTGTAAAAGAATATAAAGACAAAAATGAGCTTCAGGGGATAATAATAAAAATAGATGATGAGACTGAAAATATTAAGAATTTAGAGATAATCAATCAGATTCAAATGATAGAAAGTATCCAGACTTTAGGTTCAGGAATAGCACATGATTTAAATAATATACTTGGTAGTATAACAGGGGTTATAGCCTTATTGGATGTAGATTCAAAAGAATCAAAAAATATAGATAAAAAGGATCTAACAGATTACATTGAGATTCTAAGATTATCGACTCAAAAGGCAACCCTTGTGGTAAATCAAATATTATCTTTAAGTAAAAAAAAGGATATTCAATTTGCAGAAGTTAACCTTATTAAATGTATAAATGAAGTAATTAAAATTAGTCAACATTCTTTTGATAAGTCTGTAGAAATTATTTTTAACCCCAAAATAGAAGATGCATATGTATATGGATCCGGAAGCCAGATTGAACAGGTTTTTTTGAATCTTTTTATAAATTCATATCACGCGATGACTATTATGAAAAAACCAGGTGAAAAAAGAGGTGGAAATCTTACTATTTCAATAAGTGAAGTAGAAAGAGATGATTCAAAATACTGGGGAATCTCTATTAAAGATCAGGGAGTAGGTATTCCCAAAGAAAATATAAAAAAGATATTCGATCCCTTTTTTTCTACAAAAACTAATTCAAGTGGACTTGGCTTAGCCATGGTTTACAATATTATTCAAAACCATAGTGGTATTATAGAAGTAGAATCCATTGTTGGTGAGGGGACCGAATTCAAAATATATCTTCCATATTATAAATCGGAAAAGATTGATAGAGAAAATTATGAAGTTGAGATTAGGGGTAATTATTATGGGAAAAATGCTATTGTTATAGATGATGATGATATATTAAGAAAGGTTGTTTTGAATTTATTAAAAAAACTGGGATTCAATGTTTTTGAGGTTGCAAAGCCAGAAAAGACATTTGAAATTTATGAACAAATTAAAGATAAAGTAGATTTAATAGTTTTAGACCTTATAATGCCCAAGCTTTCAGGTGCTGAGCTTTATAATATACTTATTCAAAAATACAAAATCTCTGAAAAAGGTATACCCGTAATATTGACAACGGGATTAATTTTAGATGAGCGAATAATCGAACTTAAGAAGAATGAAAACATTCATATACTTTCAAAACCATATACACTTGAAGATATTTTAAAAATACTCGAAACTATTTATCTTGAAAAATAGAATTTTTATGGTAAAAACAAAGTAATTCCTTACAAAACGGAAACAGGTCAAAATCCTGTGCTGTCCACACAGCCGTGGTAGAGGAACGAAATATTTTTGCCTTTCCAGTAGCAGTTAAACTACGAAGGGAAGGATTAAAAAAAATATGTAGGCAGCCTCGAAGCCGGAAGACGAGTAAGGGATAATCATGTGGAGGAGATTTTATGAAAGTCTTTGTAAACAATCTTTTAAAATCGAGACAGGAATCGAAAATTGCGCAGAAAGTCAGGAAAAGAGATGGTAAAATCGTAGATTTTGACCCTTCAAAGATCTCTATCGCAATAGGTAAAGCCTTTGCAGTAAGCCATGAAGCAGACGAAACAAAGGCATGGGAAGTTACAGGTTTTGTTGTTTCAAGACTGGATAGTGAAATTGTAGATATAGAAAATATTCAGGATCTTGTTGAAGAAACCCTTATGAATATGGGGTTTAGAAAGACTGCCAAGATGTATATTCTATATCGTGCCAAAAGAGCAGAGGCAAGAAATATTACAAATGCATTTAATGCAGCCTTTAGCATGATAGATGATTATATTTCAGAAAATGATTGGCATGTTCGCGAAAACTCGAATATGAGCTATTCTCTTCAGGGATTGAATACACATATTTCTTCCACCTTGATCTCGGAATATTGGTTAAATAAAATATATACGCCAGAGATTGCGAATGCACATAGATCTGGAGTAATACACATACATGATCTTGGTTCTCTTTCTTCTTACTGTGTAGGTTGGGATCTGGAGCAACTATTGATGCTCGGATTTACAGGAGTTACTGGAAAGGTTGAAAGCAAACCTGCTAAACATTTCAGAACTGCCTTAGGGCAAATAGCAAATTTCTTTTATACGATGCAGGGTGAAGCAGCTGGAGCCCAGGCATTCTCAAATTTCGATACTCTTTTAGCTCCATTTATAAGACAGGATAATCTTTCATATAAAGATGTTAAGCAATCGATGCAGGAATTTATATTTAATCTAAATGTTCCAACAAGAACCGGTTTTCAAACACCCTTTACAAATATTACATTTGACCTTGTCCCATCCAGTGGCTTAAAAGACAAAGCGGTAATTATCGGAGGTCAATTAATAGATTTTGCTTATGGTGAATACCAGAATGAGATGAAGATGATACTGAAAGCCTTTTGCGAGGTGATGTTGGAGGGTGATGGCAAAGGTAGACCATTTACTTTCCCTATTCCTACGATAAATCTTACAAAAGATTTTGACTTTGATTCAGAAGATTATCAACCTTTATGGGAATTAACCGCAAAATATGGTAGCCCTTATTTTTCAAATTTTATAAATTCATCGATGGATGTTGATGACACAAGAAGCATGTGTTGCAGATTAAAACTTGATAATAGAAAGATAAAAGAAAGAATAAATAAGATAATAGAAAATAGTAAAGAAAATATAACGAGAAGAGGTGGTCTTTTCGCTTCAAATCCAATGACAGGTTCGATCGGCGTCATTACAATAAATCTTCCAAGATTAGCATATTTATCAAAGAAAGAAGATATTTTTTTCGAAAATTTAAACAAAGTCATTGATATTGCAAAAACAGCTTTGGAGCTAAAAAGAAAGGCAGTCGAAGATCTTACAGAAGCTGGTTTATACCCATATACAAAATTCTACTTAAAGGATGTCAAACTTAGAACTGGGCAATATTGGGCTAATCATTTTTCTACAATTGGGCTCATTGGTATGAATGAGGCTATTGAAAATTTATTTAATAGATCATATCTTGAGCCTGATAGCAAGAGATTCGCAGAAAAAGTGCTCGATTTTATGATTGAAAAGCTCGAAAAAATCTCTGAAAGCACAGGGAATATGTATAATCTCGAGGCTTCACCCGCCGAGGGTGCCAGTTATAGACTTGCTATGATTGATAAGAAAGGATTTAATGATATTAAGACCGCAGGTTTACCTTCACGCCCATATTATACAAATTCTATTCAACTTCCGGTAAATTCTTCCTTAGATATATTTGAAGTTTGCGATCATCAGGATTCTTTACAGAGCAAATTTACCGGTGGAACAGTTCTTCATATTTTTATTGGTCAAAGTATTACAGATTATAATAGTTTGAAAAACTTTATAAAAAAATTGGCATATAATTATACCTTACCATATTTTTCTATTACACCCACTTTCAGCATCTGCCCTGTTCATGGTTACCAACCTGGAGAAAAATGGATATGCGAAAAGGAGCATACACTCGAGCAATTAAAAGAATATGGGGTAGATATAAAAGCTCTTGAACCATATGCTTTCAATAAGATTCAAGGTGATAATGATGAAAATCTATTCAAGCAGGAAAATTTAGTAATACCAAATGAAGTCTATTCTAGAGTCGTTGGATATTATAGACCTGTTCAAAACTGGAACAACGGAAAGAGAATGGAATTTTACGAAAGAAAGACTTTTTCTATATCAAATTTGCAAAATAGATAAAATTTACAAAATAGATTCAATTTACAAATTGCAAAATATAAAAAAAGCATAAATAAAAAATACTAAAAAATTAATATGATAAAGATAAAAAGCTTTGTCCCTTTTAGCCTGATAGACTATCCCGGTAAAGTCTCTTCTGTAATTTTCACAGGTGGTTGCAATTTTAGGTGCCCCTGGTGTCAAAATTATGATCTTGTCGATGAGGGAAAACTCAATAAGATAGAGGATATACCATTAGATTATATATTAAACTATTTAAGTAAAAGGAAAGGTTTAATTGATGGGGTATGTGTATCTGGTGGAGAACCAACTATACACGGGGAAGAACTTTTAAATCTTGTAAAAATAATAAAGGATAAAGATTTTCTTATTAAACTGGACACCAATGGCTCAAACCCCGCTCTTGTTGCAAGTTTAATTGATAAAAAACTTGTTGATTATGTTGCTATGGATTTAAAAAATTCATTTGAAAAATATAACCAGACTATCGGATTAAAAGATTTTAATACTTCGTTAATAAAGGAATCGATTGATATTTTAAAAGGGTCGGATGTAGAATATCAGATTAGAACGACACTGGTCGAAAATATTGTAGATAAAAAAGAGATAGAAGATTTTGCTGCAAAATTAGGTGTAAAAATCAAATTTCAGGATTATAGAAATCCATTAAATTAAAGGAAATTTAGATAATGACTTTGAAAAACGCATATAAGGGGATGATATTTGAAATTATCAACATAAATTTAAGCCAGAAGATGATTGAAAGACTCAATTCTATAAATATCAGAATAGGTCTTTTTTATATCATAGATAATTTTAATGATCAAAAGCATATAGAATTTTTTATTTATGATAAAATAAACAACATAAAAATATCGACTTTTAAGTTGATTTTAAGCTTTCACTTTCTTGATAAGTTCGAGATTAAAAATATCGAGAATAAAAATTTTGAATAAATTTTATGCTTTATTATAATAATAAAAAAGGATCAAGTAAAATGGAGCATTGCCTTGTTTTGATAAAACCAGATGGTGTTGAACTTTCCCTGGTTGGAGAGGTCTTAACACATCTTGAACATGAAAATCTTATTTTAGTTGGTTCAAAAGTTGTCGAACCTACTTATCAGCTAGCGGCTTATCATTATTATGAACATAAGGATAAACCATTTTATCAAGATGTTATTAAATATCTTTTGGGAGGTTATCATAGTTTTAAATTTGTTTATGCCTTTGTTTATGCCGGAGAGGATGCATGTAAAATCGTGCGAACAATAGTTGGGAAGACAAATCCGATGGAGATAGAACCTGGCAAAAAAATAATTACATTAAGGCAGAAATACGGAAGAAATGTAATAGTTAAAGATGAAAAGGGGAATGAAGTTTTCGATGATAAAGGTCATGTTGTGGTAAGGTTTGAAAATGTAATACATGCAAGCTTTTCTGAGGCTTCAGAATATGAAATAAAACTATGGTTTTCACCACAAGAGTTGGTTAATGATTTCAGGCTTTATCCCGTTACTGAAAAAGATGGTAAAATTTTTTGGAAAGAACCCTTTGAGGTGGTTTTTAAAAAGAGATTCCCAGTATAAAATCTAATTGATCGTAAAATATACTAAATAATTTTTTTAAATAAAAAAGATTGATTTCAAAATTATGATAACTATAATTATTTTGAAGTTAGAAAAATTAAAAAAGGAGTATTTTATGATAGTATCTTATAGAGAACTTGGTTTTGTAAATAGTAGAGAGATTTTTAAAAAGGCTATAAAAGGTGGTTATGCAATTCCGGCTTATAACTTCAACAATATGGAACAGCTTCAAGCAATAATCATAGCCTGTGTTCAAACAAGTTCACCTGTTATTTTACAGGTCTCTAAAGGGGCAAGAGAATATGCCAATCAAACAATATTAAGATATCTTGCACAGGGTGCTGTTGAATTCATGAAAGAGCTGGCATCAGAAAAGAAATTACCGGAAATACCTATCGTACTTCATCTTGATCATGGTGATTCATTCGAGTTATGTAAAAGTTGCATATTAAGTGGTTTTTCATCTGTTATGATTGATGGCTCTCATCTTCCATTTGACGAAAATATTCAATTAACAAAAAAAGTTGTAGAATACGCACATGATTTCGATGTAACAGTTGAAGGTGAGCTTGGAGTACTTGCCGGGATAGAAGAAGATGTCAAATCAGAAGTTCATCATTATACTAAACCAGAGGAAGTTGAAGAATTTGTTAAATCAACAGGGGTTGATTCCCTTGCCATTGCAATTGGGACTTCCCATGGAGCTTATAAGTTCAAGGTAAAACCAGGAGAGATGCCTCCTCCTTTAAGATTTGACATACTTGATGAAGTAGAGAAAAGAATACCAGATTTCCCTATTGTATTGCATGGGGCTTCTAGTGTTCTCAAAGAATATGTAGATATGATTAATAGATATGGCGGTAATATGGAAAATGCCGTTGGTGTTCCGGAGGATCAACTTAGAAGGGCTGCAAAATCAAATGTATGTAAGATAAATATTGACTCTGATGGAAGACTTGTTATGACAGCAAAAATCAGGGAGATTCTGGCTACAAAACCTGCTGAGTTTGACCCCAGAAAATATTTAGCTCCTGCAAGGGATGAATTGATTAAAATGTATATGGATAAAAACATCAATGTTCTGGGATCGGCCGGGAAGGCTTAATATGTTAATTATAATTTAACAAAATAAGAAATAAGTTTAAAATAACTTCAAAATCACATATTAAAAAATTAAAAATGAACTTAGGGACAAAATGGGAAAGCTAAGACAGAATTTAAATTGTATATTAAAAAATCAAAAAAGGGGGGTTAAATGATAGATATCGGTTTAGATGACAAATTACCTGAATATCCAAAATTTGTTGAAGGTATAAGAAGAGCCCCAAGTAGAGGTATGCCATTAAACAAAAATCAGATTAAGATTGCACTGAAAAATGCATTAAGATATATACCAAAAAAATTGCATGATTCAATAGCTCCAGAATTTATGCAGGAATTGATTACTAGAGGAAGAATTTATGGTTATAGATTCAGACCTTATGGAGATATTAAACCAAAACCTGTCGATCAATATCAGGGAAAATCCCTTGCAGGTAAGGCTTTACAGGTAATGATAGACAATAATCTTTCATTCGATATTGCTCTTTATCCATATGAATTGGTTACCTATGGTGAAACCGGTCAGGTAATGCAAAACTGGATGCAATATCGTCTTATTAAAAAATATCTTGAAATATTGACAGAAGATCAAACACTTGTTGTTCAATCTGGTCATCCTCTAGGATTGTTCCCAAGCAAAAAAGATGCTCCCAGGGTAATATCTACAAATGGATTAATGGTTGGTATGTTTGATAATCCTAAAGATTTCTCTATCGCCGCTGCTATGGGAGTTGCAAACTACGGGCAGATGACCGCAGGTGGATGGATGTATATAGGACCACAAGGAATAGTCCATGGCACTTATATAACTTTATTAAACGCCGGTAGATTGTATTTAAATATCCCCAAAGAAGGCAATTTAAAAGGGGTGTTATATCTTTCCTCAGGGCTTGGTGGGATGAGTGGTGCCCAGGCTAAGGCAATAGAAATAGCAGGTGGAGTTGGGATAATAGCAGAGGTTGATTATTCAAGGATAGAGACTAGATTCAATCAGGGTTGGGTTTCAATAGTTTGTAAAACAGTTGAAGAAACATTTGAAACCGCATTAAAACTGAAAAAAGATGGTATTGCTTCATCGATAGCATATCATGGGAATATAGTCGATCTATGGGAATATGCGGTAAAAAACAATATTCAGATAGAACTTGCATCAGATCAAACTTCCTGTCATGCAGTTTATGAAGGTGGTTATATCCCACAGGGTTTAAATTTTGAAGATGCAAGAAATTTGCTGGCAAGTGATCCTGATAAATTTAAATTTTATGTTGATAGTTCATTGAAAAAACAGTTTTCGCTTATTAAAGAAATGGTAGAAAGAGGAACACATTTTTGGGATTATGGGAACTCATTTATGAAAGCTGTTTTTGATGCTGGGGAAAAACAGATTGCTAAAAATGGAATAGACACATTCGAAGGTTTTATTTTCCCATCATATGTTGAGCATATAATGGGTCCACTTTGTTTTGATTATGGGTATGGTCCTTTCAGGTGGGTCTGTCTATCGGGTAAAGATGAAGATTTAAGAAAAACAGATCATGCTGCTATGTCCTGTATTGATCCAAATAGAAGAGCCCAGGATATGGACAATTATAATTGGATAAAAGATGCCGAAAAAAACAAACTTGTAGTAGGTACCAAGGCAAGAATCCTTTATGCAGATGAAGAAGGCAGGGTGAAAATAGCCTTAAGATTTAACGAAATGGTCAGAAATAAAGAAGTTGGACCTATAATGCTTGGCAGGGATCATCATGATGTTTCTGGAACAGATTCGCCATTTAGAGAAACCGCGAATATTTATGATGGAAGTAATGTAATGGCAGAAATGGCTGTTCATTGTTTTGCCGGTAATATTGCAAGAGGTATGACTTTAGCAGTTTTATCAAATGGGGGTGGTGTTGGTATTGGTAAATGTTTTAATGGTGGATTTGGACTTGTCCTCGATGGAAGTGAGCAAACAGATAGAATAATAAAAAGCGCACTAAGCTGGGATGTTATTGGTGGTATAGCAAGAAGAGCATGGGCTAGAAATGAAAATGCGATTGAAACGGCAAAATATTATAACGAAAGGGAAGTACAATCTAACATTACATTACCAGAAATTGCCGATGATAAACTTGTGGATAGTGTTATTGATGAATTTGTAAGATAAAGAAAAAAGAATTTTATCTGCTATATTTTCGATTAGGAAATATAATTTTCGTTCGATAAAAATAAGTTTTATTAAAATTTTATGAATTGGTAAAATCAATTGAAAGCAAGATTAAACAAACTAGACAATAAAAAAAGTCCTGGTTAGTGCCAGGACCCTTTTTATTTTAATGGAAAGGAGATTTTACCAGTTGTCAATCATATCATCTTTATCCTGGGTTGACATGTTGAATACATTCGTTTTGGCAGTTAACTCGTCAAAATATACATAGAATGTTCCAAATGACTCTTCAGGAGAAGTTTCAATAGCTAATCCCATGAAGGTTATACCTTCTAGTTCGGTGTAATGGTACTCATCCTGAACTAAAGTTGGAGGAATAACAAAAGTTAATTTTTTCCAGCCTAAAAAGTTTAAAGTTCCAACTTTTAATAGTTTATCCTGGTTGTAATAATCTCTTACGACAAAAATCAATGAGTGGCTGAAATTTCTACCTGCGACCCAGATTGAGAGTGATTTTGTAATACCAGGAACCTTAATAGGTCTTGGTGGTCTAACTATGAATCTATTGAATCCTCTTTTATTGAACATTACCTTGACACCAAGGACATATTTATTTTCAATACCGGTTGCTGGGTCAACTTGAGGCAGAGCATTAGGTTTACCATATCTTTTCATAAGAAAAATATTACCCTGATCTAAAGGCATCTGCCCACTCCACGACTCTGCATCTTCGAATTTAGAGATAATAATATCTGCAAGAAGTTCACCTTCTTGAACACCAGGCTCCATGCTTTGAGATGAAGCTTGTTGAGCATTAATGTTGAAAATATTTGAGAATAAAAATCCTGCAAGTAAAATAAATACAAATACTAAATATTTAATTTTTTTCATGGTAACCATCCTTTAATTTCGGTTACAATTATTTGTTTTCTTGTTGTTGATTTGATTCTGGATTTGTCCAGATCTGATCAACATTGTTTAAAGAATCACCATCATAGGTTTCCAAAGCTATATCTGTTAATACCGAAAAGTGGTCTAGATAGATATAGAAATTTTCTAGAGGGGATCCTGGGTTTGACCAGACAATGAATTTTTCGAAAAGAATATTTTTTATTCTTGGAAGTTGCAGCTGAAGTTGAGGAACATAATTTGGGACATCTATTCTAATTATTTTCCATCCAAGATAATTTAGCTTACCACCTGGTAAAGAATAACTTATACCTGTGTAGTCTGTAATCTGCAACTCTAAATCATAAGCAAAATTTGCTCCCCAAACCCATATATAAAATGATTTAGCTATTCCAGGAATTTTTATAGGTTCTTTTGGAAGTATCCATAGATGATTATATCCCATTCTATAATATGAGGTTCTTACACCAAAGCAATATTTGTTATTTGGATCTCCCTTTTGACCAAACAGTGATGTAGGCCAATTTTCAATGTTCGTTTGCCATTGAGGAAAGCCGCTTTTAGTATATTTAGAACCAACAGCATACCACCCTCGATCATTGTTTTCAAAAGATTCAAGAACAATTGATGTTATAAGTTCATTTTTCGTCATAGTTTGCTGTGCATTTAAATTTGTATTAACCATGAGAAAGGCAGCAAATATGACTACCAATAATACTAAAACAGCCAATTTAGAGATTTTCATTGTATAACTCCTTTCCCTTATTTTACTGCTTTTTCTTTATATCGGAAAAAGATAGTCTTCTATTTAAAAAAATTTAATTATTTCAATTTAAAAATAAGAGATATTTGCAAAAATTCAAATTTTTAATTTAAATCAAATTTTCTGATTTCATTAATTTTATTTTTTTCATCTAAAAGTAAGACAATCGGTTTAAAGTCCTCCAGCTGGTCTTCACTTAGGTAAACATAACTTGCTATAATTACCAGATCTCCTATCATGGCATTTCTTGCAGCAGCACCATTCAAACCTATAATACCGGAGTTTCTTTCACCTTTTAATACATAAGTCTCAAATCTTTCACCATTGTTTATATTATAAATCCAGACAGCCTCATATTCCCTGATACCACATGCTTCCAATAAAGCTTCATCTATTGTAATTGAACCAATATAGTTTAAATCAGCCTGCGTGATTGTTGCCCTGTGTATCTTGGCTTTTAAAAACTTTTGTAACATTTAATCCCTCTTTTATAAAAATATTAAAAAGATTTTAAAAAAATATTTTTAATTTTTAACCAGATTTTTATCCTAGTATTTTAGTTTTAAAAGGAGAGCTTTTTTATTCCATGGCGAAAGTTCTTCAATAACCTTAATTTGCGCTTCCACCATTTTGCCATTTAGTTTTTCAAGAATATTTTTCTGTTGAGTTTTTAAATCAATAAGATGATAGGATACACGGGATTTTGACTCTGGTTTATCTATTAAAATATAATCTATCTTGTTATCGTTTTTTTCAATATAAACAAGCGCCTTGATCCAGATTATAGAATTATCATTTTCATCTTTTTGGTTATCCATATTTTTTAATTCTATTTTTAAACACCCATTAAAAATTAAAACAAAGGATAAAAAAAACAATAAAAGTAACCCAAATTTCTTTTTCACTATTCTCTCCTGGTTTACTTATAAATCATTTTATATTTAATTTCTTAAAAATTCAAGGTAAGGATATTTAAAAAATAGAAAATAGCAATAATATTGAAAAAGGGACGATGTTGAAAAAAATAAATTAAATAGCTAAATTTATATAGCTAAATTAGAAATTTATGACAGTTAATATTTAAAAATTTGGCTATCTTGACAATAGATATTATGTCGTTTTAATAGGATCTTACTAAATGAATAAAGATAAATTTATAAATTTATTAAATGAAAGAATATTATTTCTTGATGGTGCTTATGGAACTGAGTTTTTAAAACTTGGTTTAAAAGAAAAGCTTTTTGAAAATTTGAATATTACAGATCCACAAGTCGTTAGGCTCTTGCATAAAAATTATTTAAATGCGGGAGCTAATATAATTATTACAAATACTTTTAGTGCAAATATTTTAAAATTAAAATCATACAATCTTGCAGAGAATTTTGAAAAAATTAATGAGTATGGAGTTAAAATCGCAAAATCTATAGCAAAAGATGATGCTCTGGTTTTTGGGGATATAGGCCCAACAGGAGTTTTACTCGAACCTTTTGGGACTCTATCATTCGACGAGGCATATAATATTTTTAAAATTCAGGTTAAAATTTTAATAGAAAATGGTGTTGATGGCATAATTTTGGAAACATTTACCGATATAAAAGAATTGAAATCAGCTATTTGTGCTGTAAGAGATTTAGATAATCAAATTCCTTTGATAGCTCAGATGACATTTCAAGAAAACGGGACAACTATTACAGGCACTTCCGTAGAAATCTTTTGCTCTTTAATAAATGATTTGAATGTAGATGTAGCAGGAATAAACTGTTTTTTAAATCCCGAAAATATTTTACCAATATTAAATCAACTTATAAAATTTTGCAACAAATATATATCAATAGAACCAAATGCAGGAAATCCGAAATTTCAAAATGGTATATTAACCTATGATACAGATCCTCTTGGATTTTCATTATATAGTAAAGAATTTGCGGAAATTGGAGCTAATATAATAGGAGGTTGTTGTGGAACAGGGCCAGAACATATTAAAAATATTGTCAAATCAATTGGGAAAAGAAGACCAGCGAAAAGGGATATCTGTAAAACTCAATTTATTAGTTCAAGGACAACTTTAACCAGTTGCGAACCATTTCTTGTTATCGGAGAAAAGATAAATGCCAGCGCAAGCAAACAGGTTAATAGCCTAATCGAAAATAAAGATTTAAATGGACTAATTTCATTGGCTCAAAATCAGGCTGATTTAGGGGCAAAAGCCATAGATATAAATCTTGGAGATGAAAAGAACTTATCGAAAGATTTTATTAAAGATCTAATACTTAATTTTGACAGGTTTTCTACAATTCCACTATCACTAGATATTCAGGATCTTGAACTTTTGGAAATTGCATTGAAAGAATATCCCGCAAGAGCTATCGTAAATTCATCTACTGCCTTAAAAGATGATCTTGAAAAGCATTTAAAACTTATTGAAAAATATGGAGGAATGCTTGTTGTTCTTCCAATGAAAAAAAACTTACCTAAAAATGCTAAATCAAAAAATAATATAATAAAAAGTGTTCTTAAAATAATTCAAACAAAAAATATAGAAAGAGAAAGAATATTTTTTGATCCTTTGATAACCCCGATAGGGGTTGGGAATGATTACAAAACACCATTAAAAATAATAGAATTTTTAAATAAAAAAAATTTGAAATCCATTATAGGTCTTTCAAATTTGTCTTTTGGTTTTTCACAAAAGGAAATTATAAATTCTTCATTTCTTTGCCTTGCAATGGAAAAAGGATTAAATTCGGTTATCTGCAATTGCTCTCATCAGATAACAATGAAGATAGTTGAAGGGATGTTAATACTTAAAAATAAATCTATGAAGAAAGAGGATTTCAAATATGATGATCCTCTTATAAACATTCTATTAAAAGGTGAAGAAAAATTACTTTTAAATTATTTAAATGAACAACTTAAAAAATTTAATCCCTTATTTATAAGTGAAAATATACTTGCAAAATATATGCAAAAAATCGGAAAACTATATTCAGATGGTACAATATTTTTACCTCAACTTATCATCTCTTCTGAAACTGTTCAAAAAGCCTTTGACTATTTAAATAATTTTATAGATGAAGAGGAAAAAGTTAAAAAATGTAAAATTTTAATGGCAACAGTCGAAGGAGATATTCATGATATCGGGAAAAAGATTGTATCAACTGTTTTAAGGGCATCAGGATATGAAGTCATTGATATCGGTAAAAACATAAATTACAGGACACTTTATAATGCTTATAAAAAAATAAAGCCTGAAATTATCGGTCTATCTTCCATGATGACTTCGACAATATTGAAAATAAAAGAAATTTCTTTTTACTTTAAAAGAATGAAGGTAGATGTTCCAATATTAGCCGGTGGAGCTTCAATGAATTCTGAACTTGCAGATGAGTTTGGTGTTTATTATGCAAAAGATGCCGTTAGCACGGTTAGGCTATGTGATCAATTAATAAGCAGGAAGAAAAAAAATGAAATTGATTGAAAATCTTTTAATAATTAGAGGTGATATCGATAGAAAACGATTGTTATCTGAAAAATATTTTAAAAGAAATTTATACTTGAACTTTTTATCTTTCTATATTATAATTTTTATAGTAAAATTAAGAATAAAGGGTTTTTTATGAAGATTGAAAAAGAATTAAATTTGAATGAATTAATAAATTTTGCCATAACATTGGAGCAAAAAGGTGAGAAATTCTACAAAGAAAATGCAAATTATGTCTCTAACACCAAAATTAAAGAAATTTTACTTGATTTAGCCAATCAGGAAAAAGAACATTCTGCTTTTTTTTTGAAATTGCTTGAAAAAAATAAATCATATGATCCTGAAAATCCATATCCTGATGAATATTATGAGTATCTTTATCGATATGCGAATATTTCTTTGTTTAAAACAAAAGAGAAAAATATCAAAAAAGGAAAACTAGTAGATATTTTAAACTATGCCATCGATGTAGAACTTTATTCAATTTTATATTATTTCGAACTTCAGAAATACATGAAACAACAAGATTATGAAACAATACAAAAGATAGTGTCCGAAGAAAAATCTCATTATAATCGTTTGATCAATCTCTTACAAGAGTATGAAAAAAAAACAGAATAAATTAAATAATTTTATTTTTTTTAATTTAGCTTTTTCTTATTTTTTTATTATTATTATAATAGGGTAAGATTATAAAAGGAGGAAAATTATGGCTAAAAAATTTGGAATCTATAAGTGTGAAATTTGTGGTAATGTTGTTGAGGTAATGCATGAAGGCAAAGGCGAGTTGGTCTGTTGCGGTGAACCGATGAAATTTCTTGAAGAAAATACTGTTGAGGCTTCGAAAGAAAAACATATTCCTGTTATCAAAAAAGATGGAGAAAACATTGTTGTCGAAGTCGGAAGTGTTCCTCATCCTATGGAAGAAAAGCATTATATCGAGTTTATCGAGCTTATTGCAGATGGAGTAAGACATGTTGCGATGCTTTCACCAGGGCAGGAACCAAAAGCAGTTTTTAGATGCAAAGCAAATAATTTATCTGCAAGAATTTACTGCAATCTTCATGGTGTTTGGAAAAGCTAAGAATTTAATTATTATAATTTTAAGGAGTTTATCATGAAAAGTGTTAAAGGGACCGAGACAGAAAAAAATTTGCTAAAATCTTTTGCAGGTGAATCACAGGCAAGAATGAGATATGATTATTTTTCTTCTGTTGCAAAAAAAGAAGGATATGAGCTTATCGGATCAATTTTTGAAGAAACCGCTAAAAATGAAAGGGAACATGCAAAAAGATTCTTTCAGTTTCTACAAGGAGGCGCAGTTGAAATTACTGCTTCATACCCGGCAGGGGTTATTGGGAACACACTAGAAAATTTAAAGGCTGCTGCCATGGGAGAGCATGAAGAATATACAGATTTATATCCTCATTTTGCAGATATTGCCGAAAAAGAAGGATTTCCAGAAATTGCCACTCTCTATAGAGGGGTTGCAAATGTTGAAAAACACCATGAACAAAGATACTTAAAACTAGAAGAACTTATTGAGCAGAAGAAGATGTTCGCAAGAGAAGTTCCAAAGCTATGGAAATGTAGAAATTGTGGGCATATTCATCAAGGTACCGAAGCCCCAAAACAATGCCCTGTATGTGCCCATCCTCAAAGTTATTTTGAGATTTTATGTGAAGATTTTTAGTATTTTGTAAAAGGGTTGTCTTAAAACAAAGGCAATCCTTTTTTTTATTTTGTAAAATGAAAGAAAAATTTGAAATTATTTAAAAAATTATGGGGAATGCTAATTATGTAATATAATAATTTTGATATTGTTAGGGAATTAAAATGGGAAAATTTATTAATTTTTTACAAAAAAATTTCTTAAAACAACCTATGATGTCAAATACTTTTTTGCTCTAACCCCTCTATTGGTTGCAGCAGTTTATTTTTATGGTTTAAAAGTCTTAATCCTATTTACTATAACATTAATTTCCGCTTTGATTACCGAATTTGCCTTTGCAAAAATTCTGAAACAAAAAATATCGATGGCATTATTTGTTTCAGTTATACTTTTTGTTTTATCTCTTCCACCTAATATTCCTATTTGGATATCTATTGTTGGCATTGTTTTTGGTATATCTTTTGGGAAGATGTTTTTTGGTGGATTTGGAAAAAATGTCTTTAACCCGGCAATTACCGGTAGAACTTTTATTTATATATCTTTTGGACCTTATCTTACATCGGGATGGGTTAATCCCTTGATCTCTTTTCCAGCAGGTTTTATAAAATTTAAAGCAGATACCATTACAACAGCAACTCCATTAAATAATTTGCTCTTGAATAGTTTAAATCTTGAATTTAAATTTGATCTACTAAAAGATTATTTATTTGGTAATAAAGCCGGATGCCTGGGTGAAGGTTTAGCCATATTAATCATATTAATTGGAATCTATCTTATCTATAAAAAATATGCTTCTTGGCAAATTGTTCTAGGTGGTTTATCGAGTTTTATAGTCTTTTCTTCAATTTTTTATCTTTTTAAGAAATCTCCAAATCCTTTATATATGGCTTTGACAGGAGGTTGGTTATATGGACTTTTTTTCATGATTACCGATCCTGTTTCCGCCTCAACAACAAAAATAGGAAAATTTATATATGGTTCTTTATATAGTTTATTGACAATATTAATTAGAATCTTTGGTATATGGACCGAAGGAGCTATGTTTGCCATACTTATTTCAAATACTTTTGCTCCAACAATCGATTATATATTGAAGAAAAAATAATTTAAATTTTAAAACTACAGGGATAGATAATGAAAAAAGATAAGATTAAAGAAATATATAAAAATTTAATTGTTATTATAATTTCAACGGCATTTTTAATAAGCATCCTAGCATTAATATATAATTACACTAAGGACAAGATTCTTATAAACGAAACATTATTCAAAAAAAAGGCTGTTCTTCTCGCAGCCGGTTTTGCATTGCCAGATAAAAATCAGGATATTTTAAATATCTATAATCAATCGATAGAAGAGCTCGGGATTAAAAATAATGTTGAAATCTTTAGATATAAAAATTTAGCCTTAAAGGATGAAGATCTTTTTAGTAAAGGATATGTGATAGTGTTAACAGGTTCTGGTTTATGGGGGGAAATTACAATGGCTCTAGCTTTTGGAAAAGACTTAAAAACAATTGCTGGTATTGAATTTATAAGCCAGAACGAAACCCCTGGACTTGGAGGGAGAATAGTAGAACCATGGTTTAAAAGACAATTTAAGGGTAAAATAAATATTACAAATATTGTTGAAGAAAAACAAAAAGCAGCTGAAAATGAGATTTCGGCAATTACAGGGGCAACAAATACCACAAAATATGTTTTAAAAATCATTGAAAATGGGAAAAAATATCTTGAACAATTTAATTTAAGTAAATTTGAATAAGGAATTTTATATGAATATTAGGCAGATGATAAAAGAAAATATATTCACCAACAATCCAATATTGATTCAAGTCCTTGGTATCTGTTCGACCTTGGCTGTTACAAATTCGGTTAAAAACACCCTGGTTATGTCCATAGGGTTGATATTCACCGTTAGTCTTTCTTCATTTACATTATCTATAATCAGAAAATTAATCCCATCAAAGATAAGGATGATAATCGAGGTTTTAATAATATCATTTTGGGTAATTATAGTAGATTTAATCTTAAAAGCATATTTACCGGATATATCCAAACAACTTGGTCCATATGTTGGATTAATTATTACAAATTGTATTGTCATGGGCAGAACAGAGGCTTATGGGCTTCAAAATAAACCGATACCATCACTTTTTGATGGTTTAACATCCGGGCTTGGTTACTCTTTTGTTTTACTTTTAATCTCAATAATTAGGGAGTTACTCGGCTCTGCATCTATTTTTGGGGTAAAAATAATAAAAGAAGGTTGGGTTAATTGGAATATTATGATTATGGCTCCGGGAGCCTTTTTTGTGCTAGCTTTATTTATATGGGGAGTAAAAGTTTGGCTGATTCCCAAAATAGATAAAAAATAAAATTAAAAAATAAAATTGGAGTGAATTTTATGAATATTTCACCAATCGCTATTTTATTTAGCTCGATTTTCACCGGCAATATCCTCTTATCTTATTATCTAGGGATGTGCTCCTTTTTATCTATATCAAGAGAGCTTAAAGCTTCGTTAGGTTTGGGATTTGCTGTTACCTTTGTAATGGCTTTTACCACACCGCTTAATTGGATTGTATATAACTATATTCTTATGCCTTTGGATATAACATATCTGAGATTTATAGTTTTCATAATTATTATAGCTGGTTTTGTACAGATACTCGAGATGGTAATTGAAAGATTTTCACAATCTCTTTATTATTCACTAGGTATCTTTTTACCATTAATTACCGTTAATTGTGCAATTTTAGGCGTTAACCTATTTATGATAATAAGGCAATACTCTTTTATCAATTCTTTCTTCTATGGCCTTGGTAGTGGTTTAGGTTGGCTTTTAGCCATAACATTGCTCTCAGCCATAAAGCTGAAAATAGCGAAAAATGTCTTACCCAAAGGAATTGAAGGAGTAGGGATATCATTGATAATTTCTGGCATTATGGCAATTGCATTCATGGGTTTTTCCGGGATGATACCCATAAACTAATATTTTAGGGGGGTATGATGCATATATTTTCTTCATCTGTTTTAGCTGTAACTTCTATCTCAACATTTCTGGTAATACTTATTCTTGTTATAGATTTATTGATAAATAATTATCCTGATTTTGATATAACCATTAATGGTTCAAAAACTATAAAAGTAGAAGGCGGAAAGTCTCTTTTAACTTCATTAAAGGAAAAAGAGATATTTATCCCTTCCGCATGCGGGGGTAGAGGTTCGTGCGGTTATTGTAAGGTTAAAATAAATAATCTTGATACTCCATATCTTCCCACTGAACTACCACAACTTTCTGATAAAGAAAAAAAAGATAATATAAGATTATCCTGTCAGATAAAGGTTAAATCAAATTTATCTATAGAAATACCTTCGCATCTTTTATCTGTTCGTCAATTTCAAACAACGGTTGCAAGTATTGTTGATCTAACATATGATATAAAACAGATAACCCTTTTACTGGATGATAAAGACCAGATAGATTTTACCGCAGGACAATATATTCAATTTGAGGTTCCTCCTTATAAATTGTCCTCTGAAAGTGTCTATAGAGCATATTCTATAGCCTCAAGCCCAAGTGATAATAAAAAGATAGAACTAGAAATTAGACTTGTCCCAAATGGTATATGCACAACATATGTTCATAAATATTTAAAAGTCGGGGATAAGGTAAATATTAATGGACCTTATGGTGAGTTTTATTTAAGACCTACAGATGCCGAGATAATTTTCATAGCAGGTGGTTCAGGGATGGCTCCTATAAAGTCAATTCTTTTAAGTATGGAAGAAAAAAAGATAAAAAGAAAGGCGACATATTTTTTTGGTGCAAGAACGACAAAAGATCTTTTTCTTGTCGATCAGATGGAAAGACTGACAAAAACATTAGATGACTTTTCATTTATTCCTGCATTATCAGACAAAGAATCTGACCCAGATTGGAAAGGTGAAAGAGGTCTAATAACGGAAATTGTAGATAAATATGTAAAGGATGGAAATAACAAAGAAGCCTATCTTTGTGGCTCACCAGGGATGATAAATGCTTGTATAACGGTTCTTACAAATAAAGGAATACCAGTTGAGAAGATTTTTTACGATAAATTTGCATAAAAAAAATTAGTACAAAAAATTAATTTACATAAAAAATAAATTTATATAAAAATTAAAAAGGATTTAAGGATGAAACAAGATATCTTTTTTAAGAAGATACAGGAAAAGATGGGAGAAGGTGTTATTGTCAAAGATGGATTTTTAGGAAATGATAAAAGAAATCTTATAGACATTCTCCTGGAAGATTCTGATACTTTGAATAGAATTGGAATAACAAAAGAGAAGATAGCAGATGCTTTATTAGAATTTAAGGAAGCAGGGCTCGCTGGGTTAGGGGAAATTATTTCATATAAAGAGAATTTTGAAATTAAGGTAGAGACCTTTAGGGGTAAACTCCCCTGCCCTTATGGTGATAAAGGGGTTTTTCAAAAAAGCGAAATTATAGTAAGAAATAAAAGATTAAATGAGGAATTGGTATATAGTGATCTGACCATCCACCTTATAAAAGAACATGGTTTCTTCCAGGGAAAAGGTTCACCATATAGGCTCGATCCAGAAAAGATAGTAAATGTTTTAGAGCTTAAAATAGATTAATATCTTTAAGTACTTTTTTTAAGATTTATTTTAAAACTAAAAATTGCCAAGAAATGTTAAAAAAAATTAATACAATTTTTTCGAGATTTCTTTAAAAATTAAAAATTCGACAATAAATATTCCCAAAAAATTTAATACACTTTTTTTACGATTTCTTTTAAAACCCAGGAAGCCGAACCCTGAATAAAGATATCTGTTATACTATAGGTGTATTCGGTAGGTTCAGGATTAATTTCTATAATCTTCCCTTTATTTCTATGAACTATTTGAGGTATTACGGCTGCTGGATAAACAACACCCGATGTACCAATAATTAAAATGCAATCTGAATTTTGCGCATGATAAAAGCTTTGATTTAATATATCTTCTGGAATTCCTTCTTTAAAAAATACTAATTGAGGTTTGATTATAGAACCACAATTTTTGCATTTAGGAGCATTAAAAGATTCAAAAATAAATGGATCAATATCATTTTCGACCTTATCTTTTTTAATTTCATCAATCTGTTTTAAGGTGAATAAGTCATCCAGTCTGTATTTTTCTGCACAATTAATGCAGCTAAACTTATCAGATGTGCCATGAAACTTATACAAATTAACAGTTCCAGCTTTTTCATGAAGGGTATCTATGTTTTGTGTTATCGTTGCCTTAATAAATCCATCGCTTTCGAATTTTGCTAAAACCTTATGAGCGTCGTTTGGTTCTGATCTCAAAAGAGGTAGAAATATGAATTTTAATAATAAATACCAGGCTCTTTTATTTTGTGAATAAAAGAAGTTTAAATCGAATATTGTTGATGAGACCTTTTCATAAATACCACCTTTACCCCTGAATGTAGGTATCCCACTTTCAACGGAAATACCAGCACCTGTAAAGGCAATTAGATATTTACTCTTTTTTATTATCTCGGCAGCGCTATAAATCTGATTAAAAATATCTTCTGTTTTTTCCATATTGTTTATTTAATTTTATCTATATTTTTTTTATTAATTTTAAGAAAAAATTTATTTTTGTTCTTAATTAAATATTAAATACTTTCAAAAATTTTACAAACAATTATAAGTTAAATAAATGGAGGTATTATGTTCAGTGTTGTAGTAAAAAGCAAGATTTCATCCGCGCATTTTCTAAGGGAATATAAAGGCAAATGCGAAAATTTACATGGTCATAATTATTTAATAGAGGTTAAGATAAACTCTGGAAAATTAAATAAAGAAGGTATGGTTGTAGATTTCGCTCTATTAAAAGCATTATTGAAGGAAATTCTAATTAAAATCGATCATCATCTTATAAATGAAATCGATTTTTTCAAAATTAATAATCCAACAAGTGAAAATATCGCTTTATATATATTTTTAGAATTAAAAAAAAGATTAGAAAAAGATCTAACATTAGAAAAAGTGAGAATTTGGGAAACTGATGAGCAATATGCAGAGTATTATGAAAATGATTAAAATGATTTGACAAAGAATAAATAAAATGAATTATTAAATTGATAAAAGATTATAATCAATAATTCTTTCGGAGGGGACGATGGTAGAAAAACTCATTTTAAAAGCTGAAGAAGCCGTAAAACAGATAAAAGATGGTTCAACTATAATGGTTGGGGGATTCTTGGGTTGTGGTACACCCTTAGCTCTTATAAATGCTTTAGACAAACAGGGGACTAGAAATTTGACATTAATTTGTAACGATACTGCTATTTACAATCCAGAAAAGAATCTTGTGAATGGTGTCGCTCCTTTGGTTGTAGATAAAAGATTTAAGAAAATTATTGCTTCTCATATTGGAACAAATAGAGAAACAGGCAGACAGATGAATTCTGGAGAAACAGAAGTAGAACTTGTACCACAAGGTACTTTAGCCGAAAGAATAAGATGTGCAGGTTTTGGTATCGGAGGTTTTTTAACTCCAACAGGGGTAGGTACTGAAGTTGAAAATGGTAAACAGGTAATAGAGGTTAATGGAAAGAAATACCTTTTAGAATTACCATTATCGGCAGATTTCGCTTTATTAAAGGCGAAAAAGGCAGATAAAGCAGGGAATCTTATTTACTCAAAATCTGCAAGAAATTTCAATCCGATAATGGCAACAGCTGCTAAAGTTGTTATTGTAGAAGTAGATGAAATTGTGGAAATTGGTCAATTAAATCCAGATGAAATTGTTACTCCTTTCATATTTACTTCCATTCTAGTATTAAATGAAAAGAAAATTTAAAGCAATAATCAAAATAATTTAAAATTAAAATAACTTATATAAATATTGAAAAGGGGATATTATGGAATATACACCAGATAAATCTAAAATAGCTAAAAGAATAGCAAGATTTTTTAAGAATGGAGATATAGTAAATCTTGGTATTGGGTTACCAACAGAGGTTGGCAATTATATTCCGAAAGGTGTTACAATTACCTTACATTCTGAAAATGGGTTTTTAGGCTTAGGTCCAGCTCCAGAAAGCGGAAAAGAGGATTATGATCTTGTAAATGCCGGGGGTATGCCAGTAACAATTTTAACAGGGGGTGTATTCTTCGATTCATGCACGAGTTTTGGTATAATTAGAGGAGGGCATCTTGATTATACGGTGTTAGGGGTTTTACAGGTCGATCAAAAAGGTAATTTAGCTAATTATAAAGTGCCAGGCAAACTTATCCCGGGTATGGGTGGTGCAATGGATTTAACTGTTGGAGCCAAGAAAGTTATAGCCGCAACATTGCATTTTGATAAGGGAGTCTGTAAGTTAGTTAGAAGTTGTATTTTACCTCTTACCGCTAAAGCAGAGGTTGATTATGTGGTTACAGACGTCGGATTTTTTACGATAGAAAACGATAAATTTGTTTTACAGGAATATTTTAAGGGATATGATGTTGATTTTATTATTAAAAATACCCCAGCAGATATCATCGTTTCACCAAATTGTAAGGAAGTTGATATTTAAGATATTTTTAAAGATATTTAATAAATTTCTTTTAATAAAAGATAGAAAATGATAATTTATATCTTTTTTAAATAAAATAACAGAAGTAATAAAATTACAAAAGGTTTGTCTTATGGATACTAAGAAAATTCACGATAAAATAGATACTAAAAAAATTATAGAAAACCTTGAAAAAATAATATCAATACCATCTCCTACCGGTTATACCGAACTTATATCAGATTATTTAATGGATTTTGCCAGTAAAAATAAGATAGATGCAATTAAGACAAATAAAGGTTCGATTATATATAGTTTCGGTAATAAATTTAATGAATCTTTTAAAACAAAAGGGATCTGCTTTGCCGCCCATGTGGACACTTTAGGATTGATGGTTAAATCGGTATCAAAAGATTCAATAAAAGCAACTCCTATCGGTGGGATTCCACCAATTTATTGTGTCGGAGATTATGTCAGCATAAACGCAAGTGATGGTAATATATATTATGGAACTATTCTACCTGAAAATCCAGCAGCCCATGTAAATAGAAAATTAGATGAATTGATACCCAAATACGATGAATTATATGTTAGACTCGATCATATTTTTACCGAAGAGGATAAGATAGATTCGCATATTCAAATTGGGGATTTTATATTTTTAAATCCTAAATTCAAATATATCAATGGTTATGTTAAGACAAGGTTTTTAGATGATAAGGCTTCTGCTGCTATATTCTTATCAATTGCAGAAATTTTAAGCAAGACTAGTGAAGAAAACAAATTGGTTTTTTTAAGGCCAATATATTTTTACTTCAATATAACCGAAGAAACCGGACAAGGAATAGCGAGTTTACCAGAAATAGAGGATCTGTTTATAGTTGATATGGGTGTAGTAGGAACCGGGGTTAGCGGCGATGAATTTTCTGTATCAATTTGTCCAAAGGATTCTTCTGGTCCATATAACTATCTTTTAACAAAAAAGCTTGAAGATCTATGTAAAAAAAATGATATAAAGTATAAAAAGGATGTTTTCCCCTATTATGGGTCGGATGGTTCAGTAGCATTAAGATCCGGGCAGGATATTAAAGTCGCTCTTTTTGGGGTTGGTGTTTCTGCTTCTCATGGCTATGAAAGGACTCATGAAGTTGGTCTATATAATACCGCAAAACTTTTGGCTTCAATTATTGAGCAACAGATAGAAGAAGTTAAATAAATTATTTCTTTGATTTAAGTTTTTTTGTTTTTTTCTTTCTATTTTTTGTAAATGAATCCTTAGTTAGCATTGTTTGATCGTTTAAATCTTTTTCTATATTGTCACTCAAACTTAAATCGTTTTCAGTAAGATCATCAATCTCATCATCATCTAATTCTTCGTTCTCATCAAAGATAGGATCTTTGCTTCTTATATCGGCATTTAATATAAATTGGTCAATTTTTTCGACCTCTTCTTTTGGAATATTTTCATTTGTAGCAATTTTAAAAATCTTAAGGTGTATATCATCGATTTTTTTGTCTATTTTATCTATTAAAGAGAGTATTGGTTGAATTGTTTCAAGTATCTGATCTATTTCTTTGTGTTTTAAAAGTTCGATATAAAAAATCTTGCCAATCTGTTTAAAACTTTTGTTTTTTCTCCTATTTAAAAGATAAACATCTATCTTAAAAAGGAATATTTTATAAAGATGCATTGTCTTTTCTGAATAGCTGGAAAAGATTTTTTTAAACCATCTCAATAACGAATATCTCATATGAATGTTTCTCCATATAATTAATATAGATTAGATTTTATATTTTACAAAAAAAAAATTTAATACAAAATTCGATTGTAATAAATAGAGGTCTTTTTATGAAGGTAAAGGTATTTATAATTTTTATTATTTTTTTAATCTTAACCTCTTCCATAATTTTTTTATTTTCATGTTCGAAAAAAAATTCAGCAGAAGAGGAATATCAACTTCAAGAAGATGATTCAATAGATATAGTCATCGGTTCAAATGGTACCGAGATAGATTGGGAAGCAGAAAAGCTTAAATTGAAAGGGATTGGCACCATCAATAATGTAAAAGATTTTTGCACAATAATGGTCTTATGGAGAAAAGAGCTTGATAATCAAGGCTACAATCTATTGGAATCATTTACAGAAGAGCAAAAGGTCAAGATTGAGGAGTTAAAACAATCATTTTTTCCATATTTTGCTATTACACAAGATCAATATGAAAATTATGCTAACGAGAATAAAGATGCTATAGATCAGTTTATTTTATCAAATCCTGCTTACCAGGATGCCTTAATATCAATTCAAGGAGCCGAAGGTAAAAATTAGATGAGAAAAAAGTTATCTTTATTTTTAGTTTTATTTTCTATTTTTATCCTTTTTTTTCTCCTTGAAAGTTGTACTGGTTTTGTTTTCAGCAGAAAATATAAAAGTGAGAAAGAGATAATTCAATATATTGATAAGTACCCTCTTATTGCATTTTTGTATTTAAATAAAATTGATATTAGAAAAGGCTTTTTAACTATTAAGAGTAAACAGGGAAATTTACCTCTATTTTTAATTTCCGGTAAGATTATATTTTTTGATTTAATTCAACTAGATGGTAAAACACAATTAGGAACGAATTTTGTTAATGTTTTCGATCTCCAATATAGCTTCGAATCTCATCAGGGATATTTTGAAGATTTAGTATCGAAGTTAAAATATAATATTTCTTCTGAGAGTCTTAATATTCCGAAATCAATTTTTTCATATATTGAAAAAAATTTCTTTTTAATTTTATTAATGTTAAAGGGTAATCAATTACAAAATATAAAAAATGGCGAGATTGAAATAGAGGATATTGTTTTTTCTATCAAAGATTTCCAAATTGAAAAAGCAGAGGTAAGAAGTCAGACTATACAATTAAAAGTATATTACAATAAATATAAAAAATGGGAGAAGATCTATTACCCATCAATAATAAACCTTATATTCAAAGATTTCGATGTCAATCTCCTTTTGACTAATGTAAATCTTTATCTTAGTTTTTAACTCCTATTTGGTTAAAATGAATTGTTTGAAATGAATTGTTTGAAATGAATTGTTTGAAATGAATTGTTTGAAATGAATTGTTTGAAATATATACGATTAAAATATATTTGTTTGAAGTAATCTATTTTTTATCGAATAAAATTTATTTTCATCTAGAAAGTTTTTTTTACTAAAAAAATAAACAGATAGCAAGCCCTGACCTATCAGTTGTTCTATCCCATAGAAAAGATTTTCAGGTAAAACAAGACTTTTGTATTGTTTTTGAATTTCAATATAATCTTTATAATTTGCATCAAAGATTGGGATATTTAAGCTCTTTGCGATATGAAAAAAATCTTTGATATCTTGATCTATTTCTAACTTCTCTTTAGTAGAAATTAGATTAATGTCTTTATCAATAATGCTTAAAACAGAAAAAGGAAGAGTTGACATTATTATAGGTTTTTCTTTTTTAATAAAATTAATTGCCGATTTGTAAGAGATAAAAATCGGATTAATATTTAAATTATTTAAATTAAAGTTGGATTGGTCTATTTTTGATCTTCTAGAAATATAAAATGTCTTAATCCCCCTGAATTTGGCAGAAAATGCTATCGAATTTGCCGTTGCACCAGATCCGGCTATTAAAAAATTCCTGTTATTCAAAAGAAAATTATAGATTTTTTTATGATAAAGAAGTAGTGAAATAAAGAACCCTTCACCATCCGTATTTGTGGAAATAATTTTATTCCCATCGAAAACAAATGTATTGATAGATTTCAATATAATAGATGGGAAAATTGTTAAATCAGAAAAATCATATATAAGTTTTTTATATGGATATGTAACGTTGCCAAACTTAATATTATTTTTCCTTAAGAGTTCAATGAACTGATTTTTAGTTATTGAGCTATCTAATGATAATTTTGATGTCCTAATATTTAAAGTGGTTTCGATTAATTTTGTAGAAAGTGAATGTTCAATAGGTTCGCCAAAAACACAGTACATTTTACATTTAGCTAAAATGAAAAATTAAGTCCAAAAGAAAGACTTAAATCGTTTATATCAAGAACAGGGTAGTAGAATGGGAAATAATTGAAGTCAAGATAAAAATAATAGAAGGATATTTTTGAATTCAAATTAACAACAAATGTTTCTAAGCTAATGTTATAATAAAAATATGATGCAAAAATAATAGAAAGATTATTTCCAAATTTTCCGTTATATTCTATTCCTAAACCAGCCCTTGTAGGGTGTTTTTCAAAATTTGAATATGAGGAGGTATAATTTAATTCATTTATATAGTCTATTACGGAAAAGGCACTTATTGCGTTTTCTTCAATATAATCAAGAAAAATTTTTAATTTAAAATTGTGAGATTTAGAGATAAGAAAAGAGATATTCGCATTTATCCCAAAGCAGAAGGTCAAAAGATCATT
>DYJT01000006.1:0-4164 GCA_020722965.1 Brachyspira murdochii | reverse complement strand
ATCATTATATGTCGTGGGTAAAAAATACGCTAAAATATCGAATAAACCTGTTGTAAGGGCTAATTCGATGAAAAATTGGGTTTTACTATTTGTTATATTGATATTAACTGGGATTAAACCGGTCATAGATATATATGCAAAATCATAAAAAGAAAAGATAAGTTTTACAAATGCAGCTGAATTTTCAATACCAAATAAAGCTGCATAAAGATCTATAAGCCATAATTTTAAATTTAACAAAAAGCCAGGAAAAGCTTTATCAATATAAAATTGGGCGATTCCAAAATAATATGGAGTTTCTTGATAAAAGCGAGAATAAATTGATAGATCATATGAAAAAATTCCTATTCTGATATTCCAGTTAAAAGGTAGGGTCAAGAAAATTTCATTAAAGTCTATGTCAAAATATATTGATGATAGATTATAAGACCAGTTAGTAAGGTCTATATCTATTTGTAATGAAAACATAGTAGAAAAATATAACCAATTGAAAAGATCATATGAAAAAGAAAAATCATATAAGATAAAGTAGTAAGAGTTTATATTGTTGATGTAATCCTGAAAAATACCACCAACCCCTATATTCATTGAAAAATCAGACTTTAAAAGGAATTCATTACCTTCGATTATCTTTTCGAGGCTATCTGATTCCTGGGCGTAAATATAATTTGAGAATGCAAAAAGCAACAAAATACAAACAATTAATTTATAGTATTTAAACAAGTTTTTTTGTTTCATATTTTTTCTCTTTTTAATTCTATAATTTTCTTATTATAATTTTCTTATAATACAAAATTTTAAGATGTCAAATCAATTATACAGATGGTTCATAACTTAAAAATTCCATTGTAAAATAGCCTTGACCTGATGTAAGGTTTCTTAAAGTTGTAGAATAACCAAAAAAAGAAGACACAGGTCCTTTGACTATAATTCTTTTATATTTAGGATTTTCCGATAGCAATTTCATTTCTAGTATATCGACCTTTTTTGAATTTAAGTCATTTATCACATCACTAAAATGACCTTCATCAACTATAATATCAAGTTTCATAACTGGTTCAAGCAATATGGGTTTTGCTTCGTTATAAATTTCAAAAAAAAGATTCCGTAATGTTTCCCCCAGGAAAAGATTATCTATGCTAGTTGAAAAACAGACAAATTCGTCTATGGATATTTCTAAATTTGCAAGAGGATAACCGAAAGATGGACCGGAAATAAATAGATTTGAAAAGTAACTTTCGAAAAAAGAGATTAATTGATCATCAATTTTAACTGGTTTAAGGACAAATTTATTTTCGTTTGACCTTGATAAAGAAAGTTTGATTTTGAAATGATTTGCAACCCCTTTAATGATTTTGGATATTTCGATTTCTTTGCTCGAATCACAGGAGATCGTTTCTTTATAGGCAATCGATGGATTTCCTATCCTGGTCTCAATTTTAAAATCATTTTTAATTCTATGCTGGATAATTTCTAAGTGCAATTCCCCCATTCCAGAAATTTCTATTTGACCAGTATCTTTATTTTGCTTATAGTAAAAAGAATTATCTTCTTTACTAATTATTTCGAGTGAATCCAAAAGTGGTTCAATATCCTTAACAAATCTTGGTTCGATACTCATGGTTATTACAGGTTCGCTATTAAAATGTTTATGCATAAAAAGATAAGATTTATCCGATAGTATGGTGTCTCCAGTTTCAGATTCTTTAAGTCCTATAATTCCAATAATATCCCCTTTATGAGCTTGATCTGTTTCTATCTTTTTATCTGCATGAAGATAATAGATGTGAGATATTTTTTCCCAGCAATTTTTTCTAGGATTAAATACCTTATCTCCTTTAATAAAATTACCATTGTAAATCCTGGTAAAAGAAAGTTTTCCTGTCTGTTTATCATAGTTGGTCTTAAAAATAAATCCAACTTTTTTATTTGGGTTTAAATTCTTTTCTTCTGAAAGACTATATAATGTATAATCAATTTCATTTGTATTAGGAAGATAATTGATTAAAGAATTTAAAAGTGTTGTTATTCCATATCCTTTTGAGGCTGAACCACATATGACAGGATAAACTTCTTTATTAATAACAGAGCTTTTTATCATCTTTTTTAAGCTTTCAAGATCAAATCCATTTAGATTTCCGTTATGTATATAATGATTCAAAAGATTTTCATCTTGTTCTGCGATCTTTTCTTCAAATAAATTAGTAAATTTATCGCTTTCAGAGATTAATTTATAATCTGATGGTAATTTATTTAATAAAGAAAATTTATCAATTTTGTCTTTTGAATTTTCTTCATCATCTGTGTAAATGCAATAAGATTTATCGATAAGATCATAGACTCCAGAAAAATTGTCTTCTTTGTCATATACAGGTAATGTAAAAGGGATAAATTTATTGCCAAATGCATCGGTTAGACTATTAAAGGCTCTATCAAAAGATGAAGTATTTCTATCCATTTTATTGATAAAAAATATTAAAGGAATATTTTCCTGTAAGCAAAGGTTATATAATGTCTGTGTTTGAGCTTGAACTCCAGAAGTTCCACAAATTACTAAAATCGCGCCATCAATAACAGTAAGAGATCTTTTAACTTCAGATATAAAATCAATATGACCTGGGGTGTCTATTATATTGATCTTATGTTCTTTCCATATGACAGTCGTCGCAGCAGAAACTATTGTAATTCCTCTTTTTTTTTCTTCTTCAAGATAATCCATCTCAGTTGTACCATTATCAACTGAACCCAATTTATGAATTTTCCCAGTAAGATAAAGTATAGATTCAGTAGTCGTTGTCTTGCCTGCGTCAATATGAGCAATTATACCGATGGTAAACTGTTCATTATTCATTTTTAAAAATAAAACTCCTGATAAAATTGTCTTGATACAATAATTAGATTACAAAATAATATTTTTTATGCAAACAAAAAAAGGATTTTCCAATGATTTAAACTCTGATTCAATTTTTGAAGAAAAAAAAATAAAATAAAAATAAAGTAAAAAAAATAAAAATTAAAATCAATAAAAAAGGTAAATAGATAAAAAAAATTAAAATAAATAAAATAAAATTAAAATACAAAAGGATTGCCTCAGTTTGAGGCAATCCCTTTTTGATAATTAAAGATTTAAGATAAATTTAAGAAGACTGTTTTTCTTTTTTTTCTTTTCTCTTCTCTTTTAAGGTTTTTTGTGGCTTCTTTTTTTCTTCTTTTTTAGTTTTTGTTGTATGTTCAGCCATAAGACCTCCTGTTAAAAATAAAGGTTAAAGTCACAATAAAATATGGCAATAACTATAGTTTGATTATAACAAATTATAGTAAAATTGCAATATTTAATCTTCTAAAATCAAGTAGTAAATTTCATCCTTTGGTAAGAATTTAATAAGAGCTTGTGTCATTTCTTCAATATATTCTTTATCGATTTCATCTAAAGCTGAGTCAATAGTATCTTGAGCAATTTCTGAAAGAGAGTTAATAGGTTCTTCAAACTTACCTTGAGTAAGGATATTTATTATAATAGAGATTATTGAAACAAACTCTTTTTGTGATGCTTTCTTTTTTGATGATGGAAGAGCATTTTTTTTACTTAAATAGTCTTTAATTTCAGTAATTACAAATTGAATTTCACTTTGATAAAAACCATTTTTAAAGATAATTACTTTACCATTGACACTTTTTTGCTGGCCAACATAAACTTTAGAAGTAGATAAAATGGCAATTTCATCAAAGTTATCTTCTAATAGATACATAAATAAAGGAATTTCAGGAAAATTGTCTTCGTTTCGAAAAAATGAATCGACCTTTTTAACAAATCCAAATATATGAACCTTTTGTCCATTAAAATATTCGGGATTTTTTTTTATATTTGCGATTGATGACATACAGCTAAAAAGAGTAAAAGAAAAAAGGAAGATAAATATGATAAAGATTAAAGTTTTAATTTTTCTACTCATAAATAAACTCCAATTATGAATAAAATATCTTTGGGATTTAATAGCTCATATAAAAAAAATAACAACGAATTAAAAAATTTATAAAAAATTGGTTGAAAAACTAGTTTAAAATCCTTGATAATGCAGTGTAATAAAAGGTAGGAAAGATTTTTATTTTATTTTTAAAAAATGACTTGACAAAGGAAATAGATTTGGTAGTTTGCTACTTGCA
>DYJT01000022.1:6295-31765 GCA_020722965.1 Brachyspira murdochii | reverse complement strand
CCTTCAAGCTCTGCCCCTTGCTCTTTTTTTTCTTCAGCCTTAGTAAGTTCTTCTTTTTCAACAGCGCCAAGGGCTTTTAAATCTTCACCTAAAATAGAATCGATATCTATATCTAATGTCGATTCACCACCTGTTATATCAGAAAGTATCTCCTTATCAATCGAAGATACAATGGATTGCTCACTCTGGATAATCTGTTCTATCTCATCAAAAGTGCCTTCACCAAAATGCTCAATAGTTTTTAATATTTTTAAAGTGTCTTTTGCCATTTTTTAATTTTATTTTTTAATTTTTCGTCATCTTATTTCTTATCATTAGGAAATAAATGATAAAGCTTGAAATTAACTAATTAATAGATATCTTTATTTAAAAATATGAAAAGTGAAAAATTAAAATTTCTTCTGTTATTAATTTTGCTTCCTTTTATAATCTTTTCTTTTTTACTATCACCAATTTTAATTATAGTAGATATCTTGATTAATTTCAAAAGAAAAGACAAAACTGTATATTTTAACGAAAAATTCAACCTTTTCCAAAATATTAAAGAAATAAAAAGATACAAAAATTCCTCTAGTAAAAGTAATAATCCTTTTTTTCTGGTAATTGCAACATCTGCTGGTGAAATATCGACCATAGAAACATTATTTGA
The DNA here is from genome assembly GCA_020722965.1 of Brachyspira murdochii. Lineage (GTDB taxonomy): Bacteria > Spirochaetota > JAAYUW01 > JAAYUW01 > JAAYUW01 > Exilispira. Next base: position 31,116 of record DYJT01000022.1, on the reverse strand, counting down.
AGAAATCAAGATAAATCTCTTTATTTTAACAACATCAATTACTGGAAGATATAAAAATACTGTTTTACATAATTGCACAGTTAGATATATGCCTTTCCCTTTTTCTTTATTTAGTTTTTTCACAATTTTATCATTAAAACCGCAGGCTATTATTTTTCTTGAACATGAATTCTGGCCTTCATATTTTATTTATTCATTTTTATTGAATATTCCGATTTTAGCTTTGCAGATAAGACCTTCATTATTTAAAGATATTATTTCGAGTAAATTTTATACATATTTATTAAAACTATCCCGTAAAATATTTCTTACTGAAGAAAAATCAAAATACCCATTAGATTTTCCATTTGATAAAGTCAAAGTAGATAATCTAGATATAAAAACGACAAAAAAACTAACTGTTTACGACGAAAAGAAAAAAATAGCAATTACTTTCGCATCAACTCATGAGCAAGAAGAACAAATTTTTTTCGAGTCTATAAACGAACTAACAAAGATCTCAAATTTAACTTTTATTTTTGTTCCAAGACATCCAGATAGAAGTACGAAGATAAAAGAAAATGCTAAAGAACATGGAATAGATTCTATCTTTTTTTCACAGATAGAAGATGAATTTGAAACTTACTTAAAAAAACTAAATGAACAAAAAGAAAAATTTAAGATTATAATTGTAGATAAATTTGGTTTACTGGATCTCATATATTCATATTCAAAAGTTTCAATAGTTGGAGGAACTTTTGCAGAGCTTGGTGGTGGGCACAATGTCTATGAGCCATTGTTAAAATGCAGCACTGTAATAGCCGGTCCATTTTTACACAATATGCTAAACATATTTAATGAAGCAGTTAAACTTAAAATAGCCTTATTTTCGTTGGGTAATAAAGAGGATTTAAAAAATAAAATAATCAATTTATCTGAAATTTCTATTAGCTTGCAAAACAAAAAAGGAACCATCGATTTTAATGGTTCCCCTTTTCAAAAAATATATCTTTCTCAATATAAGGCTAAGCAACATATTCTTGATGAAATTTTGCAAGCTTCTCGCAATTCATAATTTTTTGTAGTGCTCTTTTTTCGATCTGTCTTATTCTTTCCTTTGTAAGATTAAATCTTTTACCAATTTCAAGTAAAGACATCTCTTTACCATCCAATAAACCAAATCTCAATTTGATAACTTTTTGTTCTTTTTCCGATAATGTAGAAATTGCTGTATTGATTATATCTTTTACATCCATCTTCAAAGCGATATCTACAGGAGTTTCTGAATCATCTGGCAAAATATCTCCCAAAAAAGAATTGTCAGAAAGAGGCATATCCAGGCTCTGTATTTCTGATGCGGCATTTAATACATTAGAAACCTTGTCATCTTCAATATTAAGCTTTTCGGCAATCTTTTTTATAGAAACATTTTCCCCTTCATTGGTAAGAACATCTTCGACTTTTTCAACTGCAAATAAGGTACTTACCTGATTTAAAGGCAATCGTATTGTTCTTGATTTTTCTGATAATGCTTTCATAATTGACTGTCTGATCCACCATACAGCATAAGAGATAAAATGATTCCCTGCTTCGGGATCAAACCTTTCCACTGCTTTAAGTAATCCTATATTACCTTCTGCAATCAGATCCATAAGAGAAAAACCCTGGTTTTGATATTGTTTGGCTATAGACACAACAAATCTTAAATTTGCCGATACTAATTTTTCTTTCGCCTTTTCATCGCCTTTTCTTGCCTTTCTAGCTAATTCCAGTTCTTTACTTCTTGTCAATAAAGGCACTTTTTTTACATCTTGAAGATATGATCTTAAAAGATAATCTTTGTCATCATTAACAGTATTATTATAATCTATATATTGTAATTCTTTATCATGAAATTGCTCATCAGAATCAGAACTGTATTCATCATAACCAGAATAATCGATATTAACATCTTTATAATCTTTTAAGTCTAAAAGATAATTTGTATAAGAATGACCATTTTCTAAATCTTTATCTGCATAAATTAAAGAAGTTTCTCCTTTTAACATCTTTCCTCCTAAAATATCAAACTAAAATATCAAATAAATATCAGACCTTAAAAAGGAACAAAAACAACCTCTTTTTTATATGCAATTTTCATGCCAAAATTTAAATGATAGAATTTTACATATTTAAAAGATTTCAAAGGTTTGACTTTATTATTTTGTAGGAACTTTTAGCTAGATAAATATTAAATGATTTAAATATTAAATTGTGTAATTTATACGCATTCTAAATTACAACAAACCCAACAGTAGGCATAATTTTTCTTAAACCCGCCTTCTGTTCGTTTTCCTTTAATTGTAATTTTGGCTTCAGGAAAATAATTTTGAAGATTTGATATTATTTCTTCTTTGATTAATGCTATTTTAATAACATCAATTACAATAATTGCATCTATCGATTTTACCCGGTATTTATCCGGTAATTTTTTAATAAATTGTTCAAGCAATAAAATTGAAGAGTAATTTTTATACAACGAAATATCATCGGGAAAAAGTTGCCCTATATCTTTTCCTATTGTATAGCTAGATAAAGAATCTATTATTGCATGTATTAAAAGATCCCCATCTGAATTCGCCACAAATTTATATTTCTTTTCGGTTAAAATTCCTCCGATGTATAACCCTTCTATTGGGTTATTAACACTATTTTTATCTAACTTTTTATTTAGTTGACTTAAAAAATTAATTTTTAAATTTCTTTTTATTCTATGACTATCAAAACCTATCAATGATATCTGGTTCATATTTTACCTTTTTTCAAAAAATTTAGCTATTAGTTCTATAAATTTATCTGTTTCTATATCATTCGACGAGGTAACTCGTAAGGAATTTCTCAAATATTTACTACAAACATTTCTTATCGAAAGATTGTTTTCAAGAAGAAAATTATAAAAACTATTCATAATATTTAAATCATAAAATTGAAATAAAACAAAATTTGTACTTGTTTTATACACTTTATTTAACAATCCATTAGATTTATATTCTAGCAATTTTAGATAAATTTTTTCTCTATTTTTCGCGATATTATCCCTTATTTCGCTTAATCTTTCTTGCTTTTCAAGTAGTCTCTTCCCGATTTCTATACTTATTTGAGAGACGGGGAAAACAGGAAATACCTTCTTTAACTCTCTGATTATGCTGCTGTTAGAAAGAATATAAGCTAGCCTTAAACCAGGAGATAAAAAACCTTTTGAAAAGGTTCTTAAAATAATTATATTTGGAAATTCATTTATTAAAGGAACTAGTGTCTTTTCCTTACAAAATTCTATATAAGCTTCATCAATTATTATAAGCTTTTCTGGCAATCTTTCAATTATATATATAATGTCAGAGACATTAAATATTGTTCCAGTTGGATTATTTGGATTCGTAAAAATTATTGCCTTAACATCTTTTCTTTTTCCAACAGATATTATTTTTTTAATGTCTAATTTAAAATCATCTTCTATCTTGCTATCAGATGAACTAATCTCTATTAAAGGGATTTCGATAAAGGAAATGCCTACAGATTCTCCATAGTTTTTATAATCTGGATACGCTGGAACATTTATTAAGCATTTTGGATTTTTATGATTAATAGAAATAAATAGAAAATATAGCAGCTCGTCTATACCATTCCCTATCAATATCTGATTTGTGTCTTTTAAATTACAATATTTTTTAATATTCTCCAGAAATTCTGTTAAATATTCACTTGTAGGATATCTATTTATTGGTGAGGATAAAATTTTCTCTTTTTCTTCTTCATTAAATAATTTAAATGCAGATTCAAAAGATTCATTTAATGCCAATGTAAATCTTTTCCTTTCGACTAAAATATGGTTTTCATCTTTTTTTATCAAATCTTTTCTAAAATAATAAGGCATCTATACCTCTTGGTTTAATAATATTAATTAAAAATCATGTAATATGTCATTCAAATCCACTTTTGATGGATCTTTTAATTGATCTCTATATTTAATTATAAGGGGGACTTGTATATAAAAATCATTTTTTCCCCTTTTTCTTGCTCCGGGGATAACGATTGCATTTTCTGGAATCTCTTTACTGTATATTTTCCCTGTTTCTACCTCTATAATAGGAGTTGAAGCATTAATAATGGTGCCGGTACCAATCACTGCACCTTTTCTAACCAGAACGCCTTCATAAATACCACAATTCCCACCTACAAAAACATTGTCTTCAATAATGACCGGTTGAGCTACAGCTGGTTCAAGAACACCACCTATGACTGTCCCGGCTGATATATGGCAATTCTTACCTACTTGAGCACAACTACCAATTAAGGAAAGTGAATCCAGCATGCTCTTTTCATCTATATATGCTCCTACATTTATAAATGAAGGAGGCATCACAACGGTTCCTTTACCTATGAAAGCACCTCTTCTTAAAATTGATCCTGGTAAAAACCTGAAGTCACCATTACTTCCCCTATATTCGAATTTATCTAGATAGGTTATAGAATTTTCTTTCCATCTTTTCAACTTCCCATGCTTAAAATAAAGCAATATTGCCTCTTTAACCCATTTGTTTACTTTATATTTTGAATCTTGCTTTTCTATGACTCTTAATATCCCATTCTCTAAAAGATCGAAAATTCGATTGATAATTCTGATAAGGTGTTTTTTAGAAAATGGCTCTTTCTTATTATTACTATTTGTTTCATAATCCATCCACATGACAATTTTATTTTGTAATTCTTCAATATTTTTTTCTTGTATCATTATAAATCCTTTATTTTTAATTATCTATTTTATAAATTATTCTATAAAATTGTTTTATATAAATTTACCGTACCATTAAAATTTATTTTTTACATAATTTTACTACAAAATTCATTTGGTATTAATTTTTATTGAAAATAACAAATTATTTTAATTTATCAAATTTGCATTTTATCTTTTTTATGCATAAATAAATTTAAGAATAAGATTATTAAAGAGGATCAAATGGAGCAAGGATTATTAGAAGAACTTAAACAAGAGGCTAAAGAGATCAGAAAACTTATTATTTCTATGATAGGAAACCTCGGGGTTGGTCATATTGGCGGTTCTCTTTCCATTGTTGAAATTCTAACAATATTGTATTTCAAATACTTAAATATCGATCCTGCTAATCCTGATAAAAACGATAGAGATAGATTTGTTCTTTCAAAAGGGCATGCAGGACCTGCATTGTATGCAGTTCTTGCAAAAAAAGGTTATTTCCCTTTAGATTGGCTTTATACTTTAAATCTTGGTGGGACAAGACTTCCAAGCCATTGCGATAGAACAAAAACCCCAGGTATAGATATGACAGCAGGTTCTTTAGGACAGGGTTTTTCCGCTGCTGTAGGCATGGCTCTTGGTTGCAGAATTGATAAACTAAATAATCATGTTTTTTGCATAATTGGTGATGGTGAGAGTAATGAAGGGCAGATATGGGAAGCAGCAATGTCTGCATCTCATTTTAAGCTTTCTAATCTTATCGCTTTCACTGATTATAATAAAATGCAAATAGATGGATATTTACATGAAATAATGAATATTGAAGATATTACTTCTAAATGGATTTCTTTTGGCTGGTTTACTCAAAGAATAGATGGTCATGATCTCGAACAACTCGATTTTGCAATCAAAAGAGCATTAAACGAAAGATGTAGACCATCGATGATTATTTGTGATACGATAAAATCCAAAGGATTTGCATTTGGTGAGGGAAAGGTCGAAAGCCATAATATGACTTTCGATAAGACTATTGCGGAGCAAGCAATAGAAAAACTTTGATTTACAATATTAAGATAATACCATCGATTGAATTTAATCGATTACATTTAGTGGAGGAAGTATGGCTGAAAAAGAGATGCGACAGATATATTGTGAAACTTTAATAGAACTTGCAGAAAAAGATCCTTCAATAGTTGTATTGGAAGCAGATTTAATGAAATCAACCGGAACTGGTAGTTTTGCTAAAAGATTCCCAGAGAGATTTTTTGATGTTGGTGTAGCAGAAGCCAATATGGTAGGTATAGCTTCTGGGCTTAGTGCAACTGGTAAAATCCCATTCGCCGCCACCTTCGCTTGCTTTGCAACTAGAAGAGCACATGATCAATTTTTTATTTCTGCAAATTATGCCAGATTAAATGTTAAATTAGTTGGAGCGGATCCAGGAGTTACCGCAGCATTTAATGGCGGAACCCATATGCCTTTCGAGGATATTGCATTGACAAGAGTGATTCCAGAATTGATTGTTTTCGAACCTTCAGATCCAGTATCACTTAAAAAATTATTAATTAAAAGTGCATATCATAAGGGTTGTACATATATGAGACTTCATCGTAAGGTTGCCAATAAAATATACGATGATGAAGAAGAATTTGAATTTGGAAAGGCTAAGGTCCTTGTTGAAGGAGAGGATGCTGTCATATTCACCCTTGGTGTTGTATGTGTTAATGAAGCATTAAAAGCTGCTGGGTCACTTAAAAAAGAGGGTATTAATGTTTCAGTCATAGATATGTTAAGCGTAAAGCCGTTAGATAAAGAGATTATTATAGAATATGCAAAAAGAACAAAAAATGTTTTTACTTTTGAGAATCATCAAATAATCAATGGACTTGGTTCTGCGGTTTGTGAAGTTCTATCAGAAAATTATCCTATTAAAGTCAAACGAATTGGGATAAATGATCTATTTGGTGAAGTCGGAACAGTAGATTATTTAAAACAAAGATTTGGTTTAACCAGTGAAAATCTTATAGAAAACATTAAAAATAGTTTAAAAAAATAAAAAAGGCGATACTTCGCCTTTTTTATTTATGGCTAAATAATAAGTTTCTCTATAAATTTCTCTATAATTAAAGCAAAATAATACTAGTTATAATACCAGCCCATAAAAGAGCGGTCACACAATAACCCATTATATCTCTAATGTTAAGTTTAGCTACAACGAGTAATGGTAGAGCCCAAAATGGTTGAATCATATTTGTCCACGCATCTCCCCAAGCGCCACCCATGACTACCTTACCGATTGAAGCATTTAATTTTATGGCTGCATCAATCATAATTGGACCTTGAACTGCCCATTGACCACCTCCTGATGGAATAAATAGATTTATCAAACCTGCACTCCAGTATGTATAAAGTTGTAAAGTTCTTGCACTTGCAAATGATACAAATTTTATGTATTTTTTGTCTTCAACAAAATTTGTAAGATCTAATTCTATTATTTCTTCTTGCTTTTTTGGGTGCATTGCTGCCATTATCAAAGGCAAAGTTAAGAGTAAAACTATTACCGGGACAAAGCCTACTAAAGAGAAAATTGTTTGAGAAACAGGGACAAGACCTATTGTTTTTTCCAAAAAATGTCCTTTTGTATTAATAGGTTTTAATACTTTCAAAATTAACGATAATATACTATGATTAACTTTTAATAAACCTTATTTTGGGAGACTAAAATGACAGATACATCTATTATTATCTTCTTACAAAAATTTCAGAACCCTATTTTGAATTCTATTATGAATTATATAACATTTTTAGGCTATGAACTTGGTGTAACGATTATTCTATGTATTTATATTTTTGGATTTTCATTTCACAAAGGTTTTTTTATTCTTCAATCATCTTTTTTAACCTTCACATCGACAGATATACTAAAAAATAGCTTCATGGTGAAAAGGCCATTTCTTGTAGATCCTTCTGTTTTGAATTTAGACAGAGCCATGATCAAAGAAGCTGCTAGTGGATCTGTTTCGTATTCATTTCCATCTGGACATTCTAGTTCTATTACAGCTGGTTTTTCTTCAATGTCTTTGGTTATACGCAAAAGAATCTTTTATTTTATATCGATAATTATAATATTTTTAGTATTACTATCTAGATTATATTTAGGTGTCCATCGTCTGGTAGATATACTTGGAGGTTTTGCTCTTGCTTTAATAATTACATTAATATATTACATCCCACTTCGAGAATATATCGATAATAATAAAGATTTCCCATTTAATCTTATTCAGTTTAAAAATGGTAAGCTTATTTTCACTATTTTTTTCATCTTAATCCCTTTTTTAATCATCTTCATCCCTGTTAAATTTGACAGAGGAAATATTGGTCTTCTCATTGGTTTAAATCTTGGTTATCTAATACTTGGGATCAACCTTAAGAATTCATATATCGAATATAAGATAAAAACAATACCTATTTTACTTAGAATTTTATTTGGCTTTTTAATTTTCTTTTTATTAAGATTAGGCTTGTCATCTTTATTTAATTTAATTTTCCCGGAAAATATTACTGAAAATATATATTTCAGGACAATAAAATATTTTCTAATTGGCCTTTTTACAATAGGATTAAGCTTGATAGTCTTTATAAGGGCAAAACTTGCAAATATAGCTAAGTTATAAATTAAAATGCTGACGAAATTCTCAACTAAATAATCTTATAAACAAAAACCATAGATATATTACGAGAAGATTTATATATGAAAAGGTTAACCACGGTTGGGGGTAATAAGTATATAAAAAATGAGACAAATGGCGAATAAATTTTTGAATTTATAGCTATTAAAAGATTCTGAGGATTTCCGATTGGCGAAAAAACACTTCCTATTGTAACCGAATACATCAATGTCAAAAGTAGAAGTTGAGGGTTAATCTTATGTTTTCTTGCGAAATATATCACAAGAGGTGTTCCTATTATTACCATTGTATCATTCATAAGAATTCCGCTGATAATTGCAGAAAAAAATATCAATAAAAGAAGAAGATGGCGAGAAGACACAGTACTTGAAAAAATCTTGTGAGCATAATGATACAAATAACCACTGGATTGAAAGCTTTCTGCAATTATAAACATGCAAAAAAGAAATATGATAACATCAAGATCTACCGATTTTATTGCTTGGTAAAAACTTATACTTCGGAATACTATGCATAATAAAGCACAGATAATCATAACCAGATATATAGGTATATTAAAATTTCCGATTTTCCTTATAATTGTAGATAAAATGACAAAAAATAAACAAATAAAAGGTAAAATATCACTAAAATTCATCGAATTGCCTTTTTTAATTCTTAAATTAAAATAGATATCAGGTCGAAAATATTGTTAAAAGATATTTTTATAATAAGTTAACAGATAATAAATAATTATCAAAGGGGTTTATCTGAAAATGAAGATAAAGTTTATATTAATCATAATAGTACTTTCATCATTTTACCTTTTTTCAGCGCTTAATCTTTCGGCTTATAATATTTTGGCACAGCAGACCACAACACAACAGCAAACAACAGCCCAGAAGGTTCAGATTGTTGATCTTGCAAATTTCGCATATTCATTTGTTAATTTTCAATCAAACTATGCAACACTTTTAGGAAAACTAAAATCCGCATCATATAATGTCGAAGAAAAAGATCTGAATTCGATAAATGGAAAATTTTTGATTATTGCACAAAAGAAATTGAACTTTATCTCTGAAAAAATATATCTATATTTTGATTATCAGAAAAATTTGATATATTTTCAGATTACATTCTTATGTGAGGATGCTTATACAAGAAGGCCATTAGAAAACCTTTATGCTCAGCTTGTAGAAAAGTTGAAACAGAAATATGGTGAAAATCAAAACAAAGATTATGGTTATTACAAAAAAACCGAAACGACAGAAGTAATACTTTTCCCTATCTTACCTTTTAAAAACTCAATCGAAATTCAGGCCAAAAATTTAAAACTTTTTGAAAAATATGTTGGTGAATATAAATCAACAATGGAAAAAGAAGCCAATCAAGAAGTAACTACAATAGTAAGCGGTTTTTAAGATAATTTATTTTTAATTTAATATTAATTTAATTTTGATAATTCGTATAAATTTCATTATTATGATAATTATTTGTAATTCGTTATTTTAATTTTATTATTCATTTAACATTTGTTCACTTATTCATTTCTTAATTATTAGTCATTCGGTATTCTATTATTCAATTATCAATTATTCATTATCCACTAACCTATTATTCAATTATTAGTTATTTATCATTTGTTATTCTATTATTTGTTATTCAATTTTCTTCTAAAAAATATACCTTTTTTTAGTTTTTTCTTTAGTTTTTCCTTTTTCCCTTCCATTTTATAGATAAAACCAAGAGTCAACCAGCCTATTATTATCATTATGATAAAAAACAACGGAAAAGAGATATACCATGGTAAGACACTTGTAATCGCAGACCATTCAGACATTCCAAAGATTCCGGCAATAAGGTTTAATGGTAAAAATATAATATTTATAATCGTGAGATTTTTAATCAGTATATTCATGTTATTATTTACAATTGAACCTCTTGCATCCATTAACCCTGCAAGTACCTGAGAATATATCTCGGCCTGACGACTTGCCTGCTCATTTTCTACAATAATATCATCTAAAAATGAATAATTTAAATTAACTGCTATATTTTTAAGATGGAAATTGAGTTTTTTTAATACCATATGGTTTGTTTCGATAGCATCAAGATAATAGATTAAGGTTTCACTTAATTCAAACATGCTTAAAAGATATTGATTATCCATCGATTGATTAATCTTTTCCTGTATTTCTCTACCAAGAAGTTTTATTATTTTCAGATGCTCGATAAAATGTTTTATAGATATATAGAGTAAGGATATTAATACATCATAAATTGATTCGTTTTGAATTGGATATTTTTCAATGATATAAGGCAAATTATCATTTGAAAGAATTATTAGTTTATCTTTTACTATAAAAAAACCAATAGAAATTATCTTAAAAGTAGATTGACCACCAAGCTGTAAAGCTGTCGGAATCTTCCAGATAATAGTTGTTTTCCCATCTGCTATTTCCAAACGAGGAACCTCTTCAGGGTCTAAAGATGAATTAATACTATGAATGTCTATATTGAAAGTATTTTGAATTTCCTGTTTCTCTTTTTCACTTAAGCCATAATAATAGTAAATCGAACCATTTTCATCTTCAAATAGTTCATAAATTTCAAATTTAAATTTTTTTAGCATAATATTTTTTATTATAAATTAGAACTTTTTTGATTTGTAAAACTTTCTATAAAATTATCAATATCTTTTTCGGCACTTTTATAAATATTCAACCTTTGATCATAATCTATGAATGCAGATTTAAATCCCATCTTAAGTATTTTTAATATATCCCATAGACTTAAGCCACCTTCAGTCATTCTTGCTGCTTTTAAGATTTCATTGTTCATCTGAGTTTTTGAAATGCCAGGATTATCTGTGTTTATAGATACTCTTAAGCCTTTATCAAGATAACTTTTTAATGGATATGATTCACTTATTATTGAATCTTTAAAGTAATTATCTTTAAAATTTCCAATCTGGTAATTACTGGATGGACATAATTCTATAGCTATCTTTTTTTCTCTTATCTTTTCTAACAAACTTATATCTTCATTCAGTTTTAATCCATGGCCTATTCTATCTGCATTCAAGTGATATATAGCCTGCCATATGCTATCTGAGCCCTGAGTTTCTCCGGCATGTATAGTAACATTTATATTATAATTCATTAAATTTAAAAAAGCATTTCTAAATTCTTCTGGTTTTCCCTTACTTTCATCGCCTGCTAAATCTATCCCTTTAAAATATTTATGGAATAATGATTTTATCCTTTTGTCATTTGCATTGAATATACTCGAAATTAATTCAATATTTCTATAAACATCGCTCATTTTACCATGTCTTGAGGCAATTATTATAAGTGACAAAGATATGTTTTGATTATATTTTTCATTGAAATTATCCATAGTTTGAAGAATTGTTTTCAAAACATTAAAATCATTTAAATCTTCTTTTGAGTAATTTATAGGTGAGCATCTTATTTCCAGATGTTTAACATTGCTTTCAATCGCCTTTTTTATGCATTTTTCTACGACGAACTCAATTGCTTTACTGCTTTGTAGAATAGAGGAGCCCTGAATATCACCGATCTTCTCATATTTTTCGATGCCAATATTTTTAAATAGCCTTTCATCAAGATAATCTTTAAATATATATCTTCGAAGTTTATTTTCATCACCTTCAAATAAAGAAATAAAATATAAAATAAGATAAGATTTTCTTAAATTTTCTATTTTAAATTTTTTTAACCCCCCAGAATTTTCTATCAATTGCATCATTTCATTTAAATTATCTGGAATAAAATTTGATTTTTTTATTTCATTGAAAATCTCATTTTTCATATTATTCGCAAGTTCAATAAGTTCAGATGGATTTAAAACCCCTCCGAGATGACAATGCAGATCTGTTTTTGGTAATTTTTTTATCATCTCTAATTCTTCTTGTTGTCTTTCAATTTCAATCCCAATTTTAGTATTTTTCAATTTCTGTATAATCTCTTTTCTTAGATTAAACAATGTTTTAAAAGTATCTTCTGTTGAATCTATAGAATTTGTGTAATAAATTGTTGCATTTTCAAATTGATTTATAATAAAATTTCTAATATCATTGTTTTTATGTTGAGATTTTTCTACTTTAAAAAACAGTGGTGAACTTAAATCATAATTTAAGCTTTGGCAATCTTTATCAAAGCTATCTATTAAACTTTTAAACCTTTTGTAATTTTCGCTTTCTTTATCGAAAAAAAGGTCATTTGTTGGATATTTACCAACTATAACTGGTAATGCTGTATTTAAATTTTTAGCAATTTCTTTATCAATTTCAATTGTACTAGCATCTTTGTTTTGAATATTTTCTTTAATTGTACCTACATCTTTATTTTTATTGTTTTCTATGATGATATGAAAGACTAAGTCAGCTCCTAAAAGATGTGCGGCATTATGAAGAGAAGAAGACATTGTCTTTCTGCCACCTGCAATGCAAAGGTATATTGGTTTATTGGGATTCTCAATTTTATTTCTAGAGATAACCGCAAAAACCATATTCTCAAAGGTGAATACATCATCATTCGAGGAAATATCAGGGATGTTGTCTAGAATATAAATCGAAAACCTTTTAACTCTAGAGTTTATAATGTTAAAATATTTATTATTTTTTAATTCATCGATATTTTCTAACATTTTATTTTGATCAGTGGAAAAGATAACTATTTCATCAACAGGTTTCTTAATATGATCGATTCTTAAATTTTTGATATTTTCGTATTTTTCTGTTTTTTCAAATAAATCAAAATTTTCATCAAAAGAAGTAAAGGCAAGTGCTTCAAATGGAATTTCCCAATGTTCTCCAAGAGTAGAAAATAATATCGCCATAATTTCCCTTTGGTATTGCTGATTTTTTAACAATCTATAACGAATCGATAATGATTTTAACTATTCCCCTTTTGCCAACAACAACATCCATCTGTTGGTTCTTAATTTTATCGATTACCTTATCTTCATAAAATTTATCATCGATATGAATTTTATATTTAATTCCCTTTTTATAGACAAATTCTGGTATAAATATTATAGTAGATTTTTTTAAATCAAAATCATAATCTTTATTATCAAAAACTAATATAAACTGTTTATTTTTTCTATTATAAAAATAGCTTATTGGATTACCATTTATAACCATTGGGTATGGTCTTAGAAAACCAGAAACTGCTCTTTTATTTTCATCATCTTCCATTGAGAAGATAGAAAAATCTTCGGTATTCCAGTTATCACCATATTTATGGTTATTATTAACCGTATATGTCCATATGGTTGATGAGATCATAGCTTTATCAATAGCATCATGGAACATGGAAATTGCAGTATTTTGTGAATTAAAATTTCCAGTATTAAAAGATCTTTTTTTGAAAATATCAAATGCAAGACCAAATTCACCCAATAAACAAGGCATATTCCCCATATTTAATCTTGTATTTTCTTTCATTTTTAAAATCTGCTCATAATAACTTTCTATTATATTTTTTTTGCCAAAAACAGGTTTTCTGGTATCTGATCTTATAGAAAAAAATGGTGAAAATAACTTTAATACCATTATCATCCCATCATACCAATGAAAACCATGAATCATCTTTTTTGATTCTTCTTCATTAAAGTTAGATACCTGACCTTGAGGAAGACCTTCAACAATCGTAAACCAATCTGGATTTATCTCATTTATAGCTTTCTGAAATTTTAAAATAAATGGTTTCAAATAATCATTGGAAAAATTTACCTTTCTGCCATTTATATTTGAAAAATAATCTTTCTTCATTAGCGCCGCTTTATTATTGACTATATCCCATACCCCTTCCTTTCTCCAGGGGCATTGAAATTTTTCTTTAAATAGAGAAACACCATCTTTATTTTGAAGTATTTTCCCTATAGGTTTTCTACCAAAAAACCCTTCGTTATAGATGTTTACCATTTGACTGAAACCTGAAGCCAATAGCATAGATTGAAAGCCAGTTGGTATCGCACCTTTTGCATAGGAACAATTTTCAAGTTTATCAAGATTCGAATATTCAATATAACCATTATGAGGTTCATTCATAGAGCCAAAACCAATTATAGCCTTATTTTCCTTAACTTCATTTGCAAGTGTTTTAATGGCAGCTATATATCTATTTTGAAGCCAATCCTGAATATTTTCATCCCCAACTTTTGTTGATTTAGCAAAATCATTACCGGCAAAAAAAAGTGTAAACATCGTAGCTGCAGCATATCTATTGTAATTTGTTGGCCAGGTCATTGGAGGGAAATTCTTTAAATTATCTTTATGAAGGTATGCAGCACCTGTAATATTAATCTTATCTATATCAATCCCTATCGCATCAAATGTCCACCATGGTGCACCATCTCCCCCAGAAAACCTGCTAAAAACATCCTGATGAGGATCTATATAGATATAAAATCCATAATCTTCAGCCTTTTTTAATATAGCTTTTACATATGATAAATACTCCTTATCATATTTTCCAGGCTCATTTGGTTCAATTGCCTCCCAGGTCACAAGAAATCGTAAAATTTTAAAACCCCATCTTTTCATTCTTTCAAAATGTTCATCTGCTTGATTAAGAGGACATGGTCTATTTACAAAGGAAATATTACCAATTTTTAAGCTATCTTTGTTATGGGTAGAACCATCGGGGATTACTGGAATCTTAGTATCTGCCGAAAAATTGCAGCCTCTTAAAATCAGGATTCTATTATCTTCATCTATAAAATTACCTTTTTTTGATCTTATCATAAAATCCCCTTATCTATTATTATTTTTCAAAAACATTATTATTCTTCGAAATAATCTTTTGAATTTTCTCTTTCAAAATAATCATTATTTACAAATTTAAACAATTCTTCAATCTGGTAATTAGAAATGAAAACAGAACCATCTCTCCCTTTTTCGGCTTGAAAAATTTCTGGGAAGAATATATAAAAAATGAGAAAAAGTAAATTGAAAGAATAAAAACCACCTTTTCCCCCTTTTGAAATAAAATTAAAATGTTGGTATATAGGGAAATTATAAGGGCAATTTATATAGATATTTCCTGCATCCCCTCCTTTACCAGGCATACCAGAAAAGCCATCCTTACCTGATGATCCATTTGGTGCATCACTGTAGCCTGTCCCCCCCTTCCCACCTTTTCCACCGGCTCCCGCATCACCGCCATTTCCTCCACTTGTATCGACTGTTATCTGCCCAACCGTTGGGAATAAGTATATCTTTTTCGAAATACTTTCATTTATTATAATAAAATAATCATTATAATAACCCTTAACTGCCTTTGGTTTTTTATAATAAGCTACATCAAAAAATACTGTTTTACCATTTTCACCATTTTCGCCATTACCTCCATCGGTTCCATCTTCACCATTTTCCCCATTGGGAGAAGAGGCTGTTCCATCTTCACCATCTTTCCCGTCCAATCCATTAATTCCATCCATCCCGTCTTTTCCCTTATAAATAAGACCTGGTAATTTATACCAATCCACTGCCCAAATAAACTTGAACTCTATAACATTATCGTATTTAGAGCTTAATATTAAGATAAAATCTTCATACAGGGCTAAAAGATAGTCTCGCTTAAATGTCAAGATTAATCTACCTAGAATATCGATGTTGTATTTTATAGAATCATTTGGGCTATTGAATATCAAATCTTTTAAATAAGGGTTTTTTATGGTTTTCCCTTCTTTTGTATATATGATAATTGATGCATAATACCTATCACCAGGTATTATCGATTCCTTAATCTTATGACTATTTAAATCTATTAAATTAACCTTAATTTCTAATATCGAAAATTTTTTTAAACTTACAGGAAAACAGGAAAAATAAACGAAAATAAAAGTAATAAAGATTGCAATTAAAATTACCTTATATTTCATATCCTTTTCTTTTAACTACCTTTTCTTTTAACTACCTTTTTTTAATATCAAAAAAAACAACAAAAAATAACTTCAGAAGTGACAGAATGTTTTTATCTATCTTATTTTCAATATCAAGCCAAAAAAACCTAATGTTATTAAAAGTTGAATAACTATAAATTTCACCATGACCTGTGTATTTGACCAGTTCCTTGTAGTTCTAACATGATCATGTAGTGGAAATCTAGTATTATGAAAAATTTTAATTTTTAAAAATCTCATAAATGCTACTTTTATTAACCCGGTTCCACCATTTACAAGAAGTACAGTTGAAACTATTAAATATAAAAATGGATTACCTGTTTTTAAGACTATTGCACCTATAAAAAAACCAAGAGCTCTAGAACCAGCATCTCCCATTAAAATAGTGCTAGGGTAGGCGTTATACCATAGATATGCCATAAGTGCCCCTGTCATAGCAAAAACCACGACTGCCCATTTTGCTCCTTCTTTTAAATGAGGTAGTAGTAGATATGCAGAAATCTTGTAATGCCCTATTATCAGGTATAAAAATATACCAAGAGTAATAAGACAGAACATTACAAGAGCTCCAGAAAGCCCATCCACCCCATCTGAACAGTTTGTAGTATTGATTGAAATCCATATCAACAGGGTAGCACCAATTATATACCACAATTTTGGTATTTCTATAATCTGTTTGGTAAAAGGAAGCCATATCCTCGTAGAAGAAAAATGGCTTATAACAAAAGCAGCAGCAAGGGCTAATATTAAATCTAAAATACCTTTTTTATATTCACTCCATGGTTTTTCGCTTATATCATCAAGATATCCTGTTAACATCGTCAATAATGTCAGGATTACTACGATAGCAAGTTCCCAGTTCATGGGGGCAACTAAAAAAGAGATTATCACAAATACAATTATAAAAATAATACCAGCACCTGTTGGCTTTCCTTTAGCTTTTGTTGCATCGTGAGCAAAGTTTCTACCCCTGTCTACAGGTAGATACTTTGAAAATTTAGGTATAAAAATAAATGTTAAAACAAAAGAAAGATAAAGAGAAATGAGAATCATAAAACTATGAGATTCAAAAAGTCGTAGTGGCCCAAAATAAGATTTAAATCTTGCAAGTATTTGTAACATTGATTTAACCCCTGTATTTTTTTAAAGATATTAATTTATAGTTATAATTATATTCAGTAAAAAATAATAATATTGCAAATATTGTTAGTTTTTTAAATGTTATATTCGTAATCCCTTTCTTCAGGTTATCAATTCTAACAGGTTTTTTAAATATTATCAAATAAATCTATCCCTCTATTAAATCTTGTATTTTTTGTATTCTTCTTTCTTTTTTAATATTATCAAATCAATTTATCCTGGAAAGTTTAATTTTTTCATTCAAATTCATAATCTGTGATTCAAAAATTGGAAAACTATCCTCGGTTTTGGACTCAATCGTAATAAAACAATTAATTTTCATATCTTTTATCGTTGAATTTAGTTCTTTTAAATTTAAATTTCCAATATCTATAGCATTGACAATTTCTGAAATCACCTTTGTTGAATTTTCTTCACTTTCAATCTTGTATTTCCTTACAAAAGTTTTAAAAGGATCATTCCAGGAAACATTGACAATTCTTGATGATCCATATTCATTCAAAATCTTCTGAATAAATTTGCAATTTGCTTTATGTATTATTACCATTCGCTTCGATACACTTATATATCCTTTAATTTTATCTGCCGGTTGAGGATTACAGCAAGAAGCGAATTGATAGGATATATTATTATCTCCAAAAATATATAAGTATCTATTTTCTTTGTTTTCAAGCTTACTTTTCAAGGTTTTTTCATCTTGAGGATTTGAAATCTTTTTTTCGGTACTTTCGGTACTAAATGAATTAACAACATTTGAAATAGACTCAACCGAAAATTTAACCTTTTCTTTCTTGTTCTGGGTATCGACAAGCCTAAAAAATGATCTTATCTTGGATTTTGCCTTCCTTGTTTTAGTAATATCAAGCCAATCTAAAGATGGCAATTGCCTTTTCGAAGTAATTATCTCTACTACTTCACCCCCTTTTAATTCTCTTCTTATCGGGACAAACATACCATTTATTCTGGCTCCAATACAATGTAAACCAACTTCTGTATGGATTGCAAATGCAAAATCCAGGGAGGTAGCGTTTTTTGGAAGTTGAACAACATCCCCTTTCGGTGTATAAACAAATATTTGTTCAGATAATATCTCTGTCTTAAGGTTTTCCATGATATTTTCATCTGAAAAATCTTTTTGTTTCCAATCTTTTAGTTTTGAGAAAAATTTTAATTCTGTTTCAATCTTTTTCTCATCAGAGATATTTTCTTTGTACATCCAATGGGAAGCAACACCAAATTTAGCATTGTTATCCATCTGATATGTTCTTATCTGAAACTCTATATGTTTTCCATTCTCATCAATTACTGTAGTATGCAAGCTCTGATAAAGGTTTGTTTTAGGGAAAGCGATGTAATCTTTAAATCTTGTGGGAATAGGTTTGTATAAATTATGAACAATCCCTAATACAGTATAACAATCTCTTATAGAATTTGTAAGTATTCTAATGCCTAAAAGATCGTAAATCTCATTTATATTTTTATTCTGATTTTTCATCTTTCTGTAAATCGAATAAAAATGTTTTCCCCTTCCTTCTATTTTTACATTTTGAATCTTTTCTGATTCTAGAATTTCTTTTATCTGATTTATTATGTTTTCTATATATTTTTGTCTATCTTGCCTTTTTAATGCTATCGATTCTTTTATATACTGATAAGATTTATAATCTATATAATATAAAGCGAGATCTTCGAGTTCATCTTTAATGGCTTCCATACCTAACCTTGCAGCAAGTGGTGCATAAAGCTCAAGAGTATTTTTTGCAATCTCTATCTGCCTGACAGGAGGTTGGAATTGAAGAGTTCTCATATTATGAAGTCTATCGGCAAGTTTTATTATTAGAACTCTTATATCATCTATGATTGAAAAGATAAATTTTCTTAAATCTTCGTATCCTTTATAGACAAATTGTGCATTATTTCTCATCGAAGATATTCTTGTAACACCTTTAATAAGCTTCAAAATAGTTGGATTGAAGTTTTGAAAAATCTCCTCTTCTGTTGTTTCTGTATCCTCTAAAAGATCGTGCATCAAACCCGCACAAATAGAACTAACATCCATTTTTAAGTCAATTAATATCAAAGCAACAGATAATGGATGGGTAAAATAATCTTCACCAGACAATCTTTTTTGCCCTAAGTGTTTCTCATACGACGTCCTATAAGCCTTAAGGATTAGCTCTTTTTCACTTTCGTTAAAAAAAGAGAGCTTTTCGAAAAATTGTTTTTCAAGCTCTTGCATTTTGAATACCATCATCTTGTCCCAGAACGACCCTGCCTATCCCTTTTAAGTCAGCAATTATTAAACTAATAAATCCATTATTTTTAAAAATTTCAGCAACTTCTTTAGCATGTTCTGAATCAGAAACTTCTACTGCAAGCATACCATTTTCTTTTAATATAACCTTTGCGATTTCGGCAATCCTTTTATAAATTGCGTTCTGCTTTTTTTTGCAAACTAAAGCTTTTTTGGGTTCATATTTTCTAACTTCATCGCAAAGCCTTTTATAATCTTCCTTATCAATGTATGGAGGATTTGCAATTATAAAATCGAAATAGTTTTTAAATTTTGCGTTAAAATTAAATTTAAAGATATCTTTTCTAATCAGCTTAATTCTATCTTTTTTTTCTTTCAAGATAAATTCAGTATTTTTTTTCGCAACTTTATTTGCTTTTTTCGAAATATCAACACAAAAAGCTTTCGAATTTATATCAATTTCAGCAATTTTTTTTATTATCGAAATCGAAATAGCTCCACTTCCACTACATAATTCACAAAAATTTATTGTATTGTTTTTATTATCTGATTTTACAAATGTTTTAAAAAGTTCGCCGGCTTTTAAAGAAAATTTACCGTATGATATTTTTGGAATAGCATCGATTACTTTATTATAATTAATAAGATTTATTAAATTGAAACTTGATTTTAAAGATTTAATTAAATTCAGGGTATAGAAGATTGCGCAATCAACAAGAATCTCGCTTTCAGGTCTTGGGATTAAAACACCTTTTTCTACATAAAAAGCAGATTCATAAAAATCCTTATTTTTTGTTATATAAGAAATTGGATAAGATTTTATCCTTTTAAGTAAATCTATCTGAAAAGGTATTAATTTAATCAGATTTAATTCAATTTCTGGATTATTCCCCGATATTTTATAGATTATCTGGGATAGATTTTGATCTTTATTATATTTTAAGTAGATTAGTGAAAAATCCAAAATTGCAGTATTAGAGATTTTTGATAATCTTTTTAATATTTTTAATAAATATTTTTTTTTTAATTTTATTTTCACAATTAAAATTCGGCTTGAGCCAGTAATCTTTCTTTTTCATCCATTATAAGAGCATCTATCATCTGTTGAATATCGCCATCCATAAATTGATCCAATTTATAAATTGTAAAATTAATTCTATGATCTGTAACTCTTGATTGAGGATAATTGTAAGTTCTAATCTTATCGCTTCTATCCTGATTTTTAATCATAGCCTTTCTTTCTACAGACATGCTCTTACTTTTTTCTTCTTCGGCAATCTCGTATAAGCGTGATCTTAAAACCTTCATCGCCTTATCTTTGTTTTTTATTTGAGATTTTTCGTCCTGACAGACAATGGATATACCTGAGGGTATATGCGTTATTCTGACGGCAGATTCTGTTTTGTTTACATGCTGTCCTCCGTGACCAGAAGCCCTGTAAACATCGATTCTAAGATCTTTCGGGTCAATATTTATCTCTGTATCTTCGATTTCAGGCAATACTACTACAGATACCGCAGAAGTATGAATTCTTCCCTGTGCTTCTGTTTCAGGTACTCTTTGCACTCTATGAACACCTGCTTCATATTTTAAAAATGAATAGACATTTTCGCCAGAAATCGAAAAGATAATCTCTTTAAAACCTTGCATATCACTTTCAGAAATAGATAAGATTTCCATCTTCCATCTTTTTCTTTCTGCGTATCTGCTGTACATTCTGAATAAGTCGGCAGCAAAAAGTGCTGCTTCTTCTCCTCCTGTCCCAGCTCTTATTTCTACTATAACATTTCTCGATGAATTCTCATCCTTTGGTAACAGTAAAAATTTTATTTCGTTTTTAAGTTTTTCTATATTTTCTTGACTGACTTTTATCTCCTCTTGAGCAACACTTACAAGTTCGCCATCATTACTTGTTTCTATTATTTCTTTTGCTTCTTGAAATTGAGATAGATTCTTCCTGTATTCTTTTATTCTTTCAACAACTTCTTCCATTGAGGATTTTTTCTTACTAAGTTCTTTAAATAAATTCCTATCATCCAAAACCTGCTGTGATAGAAGTTTCTGTTCAATTTCTTTGTAAGTATTGAGTATTCCATCTATCTTTTCTGTAAATTTATCCATGAAAGCCTCTTTAATAAATTAAAATAAATTAAAAACCAATTTTTTATTCAAGAAATTTCTATTAAAATTAAAATACTAAAAAAATGAAAAATATAATAAATATAATACCCCCGAGACGACTTGAACGTCCGACCCGCAGTTTAGGAAACTGCTGCTCTATCCTGCTGAGCTACGGGGGCATTAAAAATTTTAACATTTATTTAAGGTTTTAAATTTTTATAGTATAGAAGGTGTTTATAAAAATGAAAGATTTTAATTTATCTACCCAGATAAAAAATACTTATTTAACAAGTTATGTCAATAAAAGATTAATATAACTTTTTTTATTAATACTGACCTAGTAAATTTAATTTTCTTGCTTTTTTTAATAAGAGTCGAAAAACCAAAATACCTAAAATCATATAAAAAATGCTTATTAATGATATGAATATATACCATAAAACCGAAAAACTTGAATGATCATTTATTATTTTCTGAACGGTAATTGCACCTGCTGAAAAAGGTAGAAATGAGAAAAAATTAATAGGATAAGCATCAACAACTACTAAGGTTATAATTATAAATTGCATCAAATTCAAAAAAGAGGCAATTTTTTTAAATATTAAAGACAAACCTGCGAAGATAAAGCCAAGCCCCCACATAGAAGGAAGAGCAAGCATTAAGACAATTATTACATTAAAGACTGGAAAAACAAAATATCTTCCAGTGGTAAACATTGTTAAGATTAAGATAATAGAGGAAAAGACAAAACTGAATATAGTTTCAAAAATAATTCTGATAATGAAAACAGTCTCAATCCCAAGTGAAGTCATATACATTTGTTCAAATGTCCCTCTTTGCATCTCATCATAAACCGTGTATCCTGTCGATTCAAAACCAATGATGGCAAGCATCCACATTATATATCCTATTATAAGAAGATCGAGTTTACCGGTTGAAAGAGCGGGTCCAGTCATGAATTTTATCCCGAAAAAATATACCAGGAATATTATATAAATGACTAAAAGACTTGAAATCGTATTAAAAAGATATCTTCTAAGTTCTGCTGTATATTTTAAAGCTTCGGATTTAATTAAATTAATTATTTTCATCTTCTCCTCTTTTTATGTAAATTACTCTTTTTAGTCGTTCTTATTTTTTGAACTATAAATAATTTCAAGAAATACATCTTCAAAATCATCATTTTCTATGTCAATAACTTTTATTGGCTGTTTTTTTATCGCTAGAACAGAAAAAACCTCATATAGATCTGATTCATTATTTAATGTTAAATATATTGTAAATCCATCTTTTTCGATTTCATATCTTATATGAAACTCTTTTTTCAAGTTTTCCAGTTGAATATTATCTAATGCGTCTGAAAGTGTGATTTTATAGACTTTTTTGATAAAATATTTTTTTAAATTTTCAACAGTATCAGTAATGAGGAGTTTACCATTTTTGATGATACTTACCTTATCGCAGACATTTTCAATAAACTTCATGTCATGAGAAGTTACAAGTATAAAAACATCTTTTTCTTTGACAATTTTCTTTATCCATTTCTGCATCTCCCTTGATGTTTCTACATCAAGCCCTAGTGTTGGCTCGTCAAGAAGTATAACTTTGGGATTAGTTATAAATGCACATGCAACGGCGACTTTCTGCTGCATTCCTTTGGAAAACTCTCTAACCTGTTTATTTCTTACATCTTTTAACCCGAGGGTTTCAATAAAATATTCGATGTTATTATTTATAGATTTTCTGGACAGACCTTTAAGTCCAGCAAAATAGATCATATTTTCAATAGGAGTAAGTCTCCAGTAGACATTTCTTGCCCCTTCAAGAACTGCTGCGATATTTGCTCTAGCCTTATTTGGGTATTTTTTATTATCCCATCCATCGACAACAATATTCCCTTTATCGTAATAAATTATTGTTGCAATAGATTTTACTGTTGTTGTCTTACCTGAACCATTCGGGCCTAAAAATCCCAGTATTTCGCCAGCATTTCCTTTGAATGAAATATCATCAACAGCTACAATTTTCGCTTTTCTATTAAAGTAAGTTTTAGTTAAATTTTCTACTACAAGCACTTGCTTCATCTTTAACTCCAGTTTTTATAATGGATTTGATTATTTTTTCAATTTTAATTAATTTATCATATATTTTTCTTATCAATTTAAATTTGACTATTTTCTCAATTTTAATTAATTTATCATATATTTTTTTTAGGGAATATTTTATGAAGGTTAAAAATTATCTATTATCATTAATTTTATTTTCATTTTTTATTATAATTATTTTTTTTAGCTGTTCTAAAGATAAAAATAATCCGGAAACCGAAATTAATCAAGTTGGACAAGTCAACAGTTCATCGGTAAATTGGGAAATATACGATGAAATAGATGACCCAAAGGTTAAAGGGACTAAATTTGTAATGTTGTTTTTTTATTCAGATTGGTGTCCATACTGTAAAAAAATGCTTACCAATACATTTACAGACAAACAGGTAATCGAAACTTTAAATAATAATTTTATAAGTGTTAAGATAAATGGAGAATCAGATAAACCCTTATCCACTAAGGATAAAAATATATCCGGAAGAAATCTATTGATTTCATACCAGATTACAGGTTTCCCAACGGCGGTATTCCTTGATAAAAATTTAAAACCTTTGACAGCCTTACCGGGATATGTTGAGGCTAAAATATTCAATTATATCTTAAAATATCTTTATACAGAAAGCTATAAGACCGAAGATTTTGAGACATTTGTTGGTAAACAAAAATAAATTAAGGCTGCAAGCGAAGATTTCTTTCGAAGTAGCAATGTAAGTAGCACTTTAATTTTCACTATATATTGAAAATATTAAAACTACAAACAGGAGTTAATATAGAAATAACACTTTAATTGCTGCAGCATCTTGGTAGCATTATAACTACAAACATGATTAATATAGAGGTAGCACTTGAATTGCTAAGGTATCTTG
>DYJT01000022.1:0-6195 GCA_020722965.1 Brachyspira murdochii | reverse complement strand
AACTAACAACGAGGATTTATTATGGGAATAGATTCATTTATCACATCCTTTTTGGCAGCATTTTTTACGCTTTTTTCTCCATGTATTTTACCTGTTCTACCAGTTTATTTTTCTATAATATCTGGTTTTAGTTATGAGGATTATCACGATATTGATAGTGATAAAACAAAAAAAAGAAGATTAATAGCAAATACCATAAAAGGTACTATATTTTTCATCCTTGGATTTTCGATTATATTCATATTGTTTGGCTCAATCCTTATAACTTTTAGTCAGATATTAAGAGAAAACAGAAATTTACTAAAAAATATTTCTAGTATCATTATCTTTTTATTTGGAATTTTCATTTTATTCGAGGATAAATTACCGATTTTTTCAAAAGAATTTAAAATATTAAAAAATAAAAAATTTGAAAATGGAAAGATATTTTCACCTTTTATACTTGGTTTATCCGTATCTTTGGGTTGGACTCCATGTATTTCTCCCTTTTTAGGCACAATAATATTGAATGCATCTGTTAAGGAAACTGCTTTTAAGGGATTTCTGATGCTTATATCTTATTGTTTTTCTTTATTAATTTTATTTATAATTATTGGACTAATTTTCGCTATTTCCATAGAAAAATTTAAACTAATTTCAAAAAAACTTGGAATTATAAAAGTTGTAAGTGCGATATTATTGATGTTAACCGGGATTTTGCTTTTTTTCAATATCTTGTAATTGTCGAAATTTCGATATTAAAAATTTTATTTACAAAAATCCTTGTTAAAAATCTATAAAAATATTTATAAAAATCTTTAAAAATCTTTATAAAAAAAAAGGGACCATAAGGTCCCAGCCTGCAGCAGGCGAGATTTGAACTCGCACAGGTTTGCACCCGCTAGCCCCTCAAGCTAGTGTGTCTGCCAGTTCCACCACTGCTGCACGAAATTTAACTTATTATATTGATAAAAAAAGTCAATATCTTTTATAAACTTTATGTTTGATTTTTATCAAAAAAGTGCTCATACTTATATTAAGAATGCATTTGCTAAATCATAAATTCATTTTACTCGAAAAGATAAGGGATTTTAATTTTTTTTCTCTTTACCTTACTAAGGATAAAAATACAGAACAAAAATTCTATTTGATCTTTCAAATAAATAATAATTTAATATCAAACAATTTAAATGTTTATCTGGAATTTTTATATAAGACAAAAAAAATATTTAATCCAGTAATTATCGCTCCTATTGATTTCCAGTTCATCTATTACATCGATGATATTAAGGCAAATTCAAGCTCTTTTTTTATTTTATATCCTTATGATGAACGATTTATTCTCGATCGCTTTATTGATAAACCTGAATTCGATTTAACTGGTTTTATAGATAAAATAATAAAAATTGAATTATGGTTAAAACAATCTGGCTTTGAAAATATTTCATACTCAAATTCAATAATAATGCTGGATGAAAATTCAAACCCCTTTTTCCTACCTATTTTCCAGCTTAATATAGATCAAGTTTACTTTAAAAATCAGAGCAACTTAATTGAAAAACATAAGATATTGAATTTTCCTTCTGTTCAAACTGAAAAAAACCTATCTATTTCTACCCTATCTATTTCAGATTATAGGTTTTTAATAAGATATTTTAACTACACGAATTCTATTTATAACATTATTTATGATACTATAGAAAATATTTTTTATGAAAAAATCAACATTTCAAATAATAGTTTAACCTCGCCTCGGTTTGAAAAACCTATATTAATAAACTTCAACAATTTCCCTTCTATTTTTATAACTTATATTGAAAGCTTCCTTTTTTTTAATTCAAAACAAGGTTTTTTTAATTTTTTATCTTTAAATTCTAATCCCGATAGATATTCTTTACTCGATAATTTCCTATTAAAAATTTTAGAGCAATTTCAAGAAGAAATAGATTTATTAAATGATAAAAAATTCTTAAATGAAAGTAGTTATGATGTAAAAAAAAATATAGCCATTCAATCCTTTTATCCTCTTGCTATGAAAAGATCTCTAATCATTACCATAAAAAATCTTAATGTAGCAGATATTGATAGTATCAAATTTTTAGAATCTTTACTCAACATAAAAAACCTGCATTTCCCAATAATTTTCATTTCATTTGATTATAATAAAAAAAATGATTTAAATAAAAATAAAATCGAAAATATCGAATTCCAGAATGAAATTGAAATAAATGAATTAATAAAATACGGTTTCATCGAATCACTCAAAAGATTATTTTCACTTAATGAAGATGATTTAAATTTTTTAAAATCCTCTGATAGATTTACAATATTAAATTTACTTCAAAAAAATCCTTTATCATATATTATTGATAATCAAACAGAATTTAAATTAAAAAAAGAAATAATTCAAAAATCTGCATTAACTGAAATAGAAGAAATTTTAAATCTTATCTACTCGGATAGCACTTTGTTAGAATTTTTTATCTATTTCAGGTTTTTTGAAAAACCGACCCCAATAGTTTATTTGAAAGAGATATTTGGTAAAAAATTATTTTCTATCATCAATAGGTTTTTACAGAACAAACTCTTTTTTATAGATGAAAATAATAAATTGACTTCAAATCAAATAAATCTTCTAAGAACTTTATTTCAAGAAATATTGAAGACAGGATTTAACAAAGAAAAAGTAATAAAAAATATAAGCGAAGTTTATTTTAAATATCAAGATCAATTAAATCAAAATGAAACATTTACAGCTTTTACTTATTTTTGCGATTTTAAGCAATACCATAAAGCCGCGACTATAATAGACAACAAAATTCTTTTAAATTTGACTACCAATTATCATAATATTAAAACACTGTTTTTCAAGTATCTACAAAAAACCTTCAACAATGGTAAGAAGATAGATTTTATCGAAGATCTTTATTCAAGATTAATTATAAAACTGTTTTATTTTAAACTAAAATTTATTGAGAATGATGAAAAGCTTGAAAATATAATTTATCAAATCTATAAAGAATCGAAAGATGATAAAAATTTTTATAGGTTTATAATCGAAAAAATACTTTTTTATATAAAAATTCATGAGACAGAAAAGATAGAAAAAGATTTTGAAATTCTTCAAGGAAATTTTAAAAATTTGCCTGGAAAATACCAAAAACTCTATCTATATGCTAAAGCCGAAGATTATTTTGCAAGATATGATCCTGCAAACTCTATTAAATTTGCTAAAGAGGCTGTTAAACTTCTAGATTTAAATGATAACTTCGATAACAATCTTTATCTACCATTAATGCACAGGATGGTAAATTCTATAATATATAGCGCATCATATAAAAAAGCCGTAAACTACCTGAAATATTTTTTAAATAAAGCAATTCAATTTAAAGACACAAGATATATCTATTATGCATATAACAATCTTGGTGTCGTTAATTACAGGAATAAAGAATTTGAAAAAGCAAGATTTTATTTAATACAAGCATTTAAATATCAATCTAAGCTAAAAGATAAAACTCTGATGTTTATAAATTATAATAATTTAAATCTATTCGAGATAGATCAACGCGTAAGAATAGAAAGAAGTAAAAAGATGCTAAAACTTGCACCTTTTCTTACAGAAAAAACTTATTTTTTTCTTTGTTTGTGTAATACGTTTTTGTTTCTTATAAATCAGGGTAATTTCGATGAATTGTTTAATATTTTTGAAAAACATAAAGAAAAAATCTTTATTGATATTGAAAAATTTTCACAATATATAATCCGAAGGATTTTACATCTTTATACAATTCTGGTATTCCCATTTTATTTATATGATAAAGAAGAATATCTACAAATTTTTTATAATAGACTGGAAAAGATTAAAAACAAGATAGAATCAGAAAAAGAAAATTCGGAGCTTAAAAATCTCTTTTACTTACTAAAACCACTTTTAAAATTTCTTATTCTAAATTTATTAAAAAAAGAAAATACAAAAGAATACAAAAAGATTAAAGATGAATTAAAAAATTTGTTTATTGAATATTCACAGGATAAAGATAGGATCAACAATACAGAGTTTTTCCCAATTCTTTTAGGTATATATGGATCAACATTCTTTGCGCCTAGTGAGTTTTCCCTTTTGATAGAAAATATGGTAAAAAAGTTTGGTAAGGATCCAAAGACCTGCAATAGTGATTTAATAATATATTATAGACTTTTATCAAATAAAAAATATTTTGAACCAACTTTAATTAGGTATTTAGAAAAGTATTTTAAACTTTATGATATTGATCCATGGAGTTCTAGTGGACTTTATTTCAAAAGTAATATAATTCTTCTTTTCCTGAGATTTTTAAAACTTAATTCGAACGATTCAAAATTTAATTTGTATCTAAATATTTTTTATAATTTTTTTGAACCATATTTTTCATTTATTAATTCAGAAAAATTATTTTTCAACAGTATTAAAAAGCAATTTCAGGATATTTTTGATTTACTTAGTTCCAATTATCCTGCAAATATAAATTACATAATGATTGAAAATGAAAAAAGGCTAGCTTTTTCTGAATTTATAAAATTTCCAAATTATGATTATAGAAAAAGCAACTATAAAAAGTTATTAAATGAGATAGCCAATAATTTTAGCTTTGATAGAGCAATGCTCTATCTATATGAAAACAAAGAGATGAAATTGGTCGAAAAAATGTATAAAGAACCTATTCTATATATTGAAAATGAACCATCTTATAGTTTTATCGATGAACAATCCAACTTCCCATTAGAACCTTTTTATAAAAAATTAAAAAACAGTACTATCTACGAAATACTTTACTTACCCATATATTATGTTGATGCAATTCCTAGATTTGCCCAATGGAATATAAAAGATAAAAATTATAATTTTTCCTCTCTTTTAAAAGGATATATTTACCTTGATTCTAAAATTAGTAAAAATAGGTTAATAATAAAGCAGACTATAAATTTTTGCAGTCTATATATTTCTGAACTTTTTGAAAGAGTTCAGATTGAAACTATCTATATGCGGGATTTCCTAACAAAATTATTGACAAGAGAGAATTTTATAAAAAAATGTTTAAATATTTTACATTTGAATAGGCTTTCTTCAATAAATGCATTTTTAATGATAGATATCGACAATTTTAAAAAGGTCAATGATACTTACGGTCATCAAAAGGGGGATATTGTTCTATCTAAAATTGCAAATATTATGCAAAATTCGGTAAGATCTATCGATATAGTTGGTAGATATGGCGGAGAAGAATTTACCATATGCCTGCCAGACACCTCTCCAGATTATGCCTATTTAATAGCCGAAAGGATAAGAATAAATATCGAAAATTCGGATATTTTGATGAACCAGACCAGAATAACGGTAAGTATAGGTATCAGTTTTTATCCGAATGATGGAATCTTGATAGAAGAATTGATTAATAAAGCCGATAGGGCTATGTATATATCCAAAAATAGTGGTAAAAACAGGACCACGATATTTGGAATTGACTAATCATAGCTGGTAAAATATATAATTAAATATAGTTTGTTTTGCTGAAGTTTTTTAATATCGAATCGAGATTTTTTGTAATTAGCCCATAGCGGAATTGAACCGCTATTACAGCCTTGAGAGGGCTGCGTCCTAACCTTTAGACGAATGGGCCACTGATAACAAATATTTAACATATTAAAATATTTTGTAAAGATTAGATAAAATTTTAGTTTGATTTTAATTTTCTATTTTTATGTAATGCTCTCTCTTGATTTTTGCTAATTCTATTTTTTTTTACCATAAAATGAATATTCTTCTAAAATAAAAATAAATCTTTTTAGTTTTTTAAAAAATTAAAACTCAATTTTTTAAAAATAATTAAAAATAATAAATATTCTTAATTTTATTATACTTGATTGCTTTTACCTTTAATCTTTTATTTCTTAAATAGATAAGAGAAAAAATAAGAAATAATAGAAATAATAAAAATATTAATTAAAATACTGGATGGGACACGAATAATAAAAGACTTTAACATATCTTTGTAACTAAATAAATTCAAACTAATATTCTCTTTATTAATAAAAATTTTTTGAGCTATAAAAAAATTATTAATAACAATAAACAAAAATCTGATTTATTATTTTTATTTTTAATTTTATTTTTTTATTTTTTTTAGTTTTAATTTTGTTTTTAATTTTAGTATTAATTTTTTTATTCATACTTTT
>DYJT01000041.1 GCA_020722965.1 Brachyspira murdochii | reverse complement strand
AAAGGAGAAATAATGAAAAATTTTATAACCAATTATGGAACGAAAAACTTAAAAGATAGACTTACTGAGTTAATTAAAAAAAGCGATGAACTTAAATTTTTAGTTGGCTTTTTTTATTTTTCAGGAACAAGAGAATTATACGAAGCTTTGAAAGATAATCCTAAAGTAATTCTGAAGATACTTGTAGGTTTAAATGTTGATATTACAAACTTTGATATTATAGAGATAGCAGACAAAGAAAATGGAATATCTGATGAAGAAAAAAGTGATAGATTATTACAATCAATTAAAAAATCTTTAAATTCAGATGATTTTGATACAAAAGAATTCTATGAACAAGTCCAATTTTTCTTAAAATTAATTTTGGAAAATAGAATTATTATTAGAAAAACTCTTCGGCCAAATCATGCTAAACTATATTTATTCACTCTGGAGGAAGGGCAGGTTGGAAAATCTAGATTATTTATAACTGGCAGTAGCAATCTAACAAAAGCAGGAATTACCACTCAGGAAGAATTCAATGTTGAAATTAGTGATTATGGTTTTGATGATGCAAATGAATATTTTAATGCTCTATGGGATGAAGCTGTTAAGATAACAGAAGATGATCTTACTAAACAAAGACTAATTGAAATTGTTGAGAATGAAACGCATATAAGGAAAATAAATCCATTTGAGGCATATGTTTTAGTTTTGAAATCTTACCTTGAAACTTTTAAACATAAAAAGTTGTCTACTTCATTAAAACAGTTATTGATCGATAAAGGCTATAAAAATTTCAAGTACCAGATGGATGCCGTTGAATCAGCTCTTTCTATTATCGAGGAAAACAACGGAGTATTGGTAGCCGATGTAGTAGGTCTGGGGAAAACCGTAATTGCCTGTATGATAGCCAAACATATGAGGACAAGAGGAATAGTTTTATGCCCTCCAGGACTTATTGGTGATAATAACAAAACTGAGGGTTGGAAAAAATATTTAAATGAATTTCAGTTATTTGACTGGGAAGTTCGATCCATAGGAAAATTAGATGAAGCTTTTGAATTTGTTAAACAAAATGATGACATCGAAGTTGTAATAGTAGATGAAGCTCATAGATTTAGAAATCCTGATACTAAAAGTTATGAATTACTAAAAAATATCTGTAGAAACAAGAAGGTAATCTTACTAACTGCTACTCCATTTAATAACAAGCCAGTAGATATTTTAGCTATGTTAAACCTTTTTATTACCCCTAAAAAATCTTCTATAACTCTTGAAAAAAATCTTATAGCAACCTTTAGCGAGATAAATTCTTTGTTTGATAAATTAGCCTTTATAAAGAAAAATTATAATTCCAGGGATAAAAAAAAAGCTAACAAAGCTAAAGAATATTATAGAATAATTTTTGACGAAAAAATTATAGATCTTGCAAAAGTTAAAAAAAGATCGCACTCACTGGCAAAACAGATTCGTGATGTAATTGAGCCGATTACAATCAGAAGAAATAGATTAGATCTTTTAAAAAATCCATTATACAAGGAAGAGGTAAATGATTTATCGACAGTTGAGCCTCCGATTGAATGGTATTATGAGCTGACAAAAGAGCAATCAGATTTTTATGATGAGATTATAAGCAAATATTTTGAAGATACTGATTTAGGTGGAAAGTTCAAGGGAGCTATATATTTACCTTTTCAATATGAAGAGGATTTAAGTAAAATTCTTGATGACCTTAAAGATAATGGTATTAAAAATAAAGATATAAGATTTGAATATTTACAACAATGTAATCTATTTGATATTATGCGAAGATTGCTTGTAAAAAGGTTTGAAAGCTCTTTGGGTGCATTTAGGCAAAGTATTAAAAACTTTAAAAAAATTAATGAAACAGTGCTTGATTTTATAACTAAAACGGGTGAAGGTGATCCTCAGAAAGGTAAATATATTCTGGATAGAGATCTGATTGAAAACATTGTTGAGCTTAGTGCTGAAGAGATAGAAGAAGAATTAGAAAAATATTCTGAAAATCTTAAAAAGGATGTTAGGCCAAAGAAATATAAGGTATATGAAATAAGTAAGTTTAAAATGGCAAAAAAATTTGTAGATGACATACGTTCGGATATAGAACTCTTTATAGAAATAATAGATGAGTTAGAAAGACTGAAATTATCTGATAACGATCCAAAGGTAACGTGTCTTTTACAACATGTTGAAGAAGAATTAAATAAAAAGAGTTCAAATAAAGAACCTAAAAGGAAAATAGTAATTTTTTCAGAATATACCGATACGATTAATCATGTTTATGAAAATATAGCAAAATTAAAACCAGAAATTGCAAAAAGAACTCTTGTTGTAACAGGTTCTGCAAGTGATACAAGAATTTCTGAGGTTAACAAAAATTTTGATGCTTCAATAGTAAAAGCAAAACAGTTTGATGACTATGATTTATTGCTTTCAACAGATAAATTGAGTGAAGGATTTAATCTTAACAGAGCAGGAATGGTAGTCAACTATGATATTCCCTGGAATCCTGTCAGAGTCATTCAAAGATTGGGAAGAATTAATCGTATAAGTAAAAAGGTTTTTGATAAGCTTTATATAGTTAATTTCTTCCCAACAGAAAAAGGAGCAGAGCTTGTTAGATCAAGGGAAATAGCTCAACAGAAAATGTTTATGATCCATAATACTCTCGGAGAGGATTCGAAAATATTTGATATAGATGAAGAACCCTCACCTTCAAAACTTTATCAAAAATTGATGCAAAATCCAGATGAAACCGAAGAAGAAAGCTTTTATACTAAAATTCTTAATCTTTATCAGGAAATAAAAGAAAAACATCCACAAATCATTTCAAATATTGAAAGACTTCCGGCAAGGATCAAAGTAGCAAAAAAATCGGATGAAGAACAGATGATTGTATTTTTTCGAAAAGGAAGGATGTATGTTAGAGTTTTAAAGAAAAGAGATGGGAAAGAGGATATTTACGATTCTTCACTCGAAGAAGTTTTTGAAAAAATCAAGTGTCAGATAAATGAAAAACCTTTACAAATTGACGATGATTTTTGGTCAAAGTATGAAAAAGTAAAAAGTCATGAAGATGATTCATCAAGAGGAATTCCTGCTCAAAGTATCGAAAAAACAGCTCTTACAAAACTTGATTGGCTTATTAGAACCAATGATAGCGAAGAATTAAAGCAATATAAAAATTTTATTAGAATATTACGAGAAGATATATTAGATTATGGTACCTTAACTGACTATACTTTAAGAAGAATTGCTAATTTTAAAACAGAGAAAAACGATGTTAAAAGTATAGTTGAAGAATTAAAACAATTACAGAATGAACTTGGTGAAGATTATTTAGAAAAAGAAAAACAAAGAATATCTTCTAAAAAAAAGGAAGTTATAATAGCAATTTTAAATAAAAAATAAAATAATTTGGGGTAAAATATGGAAACAAAGGCAATAATCAACAAGATTATAGATGAATTTAATGAAAATGATATTGTTAATTTATTCAGAGAAAAAACAAGAAGATTTAAGATTGTTCAGAATAGATTAGAGAGAATTCAAGATGATGATTTTCCTGAATGTTATCATCTTGGGGAGTTTGCTTTAGAAGATCAAGAAAACATGATTGTTATGTTAATAAAAGTAAACAAGAATCTTTCGGAGCGTTCAGGTAAAAAAGCACAATATGAATTAGCCAAAAAATTATTAAAAAATTCAATTCAATATTCTAACACCTATTATCTTGGTGGATTATTTATTTTCTATGATGAAAAAAATGATTTTAGATTCTCTTTAATCTACGACATTCCTCTTGCAACAGGGGTGAGGAAATGGAGTAATTTTAGAAGATATACCTATTTTGTAAGTAAAACACAGACAAATAAAACATTTATAAGCCAGATAGAGCAAGCAGATTTTTCATCACTTGAAAAGATAATTGAAGCCTTCAGTGTTGAAAAGGTTACAAAACAATTTTACGATGAGGTTCAAAACTGGTATTTCTGGGCTATGGATAAGGTAAAATATCCAGATGATTATAAATATAGCATTGATCCAGAAGAAGATTTAAAGATAAGGAATTCTACAAATCTAATCCGTTTAATAACAAGGATTATTTTTATCTGGTTTTTAAAAGAAAAGGGATTAATTCCACAAAATTTATTCTCACCAAAAGATCTTAAAAACATAGTACTTGATTTTAATAAAAACCAAAATTCTTCAAATTACTACAATGCAATTTTGCAAAACCTATTCTTTGCAACATTAAACCAGAAAATGAAGGAAAGAAAATTTGCAAAAAATCAAGGTTATCCAAAAAATAATGAAGAATATGGAGTTAAAAATTTATTTCGCTACAAAGAAAAATTTTTGATACAAGATGAGGAAGAGATTTTAGAACTTTTTAAGGATATCCCTTTTTTAAATGGTGGATTATTTGATTGCCTGGATAAAGAAGATGAAACTGAAAAGGTAATTTATATCGATGGATTTTCAAGAGAGCCTAAAAAACAAGCCATATTACCAGACTATCTGTTTTTCCAAGAAGAAGAAAAAAGGGTAGATCTTTCTATTTATGGTCTTGGAAAAGATAAATCTGTTGAAGGCTTAATTGGAATTTTAAATAAATATAATTTTACAATTGATGAAAATACGCCTGTTGATCAGGAAATAGCGCTTGATCCTGAACTATTAGGAAAGGTATTTGAAAATCTTTTGGCATCTTACAACCCTGAGACAGCAACCACAGCAAGAAAGGCAACAGGAAGCTATTATACCCCAAGAGAAATTGTAGATTACATGGTAGAAGAAAGTTTAACAGAATATCTTTTAAGTATGCTTAGCAAAAATAATAATGATTATGAAAAGGATAAAGAAAATAGAAACGAAGATAATTCTATTAGACTAAAAGAAAAAATTAAAATGCTTCTTTCATATTCAGAAGAAATCCCCGAATTTTCAGATGAAGAAAGAGAAAAAATCCTAAAAGTTATTTCAAATATTAAAATACTTGACCCTGCTTGTGGTTCTGGTGCTTTCCCTATGGGTATTTTGCATAAGCTTGTAAATGCTATTAAAAAGTTAGATCCTAACAATAAATATTGGTTTGAGTTACAATATACAAAAGCAGTCAAAGAAACAGAGGAAGTTTATAAATCTCCTACAAATATAATTTCTGGCGGAGCAAATGCAGTAAAAGAGATTTATGAAACTTTTGATGAAAACATAAACTATCCCGACTATGCAAGAAAACTATATTTAATAGAAAACTGTATATATGGAGTAGATATACAACCCATAGCTATTCAAATTTCAAAACTACGATTTTTTATCTCCCTTGTTTTAGATCAAAAAGTTAGAAAGGATAAAGAAAACTTTGGAATAAGACCCTTACCAAATCTTGAGACTAAATTTGTAGCTGCAAACACATTGATAGGATTAGAAAAATCTGATGATCTATTATATACAGAAGAAATTGAAAAGATTGAAAATGAAATAAAATCATTAAGGCAAAAATATTTTGCAGCAACGACAAGAAAGGAAAAAGATAGATATAAGAAAATTGATGAAGAATTAAAAAAGGGACTTGTCAAAGAACTTAAGGATTTAGGCTTTCCAGATGAATCATCGAATAAGATTGCTAGATTTGATTTATACGATCAAAATGCTTCTGCCGACTGGTTTGACCCAGAATTTATGTTTGGGGTTAAAATTTACACTGAGCAAGGTCGAATTTATGGATTTGATATTGTCATTGGAAACCCGCCGTATATTCAACTCCAAAAAGATGGCGGTAAATTGGCCAAACAGTATGAAAAACAAAACT
>DYJT01000040.1 GCA_020722965.1 Brachyspira murdochii | reverse complement strand
TATTAAGAAAAGGTATTAATCTTAATAATTCACAAAATAATATAACTAATAATATATCAAATACTTTATATTTAGATGATACTAATACAGGAACATCATTTAATAGAATAATGAATATTCCATGTATTGATTTTGAACCATCATTAGCCGGTTCATGTTGGACTAGTATTAATACAATGTCCGCATCTGCCGGTTCTCATATTAATTTAGATTTAGTATATGTTATGAGTGGTACATCAACTGGAACTGTTGATTTACAAATAGATATCTATCCAGTTTATTCAACTTTTCCATCTTCTCCAATATCAACTCAAACTATAACAATACAACCAAATCCAGTTGATGAAAGGGTATTTGTTGAAAATTTTCATTCATTTGATATTTCATCATTATCATCTCTTAATTGTACATTAGTATATAAATTTACAAGACCATCAACAGATACATATACAGGCACTTTTAAATTATTAAATATATTATTTAGATTTGTATAAAAAAGGATATAATTTTATAAAATGGCAATTACATCAAAAATAACGCAAAATCAGTTAGAATTAAATCCAGCAAACCCATATGCTATAACAGCTGAAGATATTTATTACAACTCTACTCAAACAATTAAACAATATATAGATAATTTTACAGTAACTGTTGCTTTAGATTCTATAATGTATGATCCTACAACAACATTACGTCAATATTTACAAACATTAGAAGGTACTGTTGATAATTTATCAGCATCTGATATATCTTATTCTTCATCAAATGTTGGTAATTATTTAGATAATTTAGACGCAACACAAATTAGTTATAATGGTGGTTCACTTGATACTTTCTTAGATACAATAAATTTAACACCAGGTAACTTAAATACCTCACAAATTCTTCATGGTACTACATATTTAAATACTTATTTAAATAATTTAAATACATCTCAAATTACATATGATTCAACTAATACTTTACAAGAATATTTAAATTCAATATCTAGTCCATCTGCTACATGGCCAGTTGATTATGTTTTTAAAGCGGCTCAAGCATCTCAATCACCATATTCGCCGTTAACAACATATTATATTAATACAATAAGTAATGATATATTTAATGTTATAGAAAATATAGATTCAACTAATCGAAAATTTATTTTATTTAATTATGATAGTTTTTTAAATACTAATGCAAGAATGACTGATTTATATACTATTTATCATTCTCAAACTAGAATAGATCATTATACATATTCAAGTAATTATACTTTACAAAATGTTTCAACAAATTGGTCAACTAATATAGAAACTCCAGCAATACCAGCAAATCCATCATTAAATTCTTTTATTACTCCAACTACTCCAGGACCTTCTATACGTAGGTTTCATGCTGTTTCTTCTTTTTATAATTTTATAGTTATTAGCGGTGGAGACGATGGCGTTATTTATCATCAATTAACTGATAATTGGTGTTATAATCCTCATATTAATGAATGGATGCAATTAGCATCTTTATCAACTGGAAGACGTCAGCATACTATAACAAATGTCAATAATTTATTATATTTATTTGGAGGTTATGGTGGTACTCCAGGTAGTCCTGCTTGTGGTTTAATGGGTTCTCTTTGTCAATACGATCCTTGGAATAATGTAATGTCACCTATTACACCAATAAATACATCTCCTTCTGCAAGAATTGGTCATATTGCTTGTTCATATAATAATAAATTGTATATATTTGGTGGATATGATGGTACTAATTATTATAATGATTTATGGGAATATAATCCATTAACTAATGCATGGCAACAAATATCTACATCTGGTACTCCTGGTCAAAGATCAGATCATTTTGCCGTAATTCATAATGGTGAATTATATGTTTCTGGTGGTACTTATAATGATGGAACAACACAAACATATTATTCTGATATTATAAAATATTCATTCGCAACTAATCAATGGTCGACTGTTACTGCTGCATTGCCATCATCAAGATCTTCTGCTACTATGAATGTTTATGATAATAAATTATATATATTTGGTGGATATGATGGTACTAATTATTATAATAATTTTATTGTCTATGATTTATTATCTAATACTATTTCATCTATACCAACATCTCTTCCAACTATTTCAGATCATACTTCATTATCTATTTATGAAAAATTATATATATTTGGCGGTTATTCAAGTACTACTGGATATTCTCGTAATTTCTTAATTTATGATATTCCAACAAATACATGGAAAGATATGACAACATAATAATAAAAGGAGCAAAAAAATACAATGCCGATTAAAACTAGTTTAGCTGTTGATAATATAATAACTAATAATAATCAAACACAATTAATCAGATTAATTTCTAAAGAATTAGAATCATTAGGTACAAAATATTTTGAAGGTTCTTTAGAAATTCAATCTGGAATAGTTGATAGAGAATTTACTCTTTTACCGGCGATTGGATATGTTTGTTTAATATCTGATAGACCATTTGTATTAAAATTAGATAATACAACCGCAACTCCAATTAATGTTAAAAATCTATTTACAATGACTACTGATTCATTAACTAAATTCTATATTAGTAATCCAGATATTGCCAATATAGTTAATCTTACAATTATTGTTAATTCATGAAATCATTATTAGAGAGTGCTTTAAGAGTTGGCTATCGCCGGTTAGTTTATGAAAATATTATTAACCGACTAGCGACTAAAGCATTTCAAACTGGTGAAAAAACTGCAGACGCAATTAATAATTTCAGAAGTCATATGCAAGTTGGCGGTCCAAGTATTACAAAAGATTATATATATAATCCGCTTAAAAAAATATTAACAAAAGGAGGATAAATTAAATTTAATGTATATTTTAATTGAAAACCCTGCTACTTCAGATATTATAGTTCCTTCTAATGATTATTTTGTATCTATTAATACTGAATTTCTTGATAAAGTTATAACAATTTCTGGATTCACAACTAATGAAATTTTATTAAATTCTTTTATAAAAACTGATACTTCTGATATATTAAAATTATCAATTGGTTATCTCCCAACTAATTATATAATATCTTATAATATTAAAATTGCATATTGTGAATTAAATGAAACTGAAATTGAAAAATCTCTTACAATTAAATTTAATATAGTTCGATAAAATATATGCCACATATATTTCAATCATTAGATCAAGAAACATTTATAGATCCTTATAGTTCTACCCTATTTGACATGGGGGTTCAGGACTCAAGAGTCTATCTATCTAGACAAGTAAATAGTATTTTAAGGGCATTCGGTGAAGATATTGTTATATCAGGGTTAGAGACAGTTGCGGTTTTAAATAATAATATTATCGCAGTTAGTATACGACCTGGCCGATGTATTATTGATACTACTTTACATATATTTAAAACGATTGTAAATTTAGATTTGGATTTATCACCATATGATCCATCTGGATATGTAGTATTATCAGTTTCTTATAAATATATCCAAACTATGCAAAATAATAGACCATATTTCAAATTATCATATGTTTCAGCAGATGGTCAAGTACAATTACCAGATGCATGGTCAACTAGTCGAGATCGTGTAGTTTTAGATGTTTATAAATTTACTAAAGATCCTATTACTGGAAATATTACTTCTATTACAAATATAAATACGCATATTCAAATTGTTGATCATATATATATTCCTAGAATAACATTTTTTCCTGTTAGTCAGATTAATGATCCAGGTAATAGTTATTTTAATGATTCATTGGTACAATCTAGGCCATTGAATGGTGGTACATTTTTTGATGATGATTCTAATTATAGAATTATTGACTTCGGGGTATTTTAAACATGTATGCAATATTTGATAAAGCACAATTAAGAAATGGATTGGAAGCTAATCGGTTAAGTATCACACCATTGATGGCTGAACCTATTTATACTTCCGATACGAAACGATTATATATTGGCGATGGAGTTACTCCTGGTGGTAATCCTTTAACGGCAGAACCAACTGGATTAGTTCTTGAATATGATATTATGGATATGATGATGGATAATGTTGAATATCCATCTATTTCTCTTTGGAAAGAATTAGTTCGAGTTATTAATTTTAGTGGTAGTGCAAATAGTACTATTTGGTTTGATTTTACAATTCCTAGTTATTGGAAAAATTCGAAAAATATTATTCCAGAGATATATTATATTTTACCACAAAATGATCCATTAAAAACTATAAAATTAGAATTTTCATATTATGTTATTTCAACAGCATCAGCACCAAATATATCAACACCAACTCAAACATATGAGTATTATTTAAATTCTGCCGATTTAAATAATACAGATAAATATTTATTTATTAGTTTATCAACATTTATTATTAGTTCTACTCATATAACTCAACCTAATTCTTTATATGTTGTATGTAAATTACGTAGAATAGCAACAGATCCAAATGATACATATACTGGTGATTTATTATTATCAAAGTTGCGTTTAAAACAAGTTGATTAAAATTTTAAAACCGGCGAAATTTTAAAGAATTTTGCCGGTTTCCCTCATAAAAAATAAATGAAAATTCATAATTTTTATTCCGACTTATTAAGATCATTAATATTTTTATTTAACAATTATGTATATGATAAAAATACAATTAAACAATATACTTTTAATATAGCTAACAGATCATTTCAATTCAAATATGATACTCAATTTAATCTACCATCTATGATTATTTCATTAGATTCATCTACTCCAATAAATCTTCATCCAACTAATATTCAACATATTGGTTTAGGAAATATTAATCGCATACCAGTATTATATAATAGAACAAAAGATTTAACTATTGAATTACAAGAAGAACATTATATAATAAATATTCCAATTATAATTAATTGTGAATCTCAGATTCAATCTAAAAATTTAGAATTTCAATTACAATCTTCTTTGCCGTTAAATAAATGGATGCATGCATATACATTTACATCTTTTATTGAAATCGATGAAGATATTTTTAATAAAGATATTATTCAATTAGATTACCATGATATGGTAAATCTTTTTAAGATTTATGATTATGATCAGGCTAAATCTATAAAATCATTTGCAGTTCATTATAATCCGCTTATAAGATTGTCATCTACTTCTAGTTCTATTTCATCAGTAGAACAAAGAACGTTTACAGTAAATTGTAATTTAGAATTAATGGTTCAATTTCCGCAGTACTTACACATTCCTTTCGAGCAAAGACCACAATCTCGGGAGGAACGATTTTTTAGTCGTGATAATGTGATAATTGATGTGACAGAAGATGACACTCAATTATTATATTTTGAATTAATAAATTCATCATTAAATCTACCAGATTTTGCCGTTATAGAATATAATACTTCAATATTAAATCAATCATTCAATAATGAAATTAATATTTTATCATTTAATTCAACAATTACTTCAAATATAACAACTGCAAAATTTGAATGGATTTCTAATAAAAATTTCAATCCAGATATTATTTTAAATACTTCGAATAATGTCATTATTAGTCGAGATATATTAAATAATAATAATATTAATTGGGTAAAAACTGAAGGTCCGCTAACAGGGATTATTCATACTATATCTGAAGATTATAATGAAAATAGAATTTCAGGTGTATTTGAAGGTACTTATTATGATGAATATATAAAAGACAAATTAGATTTTAAATATTCAAATCAGTTTACTCAAACTTCTATTTCATATTCTTCCCCTCCAAACATACCAGGTTATTCAACAAAAGCAATCAAAATCTTACCAAAAACACCATACATTCTTTCTACTATTTCTAGACTAAATCAAAATAAAGTTGATGTTTTAATTGAAAAATCAAAATTGAAATCGTTTATATACAAAGATCTTCAAACAAATCAAATAATCAATTTGCCGATTAACCAATTTTTCGATCCAATTCATAATAATATTGTACACTCATTATTTGCCGTTCATTATGATAATAATATTCGAAAATTGCAAACTACTTTTAATCATGATCCTTCTTTAATAAAACCATTAGCATTTAATTTCTATTTATCATTTCATTCAAAACCAAGTTATGGTGGTTCCTATATTGAACGAATTAATATTGAATTATTTACAAATGAATCTCCTATTACGATTATTCCTATTGTTGATTTAGTCGATAATTTAGAGACTTCGCCGATAAAAGAAAATATAA
The DNA here is from genome assembly GCA_020722965.1 of Brachyspira murdochii. Taxonomy (GTDB): domain Bacteria; phylum Spirochaetota; class JAAYUW01; order JAAYUW01; family JAAYUW01; genus Exilispira. The sequence goes on along the minus strand of DYJT01000040.1, from coordinate 310 downwards.
ATCCAAATGCTATTTATATTATTCCAACTATTGATTTTCAAGAAGACAATCTTGATTATCATCTTTTATCAGTTAATACTGAATTTTCTTCATTACCTTCTTCATTTAATTTCATAATTAAAAATTCAAAATTCTCTTTACATAATTCAAATTCAAATTTTACAATTGATTCAATTCAAAATTCAACTATTAATTTTAAAATTAATAAGGAATATTTTTTTAAGACATTTATAGCAGTATCCCCGATTGATCCGCTTTTCTTTCACATTTATTTTTAATTTTTAGGAGAATAATTTTATGGACGATTTTG
>DYJT01000021.1:17694-35963 GCA_020722965.1 Brachyspira murdochii | reverse complement strand
GTATGAGTTATTTTTTCGAAATACACCTTAAATTAATTTAAATATTGTACCTTGAGATTTTAAAGAAAATCTAGAAAAATTTGTTTATAAACTAAATTCAAAACTTGGTAAAAAAATAGATTTATATGAAACAAATGAGTTGTTTGATTATTTCTGGAAATATCCATATGACAATATTAAAGAAGTAACTGATAAATATAAAAAAGGAAACATCAAAGTTAAATGGGGTTTAGAATAAGCTGTGGCTTACGCAATAAATCCAATCATTTTTAAATCTATTTTAGAAATCAAAGATAATTTAAAAGATATTAAGTTAGATTCTGTTGTATCTGAATACTGGCTTAATTTTTTCAAATGGCTGGATTATGATTCATTTTTTAATTTAATATATTCAATGCATATTGAAGATTTTTGGGCTTTTTACTGTAAAAAATATGTTATATATTGTAATAATATTTAAAATTAATTTAAATTTAATAGAAAGTTTTTCTATAGTTTTTTTTATTTCATAATTATAACTAATGTGCTTTATCACCTTTTTTAAAAACAAAATTAAATTAATTTGACTTTTTTATTTTTTGCTGAGCATTTTTTGAGATATCTTGCTTGGTGTTTATTAAGATTACTATTTATATATTTTCAATTTTTGTTTTAACATTTTTAATAATATAAGACCAACAAAATATTTTCTTTATATTTTTATTTAATAGCTACAAAAAAAGAATATCTTTCTGTTGTTTTTTCTTTTTTAAATCTTTTTCAACATAGATTTTTTTGTCGAAAGTAAGATCTTTTCCCAGATAATATTGCAAAGATGAATAGGTCAATGGAAGAGGTGTAAATATTTGTACCTGATTTTTATCTATAAAACTAAATTTATCGAGTTTATTTTTCATTTCTAACATATCTTCGACTTTACATCCTGGATAAGCGGCAATCAGGTAAAAGCTGATGTATTTATTGATTCTCTTTTCTGGTTTTTCTTTTTTTAATGAATCTAATCTTTTACTATTGAAATATTGTTTTTCCTCTTTTAAAGAATTAAATATTTTTTGGTAAAATGTAATAAAACTTAAAAGTATTTTATTGGGTGGCTTTCCCATTAACTTTAGTACATTATCTTCGGTATGCTCAGGAGCTATTTTGAATTGTCCACTTGTATATTCAGAGATCAATGATTTTAAGTATTTATCAGAATTTTTGTCTGCTAGTAATAGGTCATATCTTATTCCAGAAGCTATAAAAACCTTTTTAATTCCATCTATCTTTTTAATTTTATTTAAAAGATCGATTATTTTGACATGGTCTATTAAAAGAAACTTGCAAACAGAAGGGAATAGGCAGCTTTTTCTTTTGCAACTTCCAGGATTCTCAAATTTACTACAGGATACACCATACATGTTCGCAGTTGGACCACCTACATCTCTAATTATTCCATTGAAATTTTGTAAAGTTGAAAAATAAGTAGCTTCTTTCAATATAGACTTTTGAGAACGACTAACAACGGTTTTCCCCTGGTGAATTGCAATAGAACAAAAATTGCATCCCCCAAAACATCCTCTATGAGTGGTAATTGAAAAAGGGATGGTATCCAAAGCTTTAATCTTCCCAATCTTTTTAAGTAAGGGATGAGCATCATGCAAAAAGGGAAGTTCATAAATCTGATCAATTTGTTCCTGGCTTAAAGTTTGTGGCAATGGATTATGCACAAGATATCTTTGATCATGTTTTTGAACCAAAGGGAGCCTTAAGTTTTCTGGCAAAAGATTTATCTTATCTATATATTCAAAAAATTTTAGGTGACTTAATGCAAATTTTTCTTTATCAATTGCTACTTCTTCATAAGATGGTATTTCAACTTTGTTTTCAGGTATTTCTTTATCAATATAACAGATACCGTTAATTTTAATAAATTCATTTTTGACCTTACTCGTAAAAACAAGGTGATCGTCTTCTAGTAGTTTCAATGAGATATTGGCTAAATCAAGAAGAGTAAATTCGGCCATTCCGTATACAAGGATGTCGGCTTTAGAATCAAAAAGGATACTTCTTCTAATTTTATTTGTCCAATAATCGTAATGAGCAATCCTTCTATTACTCGCTTCAATTCCGCCTATAATAATTGGGCTTGTATTTTTATAAGCCTTCCTTATTAGATTAGTATAGACTATAGTAGCCCTATCTGGCCTTTTATTATTTAATCCGCCAGGAGTAAGGTCATCGCTTTTTCTCTTCTTTAGTAAAGCGGTATAATTGGCAACCATTGAATCGATACTACCCGCAGTTACACCCCAGAATAATCTCGGCTGTCCAAGTCTTGTAATATCTTTTAAATTATTTACATCTGGTTGTGGAATAATTCCTATTTTAAATCCTTTTTGCTCAAGAAATCTTGCTAAAATAGCGACTCCAATAAATGGTGAATCAATATAAGCATCACCTGTGATAAAAATTATATCGCACCTGTCATAACCAAGTGCTTTACATTCTTCAATAGTTATTGGGATAAAATGATTTGATCTATATTGCTTCATTTGGTTTTCAAAAGAGAAAGATTTTCTTTTAAGCCGTTAATCACAGCTTCATTTGCCTCTTTATCACCATATGTAACTCTTATCCCTTGTTCGTAGCCAAACTGTTTTGTTGGTCTTACAACAATTCCCATGTTTAAAAGATTGGAAGATAGTTTATCAACATCTATTGTATTTATAAAATAGAAATTACCAAAACCCTTTACATAATCTACCTTCAACTTATCAAGTTCGCGATAAACATATTTTCTTCCTTCTTTTACCATGTTTATTGTTCTTTCAACAAAATCAGAATCATTTAGACTTGCTATGGCTGCTTGTTCTGTTAAAAATGAAACTGTAAAGGGTTTTAATACCTTGAAAAGTCCATCTATTATGTTCTTGCTCGAAAAGGCATACCCTATTCGCATCCCTGCAAGAGCAAATATCTTTGAAAATGTTCGCAGTAAAATTATATTTTTTTTCTCAATTTCGGGGATTAGATTCCCATAATGCAATTCTGAGTCGTTGAATTCTATATAAGCCTCATCAATACATAAAATTTGGTCATCACGAATAGAGCTTAAAAGTTTTTCAAGATCATTTTTTGTTAAAATAGTTCCAGTAGGATTATTTGGCGTAACAACAACTATTATCTTTGTTTTTGGGGTATTTTTAAGAATAATTTGATCAATATTATAGGAAAAATCAGGATTTAAATCATAAGTATCTAACTTTAAGTTCATAAATTTAGCAAGAACCTTATATAACATAAAAGATGGGTTGGGGACCAATATACTTTCATCAAGTTCAACAAAAGCTGTATAAAGCATAGATATTAATTCTGATGAACCTGCTCCGACTATAATATTATCGAGGCTTGTATTGAAACGTTTCGATAAATCATTTCTTAAATTGGTGCAAAATGAATCAGGGTAAAGATGTATATCGTTTACTGACTTTATTATAGCATCAATTACCAGCTTCGATGGTCCAAGATAATTTTCATTTGAAGCCAGAGCATAGATTTTTTTAATCCCTTTTTCTTTGAGTAAGTCTTCAGGGGGTCTTCCTGATTTATATGTAAAAGAGTTTTCAAGATGTTTTCTGGTAAGCATTTTAATCACTCCTTTTAATTACTTCATAAGCTATTTTATTATAATCATTTAATAGGCTTACAATATTTTGATTCTCAATAATCTCGACTCTTTTATCCATAAAAGATGTAATAAAATATTTGTCTTCGTTTATTGTTAAATAAACTGAGGGTAAGGTTTTAGGGTAAAGACTTTCAATTATTTCAAAATTACTTGTAGCTATTTTGTATCTAAAATCAAATAATGGTTTAAAAAGAAGATTGGTATCGAATATTTTTAAGTAGCACTTAAAAATATTTTTGTTTTGTAATATTGCTAAATCTTCTGGTAGATATAACCAGATAAAAGTCTTATTTAAAATTTGGTATTTTACTCCTATCGTGAATGGGAGAATATCGGCTTTTGCACAATTAATAGATTTCTCATATAATTTTTTAATAAATAGATTCTTATTGAAATATTCATTATCAAAAACAAGAAGGAGTCCAAATCTTGCTATGTAATAACTTAAAAGATTACAGGGTAATTTTTCCTGTATTATTTTGACAATAGCTTCCTTTTTCTCTCTGGCTTTTTTAGTAATATCAAGGACGGAGGGTTTAAACTTGTTTTTTAAAATATTTTCTATCTTTTCGATTTGATAATTTTTTTGAAATTCAGAGAAGTTTAATGATGTTATAAGTAAAAATTGATCCTGATTCTTCCTGACATCGATAATTTTAAAGTCATCTATTTGCCCTATATCAGAAACAGAGTTGTCTGTTGAAAATGAAAAAGGGCAAAGTTCTGTAATTAATGCTAATTTCTCGTTATAACAGATAATTTCTGTAATATTTATTTCATCATAATATGAAATCATCGGTTATTAGATACTCTCTTTCGCAATATTTGCAACGATATTGTTTTTTATCTTTATCAACAAGGTAAAATTCTGTTTCTATTTCCTCTTTGTTACATATGCAGTTTGGATTTTTGCATTTTATTAGGTTTTTCAACTCTGATGGAATACATATCTTTCTTTTTTCAACAACCTTTGAATCTTTAATTATATTTATTGATGCACCTGGTGCGAGTAATGCGAGTTTATCTGTTTCATCTTTTCCAAGAATTTTGTTTTCATATTTGATTAGATCTTTTTTCCCTAATTTCTTTGAATCCAGATTCATACCTATTGCTATAAAATCTCTGGAATCTGCACCTATAATATTTATAACCTTTAGTGCAGAACCACACGGAAGATGATCTATGACTGTCCCATTTTGAATTTGATATACCTTGTAAACTTCTTTCATATAAACCTCCTAATAATCGAATTTTTATTATAAACTTAGTAAATCAACTTTATTAATCTTTTTTTGTATTTTATTTTTTTTATTATTACATTTTTTTCATTTTATATTTTATTCTTTTGTGTTTTTTCTTGCAATTTTATTCAATAGTTCCTGCCAGGATTCCAAGTAAAGCTGCCCTTGTATATACGCCATTTTTTGCCTGATAGAAATATTTTGCTCTTGGGTCATCATCTATTGAAGGATGAATTTCTGTAACCCTTGGTAGAGGGTGAAGTATGATTGTGTCATTAGATAAAGAATCGATATTAGCTTTTGAAATTTCGTATGAATTAGAAACCTTTTCATATTCGACAGGATCGGCAAATCTTTCTCTTTGTATTCTGGTACAATATAGAACATCAAGCTCTTTTCCGACTTCTGTAAAATCTTCACATATTTTGTATTTTATTTTTTGGGAATCCAGATAATTTAAATAATAAGAAGGGAGTTGAAGTATCGGTGGGCTAATTAGAAAAAGCTCGGCATTATAATGGCTCAAGGCCATGACAAGTGAGTGTATAGTTCTGCCAAATCTTAAATCTCCCATCAAACCAATCTTTAAATTTTTAATTTCACCTTTTAGTTCATAAATAGTAAATAAATCGAGAAAAGTTTGAGTCGGATGTTGGTTTGCGCCATCCCCTGCATTAATTACTGGAGCTTTTGCTACTTCTGCGGCTCTTCTAGCTGCTCCCTCTATGCTATGTCTCATTACTATAATGTCTGCATATTGATCTACTGTCTTAATTGTATCAGAAAGACTTTCACCTTTTGAAGTAGATGAACCTGCTGCAGAAGAGAACCCGATCATCGATGCACCAGTAAGGGCAATTGCCGTATCAAAAGATAGCTTTGTCCTTGTTGATGGCTCAAAAAAAAGGGAAGCAACAACCATTCCTTGGCAGGAATTTTGCCACTTCCCTTGTTTGACTTCTTTTGTTTTTTGCAAAAGAAAATCGAGAAAATCCTTGTCCAGATCCCTTAAAGAGATTATGTCTAGACCCTTATATCTCATTTAATGCCCTCCGCCTTAATTTTATAAATAAAAATTTAAATTTATATTTAGTCAATAATTTTATTGATTTTTAGGATTAAATAATTTAATTATTTGCAATTTTATAATAAATTAGCATTTTAAGAAAAATTGATATTCAAAAGTTTGAAACTTGTAAACTAAAATATTTAATAGGAGAATCGATATGGTTATTTTAAATGGAAATCTCAGTTTCGAAGATTACAAAAATATTGTTTATAATGAGCAAGAGGTAGAAATCGAAGAAAAAATTTATGACAAACTAAACGAAAATAGAAAGATAGTAGAAGATATAGTAACTAAGAATAAAGTTGTATATGGAATAAATACTGGTTTTGGTGTTCTGGCATCGACAACTATTTCAAAAGAAAATATTGAAGATTTGCAATATAATCTTATTCGATCGCATTCTGTAGGTTTTGGTGATCCTGCACCATATAATGTTGTAAGGGGCGCAATTCTTCTGAGGATAAACTCACTTTTACAATCTGTTTCAGGTATAAGAAAAAAAACCATAGATATTTTGGTAAACGCACTAAATAGTAAGATTTATCCCTATGTCCCTCAAAAGGGATCCTTAGGTGCATCGGGAGATTTGGCTCCATTAGCCCATATTGTATTGGCGCTTATTGGTGAAGGAGAATGCATAGAAAATGGTAAAAGAGTCCCATCTTTAAAAGTACTTAAAGAGAAAAAAATAGAAACATTGAAACTTTCGGCAAAAGAAGGACTTGCGTTGATCAATGGAACTCCATATATGAATTCCTGGTTTATCCATTCTATTTTCGAATCTGAAAAACTATTATTCTGGGCTAATTTTTGTGCGGGATTTTCTATTGAAAATTTAAATGCTACCTTAACACCTTTTAAAAAAGAGATAGGTAGTGTTAGACCTCATAAAGGACAGATTGATGTTTCAGAATATATCTATGATTTATTCAAGGATTCGCCAAGGATATTATCACATAAGAATTGTAATAAAGTTCAGGACGCATATTCTTTAAGATGTACCCCTCAGGTTCATGGAGCAATTTTAAATGCGATTTATGACTGTGTGAAGGTTGCAAAGATAGAAATGAATTCTGCGACAGATAACCCTTTAATCTTTTCAGAGGATAAAATATACTCACAGGGAAATTTTCATGGTGAAATCCTTGCACTTTATGGTGACTTTTTAGGTATTGCAATTAGTGAACTTGCGTCTATATCCGAAAGAAGGGTTGAAAGACTATTAAATCCAAGCCTTTCTGGTTTACCTGGATTTTTAACAGATGATGCTGGTTTACAATCTGGCTTAATGATAACACAATATACAGCCGCTGCCTTAGTCTCGGAAAACAAGGTTTATTCTCATCCAGCATCTGTTGATTCTATCCCTGTTTCAGCAAACCAGGAAGATCATGTATCGATGGGGGCAAATGCCCTATTAAAATTAAATAAAATTATTGAAAATACATATGCAGTTTTAGCGATCGAACTTTTAGCAAATCTGTTTGCCTCAAGATTTCATAAAGAAAGTTTTGCACAAATAACAGAGTATATCTTTAAATATGTAAAAAGTAAGTTGGATATAAATTACAAAGATCATCCATTCTATAAAGATATTGAGAAGATTGTTGAAATAATGAAAGATGAAGTATTAATTGAAAATATAAAAAAAGAATTTGGTTCAATCTCTTTTGAATAATTGACATAGCGAAAATTTAAAATAAAATTGAAAATAAGGAGTTTTATGAAAACAGTTGTTATAGTACCAAGTCGTCTTGCTTCCACAAGATTACCGGAAAAACCACTCGCTCTTTTACATGGGAAGGAATTGATAAGATGGCTTTTTGACAATTTGAAAGATTCAAAGGATTGGGATCTTTATTTCGCCGTTGATAGCCAGAAGTTAATCGATTTCTGTAACAGATTTAATATACCGGCAATATTTACCGATCCTCAACTACCTTCCGGGACAGATAGAGTTTATCAGGCTTACTGCAAGTTGAATAAAAAATACGATTTTATTTTGAATGTTCAGGGGGATGAACCTTGCGTAAAATCAAGTTATATTAAGCTATTTATCGAATTTGTCAGTAAAATTGATAAACAAAAAATGGAAAATTCGATTTTTACCATAGCAAAAGAAAGCGATGATACAGATTCTTTCAATAATCCTTCTCATGTGAAGGCAGTATGTTCAAAAGATGGAACAGCACTTTATTTTTCTCGGGCGGCAATACCTTATCCAAGAGAAAAAAATGAAAAAGTAAAATTTTTAAAACATTTTGGAATCTATGGCTATACTCCGAAAGTCCTTAAAAAATTTATCAGTCTTGAGCAATCATATTTAGAGCAGATAGAAAAACTGGAACAACTAAGATGGCTTGAAAATAATGGTAAAATAATAATACAGACTGTTAGCTATGATCTTATTTCTATTGACACAAAGCAGGATATAGAATATTTCGAAAGCAAGGTGGAAAAAGATGCATAATTATGGAAGTATCTGGTTAATCTCAAAAGATATTAAAGAGAACCTTGTTGTACCTCTTTATAAGTTTAAAAAACCATCTTTTGATCAGATTAACATTATACTGCCGATCATATATGATGAAAAGATTAATAGATTTTTGCTTGAAAATGATAATGATCAGGATAATACAAGTCTAATTTATTTAAATGAAAATCAGATAAACCAATTCCCGATTCAGATAACGAATGGCGATATTATTAGATACAAGGGTTATAAATTTAGGTTTTATCTATATGATATTGAAGACAAAATTTCATTCGATTCTTTCTGGTATGAAAATCTTTATCTTGGAAATTTACCTATTTTTTCTGCTAGAGCATTTGAAAAATTGATAGAGATAGAAATATATAAGGCTAAAAGATATCAATATCCATTTTCATTATTACTGCTACGATTTGATCATTCTATCAATCAAAAAAGTAAAGAGATTGAAAAGATTATATGTGAAAACATAAGATTCACAGATATGCTTTCACAATTTTCTGATTATGAATATCTGCTTTATCTTTATCAGGTTAAAGAAGAGAATATAGAGAAAATATTAGAAAAGTTAAAAATTCTATTAAACCAGATGTTAGATTTAAAATTATCTTATGCAAAAGGGATCGAATATAATGAAAAATTCTCATCTTTCGTCGAACTTTTGTTTAATCTTTATTATTAATTTATTGTAATATCAAATTTTTTAAATATTTTAAAAGAAAGTCGGCTATCTCTTTATCTTCAAAAGAAAAAGAAAGATCATCATTGAATTCAATGGATTCTGTTGAATTTGTCCTATCTGATATTGCATAGGATCCGGTAATTATCGTGTTGTCAATAATCATAAGTTTGTGATGCATATAGTAGTCATTTCTATCAAGGTAAATATGGTGGTTATTATTTAAAAAAGTCGAGTAGACAGAATATTTAGAGTAAGCATTTCTTTTTTCAAGTAACCCAAAAAAAAATAATTTTTTTGATTCGATATTCTTAATTATTTCATTTGCAACCTTATTATTTGTAAAAGTAGAATATGCTAAAATTATTCTTTCTTTAGATTTGTTTATTTTATCGATTAAAAAATCATTAATATTATAATACGGACTGTTTGCAAAATAAAAGGTTATACCATCGATAGTTATCGGGGTTCTTAATATTTCTTTGTTCTTTTTGTAAGCCAGATAATCGAAATAATTTTTTAAAAATTGAGCTACTTTTTTGCTATTAATAAAATAAAAATCATTGTTATTACCATACATACATGAAATTGTAAAATTCATAGATCCTAGCCCAACTATATCTTCGTCAAATATTATTATCTTGTGATGCATCAATTTCTTACTCTTATAGTAAACAAGCCATCCTTGAGATTGAAATAAATTTAACACCTGCTCGGGGGTATTATTCAAATCGCAGATTATCTTAATCTTAATATTCTTTTGGGAAGCTTTTATTAAAGCATCAATAAGATTTGCATTATCAAAATCGAATGCAAATATGGTGATTGAATCTTTAGCATTTGATATCTTTTCTATCAATTCTTTTTCGATTGGGGATTCACCAAATTTATATTTAGTTGATTCGGTTAAATATAAACTTATTGGATAATTAGAGGAGGTAATAATAAATCTTTCTGTCGAATCAGATAGAATATTACTGGGTGATAAAATCGTTAATAAAATAGAAAAGATTAATATAATTAACTTAAAATAATATTTATCTTTACCTTTCATCTTCTTTCCCGATTAAATTAAAAAAAATAACAGAAAAATAAAATTACAAATAATTTTTATATAAACAATTATAAAAAGTTAAACGATTATAAAAAGTATTTATCTGAAAGCTCAAATAAATTAGTTAAGATTTCGATCTGCGAATCAACCTTATCATGTTCGAATTTTCTAATTAAGTCCATGCAGAAATTAAATAATCTATCTTCTAATTCATTTTGAGAGATAAAAATATTAGAATATTTAATCTTATAAAGTTTTAAAAGGAAGATAAACAAATGGTTTTTTACAAAATCAATAACCTTGAGAAATTCACTGTCTGTAAGATTTTTACCGATTGATTCGTTTTCTAATATCTTTTCGATTATCTTATCAAAATTAATCTTTCTCTTCCTCATCTTTACCCTTTTTGAAAAAAATTTAACTCTTTCAAAATTTATATATAATTTATCTATAAAGTCAATAAGAAGCAATATTTACCGAAAAATAAAAAGAGGTGTAATATGAAAAATTTAAATGGAATCAAATCAACACTAATTATATTAATATTAATTTTGCTTTTTTATTCTGTTGTTGTGCTTGGTCAGACTAAGGCTTTATCTATTGCAATCGGTTTTACAACGCCATTTGGTCCATCATCTGGATTTACTCTTTCTACACTTTTTGGCATTGATTTTGATGAAGCGGTGTTTTACGGTTTTGGTCTTGATTTTGCAAATGGGAATTGGGTAATAAGTGGTATTGAAAATAGTTTTATTTATTTCCCACTATATGGAGCATTACGAATAAGGTTCCCATTTACATTACCTTTTGCACTTTATTCTATAATGGGTGTTGGGTATAGTTTTTTAATAGATAAGATTGAAATTTCAAATAGTTCATCTGCTGGATTTTATGGTTCATTTTTTTGGAAAGTTGCCATTGGGTTTGGTTTTATGCTTGGATCAAAGACAGATGGAATTTTTGAGGTTCATATTAGCTCTTTTAACTTTAATCTTTGGGGAGAACCTGGAACTTTCCAAAATAAATTGAGTTTTGTAACTCTATCTTTTTATTTTGGGATAAGATTTTTTAGGATGTAAACAAGACTATGGGAAACTTTAATAGGGATAATAAAAAGGTATTTATCATAATTGGTGGTGGTATTTTACAATTACCATTTATCGATGAAGTATACAACGCCAACTTGATCCCGATTGTTTTCGATATTAACCCAAATGCCCCAGCTTTTAAAAAGTATAGTGATGATGAAATTATGAAGGCAGTTATTTCCACAAGGGATGAAGAGGGATGTTTAAAAAAATCCATAGAGATTTTTCAAAAATATGAAATAGCTGGCGTTTCTACTGTTGGGACTGATTTTTCAAAGACAGTTGCAAAAATTGCGAACTATTTTGGCTTAAAAGGGAATTCATATGAAGTAGCTTTAGCAACAACAAATAAAGGGATAATGAGAGAAAGATTAAAGCAAAAAGGGATTAACCAACCTGAATTTGAAGTAGTATCAAACTTAGGTGATCTTGAAAAGGCGATTAAAAGTTTAAATAAAAAAGAATATGTAATTAAGCCTATAGATAATATGGGTGCTAGAGGTGTTACATTAATAAATAAAGAGATTAATAAAGAAAAATTATTGAAAATATATGAAGATGCTAAGCAATATTCTTCATCAGGAAATATAATAATAGAAGAATATATTCGAAGTTACGAACTATCATTAGACGCTATAGTGAGTGATGGGAAGATTTTTATCTATGGTGTCGCAGATAGATTTATTTTAAATCCACCAAATTTTGTCGAACTTGGTCATTTAATGCCATCAATCTTGCCAGAAGATCTGGTTAATACTGCTTCGAATCTATTTGAAAATGGTATTAAAGCACTCGGCATAAAACATGGAGCAGCAAAGGGTGATATCAGGGTAAGGTATGAGTTAAAAGATGGTAAAAAAATTCCAGTTGCATATGTTGGCGAAATAGCTTCTCGTCTTTCGGGTGGTTTCATGTCAGCATATACCTTTCCCTATTCGACAGGAATTAATCTTATGAGATTAATGTTAAAAGTAGCTGTTGGCGAAAAAGATATTGAAGTAAAACCTAAATGGTCATATTATTCATGTGAGCTTGGTTTAATATCGAAAGAAGAGGGGATATTAAAATCTATTGAGGGAAGTTATGATGCTATGATGACTCCTTATATAAAAAATGTTTTTATAATGAAAAGCAAAGGTGATAAGATTACAATAACAAATAATAATGTGACAAAACTGGCTAACGTAATTTCTCAGGCGGATACCCCACATAAGGCAATAACTGCATCTAAAGATGCTTTAAGAAAAATTAAGGTTATTTTAAATTAATATACTCTTAAGTAAGTTGTAAGCATCATATATTTTAAATATCATCTTTTTATCATCATTTTCAAAATTTGAAGAAACATCAGGATGATATCGTTTTATAATCCTTCTGTAAGCAGAATTTAAAGATTTGATATTTAATGAAGCTAAACTCAAATCAAATATTTTAAGTGCTTGATCAAAAAGTTCGGGGTAGCTTGCAAATTTTAAGCTGCTATCAATCGCCTTTTCAACAGACTTTTCATCTATATTTTTTAAATTTTCAAAATCAAAATAATAGTTTCTTAAAGAATTAATGGAAGGCAAATTTTCTTTATTTGTTTTATCTTCATAAATTAAATCAGTATCTTCTATAAATTCACCTTTTATTAAGCTAAAAAAAGATTTATTACTATTGATTTTAGAAAAAAAAATTAAATCATTTTCAAAAATCAAGGCAAAACTAAAATCTTTATAGAATTCAAATTGTAGCTTGAATATAATATTTTTTATTATGAAATTTTTTTGAAATAGATTAGTAAAAAACTCTGAATCTTTAAAACAAAGATTAAGTTTTTTCGATATGGTAGAAAAAAGAGAGTAATAGGAAAATGGAGAATTTTGATCTAATATAAATTTTTTAACTTCACTATAGATTAATTCGTATTGTAGGGTATCAAGTTCCATTTAAATTATATATAGATTGAATTATTTAATATTATTTAGCATTGAATATTCGATCTGCTGTTTGTTTAACCCTTGATAGAACCTTTTCTCTATTTAATGGTTTAACGATATAATTTTTAGCGCCCAAAGTTAAAGCCTTTTTTACAAGATCTTCCCTTCCAAGCGCAGATATCATTATTATATTTGAATCGGGTTTTATTTTTAGCATTTTTTCAAGAACAGTTAAACCATCCATCTTGGGCATCGTAATGTCTAAAGTAATAAGATCGATTTTATCAATATTCTTTTGAAACTTATCTAATGCCTCTTCTCCATCTGATGCAGTATCTATAATGCTATATTGTTCACTTTTAAGTATTTGACTTAGCAATTTTAAAACAAAAGCGGAATCATCGGCAATAAGAACTCTTATAGGAGTTCCATCCGGTTTTAATCCATCGGGATTTTTTTTATTTATAACTGGTATATTATTATTATCATCTTCAAAATCAAAATTGGAAACCATCTTTCCTCCTCAAATTCAACTTTTTATTTAAATTACAAGACCTAAATATTACTTTAAATAAAAATTTTACAATTCTATTACTGAAATAAATATAAATATAAAATTTTAAAAATTCAAGAGTATATTATGAATTTTTTAATTTATTAATAAATTCAGGAATCTGATTTAAACTTAATATTTTATCAATACCACCCAACTGGATTGCTACCTTTGGCATACCAAAAACAATACAACTATCTTCATCCTGTCCAATTGTAAAGATACCTCTATCATGCAATTTTTTTGTATAATAAGCGCCATCTTTTCCCATTCCAGTCATAATAATCGATATAAAGCAATTTTCTTTAATATTATTATATAAACTTGAAAAAAAATAATCTACAGATGGTCTATGATTGTTTACGGGTGGATCCTGGTTTATCCTCATTATAAAACCATTTCCATATGTATTCAAGCTTATCTGATGATTACCAGGAGCGATATAAATCCAATTATCCTTTATGATTTCATTATCTTCGATTTCTTTGACAGAATAATTATTAACATTTGTGATTTTATTTAAGGATATGGCAAAATCATTGGTAAATCCTTCTGGCATATGCTGAACTATTATAATAGGTAAACATGTTTTAAATGCTGGTAATATCTGTCTTAATGCTTCTGGTCCCCCTGTAGAAATTCCAATTGCAATAAATTTAATCTTTTTGGGGTCGGATATTAAATCAAATCTATTTGTCTCAATAAGTTCAATTTTTTTTTCGATTTCTTCAATTTTAGATGTAATTTTTGAAATGGAAGTTTTGCTTTCCCTATTTTTATCTATTATAGATTCTCTGGGAATCTTATTAGCTTTATATTTTTTTGCCCAACTCTTTATTTTTTCGATTATTTCATCTTTAACTGAATTAATATCTGTAGAGACGCTTCCAGAAGGTTTTAATACAAAATCTTTCGCTCCTAATTCTAAGGCTTCCATTGTCGTTTGTGAACCTCTGGAAGTAAGACTTGAAAAGACAATAACGGGGGTATCATCGTTAATATTTCTTTTTTCTTTTAAAAATTCCAAACCATTCATCTGTGGCATCTCGATATCTAATGTTATAATATCTGGTTTTAATGATTTTAACTTTGAAAGACCAAAGATACCATTCATAGCAGTCGCTACGACTTCGAGCTGTTCATCTTGTTCAATAATTTCCATTATCAATTTTCTCATTAAAGCCGAATCATCAATTATTAAAACCTTAATCTTATCCATAAAACACCTTACCTTAATTAAATTGAACAGTTATTTTAATTCATCTTTTAAATACACTATAGCATTACCAATTTTGGTAAATTTAAATTTTGTATTCATGCCAAAAAGACTTTCTGAATGACCTAAAAATAGATAACCATATGGTTTTAAAAGTTTATAGAATTTTTCTATAACCTGTTTTTGAGCATCCTGATCAAAATATATTATAACATTTCTGCAAAAGATAATATCAAAATCTTTATATCCAAATTCATTTTTAAGATTATGATAGTCAAATGTCACAAGTTTTTTTATCTCATCCTTTACTTTAATAGAATCTTGATAATCTTCAAAGGCTACAGAAAATAAATGCGGTGGAATATCATTAACCCTTTCTTTTTTGTAATAACCTTCTTTAGCTATCATCAAAGATTTTAAAGATATATCGGAAGCTATTATTTTTATATCCCAGCCCTCATGTAAAGTTAAGATATATGCGGCAACTGCTGCAATAGAATAGGGTTCTTCTCCTGATGAGCACCCAGCTGACCATACACGTATAGTTCTTGAAGTATCATTTCTTTTGGCTAATTCTGGCAAAACAATTTTCTCCAAGGCTTCGAATTGTGGCATATTTCTGAAGAATTTTGTTAGATTTGTCGTTATTAAATCTAAAAATTGCCTGATTTCTTCAGAATCATTTATCAATTTATAATAATAATCCACAACAGATTTATATTGGAATTTTAGCATAACTTCAAATAATCTGTTTTCTAAAATAGATCTATTAATTTCAGAAAAATAGATTCCGGACTTTTCATATATAAAATCTTTAAAAAGTTTAAATTCATTATCACTGATGGAAAATTCCATGGGTAACTCCTATATTCAAATTATAAACACAAATATACATTTTTCAAATATAATTAAAAAATTTTTGTAATTTTGATAAAATAAATTATAAAAAATAGGGGTAAATAATATGCATAAAATTACTTCAATTAAAAATATCGAAAAAATTTATGGTTTTGACAAGTCAAATAATTCAAAAATTGTAGAAAATTCTTCAATTATCATAGTCGATGGTAAAATAAATTCAATCGTAAATGATGATGAATATGAAACAAGATTAAAAATGATTAAAGAAAATTTAAAAGAAAAATTCCAATTTCTACAGATAGATGCAAAAGATAAGATTGTACTTCCATCTTTTGTAGATCCTCATACTCATCTTATTTATGCCGGTGATAGGGCAGATGAATTTTTCTTAAGAAATAAGGGGGTAAGTTATCTTGAAATAGCTGGTAAAGGAGGTGGAATCTCATCCACAGTCAAAAGAACAAGAGATGCCTCTGATGAGGAACTACTTTTGCTTTTGTTGAAAAGACTTTCTACATTAGCTTCTTTTGGGGTCACACATGTTGAGATAAAATCAGGTTATGGACTTACCGTGAAAGATGAGATAAGGCTTTTAAAAATAATAAATAAGGCAAAAGAATATACAAACATCAAGATTATACCAACTTCGATGCCAGCACATGATTTTCCACCGGAAGCAAAAAAAGATATAAAATTAAAAGGGAAATGGATTGAAACTATTATCCATGAGATTTTACCTGAGGTTAAGAAAAATAATCTCGCAAGATTTTTTGATATATTTACAGAGGAAAAAGTCTTCGATTATAATTCTACTGAAAGATTATGTATTGCTGCTATTGATAATGGTTTAAAAATAAAAATGCATGTAAATGAATTATCCAATATTGGTGCATTGAAACTTGCAATTGACCTGAAAGCGACATCGGTAGAACATTTGCTCCAGACAAAAGAAGAAGAGGTTAACCTTTTTGAAAATTCTACAACTGTTCCAGTCCTTTTACCTGCGACAGCTTTTTACTTAAATGAAAGATATGCGCCATTTTCTTTATTTGAAAAATATAATGTTGATGTCGCTTTGGCATCTGATTCTAATCCGGGATCCAATTGCACAGAAAATATATTAATGGTATACACTATAGCTTCTATTAAGCTTCATATGGATGCCTTCCAAATATTAAAGGCATCTACTATAACAGCAGCAAAGGCATTAGAATTGGCTAACTTCCCTGGAATTATCGAAGAAGATTATCCTGCTAACATAATTATAGTTGATGCACCTTCATTGGAATATATTTATTATCATTATGGTACTAACCCAATTGAAAAAGTGCTTATCGATGGTGAAGATGCATATGTAAAAATTTAGTTTGAATAAATGAAAAGATGGAAAAAGAATCTATATTAGAATCTATATTAAAGAATATTATTGATTCATATTATGATCGTAAAAGTGTTTCAATAATAGATAAAAATATAGATATATTCTCTTTATTTATAAATGATTTAGCAGAATATTATAAAAGATATCCTAAATGGTTATATTTAAATGATTTAAAGTCAGAAGAAATAGTTGTTGTTGGTGATATTCACGGAGATTTTGATGCTCTATTAAAAATAATTAAGATAAAATTATCTCATCCTCATCTTAATTTGATATTTTTAGGAGATTTTATAGATAGAGGTTCAAATTCAAATGAAGTAATTCTATCTGTTATAATTTTAAATTTATTATTTTTAAATACTGTTTTTATTTTACCAGGGAATCATGAACTTTTCAATTACTTCAGATATCAAAATGCGGATTTTTGGAATCAGGATGGTAAAATTACTCTATTGTATAATCCTCTTATAAATCTAATCGAATATTTGCCTTTGATAATTAATGTCGATAACTCAATAATGACTTTACATGGAGGTTTTTTTGGTTATGATTCAAAATCCGAAGATGATAATAATTTTATATCAAATTTGAAATATAAAAAGGGGTTAAGTTTAAGAGAACTGATAAAAAAAGATAGTGAAAAAATTTTTGAAATTGTATGGGCAGATTATTTAGAAAAAAAAGAGGAAGCTTTTTTTTCAAGTTTACTTGGAAGACCTGTTAAATTAAACCAGGATATTTTAAAGTTGTTTAACGATTACCAGATCAAACTAATTTTCAGGGGTCATCAGCCATCGATGAAGGGGATAACATTTGATGGTAGAGTAATTACCCTTTTAACCAGCAGTATTTATTCAAACATGGGTAAATTGCCAGGAAGACTTATAGCTCATATTACAAATAAACATACCAATAGGGGTAACAATTTATTTAATAATTTAAATACTAATACAGATACCAATAGAGATAAAAATATAGTTACAAAGATAGATACTAAAATAGATACCAATATAGATACCAATATAGATACCATTATAGATACCA
>DYJT01000021.1:0-17594 GCA_020722965.1 Brachyspira murdochii | reverse complement strand
TATAGATACCATTATAGATACCAACATAGATACCAATACAAACACCAATTTAGATAATTATTTAGATACCAAAATGGCTGGTAAAGTGGAGGATAATCTATTTAACAAAAATGTAAAAAATGCAATATTAAATAGTTTTTATATAGACAATAAAATCATATCATTAATTGATTTAAATTTGATTTGAGTTTTTAAGCATCTGAATAAAAGAATTTTCATCTATTATTGTTACATTTAATTGTTTTGCCCTACCAAGTTTAGAACCTGGATTTTCTCCTACTACAAGATATGTTAATTTAGAAGAAACCGAAGATAGAATCTTACCACCTCTTTTTTCTATTTCATTTTCTGCAAGTTCTCTATTTGCAAAATTTCTCAGTGTTCCTGTGATGCACCAACTTGTTCCTTCAAAAATTTTCTGAATATTTGTGTCTTTTGATTTAGTTTCAAGGGAAAAACCGATTTTTTCAAATTCTTTCATTAGATTAATAAATTTATCACTTGAAAAATGTTCTATAAAAAGCTTAGCCGTTTTCTCTCCAATTCCAGAAATAGAACTAAAAATTGAAGTGTCTTTTTTTATAGATGTTTCGATAAGTTTTTTTGCGCTATCAAATCCAGCTTTAATTAATAGTTTAACGGTCTGTTTACCCACTTCTTTAAAGCCTAAAGAGTATAAAAGAGTTTCAAAGTCATTTTGTTTTGATTTTTCAATTCCATCTTTAATCAAATTGATTTTTTTATCGGCGAAACCTTCGAATTTTAATAAAATAGAATAATCTAATTTATACAAATCAGGAATATCTTTAATCAAACCATTGTCGAAAAGAAGATCAATGGTTTCTTCACCAAGATTTTCGATGTTCATACAATCTCTTGATGCAAAGTATTTTATAGACTCTACGATCCTTGATTTACAATTTTCATTTTCACAAAAGGCTATTGAACCATCGAGTTTGATCTTTGTTCCACAAGAAGGGCAAAATGTTGGAACCTCAATTTTTTTAGGATTATCAGATTTTTCTAACACTTCTTCAACAGCAGGGATTATATCCCCTCTTTTAGATATAGAAACAGTATCGCCAATTGAAAGTTCGAGCATTTTAATATAATCGATATTATGAAGAGTAGCCCTTGAAACAGTAGAGCCGGCGATTGAAACAGGATTTAATTTTGCAACAGGTGTTATTCTCCCACCTCTTCCTACCTGCCATATGACATCTTCAACAACTGTTTGAGCTTTGGGAGCCTCAAATTTGTAAGCTATTGCCCACCTGGGGTGATGTCCGGTATAACCTAACTTTTCTCGGGATTTAAATTCATTAACCTTGAAAACTAATCCATCTATCTGATATGGTAATTCGGCTCTAATTTTTGAAAAATAATCGATTAATTTTGGTATATTGGATAAATCTTCTGCTTTAAATACTAAAGAATCTGTCAGAACCAAATCATTTTCCCTCTGCTCTTGTGTCTCTTCAAATAATGATTCATCTTTTTGTTTTTTAGGATTTATTTTTAAGTTTTTATTATTAAATAAAAAAGTGGTATTTTTTGAAACAGAAAAACCAAGATCTACGATAAATTTTAACAGATCATTATCTTTATCATAGTTTTTAAACACTGCATCATATGCAAAAAATTTTAAAGGAATTTTTGCAACATCAGAGCTTTTTATCCTGTTTAATGTTCCTGCTGCAAAATTTCTTGGATTAGCATACTCATTTGATACATTAAGATTTTCAAAATCCTTTTTTTCTATATAAACTTCTCCTCTAACTGCTATATCTATCTTTTTATCTAAGAGTAAAGGTATTGATTTAATTGTTCTGCAATTTTCGGTTATATCATTCCCAACAAATCCATCTCCCCTTGAAACTGCTTTAAAAAGTTCACCGTCTTTGTAATACAGTACAATGGAAACCCCATCGAATTTTTCCTGCAAACTAAATGAGGAATATGGAAAATCTTCGAGTATTTTATTTATCCAATCGATTATTTCAGTTTTAGAGTATGCTTTATCAAGTGAGAGTACCGGGATTTCATGATTTACTTTTTCGAACTTATTTGATAAGTCCGAACCTACTCTTTTAGTAGGCGAATATGGATAAGAAAATTCAGGGAATTTTTTCTCTAAGAGAGAAAGCTCATCAAAAAGAATATCATATTCTGTATCTGAAATTTCTGGCTTATTTTCAACATAGTAAAGATAATTATGATGTTCAATTATTTTTATAAGTTGCTCAATTCTTTTTTTAGCTTCATCTTTTTCCATTATCTTACCTTACAAGAGGTTTAATTTTTTATTTTGATAATTTAACTATGATTTTAAGTTTATTGAATTTTTTCTAAATCATATCTTAACTTTTTCATGTTTATTTTATCATAGATTCTTAAGATAAATCCGTAAACAATTAATAATATTATAGATAATCCAAAAGAAAAAGTAGCTTTTAATAGCTCATCAAACTTAAAAAACAAGAAAAAATAAGAGATTAATATTGTCGATACAAAGATAATTAGAGGTATTAAATAGATCATAATACTTGCATTTAAAAGCGAAACATGGTATATTTTTATTTTTACTCTATCTCCAACATTGAAGCCTTCCTTATAAGGAACTGCTAAAACTTCACCTCTTTTTTGTGCACAGTTTGAACTTATTACACAGGTTTCACAACTATCAAAGCCATCTACCTTAACATTAAGTACCTTTTTATCATCAATTTTCACAATTGTTCCCATATCCTCTATCATAAAAACCCCTTATAAACAAATATGATATTTAATGGAAATTACAACCAACTAAATTATACAGTAAAAATAAAATTTATAAATGAAAAGATACTAAAGATTTAAAAATATTGTAAAAAGAATAAAATATGTTTAAATAAAAAGAAGAGATTGTTTAACCGGTCGATTAAATAATATTATTTTTAATAATACCATACTAAACAAAGGGTAAAGGCAAATGGTAAAGATTATGTCAATAGAAAATCTACCAAAAAGGATAGGAATAACTGGGGCAACAGGATTTTTAGGTGCTAATTTTTTAGTAAAATTGCTAGATTCTGAATCAATAGATCGAGTAGAAAAAATAGTTGCATTTTATTCTAAAACGAGATGGAACCCTCTTTTGTTAAATATTGAAAATGAAAAGATTGTCTTTGAAAACCTTGATATAACTGATTATAATCAGGCACTTGAAAAGACAAAAGATCTTGATTGTATAGTTCATTTTGCTGCTATGGTTTCCTTTGCTAAAAAAGATGTAGAAAAACTCTGGAAGATTAATGTTGAGGGTACATATAATATTTTAAATGCCGCAATAGAAAATAAGGTTAAAAAGTTTATTTTAATATCTTCTATAAGTATATTAAATAGAAAATCAGAAAAAGATATAATTACCGAAGATGATATCGGGATAAATCCCCAAAACCCGAGAAATAATATTCATAGCTATAAGTCAAACGACCAGATATTGGAATTTTATAAACTTTGGATGCAAAAAGACAAGAGTTTTTTAAAAAATTTAAAATTGCCTTATCATGACACAAAACTTGCTTCCTTTATTCTTGCAAAAGAATTTGTTAAAGGCAAAGATATTGAACTTGTTACTGTTTTACCAGGCATAGTTTTAGGAAAAGGGGATAATCATTATTCTATAACAAAATTAGTTGATAGAATATATAAAAACAAATTACTCTTTTCTTTGCCAGGTAATGTGAGTTTAGTTCATGTAGAGGATCTATCCGAAGGAATAATCGCGGCAATAATTAAAGGTAAAAAAGATAACGAATATATATTAAGTGGTAATCAAAATCAAAATTTAGCTTACTCGAATCTAATGAAATCTATTGCTATTAATTTAAAGAAAATAAGTAAAAAATTTATAATTTCAAATTTTATTGTACCTCCCTACTTTATGGTTAACAAATTGATTGATTTTATTGAAAAGATATTTCCAAATTTCCCTGTGACATATGAAATGGTAGAATCGGGATATTCTAAGAAGATTTTTTCCATTGAAAAAGCAGAAAAAGAACTAGAATATAAGATTAAAAGATCATTCGAACAGACTATTAAAGATCTTTGTGATGATTTTATTCAAAGAGATATTTCGAAATATCTATCGAATAAAAAGCATTTCTTGATCATAAGAAATATTGTATGTTCAAATTGGGCAAAAGAAAATTCTAAAATAATAATAAATTATGATAAGGAAATCGAGAATTGTCCTAGAAAAGTTTACATAGTCAATCATCCTACAACATATGATTTTTTTACACTTGTTCATATTGCTAAAAACAATTTTTATTTACCAGTGGAAAAAACCGCATTTGATGTTCCTATTGTTGGTTATTTCTTAAAAAAAGCAGGTTTTTTACCTGTTTATAAAAATAAGAAAAAAAATTCTGAAATTATAGACAAAATGGTCAATAAGGCTAGATTAGGTCATGCAGTTTTAAACTCCATAAGATCAGAAATAATTGCTTCTGGCATAGAGGGAAGACTTAGAACAGGTGGGGTAGTCATAGCAGATATTTCAAAAGCAGATATAATTCCTCTTCATATTTATATTGAGAAGGATAAATTGGTTAAGAGTTTTATTTTGACTCAAAAATTTAAGAAAGCGCCTATTATTAAGTTTAATAAAGCATTAGTATTCGTTTCTTTTTTAAAACCTTTAAAATATAAGGATTATCATAAAGACAATATGACCAAAGAAGATTATTGTTCAATAATTGAAAAAATAAACAGCATGTTTATAGATCAAGATCAGAAAATTGATCAATTGATTTCACAAGATAAAGAATTCTATAAAAAACTACCACGAAAAGGTGGTAGTGATTTATTTATTGAATTTTGAAAAAAGATTTTGAAAAAAATTTAAAAAACAACTAAAATCTTTTAAATTTCTTGACAAAATAAAATATTTATATATTTATTAAAATGATAAGTTTCTATATCTATATATAATAAATTTATAATCAGGAAAAATCTTGAAAATTAAAAATAATACGAGAATTATCTTTTTATTATTTTCCTTATGCCTATTGGCCTTCCTAAGTTTTAACGAAAATAAAAGCGATGATTCTATTTTCAATAATCTTTTTTTTGATTTTATAGACTCAAAAGATGGTTTGAGCAATTCTTCTATCTCATCAATAGTTCAAGATAGCTATGGTTTTATCTGGTTTTCAACTCAAGATGGTCTTAATAGATATGATGGCAGTGGATTTTTAATATTTAAAAAAGAACCATTTAAAAAAAATACACTACCTGCCCAACTTATTCAGACTATGTTCATGGATAAAGATGATATCCTCTGGATTGGCACATATAATGGATTATCTAGATTTGATATTAAAAAAGGAGTATTTACCTCGTTTTTATGTAATCCACAAGATCAATATAGCCTATCAAATGATGTAGTTGTTGCAATAGAAAGGGATAAAGATAACAACCTGTGGGTGGGGACTCTTAAGGGTTTACAAATATTTGATGAAAAAAATCAAAGATTTAATCACATATTATTTGAGGATAAAAATCAGGGTCCAACCAAAGATACTACTATTAGAGATATTTATACAGATTCAAGAGGGGATGTCTGGATAGGGACATATGATGGTATTTATAGATATAGTAAAGGTAATTTTTCATTTTTTAATTCAAAGAAAAAGATTCAAAATATACAAAATTCTAATACCTCTATTATTCAGCCAAATATACAAGAATATCCTGCAGCAGATCCTGCAATGGTAATAGTCGAAGATAAAAAGGGAAATATATGGTTTGGAGTATGGGGATTTGGATTATGTAAATATGATGTTGTAAAGAATATTTTTGAAAATTATTCACTACCATACAACAAAATATATTCATTACTATTTATTGATAATGAAAATCTTCTTATAGGTACATGGGGCGAAGGATTATATAGCTTTAATATATCTAAAAAAAATTTTCAGAAGGCTAAAAATAAAAAATTAGATCTATCTATACCAAATAATACAATATATTCATTATTCAAGGATGAAAGTGGAATTGTCTGGATTGGTACACATGGATCAGGTGTTGTCAAATGGGTTGTAAATAAGCCAGATCTAATCTACTTAAAATCGAATAAAGATGATAATAATTCTTTTGCGGATAGCAAAATTAAATCAATTTTCGAGGATAAGCAAGGATTCATCTGGATTGGAACTTATAACAATGGTTTATATAGATATAATCCTGAAAATAAAGAAATAAAAAAATATATTAGTGATGATAAATATAAAGGGTCCATTTCTAACAACATAATAAGAGATATTTTCCAGGATTCAAATGGTAATCTATGGATTGCAACAAACAAATACCTTAATCTTTATGATTATAAAACTGAAAAATTTATCTATTTCCAAAAATCAGATTTTGGATTACAAGAGTTCCAAGAAGATACTTTTACCGCGATAAATGAGGATAAAGACAGAAATCTATTATTAGGAACCTATTTATCAGGATTGATAATAGTCCCTTTATCCAGTGAAAAAGGAAAATTTTTAAATATCGAAAAAAGCAAGATAATAAATACAAAATCAGAGCCTTCATTGTCCGATGATCTTATTTATAAAATATTTATAGATAGAAAGGATAATATCTGGGTTGGTACAAATCGAGGATTAAATCTTATCGATTCAAAATTTAATGAAGTTAAGAAGTTTTTATATAATATAGATAATTTAGAAGGGCTTTCAGACAATACCATAACAGATATTTACGAAGATTTCTATGGAAGAATCTGGATTGGGACATCTAATGGTTTAAATGTTTATGATTATAAAGACGAAAAATTTAAGTATTTTACAATTGAAAAGGGCTTACCAGATAATTATATAAACTCTATATCTAGTACAGATGAAGATAATATATATTTTACTACTTTTAGAAATCTTGTAAGAATGAATTTGAAAACATTTGATATAGTTAGTTTTGATTACGATGATGGATTACTTAATAAAGAATTTAGTTCGGGAAGATGTAAATTAAAGGATGGATCTTTGTTGTTTGGTGGAACTGGTACTATAAATATCATTAAAAGTAAAGATATCTATTTGAATCAATTTAAACCAGATATTCAAATTGTTTCAGTTAAGGTTGAAGATAAGGAAATTAACGAAAATGCTTTATACTACGATTTTAATTCTCTTGAACTCCCTTATAATAAAAATTCCATATCTATTAGTTTTGTTTCTTTAGATTATTCGGCGAATAAGAGTTTGCTTTATTCATATAAAATAGATAGTATAGATAAAGATTGGCAACCATTAGGAACAAATTCCACAATAAATCTTGTTAATTTAAAGCCTGGAAAATATAAGATATTTCTTAGAGGTTCTAATAGCGATGGAATTTATAGTGATAAGATCAAAATCTTAAATCTTATTATAAAACCACCTTTCTATTTGACATGGTGGGCTATAATGATCTATGCTATTATTATATTTATAATATTTGGCTTAGTTTTATTGCTAATCAGGGAAAAAGAATTTTCCGAAATACTTCTTGAAAGAAAGAATATAATAGAAGAAAAAAAAGCAATTTTAGAAGATGAGATTAAAAAGCAAAAGGAGATAGAACATAACCTTTCAAAATCAAAAGAAACTTTAGAAAATATCAACATAGCAAAGGACAAATTTCTGGCTCAACTTTCACATGAATTCAGAAATCCATTATCTATAATTTTAGGTTCTATTGAAATACTTAAAAAAAATGAAACAGATGATTTTAAATTAAAACTTATCAAATCTATGGATTACATTAGTCGACATATTCTTGATATGATCACAGCAATTATGGATAATGCTAAAATAAATCTTGGCAAGCAAGAATTAAAAATTATAAATATTAATTTGTTCGAGTTTTGTCAAGGCTTAGCAGACTTATATAAAGTATTATCGGAACAAAAAAATTTGAATTTCGAATTTAACTATGATTATAATTTGCCTATAGAGATCAAAATAGATGAGGTAAAAGTAAAGCAGATATTGAACAATCTATTATCAAATGCATTAAAATATACCGATAAAGGTTTTATAAAATTTAATGTCAAACTTAACGATGAAATTAACTCTATAGTTTTTGAAGTTATCGACAGTGGAATAGGTCTTACAGAAGTTGAAAAGGAAAAAATATTTGAAGATTTTTTTAGAACCAAAGATGTTGCAAAAGTTGAAGGATTAGGTCTTGGGCTTTCGATATCTAAAAAACTTGCGCAAATTATAGATTCCGAAATTAAAGTTGAAAGTCAAAAAGGTGTTGGAAGTAAATTCTCTTTTGAATTAAAAAAATATTAAAAATTAAGTCAAATATTTAACTATTAAATTGCTATTCCTAAAAATTGACTTTGATATAACTCCCAGTAAAATCCTTTTTTTTCAATCAACTGATTATGATTTCCACTTTCTATGATCTTACCATCATTAATGACAATAATTTTATCTGCATTTTTTATTGTAGATAATCTATGGGCAATCACAAAACTGGTCCTATTTTTCATCAGCTCAAGCATTGCCTTTTGAACATGAATTTCGGTTAGGGTATCAACATTACTGGTAGCCTCATCAAGGATCAAGATATCGGGATTTCTGAGAAATGCTCTTGCTATGGTAATTAGTTGTTTTTCACCGACCGAGATATTTGTTGATTCTTCATTTATTACCGTATTGTACCCATCTGGTAATAGATTTATAAAATGATGGGCATATGCCTTTTTTGAAGAGTCGATTATCTCTTCATCAGTGGCATTTTCTTTCCCATACGCAATGTTTTCTTTTATTGTCCCATTGAAAAGCCATGTGTCTTGTAAGACCATTCCAAAAAAGGATCTAAGTTCTTTATGGCTTATATCCTTTATATCTATGCCATCAAGCAAAATTTTGCCTTTATCTATTTCATAGAACTTTAGGAGTAGGTTTACTAAAGTAGTTTTACCTGCTCCAGTTGGTCCCACAATGGCTATCATCTTTCCTTTTTCTACATATAAATTAAAATCTTCAATAAGTCTTCTATCTTTATTATAGGTAAAATAGACAGAGTCAAATTTTATATTTCCTCTAATAGATTGAATATTACTAAGACTATCTTCTCTTTTTGTTAAAGTATAGTTTAACTCCTGCTCTTCTAGTATTTCAAAGACTCTTTCACTTGCGGCAATAGTAGATTGAATTACATTAATGATATTGGATATACCGATGATTGGTTGGGTAAATTGATTAGAATATTGTATAAATGCCTGAATATTTCCAATCGAAATTAATCTTTTAGTCACAAAAATTCCTCCTACTACTGCAATTGCTACATAACCAATATTTGAAATGAAATTCATTATTGGCATAATAATTCCAGAGAAAAATTGAGCCTTCCAACCAACATCATAAAGCTTTTTATTTATTTTAGTAAATTTTTCAATGGTATCTTTCTCTCTATTATAACTTTTAATAATAATATGACCGGAAAAAGATTCTTCAATATGACCATTTATTTCTCCTAATAATTTTTGCTGTTTACGAAAAAGGTTCTGAGATTGCTTTGCTATAAAAGATGTCGAAAGGATGCTTAATGGTAATGTTAGGATAGTTAACAAAGTCATAAGAGGACTTATGGTAAGCATCATAACAATTACACCAATTATTGAAATTACAGAAGAAAATACTTGAACAAGAGCCTGTTGCAAGGAAGAACTTATAGTATCAATATCATTTGTAAATCTGCTTAATATATCCCCGTGAGAATTAGAGTCAAAAAATCTTAAATGTAATCTATTTAATTTCTGGATCATTTTTGTTCTAATGTTTTTAACAAGATTTTGTGATATTCCTGCCATTATATATTGTTGTAAATAATTTGCTGCTATATTAAAGATATAAAAAATTGAAAGAGTAAATAGAATCTTGTAAATTCTACTGAAATCAATTTTATTAATAGGATTTTTAACTTTAAAAATAAATCCTTCAAACAAAATAGTTATGGTTTTTCCTATTATCTTAGGTGCCAAAATAGTAATTATAGTTGAAGATAAGGTTAAAATAAGAACTAAAATAATCAAAAACTTAAATGGTTTTAGTTCTTTAATCAATTTAAAAAGTGATTTCTTAAAATTTTTTGGTTTTTCTGCTATAGATCCAAAATGAGCGCCTGGTCCCCTAAAACCAGGACGTATCCGCAGTGATAGATTGGTTTGCTCTTTATTTTTATCTGACATTATATTCTCCTTGAATTTTCTCAAGTGTCTTTAAATCTTGAACAGAAAGCTGAGAGTTTACAAAGTTTTGGTATGTCTGGCATTTCTGTATTAGACTTTCATGAGAACCTATTCCTGCAATTTTTCCATCTTCAAGGACTACGATTTGATCAGAATGCATTATTGTTGCAACTCTTTGAGAAACTATTATTAAGGTAGATATAATTTTAAGTAATTCCATTCTAATTTTACTATCTGTTTTAAAATCAAGGGAAGAAAAAGTGTCATCGAAGATATAAATATCTTTTTTCTGCGCAAGTGCTCGTGCTATTGAAATTCTTTGTTTCTGCCCACCAGATAGATTGGTACCCCCCTGCGATACAATTGTATTTAAACCAAGTTCCATCTTATTTGTAAATTCACTAACCATAGCGATTCTGGCGGCATTATTAACATCAAGATCATCTATATCTCTTGTAAATTTTATATTGTCATAGATGGAACTGCTGAAAATTACAGGCTTTGATGATGCATATCCAAAAAGACTTCTAAGTTGACTTTGTTTTATATCTCTAATATCAATATCACCTATTTTGATCGAGCCATCTGTTACATCATATAATCTAAGCAAAAGGTATAGAAGTGTTGATTTCCCAGAACCCGTATTCCCAATAATAGCGGTTGTTTTACCAGGAGGAATTTCAAAGTTAATATTTTTAAGA
Source organism: Brachyspira murdochii (assembly GCA_020722965.1). Classification (GTDB taxonomy): domain Bacteria; phylum Spirochaetota; class JAAYUW01; order JAAYUW01; family JAAYUW01; genus Exilispira. The sequence continues at coordinate 6,647 of DYJT01000021.1, read as the reverse complement.
ACAGATTCCTTTGAACCAGGATAGGAAAAAGTAACATTATTAAAAAATATTGTTTTATCTTTTAATTTAGTGATATTAATATTAACATCAAATTTATCTTTTATCGAATTATCTTTACTTAAAACTTCATCTATTCTATTAATTGAAGCTATGGCCCTTGGTAGAAAAACAAATATCATAGATATCATCGCGAAAGAAAAAAGAATTTGAGTAATATATTGTAAAACAGCCATTAAATCACCAATATTTAAAATTGATCTATTAACCAAATTTGAGCCATAAGCAATAACGGCAACTGTTGTAAAATTCATTATAAACATCATGAAAGGGAAGATTATGGCATTAATTCTGTTAACTTTTAATGCAACTTTTGTTAGATTTACATTAGCATCACTAAACCTATTCTCTTCGTATTTTTCCTTATTAAAGGCTCTTATAACCCTTACACCCAAAAGATTTTCCCTTACAATAAGGTTTATTTTATCAACTTTTTGTTGTAGTTTTGTAAATAAAGGCATAGTTGTTATAATCAACAATGTAAATCCAAAAAGTAATATAGGTAAAGAGATGAAAAGAATACTCGATAATCTACTATTTATCGAAAAAGCCATTATGATACCACCGATTGATAAAATTGGTGCTCTTATAACCATTCTCATAATCATTATTGAAAACTGCTGGAGCTGAAGTACATCATTTGTATTCCTTGTGATTAAAGATGCAGTTGAAAAATTGTTAAATTCCGAAAGAGAAAAATCTGTTACTTTTTTGAACAACAAATATCTAATATTCATAGCATATGCCGATGCAATTTTTGCAGAGGTAAGATGAGAGATTGTCCCCAGGACTACACTTAAAAGTGAAATAAATAGCATTTTAAGACCAATATCCCATATATATCCAATATCTTGCCTTACTATGCCTTTATTAACGATGTTTGACATCATGTTTGGTAAATATAGATTTAATATTGCAGAGATAGCTACTAGAATCATAGTAATAACTGCGCCGAAGATAAAAGGTTTAAATTGTTTTATTGTAGGGGACATCCCTTCTCCTTATTTATTTTTATTAAACTTACATCTATACATTAAACATCATTACATTAAAACTTTAATTTCTTAAAATATTTTACATTAAAATATTTAACTTCTTTTACTTATATTATCAATTTCAGAAATTATCTTTAATAAAAGATACTTTAATCTTTCTTTCTCTTCAATGTCAATTCCAGCTGTAATTTTGCCTTCAATTTTCTCAATTATCATTTTTGCTTGCGCTGCGACTAACTTCCCTTTTTCGGTGAGAGAGATATAAAAGACTCTTCTATTGTTTTTATCAATTTTCTTTTCTATTAAGTTATTTTTTTCCATTTTTCTAAGTATTATCGTTATTGTAGATGGTTTAACGCAAACTTTGTTTGCGATATCGACCTGCGTAAGATTGTTTTCATTTAATAGCAAAAGGAAAATTGGTATCTGCCCAGGATGAAGTTTAATTTTTTCAAATTCGTAAAAAAATAGTTTAAATAGTTTTCTAGAAGTTTTTAAAAAAAGATTTAACAATGAATTTTCGTTTAATATAAGCAATTTTATTTCCTAAATTAACAAAGAGTTAGATATCTAATAATTAGATAGCTAACAATAAAGAATAAAATTTTTATGTCAATAATTTTGATAATTGGTTTTTTAAATTTTGCTTACCAACCTTTAATCCCCCCTTTAGGATTCCCGGTATTTTTGTTTATCGAATTGGGTTTGATTATCTTATTCGAAGATAAATTTGAAAATCTATGAGGATATCTAACAATGTATGGAGAAATAGTGGTATATCTATAATTGCCCTGGTAATTTTGGGGGTAAAAATTGGAATAAAGCGTACGATAAATCAAATTAAACAGATCTTTTATTGTATATTTTGTATCTTCAATCATAATTAAGCGATTTTGTACCCCATTTTTTGCCCAGACATTATCTAAACCAAAAATAAAAAGATACAAATCGAGTATTTCTATGTCGAATGTATTTGAATATTTATTTTCGAGTCTGTCTAATTTGTTAGTAATATTATTCTTCGGTTTCAAAAATTTGATAAACTTAAGAAGAATTCTTCTTTTTTTAACATATTCTTTAATTAAAATTTTACTTGAAAAGTATCGCATAATAATAATAATTAAATTTAGCATGAAGATTTGAGCAATTATTATAAGAGTTTCTAAAAGGTAGCTTTCTTCGATACTTTTTATTATTAAGGTAAAAAAAGTATATATCAAAGCTAAAAAAGTGGTGAATAACAAAAAGAGTTTGAACCTATTTTTTCCCTTTTGAAAATTGTTAAATTTAATTTTTTTTATTATCGAAGAGTAGATAAATGGGATAGATATAATGCATATTGTAAATATATGAAAGTATAATTTATAGAGATCCTGATAAGATCCAATATAAAAAGTGAAAATTATTAGAGCAAGTAGGATAATATTAAAAATTAATCGGAAAAGTTGATTTGTTTTTTGAATATTTTTAAAAAAATCATCACAAGTTAAAAAATTATCTTTTTTAACGCTTGATAATGGAACTGTTTCAGAATTTTTAAAAATAGAACTTAAAACAGACTGCTCATCCAATGACAAATTTTCTTTATTTTCATTTTTTATAATTATATATTGATCTTTTTCTTTTATTAATGAAATCGCCTTTTTTAAAATCAAGGCAATAAGCTCGAATGTATAAAGATATAAATTTAAATTATCAACAAGAAAATAGCTTAAACCACAGGATATGCGCTGCTCGATAATTTTATTATAGCCAGAAGATTTTTTGAATAAAAGATATATTTTAGTCATAATAATAAGTAAAATTGATATAACCAATATAATTAAAGTTTGTTTTACTTTTTGATAGAGTGTATAATCAGATATTATAAAATTATACAAAGCATTTGAAATACCTTTTACATTGAAAAAATATAAGGGGATATTTTTGATTAAACTATTTATATTAAATTCAATATTGTTGAATACACTATCACTGGTTTTGATCTCGTTAAAAATATTACCAGACCATTTTAATTCTATAGAAAAAGGTTGATTCTCATATAAAGGTTCGTTTAACTTAAAAATCAGGCTATCCCCTTTTTCATCAACTATGACTTCATAATCGGGTCTTATATTATCATTATAATCAAATATAACATTGTAATATAGAATCATAAAATTAAAATCATCAGCTTTTTCAGGGAAATTTACAAAAACTGTCAAATTATCAATCTGCAAATTTAAATATTTCCCAATTATTGGTAAATAAAATTCATAAATATCATAACTGGTTTTTTGGATTATATTAGAATAGTAATAAGTAATATCAAAGGTATGTTTTCCTTTTTGAAGTAATGAATCTTTTTCTCCAATTTTAATTTTGAGATTTGAATTTTCATAACTTTTTTCAAAATTTATCTTTTGACCATCTAACAATACATTTTCAATTTTTATTGAACTAAAGCTTAATTTTTCATTATTGTTAAATAAAAAGACAGGTAAAAATCTTTCAATTCCATGTTTAATAACTTCACCTTCCGTGAAGATTTCTATTTTTTCTTCTATTTTAATTGTTTTATCCGTATTTATATAGATTTTTGAAACAAAATTTGTTATTTTATCTTTTGATTGATCTTGAGCATTAGTAGTAGAAGTAGAGCAAATAATAAAAATGTTAAAAATAAAGATGAAAACAATAAATATTAAGATACTATTTTTCATTCTTATTTTCTACTAACTCCTTAAAATCAATGATTTTATAGTTTGAAAGGATTTCTTTTAATTGAGAAATAGCCTGGAATGTCATTTCAAATGAGGAAGACGCAAATTCAGAGGATTTATTCAATTTTTCAACTGTTTCTATCATTATTCTATTGTTTTCCAAAAGAGATTTAGTCTTGTTTTGAAGATCGTTTAATGATGAGATTACTGTTGGTTGAATTTCAATAATCTTTTCAGTATTTTCTTTTATCTCTTGATTAACCTTAATTAATTGCTCTACCTCAGATATATTTTTATCGATAAGTAAGGTTTGCTCTTCATTACTCTTGGAAACATTTTTTATCTTTGTATCTGTTTCCTTCAATTGGTTATGAATTTCAGAAAACAAATTTTCGATAGATATATTAACTTCCCCTGCTTCTTTGTTAGATTCTATTATTGTTTTGATTATCTGTTCTATTTGTTGTGCAGAATTTGAGGTAATCTCGGAAAGTTTTCGCATCTCTTCGGCAACAACAGAAAACCCAGCCCCTGCTTCTTGTGCATGTGCTGCTTCAATAGCTGCGTTCATTGCAAGAAGATTTGACCTTTCTGAAATATCCAGTATTAATTTTGTTGTTTCTTGAATCTTAGAATTTGAATCTATCATCTTTTTATTAATTGAAGATAATTTACCTACCTGATCTTCGCCTTTATAGATGTTGGATGCAAGAGATTCGAATAGATTGGCTGATTCAATAGTTAATCGAGAAATAGTTTGAAATGAATTTAATATGTTTTTCATAGAGATAGAAGTTTTTTCAATAAATTCGCTCTGGAATTTGTATATTGAAATGGTATTCTCTATGGCAATTATAAGGTTTTTAAAATCGCCATTAGCCTTTTCTATTACTTTGCTTTCGTTATCACCTATGGCTTGAACAAATTTAATAATTTCACTTATTTTCGTTGATTGTAATTTTAAATCCTGGAATACCTCTGTTGTTTTCAGACTTAAACTCGCTACTTTTTTTTCTGCTTCATCTACTTTTAAAAATGAATTTTGTAATTTATTTAAAACTATATTAATGTTAGATATCATCATTCCAATTTCGTCAAAACTGACAATATTAACTCTTTTAGATAGATCAATCTCCTGATTAGCCATAATATCAAACTGATTATAAACATGATCTATATGTTTTTGATGTTCGGATAAAATTGCGAAAAAAATTATTAAATCAACAAGAAGAAACTTAATCGCTAATGTAAAGAAATGTGTAAATATGAAAGAAAATTTTAAAATGGTAAATGCATACCTTTCATAAAAATTTAAAGTTCCAACAACTAAAAATGATAAATTGACAAACAAAAGAAGTATAGAGGGAATTATCAATTTTTTGTTTGTTTTGCTTAGATTTTTTCTATTTTCGATAAAATGAATATGTAATAAGTTTTTTGCGTCTATCCATGCATAATTTATAAGTCTTGCTATGACTAAACCATTTAATATTCCGAATGAAATGGCTAATGTTGTCCTAAATAACCAGTATTTAAAATCTATGCTTTCTTTAAGGGTAATTTCTATAATAATATTGATGATAATTGCCAATATGTAGCTTAAAGCACCAACTAAAAAAAGAAATATCTCTATATTTGAAAAAGATTTATCGATTTTATTGAAATCTTCATTTTCAAGCTTCTTACCATTTTCAACGATTTTAATTGCATTTTCAATCCTTTTGTAAAATAGATAAACTGCTAAAACGGCAAGGGTTCCTATCGTGATTGTTAGTAAAAATGTCCTTTTATAAAAGTTATTTCTTTCAATTTTTTCCATAAGAAGGACCTGAGGTAAAATAAAGGAATATAGAAAATTTGTCATCCAGACGCCTATTAAAGTTGTAAAGAGGATTTTTATTGTGGTTTTTGTTGAAATGGATCTTTTATTTTTATCCATTTTAATACCTACTTAATTTATTAATTATCATCATGTTTATCTTCATTTTAAATATACCATATTTATTAAAAAGTTGTAGTATAAATTTTTTTATTGTTTCAAAAAATTGCTTAAAAATTAATTTGTATTATAATATAACTTGATAGGCTATGGAAATATATAAAGATTTTTTCGATCTAATTTTTGATGAAACTATTCGCTGGGTTTACAAAAATCACGATATTTATAGACAGATAGCATTGGAAATTGATCGAAAATTAAAAGATAAACTTAGTAAATATTTTTCATTTAATCTACTTAATGGTATAAAAATATATTATTCAAAGACATTACCAAAATTTGATTATTTAAATAAATATGGATTTACCGAATTTACTAATAATGCATTAAATTTGAGTTATACAAAAGGGATAATTTTTATCGATACATTAGTTATTTCATCAGATGAAAAAGGTCAATTATCAATTGTATTTTATCTATTGGTCCATGCTACATTGTATAAAATTTATGGAACCGAATTCTATATTAAAGAATATGTTAAACAATCACTTATTTGCATCAATTTTCGCTGCAATTCCCGCTATTTCAATTCTTTCTTTTATTTGGATATACATCGAAAAAAGGATATAAAGGCTTGATGCTAAATTATAGTTATATTTATGATAGACATGTATATTCATATTGGATTTTTTGTTGATTTTAAAGTTAAAATTTAAATTAGATTTATTTTGCTAATCATATGGATAACAAAATAAAGATTCTTTAATTATTAAAAGAAAATTTTTTAAAGAATTAAGAATTTTTACCAGAAAATTATTTTACGATAATTAATTTTAATTTATTAAATTCAAAAATTTTTTATTTTATAAGTTTTTATGTGGGATTATTGGGAAATTTAAAAATTTTCAAAAATTAGAAATATTTTACTTGACATAAATTAAATAAATGCCACAA
>DYJT01000039.1 GCA_020722965.1 Brachyspira murdochii | reverse complement strand
CTGAAAAACTATCTCATTCTCAACCATATATTTTAACATAGAAAATCTCATATAAATATTTATAAAGAATTAGCTTTCCATTCAAATATTAAATTACCACAATCAAAATATCGACGCCAACCATTATTAAACATATTTTGAGATTCACTCATTGATATATCAAATTTTTCATTTAAAACTGATTTAAGTCTATGTTTTTGTGTTTGATATCTTGTTAAAATTTGATTATTATTGTACCAAACATAATTAGGACTAGATATGCGTTTAAATATAAAACCTAATTTATTATATAAATTTCCATTACTGTAATTACAATTAGCATAAGTTATAATTTCATCAGGTTTAAATTTAGTTTTATAATATGATAATAATTTTCCAGCAGCTCCTTGTATAATAAAATTATTAACTGTACAAAATCTGATCATTTCTACTTTAGTTTTATCTAAATTAAATCTAGATTTTCCAAAAGTCATAACAGCGACTAACCTGGTTTTAAAAAATAATCCGAGTTTAACTGAGCTTTTATCTGCAGATTGCAAATGATATTTATTTAAAAACTTTCTAGCTATATTATTATCTATTTCTTTTACTAAGCATTTTCTAGCCATTATCCGATATTTAACCAAATTAAATTTATGTTTTATAATTGATTTCCAAATTTTATTCTTGTTTATCCATTCATTATCTGTAATTGTTATAAGTTGAATATCTAATTCTTTAGCTGATTTATATTTTTCATAATGATAATTTCTTGGTTTATCACAATGATAATACATGCCATTAATTTCTATTCCTATCTTTAAACTCGGAATATAAATATCTATTTCATATTTTCTATCTTTACCTTTCATAGGTAAAATTCTGACATTTTCTTGGATTAATGTTTCTATCGGAAGAATTGATTTTACATAAGATAAAACTTCTTTTTCTATCTTTGAAAATCCTTTAAATCTAGGATAACAAAATGGACATGAACTAGTAATATGACCATCGTTAAATCTAGAATAATATTCATTTTTACATAATTTACATTTGAATTTAAGTTTTATTTCATCATTAGCTTTAATATAATCTTCTTCAGTAAATAATGGTTCAGAATTACTATTAGTTAAAATAAAGTGTTTAAACGAATATTGTCTTTGCTGTTTAATATGTGCATCTCTTACTGTTTTAAGCATTAACACAGATGTACATCCATACTTTTTTAAACATGTTTCTTTAACATGAATTTTACCTTCATTTGTCTTTAAATAATGTTCAGCCCCATATTTTTCTAAATTTGTTTTTTTACGTTTATCATTAGATATATTAAGCTGCTCAACTGATTTATTCTTATGTGTATTACTTATTTTTTCTGCTACACCTGGCAATTGAGAAATATTTACAACTCCATATCTTTGTTTTAAAATTTCCTTTGTACATGTATTTACACATCCATATTTTTTTAATTTAGTCTGCTTCATTCTTTCTCCACCTAAGATTCTACCACATTCCTTAGATTTACAAACTGTACTAAATCTATTATTCAAAAATCTAACTTTTTCTTTTTTACATATCTCACAAATCGGATATTCTGTTAAACGCAAATGAGTTAAAAATAAACGCTCTTTTAAAGTAATATCTGAGATATTCTTTGTAAACTCAGTTATAAATGAAACAATATCTTTCTGCTTTAATAATACTTTTAAATGTATCTGAACATGCTCTTTTATAAATTTATCTATCTTGTCAAACATAATTAAATCTCTAATAAACCTCTGACTTTATATTACATATATTTATAATTTTAAATAAAATTAATTAAAACTTTCTTTTATAAATATATATATATAATTTAATATATGTTTAATCTATCTTACAAAAGCAATCACCTTTTTTAGACAAAAATAATTCATAATATTAATAATAGAAAATGAATGAAGACATTAAAAAAGAAATTAGAGAAATCTTATTAACTAAGACCGGCAATGTTAATGTTGCTATCATACGAAAAAATAGTTTTCTAAATGGAGAATTATTTAAACGAATTAAATCAGCTACTTCTCAATTTAATAAAACTGATTTGTCTATCAGTAATCGCATAAAACTCATTTTAAATGATAAAATAGAATATCCTAAATGCCCAATATGTCAAACATTAATTACTAAAATTTCACCATTTAAAAATAAAATTTTTCCTACATATTGTCCTAATTGTATCGGCAAATATAAACGAAATAATAAAATATTAAATCAATTTAAAATTACAAGAAAAAATAATAAACTTAGTTTATATCAAAGTTTTTATGATGAATTTAATAAGTTTAACTTTGAAATGATTGATGATTATAATCTTTATAAAAAAGTTAAACAATATATTAATAAAAAATCTAATTTTAATCAATGGGTAAATTCTAAGAATATAGTAGAAAATAAAATTCTTCTTTATAATATATTAAATAAAACTAAAAATTTACTTCCAATAATTAAAGATAAATATAAATGGTCTGAAAGATTTTACCTTATTTACCATAAATTATCTTCTCTTCCTATTTGTCCAGTTTGTAACAAAAATTTAAGACCTTATATTAATTTTATAGCTGGATATCAAAAAACATGTAATTTAAAATGTGGATATAATATTGGTAGTAAACATCGAATAATAAATCACTTTGAAAAAATCAAAAATTTAATTACAGATAATATTAAAGATGAATTTGAATTAATAACTAATTCAGATAAATTTAATGGTTTAAATAATGAAAGAATAAAGTTTAAACATAAAAAATGTGGATATATATTTGATTGCGATTTATCCGACGGCAAATGGCAAAAAACAATACATTGTCCTATTTGTAAACTTAATGGAATTTCTTTTGAACAACGCGAAGTAATGAAATTTATTCAAGAAATATATAATAAAGAAATAATTGAATCATTCATCATCCCAAAAACTGAATATAAAAATTCAATCGGAAAAGAAATAGATATTTATCTACCGGATAAAAAATTAGGCTTTGAATATGATGGAATATTTTGGCATAGTAAAATTAATAAATTTGCCCATTTACAAAAAACAGAATCTTGCGAAAAACTAGGCATTCATCTTTGTCATATTTTCTCTAATGAATGGACTAATCCAATAAAAAAAAGCATATGGAAATCTATAATTAAATTTAAATTAGGATTAATCCAAAATAAAATTAATGGAAAAGATTGCATAATAAAAGAAATTGACAATAATAGTAAAATATCTTTTATGTTAACTAATCATTTACACGGAAATGATATTAGTAATATAAGATTAGGATTATTTAATAATAATACATTAATATCATGTATGACTTTTATTAAACCTGGATTCAATAATAATTACCAATGGGAATTATCTAGATTTTGTACAATTAAAGATACAATTGTAATAGGAGCAGCTGAAAAATTATTGGATTATTTTCAGAATAATTATAATAATTTGAAGTTACCAATAGTATCTTATGCTGATAGAAGATGGAGCAATGGTAATTTATATAAACAATTGGGATTTAATTTAATTAATTCTACTGCACCTAATTATTTTTGGATCAAAGGATATAATAAAGTCTTTTCAAGATATCAAACACAAAAACATAATCTTAAAAATATACTTGGTGAAAATTTTAATCCTGAATTAAGTGAAGATGAAAACATGCATAATAATAAATTTTGCAAAATATATGACTGCGGTAATTTAGTCTACATTTGGACAAAAAAATAAAAGGCAGACTTTTACATCTGCCTCTCATTGTTAGATTCTAAATCAGCTTTAAAGCTGCTGAATTATTTCATCGAAATTTGCACCAGTTCTGGCAGCAATAAAATCAATCAAAATAAATTCTGCAGTTTTAACAGGTTGTATAAGGCATGCAACCTTAAGCTCATTCCTGTCAATAACTTCGGCTGTATTATTCTTTTCGTCGCAAATTATTTGATAATCATATATTCCGCCTGCAGCTTTGATAGCTCTGAAGGTAGGTTCGATTGTATCAATTAGACGTCTGCGTGTAAAACTTGAGTTTGGTTCATACACGAAATATTTTGCGGCTTGATAGACTAATCTTTCGAGTCTTAAGAATAATCTTCGGACATTTACTCTGTCAAAGGCGCTAGGTTTAACTTGGCATGTTTTGTTTCCTTCGATTATAAATCCATCAAGAGGATATTGTTTTGCATAGTTTATTGATTTGATATATATTTGGTCTGCTTCTTTGATTGATGGATTGAATGCGAGATCAACGATTCCATTGATTATGCCGCGGTTTAGTCCTGCAGGAGCGTCCCAGATATTGGCAGTTCTATCGTTGTTAGCATAGATGCCGCTTATTTTGCAGCTGGGAGGCAACCAGAAAGGTATACCATAGAAATCGTCGACTGTTTTCATCCAATTAATATATAGTGCGGCATAACTTGAGTTTAGGCCTGTAATATATCTTAGTTTAGATCCAATTTTATTGCTGAAAGTATTGGATGGTGCAGTTTTTCTTATCCATTTTTGTGCACCTTGGAGAACTAGGTGTCTAGGGCCATCGAGGATTGTCATACAGTCTTTTCTGACATCTTTGCAGAAATTTATGAGTTCAGAACAGACTGCTCTCCATTGTTCAACATCAGATGAAGTTTCTATTATAGTATCGTCAGCGTCTGTATCTGGAGTATAAAGACTTCCGGAAATGCCTGTATCGTTGCAGAATTCAGCAATTGTAGAAAGTCCGGCATCGACGACTACATCTATTTGAATAGCGTCGATGTTGGAAACTTTTTCAAGAACTGTTTGCATATTATTAACGATTGATCCGCCTACGATTTTCTTTTCGGCTTCTGCGTTTGTGAAGCCTATGAGAGGATAGGAGTAGTCGGGGCAATAGAGAACGATATTATTGTTTGAAGAAAGAGGAACAGTACTTGCAAATGTTCCAGATGATATTTTGTTATACCATTTAATATAATTTGAGTTACTGTTAATTAAATCTCCGAGATATATTGAATTGCCAGTAGCAGGATCTTTGGCTTCAGGATATATGGAACCTACATATGATTCTATTATACCTAATTGAAGTTTTCCTTCATTATTACTGTTTTCAACTGCAGAACAAACAATTATTCCAAGTTGTTTGCTGTAATAAGGATCTATGCTGTTTCCATTAGACGTATATTCAATTCCTGGGAATTGTTTTGCAAGATCTTCGCTGAATGAGCTGCCCGAGTAGGCGCCTGTCAGTGAAGTTTCGAAGTCGTCTGTTGTTATTCCAGCCGGCCAGGCAAGACCTGTAATGATTGAGAATACATCGCCTTCCGTAGAATTTGTAAGTATTCTTTGGGCTTTCATTGCGTCGACAGGATCTACTATGGCGACAAAGATACCTTCGTCATTGTTGACTCCTGCGATTCTTGCTTTGTTTTCATTCACTATAACATAGTCATATGATGCAAGATCTGTAAGTACGGAAGCGTCAAAGCCTCCTGCAGATTTCATTATATCATAGTTAGTTGTAGTAATAAGATTTGGTTCATTTGTGGTAACAGTGACTGTCGAGTAATAATCGAAGAAAGCGGATACGCCGTTAAGGGCCGAATCTGATGCTCCGGATGTGGCTGTCGAGCCGTCATCAAGGCTTAATCCGATATATTTATAATTATTACTGATAGTATTATTATAAGGAAGTTTAGCAAATATTAGATTTCCGCCATTTCTTATAATATCTTTGGCAGTATAATATGAATATCTTTCGGCTTCATTTGTAGGTGTACCGTAATTAGTTTCAAAATCTTGAATATTGGATATAATCAAAGGATTATATTCTTCTCCTTTATCAGTAAATCCCATTACAAGAAAGTTTGTTCCAACTGGCGGAAGAGCATATTGACTAAAGTCCTGTTCACGAACTTCGACACCTGGACTATTAATTGTTCTAATTATTTGTGCCATTTTAAGTATAACTCCATTAATATATTAAAAACCCAATAAGGCTTTGCTATTAGTATTTATAAAAATTTAACTTAAATTTTAACCTAAGATTACTTTATAACTAGTCAGACCTTCATTGATAGGAACAGTAGCATTGATTAATTTTTGTTTTTTACATATAGCTAAATATTGTTGTTTAGTTTTATCTGATAAATCTGATTCTTTTATTACCTTACCATTTACAATGAATTCTTTCTTTTCTTCAATATATATTACATCATTCATAATTACTTCGATTATTTATAAATAATATTTATGAGATTTAAAGATTTATATAAATCAGAGATAGTTTTTCAACATCCTGGAGAAGATGAAGAGCTAGTTCGTGATAAAGTTTATTCTATGCAACAATTTGAAACCTGGTTTAAACAAAATGAATCTGATTTAATTTGGAATGAACAAGCTAAAGGATATGATAGCAATAAAAATATTAATATAAATGATTTAGATTTGTCTATAATTCCAATTCAATTTAATATAGTTAAAGGAGATTTTTCTTGTTCTTTTAATAATCTTAAATCATTGAAAGGATGTCCAAAAATAATTAAAGGATATTTTAATTGTTCTTATAATCAACTTGAATCGTTAGAAAGTTGTCCGGAAAAGGTTGGTGGAAATTTTAATTGTTCTAATAATAATCTTACATCATTAGAAGGATGTCCAAAAAAAGTTGAAAGAGATTTTTATTGTTATAATAATAATCTTAAATCATTGAAAGGATGTCCAAAAATAAT
>DYJT01000005.1:104402-110457 GCA_020722965.1 Brachyspira murdochii | reverse complement strand
TTTTTTTGTTTTTTATATTTATCTTTTATTTTTCAATATTTTATAAGCTTCTAAGTAAAGGTTATATCCTAAGATTATAGCTGTATTTTCCCTGTATTCTTTTTCCGATCTTTGGTCATTTATTGCAGAGAAATGCTTTTTGTAAATCTGGTTAAACTTTTCGATACTAACCTTTTTTTTACTTATAATTTCTTCATTTTCAGCTACCCGGACGACTTTTGGTGCTACTGCCCCAAAGGCTAAATGTATCTTGCCCTCATTTGTTAAAACTATTGCTACCGATATCTTTGAAAGGGTCATCGCATTCCTTAACCCGATTTTTACAAATTTTTGAAATAGAAGATTATTTAAATATTCTCTTTTAAAAATTATATCTGTCAGAATTTCACCATCTTTTAAATCTATCTGCTTTCTTCCCTTTATGAAATCTGTAATCTTAACTTCCCTTTTACCTTGCTTACTCTGAAGGATAAGCCTGCTATTTAAAACGGCTAAGACAGGGATAGTATCTGCCGCTGGCGATGCATTGCAGATATTACCACCTATTGTGCCAAAATTCCTTACCGCAGGTCCACCTATCGTTAAAATAGCATCTTTTAAAATTTTGGGAATATCTTCATTTTCAAGTATCTTTGAATAGGAACAACAAGAGCCAATCTCTATATTGTTATCATTTACGACAATCTTATTCAACTCGGGTATATCTTTTATATGAATTATCGGAAGCGCAATATCTGCGGCTCTGCTTTTCCCTTTTCTTTTTTCAACCATTATATCCGTTCCGCCGGCATAGATTGTCCCTTTTGTCTTTGAGGTAATTTCAAGTAATTCATTTAAATTTTGTGGGAAAAAAACTTCATCTTCCATTTTAGCCCTCTACTATATTTTGATAAATTGAATTTATCGCATCTATTATCTGATTATAACCGGTGCATCTACATAGGTTACCTTCTATAGACTTTGCAAAATAGTCATGCAGATCTATTTGATCTTCTTTAATTTTTTTAGTTTCTATTACATAATTTAATGCCGCATATGTCGCAATAATCATCCCCGAAGTGCAAAAGCCACATTGACTTGCGAAATTTTCTGCAAATCCATCTTCTATAAACTTGAATAATTCTGTCTTTTTTATCCCCTCGATAGTCATTATCTTCTTGTTGTTTACCGAAGATGCACTTGTAATGCAGCTTGTGGCAAGTTTCCCATCGATTAGAACCGAGCATGCGCCACATTCCCCTTCGCCGCATCCTTCTTTGACAGAAAGGATTTTTAAATCATCACGAAGTATATCTAAAAGTCTTTTTGCTGGTTCGGTCTGAATTTTATGTTCAATTCCATCTACCTCTATCGTTAAAAGCATTTTACCCCCATTTTTACAGTATTTTACGATCTTTTTAATGAAATTTAAAAGATTTATTGTAAAAAATTTTATTGTAAACAATCTGATTTTTCTTCATTTTCATTAACCCAAGATTTTTGTTAGCCCAAAATTTTATTTTGAATAAGCTCTGGTGTCAAGGGTATTCTTGAAAAATGAGTTGAAGTAGAGTTTTCTATCGCATGTAAAATAGATGCAGGTGCGAGAACGAATGGTAGCTCTCCAAGACATTTTGCGCCAAATGGACCTTTTTCATAGGGGTTATCGAAAAATTTGACATTTACAATCGGCATATCAAGGCTTGTAGGTATCGCATAATCCGTAAATGTTCGCTGCAATATCCTTCCGTTTTTAATCTCGCATTTTTCTGTAAGAGCCCAGCCTATAGATTGAGCAAAACCACCTAAAACCTGGCCAATTGCCGCCTTTTCATTTAAGGCTTTCCCGATATCCATGCATGTTGTCATCTTCTCTATTTTTGCGGTAAATGTTAAAAAAGAAAAATCAACCTCGGTTACACAAACTCCCCAGGAATATGCAGGGTAGGCATCTCCTTGAGATTTGACTTCGTCCCAGAAGATATCATCAGGGCTTTTATATGTTAGTGTTACATCATTATCTTCGCCTTTTTTTATCTTTTGACATGCATCATATATTAAGCCACCAACTATCATGGTGGTTCTACTTGCAACTGTTGGACCAGAATCTGGAACCAAATGTGTGTCTCCCGAAATTATTTTTACCTTATCTTTTGGAATATCAAAGATTGATGAGGCTATCGAAGTAAAAACTGTCAACATCCCCTGTCCGATTTCGACTGTGGCGACATAAATCTCTACAGCCTTTGTGCTGCTGGAATCATCATAAAGATACTGAGGGTAAAATTTTACCCTAACTGTAGCCTTGATATTTTCTTCACCTCTTCCAGTAAAACCGCATCCGTGAAAGACTGAAGAAATTCCTATACCCTTAAAATTTGAACCATATTTTTCTATCTGTGATTGAAGAATTTTCATTTTTTTATTTTTATTTTTAAAAGATATTTTTTTAATAAATTCTCGACTTTTTTCCCTGTATTCCAAATATTTTGCATCAAAATCAGTTTCCTTATTTATCCAGTCGAGCATCTCTGAGAGTAATACCTCCTGGCGCATTTTCCCGCCTGTGGCAGAGTAATCATCTTTCTTAAGGTGATTGATTTTTCGAAAATATATCGGGCTTATGTTTAACCTATCGGCAGCATGGTTTATCGCAACTTCGATAGCAAAAAAGCTTTGAGGAGCGCCAAATCCTCTAAATGCGCCAGAAATAACTTTATTTGTCGCCATCGCTCGTGCTTCAACCCTTGCGGCTTCAACCTTATATACACCACAGGCGGCAATTTCGCTTCTCGCTAAAACTATCGGTGAGATACCACAATAGGCTCCAGCATCAAGAATTATATCACTTTCGATAGATTTTATCTTATTTTCTTTGTCAACATTAATTCTTAAATAGATGTCTGATGGATGCCTTTTAGTAGTTGTTTCAATATCTTCTGTCCTTTCGAGTATAAGTTTTGATGGTTTTTTGGTGAGAAAGGTAACTAAAGCCGTAAATGCTGCGACTATCGATGGATATTCTTCTTTTCCTCCAAATGCCCCACCTGTTGCTGCCTGTTGAACCCTTATCTTTTCAGGTGGTAGATTCAATAGCTGACACACTGCTTTTAATACATAAAATGGACATTGAATAGAACCTTTTAAAAAGATTACATCATCCTCAATCCATGATATAAAACCTTGAGTTTCAATATATGCATGTTCTTGAAGTCCAGTATGATAGATTTCCTCCATTATAAAGGAATCCTTTCCTTTCTTAAAAAATGAATATTGTTCAAAATCCAATACATCTGCAATATTAAGCTTTTTCTCACTTAAAATTGAATTGTTTCCGAATTCATAGCCAAGCTTCTTAAAACAATTTATTCCATCTTCCCCTTTATAAATGGGGATTGAATCCGCTTTTAAAGATTTTAAAATGTTGTCGATAGGTGGAATTGGGGTATATTCTATCTTGACACTTTCGGCAAGAATGTTGCAAGTATTCAAATCTGGACCGGCTATTAAAAGTATTGGTTCCCCGTAGAAGTTGACCTCTTGATCTGCCAAAAATTTCCAGTCATCGATTAGATAATGCCATACTTTTGAGCCAGGAATATGAGATGAGCTGAATATATAATATCCTCTTGGTATATGAGGAAGCAAAATAGATTGAATTTTACCTCTTTGAATCTTAGAGCGAACAACAACTATATGTAGTAGGTCCTTAAATGTATAATCATCGGTAAAAAATACTTCTCCTCTGATTTTTTCCCTTATATCTACTCGTATAGAGTTATTTTTGATTGTTTTTTCAACAAGTTCAATATCACTCTCTTTTTTTTCCATATTTTGCTCCATCTGAAAATTTTTGCTCCATATGAAATTTGCATTTTATTAACTTTTTAGCCTCTATTAAATCCTCTTTTATATCTATATCGAAGCATATGCCTTTATCGAATGTCTTCATTAATTTATATTTACCTGATTTTAAAACATCTCTAAAAACAAGATTTTCATCGTATCTTAGTAATTTCGCTGCAAAATTACTTTTTAATGCAATAGGGTGTCCTTTTTTTACCATTGATTTCGATCCATCTTTATTATAACTTATAAAATAAGGAACTACAAAATCGGTAAACTTTGAGTTTAACCTTTTTATAAGATTTTCTACTATCTGCCGCGAAATAAATGGCATATCCGCAAGTGATACGACAATCATACTACTTTCATTTATAAAATGTTTTTTATTCTTGTAAAGATTTAAAATTGATGAAATTCCCTTTTTGACAGATGAAAACATCCCTTTTTGATAATCTTCATTTAGGCATAGGTTAATATCTATATTTTGGCCTTTTTTCCCTTCGCTTTTTTCTTCGTTAAAATTCGTAATATTCAAAACCTTGCCTGTAAAAGGTTCTTCTACATCGTTTATCGAATTAAAGATTTCATTATAATATGGACCTGCCACTATCGTAATAGATAAATTTTCTTTTGCTTGAAGTTCAATATATGGTTTTAATACCCAAAAAATTAAAGGTAGATTCCCCAATTTTTCTATATATTTGCAGCTTCCAAATCTTTTAGACTCGCCAGCCGCTAAAATAATTACATGTTTATCGTTTTTTAATCTTTTCATAATGTTTCATTACTTATTCAATGCTTTAATCCTTCTACTAGGTGATTTAATTTTTAATCTTTTCAAAATATTTCATTACTGATTCAAAATCATTATCAATAGGTTTAGGTTGTTTTATTATTTTAAGTGCATTATCTATATCCTTTAATCCATGCCCTGTGATTAAGGCTACAGTCTTTTTACTTGAAAATATTCTGCTTTCTTTTATAACGGCGGCAATAGTAGTGCATGATGATGGTTCAGCAAATATACCGGTATTTTTTGCAAGAAGATGTTGAGCTTCTAATATACTTTCATCGCTGACTTTGATGAAAAAACCACCTGTTTTTTTCACAAGCTCTATTGCAAGATAACCACATCTGGGGCTATTTACACTTATCGAATCGGCAAGAGTGTTTGAATTATAGTTGGATGGGAAGACCGAGGATTCAAAAGCATTTGCTATATAACTACTTCCTTGCGCCTGAACACCTACTACAACCGGTAATCTTTCTATTATTTTAAGTTTAAGTAAATTCAAGAAGCCCTCAATCAATCCACTGATAATAACTCCATCTCCTACAGGGACAAGTATGTAATCTGGCAAATCGAGTGGTAGATAAGAATCTATCGAATCTTTTCTTACTGAACCTTTTAAACTTTTATTTTTTATGAGTAATTCATACGATGAAGTTTTTTTGCCTTCTATTGTGAATGGATTGAAACCTGTATTTCTGCTTAAAAAACCTGTTTTGGAAGAAAATTTCATCGAAAGATTAAATGCATCATCGTAATTACCATCGATAAGGAAGAGTTTTGCACCATATTGCAATATTTGGGCGAGTTTACCTATAGGCGCTGTTTTTGGGGCAAAGATAAAGATATTCTGTTTCATCGCTGCTCCGATGGCAGCCATCGATGATGCCGCATTCCCGGTTGATGCAACGACAATGTTGTTCTCACCAAATTGTTTAGCCATTGCCGATACTAAAATAGATGCCCTGTCTTTATATGAACCAGATAAATTCGATCCTTCCCATTTAAGATAAAGCTCTTTTATATTTAACTCATTTTCCAATTTATTAGATCTGATCAAAGGGGTATTTCCTACTGGTATTTCCTCAAGATATTCTTTTAAATTATAGGAAGGTAAGAATGGTGCAGCAGATAATACTACAAAATCATTTTTGTTATTTTCAGTTATCTCAATAAATTCCTCTGGTCTCTCATTAAATTTTTTAATAAAATTATCTGCGAACTCAACTAGTAAAACACCATTTAATGGTTTTCCATCCTCTTGTTTTTTGATGCAATCATCGCATAGATATCTACCTTTTTCTATGGGATAGATTTTCCCGCATTGGCTACACTTGAAATAAAAATCGTCATTTTCCATCTTTTCCCCTTTTATTTATTCTTTTTTTATTCTTTTTTTATTCTTTTTTTATTCTTTTTTTATTCTTTTTTTATTCTTTT
>DYJT01000005.1:11710-104302 GCA_020722965.1 Brachyspira murdochii | reverse complement strand
TTTTTTCTTTTATTTTTTCTTTTATTTTTTCTATCAAATAACAAATGTTTTAGGGTATTTTTAAAATAGGTGATTTTATTATCGAAAGAGGAAGATCGTATATCAATGGATCATAAGGATTAAAAATTCTATAAAAATCTGTGATTACCTTAAGATGCTCAAATTTATTCATGAAAATAGCTTTTCTTTTGAATGAGTTTATAAAGAAGATTTCGTATTCTTTTAAATAATTTATAAAACCAGAGTATTCATCCATTCTATCTACATCCAATTTGGTGATATTGCCTAAAAAATAGGTTAAATTTTCTTGTAAAATCTTTTGTTCATTCTTTTGCTCATATAGTTTGAATCTATTTTCAATGGCTTTAATTATTTCAAGAAAATTCTTTTGCCTAAGCATTTTTTTTAATTCCAGCTTGAGTTTATCAAAATCTTTTTGAAAACCAGAATTTTCTTTGAAAAAATGAAAATAAGAATCTATTATAAGAAATTTAATAAAAATTGAGCTAAGGTTTAGGATATGAATATCCAGAGGGTAAAAAATTTTTTTTTGATCGAATATACTATTATTGAGGCTATATAAACCAATATCCGGGAAATTTCTTCTTATCATCCATTTTAAAAATAGGTTAAATCTCTTTGCCGATGTTGAGTTTAAAGATTGAGGTAAAAGATTTTTTAATATTTGAATCTCTTTTTTATTTAAATCTATTTTTAGTTTTTGTGCTATCTCAAAGGAAAGTTTTAAAATTATTTTTGATACTTCTATCATTGAATCGATATAGTTTTCTTTGTTTTTTATATCCACTAATATATAAACAAAGATACTTTTATGTTTTCTGTAAAAAGTATTGACAGATGCCAATATCAGGTAGGAAAGTTTTTTGTTTATCCATCTGTAGTATGGTAGGTCTTGTATACTTTCATCAAAAATATCTTTGATATTTAAAAAATCCTCAAAAACAATTTTAAAAGGTGAAAAATAAGAGAAAAGTTTGCCTAAAAATTGAATTATAGAAATTCTTGAACCGAATGCAAATAAAGATGATAAAAATGCCGTTACCTCGACTACTTCAAAAAAGGAATTATCTTTGTCTTTGTTTTTATAAACTTGAAATTCTTTAGTTATGTCTTGATCAAATCTATTTAATATCAATCTTATAACCTTATTATTGTTCAAATCGCATAATTGCAAAGATTGTTTATTTACTGCACCATTAGTGACTTGATTTTTTGGAATCTTATCTATTACAATTAAAGGGAAAATTAAAGGGTCGTTTATACAATAATAGTTTATTTTAGTTATATCATTTAAGTAGTTATAAATAAATGTCATATAACGTTAACCATATGGTATTTTATGATTAATTAAAAGTCATTAACATAATTTACTTTTTGATTTGCGTTAAGATAAAATCAAAAAAAAATATAGATTAATTAAAATTATTTTCAAATTAAAAGTGAAAAATTATAAAAATAAATTTGTTTAAAATAAAAATTTTAATAAAAATTTTAATAAAAATTAAAAAATTACTTGACAAATTTTGATTATTTATTATCAATAAATTAACGAATTAGGAGGAAATTAGTATGAGAAATGCTCTTAAAATTGCTGCTATTGCTCTTGTGCTTCTCTTTGCTGTTTCATTGATGTTCAGCTTTAGTGCAAAACAAGTGAAAGTTTTTTATGGTTCTATCCCTGAGAAAATAAAGGGATTTGACCCAACTGTTATCACTGACCTTTATACTGCAACTGTTGGTGGAAACATTTTCGAAGGTCTTTTTCAGTACAAATATCTTTCCGATATTTATGAACTAGAACCAGCTCTTGCAGATGGTATGCCTACTATTTCAAAAGATAACCTTACCTATACTTTTAAGGTAAAAAAAGGCATAACATACTATGATCCTGAAAAGAAAGTCTTCAAAAGAGGTAAAGGCAGAGATGTAATGGCTAAAGATTTTGTCTTTACACTTTTAAGACTTGGTGATCCAAACAATACTGAATCTGGTGGTTGGTGGCTTTTTGATGGTTTCATCAAAGGTTTTGATACTTGGAGAGAAGAAGCTGAAAAAGCTGGTAAAGCTGATTTTACCAAACTTCCAGAAGGTGTAAAAATCATTGATAATTACACATTCAGCATCACTTTAACTCAGGCTTATCCTCAGATCCTCTATTGTTTTGCCATGACATTCACATGGCCAGTACCTCAAGAAGTTCTCAATGTTTGGGGTGATGAATGGATTAACCACCCAATCGGAACTGGTCCATATGCAATGAACTACAAAGAAACAATTATTGATAACCAATTTGTTCTTACAAGAAACCCATATTACAGACCTGTTTATTATCCAAAAGAAGCTGGCGAAAAAGCTAAAAAAGCTGGTTTACTCGCTTATGCCGGGAAGAAACTTCCTTTTATCGATAAATTAGTTTACTATGTTATCGAGGAATCAAACCCAGCATGGTTAAAATTAATGGCTGGTGAGCTTGATGTTGGTGGTATTCCAAAAGATCAATTTGCAAAAGCAATTACTCCTGCAAAGGAACTTACACCTGAACTTAAAGAAAAAGGACTTATCCTTGATATCAACTCAACACTCGATGTAACATATACATTCTTCAATATGGAAGATCCAATTTTAGGTAAAAACACAAAATTAAGACAGGCTATGTCAATGTCTGTTGACAGAGACAAGATGATTCAGATTTTCTACAATAACAGAGCAATCAAAGCTCAAACTGTAATTCCTCCAGGACTTGGTGGTTATGATCCTAAATATGTTAACCCATACGGTGTTTATAATGTTGAAAAAGCAAAACAGTTGATGGCTGAAGCTGGATATCCAGAAGGAAAAGGTTTACCTCCTTTCACATATACAACTCTTACATCTACAACCTCAAGACAGATGGCAGAATTTGATAAAGATGCTTTCTCAAAACTCGGCATTGTTTTAAACATTGAAACAACTGACTGGCCAACTTTCCTATCAAAAATTGATAAACATGAAGTCCAGATAGGTGGTATAGGTTGGGGTGCTGACTATCCAGATGCTCAGAATTTCCTACAGCTTCTCTATGGTCCAAACAAGGCTCCTGGTCCAAATGCAGCTAATTATGATAATCCAGAATTCAATGCTTTATATGATCAATTCAAGACAATGGGTGAATCAAAGGCTAGAAACGAACTTTATGCTAAAGCTGGAAAAATAGCAGCTGAAGATTGCCCATGGATTCTTGGTGTTCATAGAGAAAGCTATGGCTTGATCTATAGCTGGGTATTGAACTACTTCTTCAGAGACATCGGATACGGTTATTCAAAATATAAAGACATCGATCTCGCAAAAAGAAAAGCTATGAAAGGCAAATAGTATTTAACTTTTTACAAAAAAGGGCTGGATTTACCAGCCCTTTTGTTATATAAAAATATTTTTGAAACTTAAGCATAAAAATCTTAACATAAAAATCTTAATTTGTAGTATTTTGATGTGGGGAATTGATAATACTAAGTAGATTTTGAAAAATAGCCTTATTTGAGACAAAAATCGAATTCGATCTTATATTCCAATTTAAAGAATCAAGGCTATAAACATAGGCACCTGCTTCTTCTGCTATGATTGCACCTGCAGCCATATCCCATGGCTCTAATCCATATTCCCAAAAGGCATCAAACTTACCAGATGCAACTGAGCATAGATCAAAAGAAGCACTTCCAAGCCTTCTAACGGCTGAGACATATTTTAATACATTTTCAAGTTCTATTATATAATTAGAAACAAGGTGACTTTTAGAGTGCGGAAAACCAGTCGCTATAAAAGATTGGCTAATATCTTCGGTATTTGAAACTTTAAGTTTTGTAGTTTTATTTTTTTCTTTACAAAAAGCGCCATGTCCTTTTATAGCCCAAAATAGTTTGTCTAACAGAGGGAAATAGACAACACCTAATATTGGTATTAAGTTTTCGCATAATCCGATTGAAACTCCAAAATAGGGTATTTTATGAACATAATTCTTGGTTCCATCCAGTGGATCGACTATCCACGAAAGTTCATTAATTTGTCCACCATTTTCTTCACCAAAAAAATTGATTTGTGGTGTATACTTTAAAAAATATTGTTTTATAAGGTTTTCACTCTTCTTGTCAATATCCGTAACAATATCTCTTACCCCTTTAATTTCTATGATGTAAATTTTTTTATAGTTTTTACTAAGAAAATTTCCACTAAGTAGGGCAATTTTTTTAGCGATTTTTAAATAATAAAATAAATCATTTTCATTTAACACTAAAGCTTAACCTCTTATAAAGTTTTGTAGTAAAACTTAAATAAAAAAATAGTTTTACGAATAAAAGCAAAAAAGCAAATACAAGCAAATACGAACAAATACAAGTTGAAATCATAAAAGCTATGGATTAAAAAAGAAAAGGTCCTTAGGTAAATTATTAACCAAACTTTCATCTGGAACAACAAGACCCCAGTAAAAGCAATCAAAATATTTCTTTATGGAAAGTTCAACATCCTGCTTGGTCAAATTCTGGTAGGTGTCTAGATATTTTATATAGAACTTTTCATAATTATCTTCGAAAGTTACAATGGAGTTATAAAAAAGATTAAATTTACTTTTTCCGTAAGACTGATAAAGATAATATATCGTAAAGGTAAAATTTTTAAATCCTAATAAATCATCATCTGTTATGCCATCTTTTTTCAGATCTAAGATTGTCTGTCTTATCTTTTCCATAGATAAGGTTATATCTGAAGTCTTGTATAGAATATTTCCCCATGATTGTTTTAAAAAATAAGGGAAAGCATCGATTTGATAAGCACCATTGTTTTTAATTCTTACATTAATAAAAAGTTTTTTACTAAAGATATTCAAAGCGGCAACAAATGCCGGGAATTCTTCAGAATTTAATAAAGGACCAGAAAAATAACCGGCAATCAATGAGTTTTTAACATCTTTAGATGTAAAATAATGAAAATTATTTTTATTCTGATTTTCTTTATTTAATGCGAAAAAAGAATTCACATCAAATTCTTTTTCGCTATTATTGTTATTTTTTAAAAAAGAAAATTTTTCCCAGATAATATTTGCTGCAGCTTGTGGATTTAATTTAGCGGATTTAATGATTATGGTAAGGTTTTTTGGTTGGATTAACCTTGAATATAGTTTAGATACAGAGACAGATGAAATCAAAGAGTATGATGAGGAAGAATCCAGAAGGTGAGAATAAGCTGTATTTTTAAATGCATTCTCCTCAGCCATACGGTATACAAGCCACTCGGTATCATATGCCTTTTTCTTTAAAAAGTCCGAATAGCCTTTGGCGATTTCTTTATAGTCTAAATTTTTTGGGATGTCTTTATTCAATATATCAGCAGGTATATCTGTTAAAATTGAATTAAAGTGGGTTGGACTTCCTGCAATTGTAATAGTATAATGATCTTCATTCATCTGATAGTTTAAAGTCTCTATATAACCTTTATTATAAAGTTCATCAAAATCATCAGAATTATATTTTTTCCCGGGAATATAATAAAGAATATCTGCAAGCTCATACTGAGTTCCTGCGGGTAGATTTTGCATTGAAACAGCAAGATTGTCAAATACAAAGCTTATCCATGTACTATTATAAAATTTTGATGATTCGTAATCTGTTTCATTTTTTGGTTGATTATAAAGATATACCGAGATCCCATTAGGCAATTTGAAAAAATAGATTGAATCTACTTCTGTACCAATCTTTTGGATTGTATTATAAAAATTCTCATCAAGTTTAGTAGGGGTTGTTGCACAACCATTACTTGAAAGTATAAGAAAGGAAACAGTAATTAATATTATAAAATAAATCAATTTTCTATTTTTCATCTTTTTCTCCAAAAATTAAGCTAAGATAAAATTTTTATTTCAATGTTTTTGAATATTGATAAGTATCTGCTTTAGTTTTATTGATAAGTACTCCGACAACCCAGAACTTATTTAAAAGATATTTTTGAATAAATTCTTTTATATCGCTAGAAGTTACAGAATTATATTGCTGGTAAAGGTCTAGGATCTTTGGGAAAAAATTAGATGCCCATGTTCTTGAGCAAAATGATCCGACTTTTTCTATATCTCTTGTTTTATTTAAGTTAATCTGATTAATTGCATAAGATTGCCTTGCAGTTTCAATAAATTGATTGTCCCAATAGGATTGATTATTTACAAGTTTATTAAAATTATCTTTAAAAATTTTATAAACATTTCCAACCTGATTGACAGGAACTATAGCGGAGAAATAGATTGGACCATCATAAATACTTGTTTGATAATAAAAATCCCAGTCATAGGCATATGGTCTTAATGCTTTTTCGAAAGGGTGATTCTCAATTGAAATGCTTCCAAATAAAACATCTGCAGCATATCCCAGCCTTTCTTCATCTTTATTATTTGTCCCGGGTCCATTCATCATTATAAATATTTTAGCATAATATGGATTTTGCATATAATTGAATTTAATAATGTTTGAGGTTAAATCTTTAACTGGCTGTATATTAAGTTGTGGCGGTTCTTTTCCTTCCCAATCATTAAAAATTTCTGTTACAAGTTTCTTAGCATTTTCAGATTCAAAATCACCAACTATAAATAAAGCAGAATTTTTTGGAGTGAAGAAATTTTCTTTAATATTTTTAAGTTGTTCAATAGTTGCTGATTTAACAACTGACATATCTCCAATTACATCAAATCTGTAAAATTGATCACCATATAAAGCTTGTGGCATAATTTTATTTAAAAGATAATATTCAGGGTCAGAATTTCTTAGATTGTATTCCTCTTCAATTACCTCTTTTTCTTTTTCGAGTTCATCGGGATTAAGTCCGGTAAGAACAATAGAATCATGCATAAACTTTAAAGCAGATTCGATGTAGAATTTGGGTAAAATATAATAATAATAAACATATTCTACCGAAGTGTAGCCATTATATAGAATACCAAATTTGTTAATGGTACTAAAATATTCTTCGGCAGATTTCATGTTCTTATTTGCCTTGAAATACATATGTTCAAATAAATGTGTCATCCCGTTTGTTTCTGGAGTTTCCGTATATGCTCCAGTTTTACATGAAAGCCAAACAGAAATCAAAGGCGTCTCGTTTTTTTGAACTAAATAGACTGTTAGCCCATTATCCAGAGTAAAGGTCTCGTATTTTAATAGATGAGAATAATCTTGAGCAATAAATAGAAAAACTAAAAAAACTATAATAGAAAGAAAAATAAAGATTTTCTGCTTTTTAAAATTCACTATTTACCTCCTTTCGAATTGAAAAAAATACCAAATCCGTAGTTGAGCAGGCCAGAAATCGTAGAAATTTGCATAAAAATCCCATTATTACTGGCAAGATAGTAATTTATCTGGAATAAAGCGGTAAATCCCATATTAGGTTTTATGTCATTAGAGATTCCGAAATTCAACCCAAAGCCTATTGCCTCGATAAATTCAATAGGTAAAGAGCTTAAACCAAGATGAATTGATAAAAATGGAGATAAGGCAAGACTTAAAGAATTTACTTGAATAAATAATGGTGTTATAAAACCAAAACAATAATTTAAAGGTATTTGACCAAAATAAAATTTCCCAAGATTAATTTCGATCATACCGGTAAAAGAGAAGATTAAGCTTGCTGAAATCGAGAAAATAAAAGGTGAGTTATCGATGTAGGATTTAGTCCATGATTTGTCATTTGTTTGCTGTGCATATAAATTGTTACTATATAAAATAATAATTAAAAAAAGTAAGATTATCAAAATAGTAGTTTTTTGTTTCATCTTTTAACAAATACCTTATTATTAGTTAATTTAATAAAATATTTAAAAAATAAAAGTGGGTATATAAGGATAAAGATAAAATGATAAAAAACCCACTTTTTTATAAAACAATTGTTTATTTTTTAAGAAAGATTCATCTTAGTAATTAAATTTTCAAAGATATACCAACACCCCATGTACTAACATACCCAACATAAGCATACTCAAGGATTAAAGCGAGGTTTGAAGATAGATACCATGCAGCACCAGAAACGGCTGCAAAACCAATTCCAAAACCGCTTAAATAACTAGAGTTTGAAAAGTAAAAACCTAAACCAATTCCTTCATAGAAGTCTAAATTTCCAACGACACCAAGATGGAGAATAAACATTGGGGCAGCACCAGCATAATAATAGTTAATTGTCAGAGCGGACCATCCCTCATATAATGCTCTAACACCAACAGAAAAATCTATAGGCAAAATATCGGCGATATTCCACTGTCCTAAAACAATTTCAGCACCAACACTTGCACATAATCCCCACCAAAAACCAATAGATGCATAAATTGAAAGCTCGCCATTTTCAAGATATGATTGAAAGTATGAAGCAGGATTTTTAGAGTCTTGAGCTAAGACCGGGATCGAAAATAAAAATAAAACAATTAAAGCAAGAAATAACTTTTTCATTATTTATCTCCTTTTTTGTATATAAATTTTATAGATTAATTAAATAAAAATGCAATATTTTTCTATGTGTCTTTTGAATAAATTTTTATATTGACTTTGGCTATGTTTTATAATTACATTATTATTATAGAAGGAGTGACTATGAATGTTGTTGAACTAAATTCTATAAAAAAGATTTATATGCTCGATAAAACAGAGGTTCATGCATTAAGAGGAATAGATCTTGCTATAAACAAAGGTGAATTTGTCTGTATAGCAGGTCCATCTGGTTCAGGAAAGACAACTATTTTAAATCTCATAGGCTGTATAGATAAGCCTACAGAAGGTACTGTTTTAATAGATAATGAGGATGTTATTAAATTCAACGATAAAAATTTAACAAATTATAGATTAAACAAACTTGGTTTCATATTTCAATCATTCAATCTAATCCCTGTACTAAATGTATATGAAAATATAGAATTTCCTCTTTTACTTCAAAAAAATGTCTCGAAAAAGGAAAGAATGCAAAGGGTAATGCATTTTATAAAAGAGGTTGGTTTAGAAGATAGGATAAAGAACAAACCATCGGAGCTTTCTGGTGGCCAAAGGCAAAGGGTTGCCATTGCAAGGGCTCTTGTTACAAAACCGGTAATAGTTTTAGCAGATGAACCAACCGCAAACCTTGATTCTGAAACAGGAGACAGGATAATTTCTCTTATGAAAGAGATAAACAAAAGAGAACAGACGACCTTTATCTTTTCGACACACGATCCCGACATAATGAAACACGCTCAAAGGGTCATCAGGCTTCATGACGGGAAAATAGTAAATGATTAAATTTTACCTAAAATTAAGTATAATATTAAGTAATTCAAGGAAAAATTATGGAATTTTTAAAAATAGCCTATAGATCGATTTTAAGACATAAAGGGAAGATGATAGCGATCTGTTTTCTTGTATTTTTTGGGACAATTCTTATTGTTTTTGGCCAGTCTTTTGTAGATGCGGCAAGCTATTGGTCCAAAAAGGCGATTATAGACAACTTTACTGGTGATTTGATAATATATTCGGATAGATCTAAAGATAAACCATCCCCCTTTTCTTTTATTTCTCCCTTACAAAATATATCTGATATTGATAAGATTGAGAAATTTTTAAGAGAAGATGATTTTGTAAGAGATTTTGTCCCATTTACTCAAAATTTAGCGACCATAGAGGTAGGTGAGGATTTGAAAGTAAAGGTTAACGAAGAAGAGGAACAGGAAATTTTTTTAATATTTAATGCGATTGATCCTCTTCGGTATCAAAAGGTTTTTAAAAATGTAAATATACTTGAAGGTAGTTTTTTCGGTTTGAAAGAAGAAGATACCAACTACTTTGAAAGTGGATTACTTTTAGAAAAAGATCTATATGAAAGATATAAAAAGAGATATCAAAAAGAATTAAAGGTTGGGGATCTGATAACAATACTTTCTTTTACTCAAAATGGTAGTATTAATGCGATCAAGGTACCAATAGTCGGTATTTTCGAGTATAAGGCTTTTAAAAGGGTACTAAGTAGAACCTGTTTTATAGACATGAAAACCTATTCTAATCTATATAATTTTGTCGGTTTCGAGATTGTAAATGCTTCATCTAATCTTGATAAAGCCTTAAATAGTGAGACAGAAGAAGATATATTTGAATCTGCCAATGTTGATTTTACTAAAGAGATCAAATTTGAAAATTTAAGTGAGCAGAAATTAAGCGGATACACGATGATTGCCGTGAAATTAAAAGAAGGAATAAAGCTTGATGATGCATTAAAACATTTCGAAAAATATAGTAAAGAGTATTCTTATAAAGTAGTACCTTACAATGAAGCCTCTGGTGGACTTGATCAAATTTCACAGGCTATGAAAATCTTTATAGTAATAACCACGACCCTTATCTTTATAATCGTTGGAATAATCATAATGAACACTCTGATAATAAATGTTAATGAAAGATATTTCGAGATTGGAACTATGCGTGCAATTGGAGCGAGTAAATCATTTATTAGAAAGATGTTTATTTCTGAATCTTTGATGGTTAACCTTACCGGTTTTTTAGCCGGTGTAATAACAAGCCTGCCATTTGTCCTATATTTTCAGCAAAAAGGACTTGTCATACCTAAGATGATTGCAGAGGTTTTGTTTGGTGGTGGTAGATTATATTTTATCTTTTCATTTTCATCGATTGTAATGGGATTTCTGCTTATATTAATAATATCGATACTTGCGACCTGGTATCCTATCAAACTGGCAACGGCTATTGCACCAGTTAAGGCTATGTCTGAGAAAGTTTAGCTTTAAATTAGCTTTAAAATTGGAGTAAAATATGAATACAGTAATACCTCAAATAGCATTCAGGAATATATTCAGGGATAAAAAAAGAACATTTTCTCTTGGGATTACCTATACTATAGTTACGATAATATTGATGCTTCTTCTCGCCTTTACAAATGGAGTTGTAATCAACTTTGGAAATAATCTTTCAAAATCATTTGTAGGGCACCTAAATGTATTTGGACAATATAAGGAAAATGGTAAAGTTTTGGATGTTATTTATGATTATACAAGGATTGAACAAGCCATAAAGAATACTCTTGATGAAAGGGTAGAAATTTTCCCCAGAATTTCTATGTTCAGTAGAATCTACAATAAGGGTTTTACAAAATCTTCTTCAATAACTGGAGTGCAAATAGGTAGAGAAAAAGAATCTTTAAAATCTCAACTAAAAATTATTCAAGGAAGTTTTGAAGATTTTGAAAAAGAGCAAAATGCAGTAATGATACCAGAAGACCTGGCAAGTTATTTTGAATTTTCGATAGATGATGAATTTTTAGTCTCTACAAAAACCATATATGGTGCATATAATACAGCAACATTTATAATAAAAGGGATATATAAAAATACCAACCCTTTTTCACAGAACATGATATATGCTAATTTTGATTATTTAAAAAACATTATGTTATATCCTGAAAATACCGCATCATCTCTTCTTATCTTTACAAAGTCGATAGAAAAAGCAGATGCAAAAAGAGCACTTTTAATAAAGGAACTTTCTAAAGAACCTACCTGTCTTGTAGAAAAACCAACTATTAAAAGAGAAGAAGGTGGTTTCAGGTTTGGCTCAAATCAGAAATCTAATAAGCTTTTTAAGGAAAGTGAGATTCTTAAATGTCATTATACTATCTTTACTCTTGAAGAGATTTTATCGACTTTAAATCAGATGATAGATAGTGTCAGAACCTTTGCCTATATAGTGGCACTTGTAATGCTTGCAATTATTGCGATTTCTTTATATGTCAACATCAGGATGACAATAAACGATCAGATGAGAGAAATTGGTACTATGAGAACAATTGGAATGTCTTCTAAAAAGATTGTTCTTCTTTATGTCTATGAAAATATTTTTCTTGCAATTTTATTCAGTATCATAGGTATATTAATCTCAATTTTTTTAATAGTTCTCTTTGGTAAAATACTCTCTTTTAATGTACCTGTTAATATCAGTTTTCTTTTTGATAATGGTCGTCTTGTTTTAGTTCCTAAAATACTAGATATAATTACCATTATTATTTCTTTATCTATTTTTTCATTTATATTTTCATATTTACCATCTAGATATGCTGGTAAGATTAAGCCTATTGATGCATTAAATGCTGTACATTAAAAAATAAAAAAATTCAAACTATAAAATTTGAAAAAATGGAGGAATTCGATGAAAAATAAATTAACTTTAACTATTTTATTTATACTATTTTTTTCTTTAATCTTTTTAGCTTCTAACCTTCAGGATCAAAACGACAAAGAGGCACAAGACATTATTCAAAAGATGGAAAGCGTCACAAATATAGAAAATACAGATGTTACTGCTACAATACTTTTTTTACAACAAAAAAAAGGTGAACCAGATAAAATTTATAAGGCAAGATATTATAAACGAGATAAGGATAATGCATTTGTGATAATATTTCTTGAACCAGAAAGCGAAAAAGGCAAGGGTTATCTTAGATTAGAAGATAATCTTTATATGTATATGCCATCGACAAGAGAGTTTATTCATAAAAATAGAAAGGAAAATGTTGGTTCTACAGATGCAAAAGCAGAGGATTTTGAAAAGAAAAAAACTCTTGAGTTATACTATGTCAAAAAACTTGCAAATGCAGTAGTTAATAAAACAGATTGTTATGTCATAGAACTCAGGGCAAAACAGAATGATGTCTCATACCCCATTCAAAAATTGTACATCCGCACTTCAGATTATCTTACATTAAAACAGGAGGCATTTTCCCTCTCAGGAACACTGATGCAGGTTAGTTATTATGTTAAATATCTTCCTATCAAGGGGGGGAAGATGTTTTTAACCAAATTTATGACGGAAAATAAGATAGAGGGTAGTAGAACATGGGTTACAGTAGACGAATCAACCCTATCTTTTGCCCCAATACCAGATTATGTATTTACAAAGGCATTTTTAGAGCAACAGTCTAAACAATAAAGTTATAGAATAAGAATAAAATAATTATATTAAGAATAAAATAATTTTGGGATAAAAAATGAAAATTAATAATAAACTCAATATATTTATAATTTTGATTACTTTATTTTCTTTGATTTTAGTTAATTCAATACCCTTATCCGCGCAAGAAAGTGATGATGATAGTGTTTTTGATGAGGGCACTTTTGATCAGACTGTTACGCAAGGTATACAAAATAGTTCACAACTACAGGTTTTATTCGGTGGGACACTTCAATTTTCTTCTGTATTTGATTTTCCATTGGAATTTGATACATATTATAATGTTTGGTCTATTAGTGGTATCGGTTTTTTATCCATAGTATATGACCCATATGCAAAATTTTTCGTTTCTGAAAGCTTTTCTCATAGTCTTGCACTATTTTCCGATACTACAATCGACTTAGATCAAAACAATCAATATTCAATAGCAGATTTAAATGATTCATTTGATCTACTCGAAATATTTTTTGATATTTCAATAAATAATATTCTTTTTATAAGAGTTGGGAAGCAGGTAATCCATTGGGGGGCTGCTACTGTCTGGAATCCTTCTGATTTTATTAATCTTAATAAATATAATCCATTAGAATCACTTGATTCAAGAGAGGGTAAAAATGGAGTTAGGATTCACCTTCCAATAAAAAAATTTAACCTTTTCGTCTTTTTTGATTTTTACAACACTGCCCCTACAAACCAGCACCAGATTACAGATTTTTTAAGTGCAACTTCATTGGGAATTAGAGCAGACTATACTATAAAGGATTTTGAAATAGCTTTTACAACCTATTTAACAAAAGACCAGCATGCGAAGTTTGGTTTTGATTTTTCAGGATATTTACTGGGGTTTGGAATATCGGGGGAAGCCGCTTTTTCAGCCAGTGGTTATTTTGAAAAAGTTGTAGATTATACCTTAGATGGACAAACTTTAAAGCCAACTTTCTCATATACAGATGAGCCAGTTTTTTCTTTTACAATAGGGCTTTCAAAGATATTTGGAGATAAGAAAGACTACTTTCTTGAACTTGATTTTTTCTATAATTCAGACGGATATGAATTAGATGATACGATAAAATCCGAAAATATTTACTATCTTGCAGTATTATCTCAAAAAAGTGGATTTTTATATAATGGTAAGTTCTATGGTTTTTTGAGGCTAAATAAAAGCAATTTTATAAATTCATATATGTCTTTAACATTTACATTTATAATGAATTTCACAGATTATACCTATCGTGCAATTTTATCTCATTCTTTTAGCTTACCGAATATACTTCCATTTAGTTATTCCATAGCCTATGTTGGTGGGGAGGAAAATAGGGAATTTACAATATATGGAGCAGAAAAATTTAGCTTAACAATTTCTACTTCGATAAGCTTTTAATTTAACTTTTTTAATTAAAGACTTCCTTTTGACTAAAAAAGGTTATAATTATGAGATACAAAAGTACTTTAAGTAACAATCTTGTCAATGGAACCTATGCCATTACCAAAGGACTTGCCGATGATTCATCCCTTTTTGTCCCGCAGAATATACCATACTTAAATTATAAAGAACTATTAACTAAAAATTATCAGCAGATTGCTTTCGAAGTTTTAAAATTATTCTTCTCTGATTTTGAAGACAGCGATTTAGTTAATTTTATTGAAAAAGCCTATAATACTACAAATTTCGAAACCCAGGAGATCGCACAGATTAAAGATTTAAATCCTGTTTATTTTTTAGAGCTTTATCATGGCAAAACATTGGCATTTAAAGATTTTGCCCTCGCAATTTTTCCCTATTTGTTAAAATATTCAGCCGAAAAAGAGGGGATCAAGGAAAAAATTGTTATTTTAACCGCCACTTCTGGAGATACAGGGAAAGCGGTTCTTGAGGCATTTTCCGATTTGGAACCATTTGAAGTAATTATTTTATACCCTGCTGAGAATGTTAGCTATCTACAGATGCTTCAGATGACAACATCTATCGGTAAAAATATCCATGTTTTTGCAATCGATGGAAATTTCGATGATGCTCAAAGGATTGCAAAAGAAATTTTTAGCGATAAAGAATTTATACAAAAGATGAAGGATAAGGGATTTGTCTTTACTTCGGCAAATTCTATAAACATTGGAAGGTTAATCCCCCAGATTATCTATTATTTTTACAGCTACTTAAAACTTCTTGAAAAGAAAGCTATTAAAGAGGATGAAAAGGTAAATTTTGTTGTTCCTACTGGTAATTTCGGTAATATTCTGGCTTGCTATTACTCTAAGAAGATGGGATTACCTATAAATACGATTCTTTGCGCCTCAAACCAGAATAATATCCTTTATCAATTTTTTACTACAGGGGAACTTGATTTTAAAAGAGATCTTTTAAAGACAACATCTCCTTCGATGGATATAATTGTTCCTAGTAATTTTGAAAGATTTTTATATGATATCTCCTCTGAAGATAGTGAAATAATAGTTGAGTATAAGCAAAACCTAAAAAAGGGTAAATTTATATTGACCAAGGAGATTTTTAATAAAATAGATGGCTTTTTCTCATCTTATGCAGATGATATTCAGACAATTTCGGCTATAAATAGGGTTTATAATAATTACAATTATCTAATGGACCCCCATACAGCCGTCGCATATAAAGTTTACGAAGATTTCAATAGATTTTGTGAAGATTTAAATTGCCTGAAATCGAAAGGAAATAAGACAATAATAGTTTCGACTGCGAGTCCTTTTAAGTTCCCAAAGGCTATTTTAAGTGCTATTGGTGGTTTTTCCTTCGCAATAAATCGTTTTAACGATTTAGAACTGGCATTTTTGCTTTCACAGAAGGTTGGAATAAAGGTTCCGAGTGCAATAAGCGAGTTGAAAAATAAACCAATTTTACATAAAATTACCTTAAAAAAGGAAAAGGTAAAAGATTTAATAGAGGATATCCTGTAGATATTGTAAATAGACAATCAATTTCTTTTTTATGTTTTTTAATTAAAAGATTGTAATTAAAGTATATGAGGGA
Organism: Brachyspira murdochii; assembly: GCA_020722965.1. Lineage (GTDB taxonomy): Bacteria > Spirochaetota > JAAYUW01 > JAAYUW01 > JAAYUW01 > Exilispira. Next base: position 88,297 of record DYJT01000005.1, on the reverse strand, counting down.
TTATGAAGATAATAGTTCCAGCGACGACATCTAATATAGCATCTGGATTTGATGTTCTTGGTATTGCACTTGATATTTTTCTTGAGGTCGAATTCAATACCGACTCAAATAAGTTTAATATAGAAGGTTGTCCACAAATTTATTGTAATGAAGAAAATCTTGTAGTGAAAGGGATCAAAAGGATTTTTGATCTATATGATGACAATCTCTGGGTTAAAAATAAAGATAAAATATCCATTAATATTAAAAGTGAAATACCAATTGCGAGAGGGCTTGGAAGCAGTGCAGCATGTGTCGCTGCAGGAATGATCTTTGCCAATGAATTTCTTTATTCAAATTATGGAAACAAAAAATTATCCACAAATAGACTCATTGAAATTGGTGTAGAATGCGAAGGGCATCCCGATAACATTTCTGCAGCATTGCTTGGGGGGATGACTGCTTCATGTATCGATACCGAAGATAAAAGAATTTACTCTGAAAAAATTTTAGTTGATTATAGTTTTTTCGATAAATTTACATTCTATTTATTGATCCCGGACTTTGAAGTAAAAACAGAGACGGCAAGAAAGATTCTACCCAAAAATGTTGAATTCAAAGATGCTATATTTAACCTTTCAAGATTGGCTCTATTATTTACATCTCTAATAAATAATGATTATAACCTTTTTAAGTTTGCTTTTGAAGATAGACTTCATCAGGTTTATAGAAAAAATTTGATTGCTGATTATGATGAAATTATAGCAAATGCTAAGGAATCTGGTGCATTAGCGACATTTATAAGTGGTTCTGGAAGCACAGTTATTGCTATAACAAAAAATTATTCATCGGATTTTTATAAAACTAACTTTGAAGAAAATATGCAGCGATTTTTCAATCTTATAAAAGAAAAAAAGAAGATTACCTGGTTATTGAAAAGAGTAAATATCAATAAAGATGGCGCGGTTCTTGTTTTATAAAAATAGTTTTCCGATATTATAGACCAAAAAGGCCAAAATATACGCTAAAGTTGTCTGATATATAATGGAAATCCACATCCATTTGTTTCCAATCTCTTTTCTTATAGTAGCAACAGTCGCAATACATGGCACATAGAGTAATATAAAGATCAAAAAAGCATATGCAGAGGCAGGATTAAAGAGTAATGCAAGATTTTGGGGAAAATCTACCCCATTTACAACCGGTAAAAGAGTTGCAAGAGATCCAACGACAATTTCCTTACCAATAAAGCCAAATATTAAAGAGACTAAAACCTGCCAGTAACCAAATCCAAGTGGTTTCAATATCGGTGCAAAGATTTTAGCAATAATACCAATTATACTTTTATCGCTGCCGTAATTTGTTTTATCGGGAAAGTAAGCGAGGAAAAATAGTATAAGGGAAGCAGCCATTATAAAAAATATGATTCTTTTTATAAAATCGTTAACTCGGATAAGCATTAAACGTGTTGCATTTTTTATTGATGGAGTTCTATAAGGCGGAAGATCAATTAAGAGTGTTACCTCTTCATGCTTAAAAAAAAGATTTTTTAATATTCTTCCAATAACCAAAGATAAAATTAAGCCAATTAAATAGAGCGAAAAAGCTACTAAAGCAGGATATTTTGGGAAAAATATAGAAATAAAAAGAAGATAGATTGGTAATCTTGCAGAACATGAGATAAGTGGAGTAATTAATGTTGTTATAATTCTATCTTTTGGTGTTTCTAAAGTTCTGGTGGCCATTATTGCAGGGACATTGCAACCAAATCCAAGTATTAAAGGAATAAAAGATTTACCATGTAATCCCGCAAGATGCATGAGTTTATCAGACATAAAAGAAGCTCTTGCCATATATCCAGAATCTTCAAGCAAGGCTATTAAAAAAAATAGTATTGCGATAACCGGAATAAATGAGCCAACGGCGCTGATTGGTGGTATTAAGCCATTTAATATAAGTGATTTTATAATCTGTAAAAATTCACCTTTGGTTTCAATAGTTTCAATTAAACCGCTCAATGTGTCGAATCCCTTTACTATCAGATTCGAAAGAGGTTTACTAAGAGTAAAAGTTAACTGAAAAAGTAAAAATAAAGCGAGGAAAAATACTAATAGACCCCAAAATCTTGATGTTAATATCCTATCAATAGAATCAGAAAAGCTAAATCTCGTTAAACCTGTTTCTTTCTTTTTTGAAATCTCGTTTGTCAATGCCTTTGCTTTACTGTATCTAAAATCTAAGAGTATATTTACAGGGTCCTGTTTATACTTAAGTGCAAGTTCAGATGCCGCCTGCTTGGAAAGTGCGGAAACATAAAGCTTTTGCTCGACTTTTAATGGTAAAATATCATAAGCGACTTGATCCATACATAAAAATAAAACTGAACTGAACCAGAGTTTTTCATTTGAAAAATTGGGCAAAAATTCTTTAAGTTTTTCATATATAATATTTACCTGGTAATGAAAATCTTCTGGTAAAATATTATAATTTCTATTGTAAACATTATATTCATTTATCTTGTTATCTTTGTTTAATAATACATTATCTATTGTATCAAGGAGTTTTTCAATTCCAATCCCCTTCAATGCACTTATTAGGCAGGCATTAATAGGGAGGAATTCTGATAATTTTTCAGGAAAGACTTTAATCCCGTAATCTTCAAGCTCATCGCACATATTTATAGCCAAAACAGCAGGTATTTTCCTATCGAGAATCGATAATGCCAGGATGAGGCTTCTTTCAAGCATGGTTCCATCGATTATGACGAGGATTAAATCGATATCTTCTTCCAGTAAAAATCTTTTGGCTATAGTTTCATCTATTGAATCGGAATAAAAACCCCATAAACCAGGTAGATCAACTATAGTTACATTAAAATTTTTTGTCTCAAATTTGCCCTCGATCTTTTCAACTGTAACACCAGACCAATTTCCTGTCCTCTGGTTAGAGCCGGTAAGAAGATTGAATAAAGTCGTCTTCCCAGAATTTGGGTTTCCCAGTATCGCTATCTTTTTCTCTATTTTGCTTTGCATTGATGCCTTCTTTGTTAGTTTTAACTATAAACTTTTAACTTTAATATGATAAGCAGCACCACGGCCAAGTCCTATTCTAAGTACATCTTTTGCTATCAAAACCTGTCCTGATTGATTTGAAAGAACCTCTATTTCATCACCCGGCAGAATTCCCATTTGCTTCAATCTTAATTCTATTCTATGTCCTCTGAAATAAACCAACTTATATTTTCCAATCTTTGCAGAAGATAATGGTAAAATTCCCTTATCAAAGTTAGAATTTATTATCTTTCGATAGTCTTTTACTTTATTGAGGTTATTATTTTGAGAATTTACGAAGTTCTTAATTTTATTATAACAATCAATGTTTTCTTCAAAAAACTTAAGTATAATTTGGAAATCATTGATAAAGGGGGAAAGGTAATGTTCTATTTTACAGACAATTTTTTCCAATTCTGCATTATTTACATTTGTGAATTTTTCAAAAAACTCTGTTATTACATTTCTTCTGTTGTAAATTTCTTCGGCATAGGCTATCCCCAAAGGAGTAATTTCTATATATCCATATGGAGCATGTTGTAAATAACCTTTCTCAACAAGTTGAGAAATTGCGGAATTTGCAAATGCACTCGAAACACCGATAAGCCGTGAAATATCTTTTAATCTGACATCATTTTTTTCTTTGATTAATTTATTTACAGCTAAAAGATAATCTTCAAGACTGGGGGTAAGGTAATTATCATTTAACATAAAGATTCCGTTTTTTATATAGTGTAAAATCATAGATTTTAGTCAAGACTAAAAAAATATTTTAAAAATATTTATTGACAGATATTGAAAAAATTATAGTTAATTTTTATTGAGTAATATAGTTTCTTTATATTAATTTTATGGGGGAAAATTAAAACAATGTACAAGCCTAGCCTATCTTACCTTGAGATTATCGCCAAGGATAAAAACAACAGAATCTTAAAAAAAAGAGAGATCATTGAAAAGCTAATATCAAAACATCCCACTCCTTTTTTAATCTTGCAGGAATCCGAGATTAGGAAATCTTTGAATTATTTCAGGAAATACCTACCAGAAATTTTCATTCATTACGCCATAAAATCAAATGCAGATACATGGATACTCGATATGCTCAAAGATGAAAATGTCTGCTTCGATGTTGCCTCAGCGGGTGAGATAAGTTTGCTATCAAGGCTTAAAATACCTGGAAGCAGAATGATTCTTGCAAACCCTATTAAAAATGAGCAATCTCTTGATTTTATGTTCAAAAAAAGAGTAGATAGTTATACATTCGATAATGAAGCAGAACTTGAAAAAATTTATAATTTTAAAAAGAAATACAATCATTCTTTTACACCAAAGGCTGTTTTGAGAATTAAGACCTACTCTCAAGATGTGCAAACAGATTTATCATTAAAATTTGGTTGCACTGTAAAGGAAGCTCCAAATCTTATTAAAAAAGCATATGATCTTGGATTAAACCCGGCTGGTCTTGCATTTCATGTTGGGACACAATCTTATGTTGTTGAAAATTATAGAAGAAGTTTAGAGGATTGCATGACCATACTAAAAAAAGTAAAAAAAGACTACGATATCGAACTTTCACTGATTGACATAGGTGGCGGATTTCCAGTCGATACAGAGAAAGGGACAGGGGTAGATAATCTCGAACCATTTTTTAAATCACTGCAAGAGATTATTCATAATTATGATATTCCTGGTATTAAATTATATGCTGAACCTGGAAGGATAATTTCTGCAGCAGCTGGCACACTTATAAGCATGATTATAGGGAAGAAACAAAGAGATGGTGTAAACTGGTTATTTTTAAATGATGGGGTTTATGGTTGTTATTCTGGGGTAATTTACGATCACGCGAAATTTGCCTTTTTTCCTCTAGATAAAAAATACTATAACGATCAATATGTTGGTAAACTTATCCCATATACAATTGCCGGTCCTACCTGTGATTCGATAGACATAATTGCAGAAAATGTAATGCTTCCAGTCGATATATCGATTGGTGACAAGATCTTTTCTACAGATATTGGAGCTTACAGCATAATGTCTGCCACTAAATTTAATGGATTTCAACCAGCTACTATCCTTTATTTAAATGCAAAAGATAAGCTTGAAAATGTTCATATCGATATTGATTTTGATATAAGCAAACTTATTAATGATATCTCTGTTACAGTTGTAGATTAGACTAATCCAGCATCAATCAGATCTTCATAGATTTTTTTGTATTTATCACAGAAGGCGGTTTCGCTGAAGTTTTCAAAAGCAAATTGCCTTATTTTTGTTTTATTATACCTATTTGGGTTATTATAAACATAAAAAATAGCATCTGCAAAGATTTCAACATCTCTTTCTTTTACAATAATTCCACAGTCTTCGTTTATTATATCGGCTGGACCACCCGAGTCAGTTGTAATTACAGGCACTCCCTTAGCCAGGGCTTCTATGATGACTATACCAAAGGTCTCAAATTTACTTGCGAGAAGAAAGCAACTTGTACTTTCAAGTAATTGCTCGACTTCCAATCTATTTAATTGTCCAAGAAGTCTTATATTGTCCTGTAGATTTAATTCAATAATCTGTTTTTCAATCTTTTTCCTTTCAGGACCTTCTCCTCCAATGAGAAGATAGGTATCCTGAATATAAGGTGTATTTTTGAAAGCCTTATTAAAACTTCTTAAAAGAAAATCGATCCCTTTTGTTTCTTTTAAATTACTTATGCTTGAAAATATGAATCTATGGTTAGATATTCTATTTTTTACTAGTAAATCATTTTGATTTTTATTTTTAAATTTTAATTCAAAAAAATCATCCCTTAATGAATTTGGTATAGTTATGAATTTGGATAAATAAGAATTTTCATCTTTTAAATATTTAAAAAATTGATTTATAAAACTTTTACTCAATGCAGAACTAACAAAAATTACCTTTGAAGCAACATTTAAAGTTTTAACAATTAAGTTTTTAATTTTTTCATCTTCTTTACCAACAAGAAATCTCGAATGATGTTCGGTAATAATAAGTGGAATATTGTATTTTTTAACTATTTTGGAAGATTCAATACCTGCCCATAAAAATGACTGGGCATGGATTAAATCTATTTTTCCATATTTTCTGTGAATCTTTTTAATAAAATAGTTCAAGAAGAAATTAAAGAAATATGTTTTTTTATAATGTATTTTTGGGAATGGGAAAAAATAGATATTCTTTTCATCTTTTAAAAATTTTCTTTTAAACTCTATTTCAGCAGGATAAACAACAAAAAGCTTGTCGCATATTTTTGAAAGAGCTATGGCTTGTTCGTAAAAATAAATTCCATTATTAGGTCTTTTTCTGCTAACAAACCATGAAGGTATATATAAAATATTCATAATTTTTTGAATAAGTCACCAAATGTAGATTTTTGATCCCTTTTATCTTGTGTATAATTTTTATCGGAATCCTTATTAAAATTATTGGGTTTAGCATTTTTTGTAGATGGAGAAACTGCAGTTTTTGAAGCATCTTTCTTCATCGAAAGTGATACTCTTGATCTTTCTTTGTCTATCTCTATCACTCTAACTTCGACTATCTGACCGACTTGAACTACATTTAATGGGTTATCGACAAAATTATCTGATAGTTCTGATATATGAACAAGTCCATCATGTTTAATACCTATATCCACAAATGCACCAAAATCCGTGACATTTCGAACTGTTCCTTTTAATATCATACCTTCTTTTAAATCTTCAATAGAAAGTATATCTGATTTCAATATAGGTGCCTCAATATCCTCTCTTGGATCTCTTCCTGGTCTTTTGAAATCTTCAAGAATATCTTTAATAGTTTCCTTATTTTTTCCATATTTTTTGGCTATCTCAATGGCTATTTCTTCTTTCAACTCCTTACCAGATTCGATAATTTTAAGAAGTTCTTCTGCTATTGGGTAAGATTCAGGATGAATCCAGCTGTTATCGAGTTTATTTTTTGACTCAGGAATCCTTAAAAAGCCAGCTGCTTGGGTAAAAACTTTTTCACCGACTCCTGGAACTTTTAAAAGGTCGAACCTACTTTGGAAAGGTCCATGATTCTTTCTATATTCAAAGATATTTTTAGCCACTTTATCTGAAATGCCACTTATATGCTTTAAAAGTGGGATCGATGCTGTATTTAAAAAAACACCAACTTTATTTACGGCATCTTCGACAATTTCATCTAAAGTTTTTGTTAATTCCCTTTGATTAACATCATGCTGGTATTGTCCAACCCCGAGTGATTTAGGGTCGATCTTGACATATTCAGTCAATGGATCTAAAACTCTTCTGCCTATTGAGATCGCTCCTCTAACAGTAACATCTAAATCTGGAAATTCTTCTCTTGCAATATCAGAAGCAGAATAAACAGATGCACCGGTTTCTGGCACTATTAAAAACTTACATTTTAAATTTTTTTCTTTAATTGTATTTCCAACAAGTCTTTCTACATCACGAGAAGCAGTACCATTACCTATGGCAATAAGTTCTATTTTATATTTTTTAACCAATTTCTCAAGAGTCTGCATCGACTCTTCAATATTTTCTTGATATATTTTGGTATCATCAAGGAAATTTCCAAATTCATCGAGAATAGCGATTTTTGAGCCTGTTCTTATTCCTGGATCAATGGCGAGAATTCTTCTATTTTTAAGTGGTGGTGTTAGTAAAAGATTATAAAGATTTTTCGCAAAAACATTGATCGCCTCTTTCTCTGCTTTATCTGTAAGGTCCTGTCTGATATCAGAAATTATTGAAGGCAGTAGTAACCTTTTATATCCATCTTCAGTGGCAATTTTAAGGTATTCATTATCGATACATTTATTCTTTTCTATAAAAAGATCGTAAAGCATTTTAAAAGAAGAATCATCATCTATCGTTATTTTTACATTAAGTTTATCCTTTGATTCTCCTCTATTTATAGCAAGAATCCTATGATTCTTGATGGTTTTAACGGGTTCTGTATAGTCTTTGTACATATCGAATTCATCTTTTTCTTCCGGGTTTTTCTTCTTTACCTCGAATTTTCCGCTAGTTAAAACTATCTGACGAAGCATAGTTCTGACTTCGAAAAATTCGGCAAATTCCTCGGCAATTATATCCATGGCACCAGAAAGAGCTTCTTCGACATTTGCGACTCCCTTTTGTAAATCGATAAATTTTTGAGCTTGTAACTGAGGATTATCGTTTATCTTAATAATCTGAGCAAGAGGAGCAAGTCCTTTTTCAATGGCTTTAGCAGCTCTTGTTTTTCTTTTGGGTTTATAAGGTAGATATAGTTCTTCGACTTCTGAAAGTTTTTCAGAACTTAAAATCTTTTTTTCAAGCTCTTGTGTAAGTTTGTCCTGTGAGAGTATTGAACTTAAGACTTCACCTTTTCTCTGATAAAGATTTCTTTCATAGTTTATCTGTTTTTCGATATTTCTTATCTGAACTTCGTCTAAAGAACCTGTCATCTCTTTTCTATATCTTGCAATAAATGGTACAGTGTTTTCATCATCAAGTAGTTTTATCGTGTTTTCGACTTGAAATCTTTTTAAGGATAATCTACTGGCTATCAAATCGACAAAATCAATATCTGGCATCTTATACTGAATCGAAAAAGCTTCTTCTTTTGAGCTGACTTTTTTTCTTGTCTTCTTCTTCCCTTTAACTATTTCTTCGTCTTCTTTGACTGTTTTTTCTTCTTTAACTGTATCTGTTTTAACTATTTTTTTTTCTTTAACTGTTTTATTAACTGTTTCTTCTTTCTTTTCTAACTTACTCAGGTCTATCTCGATAGAATCTTTAATTTTATTTATCTTCTTTTTATTTTCATTTTTATTTTCATTATAATTATCATTTAATTCTATAGAATCCATATTTTTAGAAAGTATCTTATTCCCCTCATCAGTATTATTTAAAGTATTATTAGATTTTTTAATTTTGATAATGAATTTCTTTTTATCACTCATTTTACAAATCTCCAAAGGTGCTAAACATATTCAAACATTACAAAAATGCTTGTCAAGTTAAAGGCAATATAAACTTTAAAAATTCTGAAGAGAAAATACCCTTTGAAGATTTACAGAAAGAATATGATGAATTGAGAAAAACCTATGAGACTCTTATAAATGCTCAATTTCAAGCTTTTAAGTATAATTTTGCTAAAAGTTTGAGAAATTATAAAGCCTATTATTCATTTAACCATAACAAACTCGATGATGATCAGTACATTAAAAATAGATTCAAGGTAATATTGTATGGTAATATTGGCAATGCCTCTTCAAGAGCATTCGATTATCTGGTTTTTAAGGCTGAAAATGATTTTACCGCAAAAACAAACGATGGTTTAATAATCAAATTTCCCTTAAAACAAATATTCGAGGTTCAATATTTACATTCTCTATTCATACCAATAACATATTTTTGTAAGTTACTTTTGAATATCGATAGATTCAAATCTTTCTTTAGTAAGTATAATGAGCATGTATCAAGCCTGGTTTCAAAAAGCAAATTTGAAGAATATTTTAATATTTACTGCCAATATTTTAATATAAAACCTCAAAAAAATATAATAATTCTCTTTGATTTTCTAGAGGCTGTTTATTTTTTAAAAGAACCTTATCAAAAGACCCTTCCAGACATTGATAAATTTTATAAAGGTGAGCTTTTCGCTTTTACCAATATGAATACTTTTACATTTTCTTTTTTATCTTTGAAAAACAAAGCATATGTAATACCTATGTTTTTCCATGAATTAACACATTTTTTTCAACAAAAGAGTAATTGGTTAATCGAAGAGCATTATTCCTCAATCCAGGATAGTGAAAGGAGGTATTTTACATATAATTTACCAAACAGGATTTCTGATTTATCTGGTTGGAATAAGTTTTTAAATAGTTTTCATTCCAGCGGAAAATATATTTTCGCCGAATTTGATGCCAAGTTTACCTCATTAGAAATTACAAATAAATTGATGTATGAAGAGATTTTTAATGAGATTCCTCACTTTGATAATGATTCTGAAAAAAGATCTTTATATTTAAGTAAGCTTTGATAGAACAGATTTTGTGATGCAAATTTATATTTTATTTCTTGAACTATATAAAGAATATGGGAAGAAAAATAATATCGATAAAATCTTTTATATCCAGGGTTGCGACCCAGATGTAGATATGGAAACAATCTCATATTTTTCAAATCCAAACAATGATACCAAAGAGATTATAAAGAAGAACCTCTATGAATTTTTGTATTACGAAATCTATAAAAACAAAGATATGATATTAAAAAAAATTCATAGGGCATTAAGATATTTCATTGATTTTCTTCGGGATTAGTTTTTTATGATAAAATAATTTTAAATATGGAATTAACTATGAGAAGCAAAACAATTAAATCTTATTTTATATTATTTTTGGTTTTTTTAGCATTATATCTTTTTTCATTTAGTAGTTTTTCAAATACTGATGAAAATCTAGCAGATGAAAATACAATTATTTTTAATACAACAAGAGAAATAATCTTTGATAATTATTCTTTTTCTTTTGCAGATATTGATCTAATATATAAACTAATATTTGGATACAGAGATATTGACATCGTTAGAATAGAATCTGATTTAATCCCTATTCTGCTGGAATTCAGGGATTTATTCAATGTTCAATATGGCGGTCTTAAAGGTTTTTTAATCTCATATTTCGAGAAAAATAAAGCAGATTATAAATTAGATATAAAGGCTTTAAATCAATTGTATAATGTTAGAATGGTAAGTGAGCTTTTGTTGTATAATGAAAATTTGCTTTCATCAAAAAGGACCTTAAATTTTGAAAATAATGATCAAATAATCAATCTCAAATTTGAAGATTCTATTGAAAACTATCTATACTATATAATGAGGATGTTTAATTAATAAACAAATTAAACGATTTTTATATTAAATTCAACGATCAGCTAAACAAAAAATTTGACGAACTCGAGTTGAATTTTCTATTAAAATATTTTATTCAAACTATAAACAAAGATAATGCAAATACAACTACAAACAACATATCTAATTATAGGGTATTTATCGATTTTGTCCCGAAGATCTATAAATATGAAAATCTTGATTTGAATTTTGATTTTACAGAAGATCTGATTTCCTTTGATAAAAATGGCTATATTGCAATTAGTTACTCTTTGATAAAAAACTACTACAATTTTACAAGATTATTTTTTAAAACACTTTTTAATCAATATTTGAATAAATCAAATTATGAAGATAAGTCTAACTCATATACTAAAAAAGATGACAAAATAAATAAAGAATATTTCGTTGCACCAAAAATAGATAGAATAGATAATCCTATTAAATTGAATTCCTTTTTCTCATCCTTTATAAAAATAAATACAGAAAATATCAAAGAGATTTATTCGGAATTTGCATCCTATTACTTTATTAAAAAGCTTGAAATTGAGCAAAAAGAATATTTTGACAGGATCTATAAATCATTAGAAATATTTGAGGAAGAAAAGATTACCTACGAATTTTACCAATATCTAATAAATATCTATAAATACTATTATGAAATTACTGGTAAAGTGAAATTTTTTAATGAATTAGATTTCTTTTATAGATTTATAGATGAACAATTTAATAAGAATCGATATAAAATTATTAAGAAGATAATCTATTCGAGTAAATTTTTAATTTATAATGAAACTACTGAAAATGAATGAAAGATAGAAAAATTTTATTTTTGAGCTAACATATAAAAATGTACTTTAAACATATTTAATTATTAAAATCAAATTTCGATATAAAAAAAATTATTTTGAAAAAGTTTAATATTAAGAGGGAATATGAAAAAGAAAATTGCTTTTTTTATTATTCTCTTATTATTAAGTATTAATGCTTATAACTGTTGGATTGATACTGAGTGTACAAATAGCTTTATTTCTATTGATAAAACACCCTGGCTTGAAGTAAAAGTTCCAGGGGCTATATCTTATTCAGACTGGAATTGTATGGCTTCATCAGCAGATGGAAAAATCCTGGTAGCTGCTGAATATTTTGGATATGTTTATATATCTAAAGATAGAGGGTTAACATGGGAAGAAGCAATTGGTGCAGGATATGGATCTTGGAAAAGTATAGCAATGTCATCAGATGGAACAAAACTAGCAGCTGTTTATGATGATTTTATCTTAGTCGGATTTATTGGATATATTTATATAACTAAAGATGCTGGACAAACCTGGATGCTAGAAATTAAAGCTGGGGAAAGAGAATGGGAAAGTATTGTTGTATCATCAGACTGTAAAGTTATTGTAGCTGTGGCAAATGGTGAAAATAATATTTATATTTATAAAAATTAATAATATAAAAGTTAGAAATTTAATCTAATTCTTGTTTTAGTTTTGCTTTTGAAACATTAATTAAATTCCATTGGACATTTTACATACTTTTGTTACTATATTTTTAAGTATAAAAAATAAGGAGGAATCGGGTGGAGCGATTTGAAGCTTTTGCAATGGAACTTTTAAAGATTCCAGCTATAACTGGTTTTGAAGAGAAAGCGGCTAAATTCATTGAGAAATCCATGAAACCTTTATGTGATAAAGTAGAAATCGATGTAATGGGAAATGTTATAGCTTTTAAAAAGGGTTATGGAAAGAAAAAGGCAAAATTGCTTTTTGAAACTCACTATGACCAGATAGGTATAATGATTACCAAAATTGAAGAAAACGGAATACTTCGTTTCACAAATATTGGTGGTATAAACAAAAAAGCCTTACCTGGTAAAAGAATAAAAATTTTTGGTAAGAAAGAAATTTTTGGCATTATAGGAACAAAGCCACCTCATCTTATGTCGTCCGAAGAGATAAAAAAAATTGATCCAATAGACAAACTCTTTATTGATTGTGGCTATAACAAAGAAGAAATTGAAAAAATAGTATCTATCGGTGATGTTGGTTTAATAGACTATGAACCAAAGAAATTGGTTGGTTCATCATATATATCTGCTGGTTTTGATGATAAAGCTGGTGCTATAGTCTTATATATGGCTGCCAATCTACTCTCAAATGCCCAGCCATATCATGACATATATTTTTCTTTTTCCGTGCAAGAAGAAGTTGGACTAAGAGGGGCAAAAGTAGCGGCTTATGCAATAGATCCAGATTATTCGATAAGTTGCGATGTTACTTTTGGCGATCCTGTTGGTAATCCTTTGAAAGTTTCTTGTGGAAAAGGTCCTACTATTTCCTTCGGACCAGGTCATACACCTTCTTTTGTCAAAAAGATAAAAGAGATAGCCGAAAGAGAGGATATACCATTCCAATTTGAGATTGAACCAAGACCAGCTGGAACTGATGCAGCTATAATTCAAATTACAAGAAAAGGAGTAAGAACCGCTCTTATAGGAATACCTTTAAGATATATGCATTCGCAGGTTGAAATAATAAATATGAAAGATCTTTATAGAGCGGCTAAACTTTACTTTAATATTGGGATTTCAGAAGAACTACTAGCAAAGCAGCAGGAGAAGAAAGATGATAGATAGACTCGAAAAATATTCAAATATAAATGCCGGTAGTGGCGATGAAAAAGATATAGTTGAGCAGATAAAAAAAGATATAAAAGAAAAGGTTAAAGATATTGAAATAAATCCTATCGGTAATCTTATAGCTAAACTAGAAGGTAAAAACAAGAAAAATGTTTTATTAACTGCTCATATGGATGAAGTCTCATTGATGGTAAGAGATATTGAAGAAAATGGTTTAATAAAATTTTCGGCTATAGGTGGATTTATACCAAAAATCTTGCCAGCCACAGAGGTTATAATTGGAAGCAAGAAGATTGCAGGGGCTATTGCCATAAAGACTCTTCATTTTTCAAGTCCAAATGAGCTTTCAACTGCCGATGAGATTAAAGATATGTATATCGATATCGGAGCTTCATCTAAAAATGAGGTTTCGGGGATAGAGCCTACAGATTATATTTATTTCAGATCAAAATTTTTTAAACAGGGGGATTATCTTTTTGGTAAGGCTTTTGATGATAGAGCAGGTTGTTGTGCAATAACAGAAACATTGCTCGCTGGTCCATATGATCTCTCTTTATATGCAAGTTATAATGTTTCTGAAGAAGTTGGATTAAGAGGGGGTTATGTCTGTGCCTTTGATGTTGAGAATATTCATTTTAACCTGAATCTTGAAGGTACAACCTGTTCTGACAGAGAACTTGAAAAAACCTATTCTCCTTCCACAGAACTTGGTAAGGGTCCAGCATTTACAATAATGGACAATTCTTCAATAGCTAATAGAAAATTGCTTGATTTTGCGATTTCTGTTGCTAAAAAAAATAATATACCATTTCAATTTAAAAGAACTGTAACTGGTGGTACGGATAGTGGTGCAATATCATTGACTCAAAAGGGTGTCGCATCAATAACACTTTCTGTTCCGGTAAGATATATTCACGCTCCCTGGTCGATTATTCATAAAGATGATTATGAAAATTATATAAAACTTGCAATCGCAATAGTGAAAGAAGCCAACAATTTTAAGCTTTAAAAATTTTTAACATAGAAAATTAAAAAAAATAAAATAGGAGAAACATATGCTTGAAAAATATGGTTTTATTTTTACAGAATTTGGTACATCCGGTAGAGAAGATAAGATAAGGAATTCTATTGAAAAATATGTTAAGCCTAAAGTAGATTCTGTTGAAGTAGATGTTAATGGAAGTTTGATATGCTACAAAAAAGGTTATGGTAAAAACAAGAAAAAGCTGATGTTCGCAGCACATATGGATGCAATAGGTTTTATAGTTACCCATATAGATAAAAATGGATTTTTAAGGTTTTCTTCTATTGGTTATCAACCATCATATAGAATAGTGTCAAAGCAGGTAGTTTTTGAAAATGGGATTAGGGGAGTTATAGGCATTGAAAAAGAAGATGATTTCAAAACCCCAGCAGAGAAGAAATTTTTCATAGATATAGGCGCTTCAAGTAAAGAGGAAGCAGAAAAAAATATTGAAATAGGAATGACAGCTATAATGTTTAATAATCCTTTTGAGCAAAATGGAAAGCTTTTTTCATCTTATCTTGATGATAGAATTGGCTGTGCTGTGCTTGTGCAACTTATTGATAAAGTTGATAAACCATATCATGATATTTATTATGTCTTTACATCTCAGGAAGAAGTTGGAGTAAGGGGAGCCAAAACAAGCGCATATTCTGTTGAACCAGATGTAGGTATAGCACTCGATGTTACCCTTTCTTCTGATACACCCGAATGCGATTTCGCATCTTCGGTATCGGTAAGCAAAGGAACAGCTATAAAAGTGATGGATAGAGGAATTATAGTCGCTAAAAAACTTGTAGATCATCTTGTATCTCTTTGTGAAAAGAATAAAGTAAAATATCAAAAAGAAATTTTGACTATGGGCGCAACAGATGCCATGGCAATTCAGCAGACAAAAGGTGGTATAATAGCAGGAACTATTTCAATTCCTACAAGATATGTGCATAGCGCAAATGAGGTTTGCGATATCGAAGATTATAACGCAAGCGTAAATTTATGCGAACTACTTTGTAAAGAAGAATTTACTTTTTAGTTTCAAGGATTTTAAGTGCGAAAAATAAAAAAGGGGAAAAATTGCGTATTCTGGTCAAATTCCGGGAAAAAACAATTTTTCCCTTATTCTTATAATTCAATATTTGGTTTTTTTGAAAGTAGAAGCAGCACATTCATTAAAAATTATTTTTCAAAAGGATTTAATCTATTCAATAGTGCTTTTTACAAAGACTATAGAATCTTAAAAAATTACAATTCTGAACCAGATGTTAAGAAAATATTTCAATCAATATATTCAGAAAGGCTTATAAGACCTTTTACAACCTATTCAAAAGATCTCGATATCTTTGAAAACCCGGAATTTTTAAATTTTTATTTCGATAATTATGGTTATCTTTTTATAAAATCCATTATTTCGAAAATTAAAGATTACATAAAATTAAATGAAATATATTATCTTTGCTCAGAAGAAAAGCTATCCTGCATAAATCCATTCTCTTTTTCTGAAAAATCTATTATATCGAATGAGCTAAATACAATTGCATTAAACCGATTTAATTCATTTGAGAAGATTTTAGGTCTTATAGACAAAAAGAATAAGGGAATTTATATTATTGAAACCTATCCTTACTGGTTTTCGATAGAACAAATTAAAAGAATTGAAGATTATTATCTTTACAATAAGGATGATATTGAAAATATAAATAGTGCTAACCAACCACTTTTTAATTTTTACTTTGAGAAATATTATTCTTCTTTAAATAATAATTCAAAAATAATTGAAAGATTTACTTTAATTCAAAAGACATGGATTTATCTAATTAATTTAATAAAACAAAATGGAAATTTTGTTGTTTTAGATGGAAGTTTTTCGGATTTCAGGGTTTATCCATTTTTATCTGGATTTTTGCCTCAGAAAAGAGCAAACCAACAAATTTTTGATATTTATCTATTTGGAGATAATCTTTCTCTTGGGATTGGGAAGAATATCTATATTGTAAATAAAGAAAATATAGGTAATATCAAGATATCTGAAATAAATCAACAGCCATACTTTAACCCTTTTGGAATCGATCTAATTTTTTCTAATCTAAGAAGAATTATTTCAACTTATAACTATACTGTACTTTTAAGATATTTAAAACTGATATTAAGCAGAAAAGATTGTGATGTGATCGGTCCATATATCTATGAAAAGAATACAGATGAAAAAACCCTCGATAAAGATAGAAATAAACCATATGTTTTTCCAATAAAAATACCAGAAGAAATTTTCAATTTTTTGTTAAGGTTGCTACCTGATAAAAAAAATCATTAATATTGTATTTTTATATCTTTTAATTTATAATAAAAAAGAAGAAAAAATAGCTTTATTTAGTTTAATCTGAGCCGATTAATTTAATAAAAATTGGGAAAATATATGACCCTTTTCGTCATTTCAGATATGCTTTTTGGGGTAATCCTTGCATTTAGTGCTATAATGTTCTGGGAAAGAAATCATAAGAATCAAAGTATGTTTATGCTTGTCATTGCAGCACTATTTAATTATCTTTACTCTTTTTTTAGGGTACTTGAACAGATTAAGATAATACCATCAGATTGGTATCTATCTATAGGAACTTTCCCTTTAGTAAAATATCTTATAATAATTTTTTCGATGATCTTTTTTATTTTAGGTCTTTTTAAAATTAAAAATGAAAAAATTTAATATGAAAAGGTTCAAAATAAAAAGGTTTTCAATATTTATCTTTTTAATTATATTTTTTTTTGTTTCAACAATATTTTTAAATTTTAAAATTAAAGCAGATCCAATAATTTATGCCGAACAATATTATCTTCTATACTCAAAGTCAAATAACATGCAAACTGTTAATATTGAGCAAAACATTTTCTACCTTCAGAGGGCTTTGATGGCTCCATTTGCACCTGTTGTCCAGGCTTTGTGTAAGATAAACACACAGGAACAATACATAAGATACAAATTCCTTTTCAAAATGCACTGTAACTTTTTAATTACAAGAAGTTATATCCAGCTGGCATCCAGATTTGATAAAGAGCAGATCTATTTTTATAATTACCTTTATAAAGAGATGATTATCGAAAGTTTAAAAGTTGCAAAATACTATTATGAAATCGCCCTACAATATTGGGATTCTACAAAAAAAGAGGCTACTAATGCTACAAAATTTCAAAATTATAAAATAGATATACCAGCATGGGAAGATGAACAGGCAAAAATTTTAGCTGGTGTTTATAAATATGATAAGATTATATATGACAGGCTTGAAAACCTGTTAAAAAACCTTGCTTATTTAACGAACTGGGCAAATTCATTTCAATCGGATCAAAGTCAGCAAGACCAGGAAAATAATAACCAATAGTGATTCTATAAAGTCATTCTATAATAAAAAAACTATCAAACTTTAAATTAACCAGTATCTTTTTTAAACTATCTTTAATATTTATAAGTTTTAGTTTTCCACCATATCTTGTGGTTTTTTTACTGTAATAAAGAAGCTTTGCTAAAATAGAGGAATTAATAGAATTAAGATTGGTCATATCGACAACTATAAAACTATCTTTATTTTTAATTTTAAAAAGAATTTTATCGAAAAAATCATCTAATTGTTTTTCTTTTTGGTTATTTATTAGTAGCGGAAAAATTATTTTTTTATCTTCAAAATTATTCATATAAAATCCAAATTATAAAAAGTTATAAATAAAATTGTCGATATTTATAATAAAAATTATATAATATTTAACATGAGCAAAACCATAAAAACAAATATACTAGTTTTATATATTATAATTTTAACTTTATTTTTTGTTTTAAATATAAATGCTCAAGTTGAGAGTAAATTTATATCAATTTCAAATAATTGGAACTATAATTTTTATAAGGCTGATAATAAAGATTTTTCAAATCTGATTTTAATTAAATCTGGCCAAACAAATATGCCAGTATCATTTAATAAACTTCTGTTAGATTATGAAAAACGAGTTAGCCGAGGTGTTGTAGAATTTACAAAAAAAATAGATATAAAAAATGATCCTAAAATTTCCAATTTATTTAAACAAAGCAGGTTCTTAGGCATATATTTTGGTAAATTGATAGATTGTAGCGAAATCTATATAAATGGTGTTTTAGTTTCAAAAAATGGAATTTACAATGATATTTATTTTACTTCCTGGAATAAGAATATACTGGTTAAAATCCCAAATACACTTAAGCTTGAAAGTTTTAAGATCAAGATAAGGGTTTACTTTTATCCCGAAGGTTCGGCTCAAGATTATCTGTATTTTGGGGATTATTATGAGTTAAAAAGAATAGAGAGGATAAACAATTTTATAGATGTCGATTTGAAATTGATTCTTCTTTTAATATCATTGCTTTTTGCAATTATTTTTTTATACATTGGCAAAAAACTAAGGATTACTTATTACATTTATTTTGCATTTTTAATACTATTAATTTCATTATTTACAATAATCTATGTAATCACAAATTTACCTATTGACCATTCTATCTTTAACTATCTTTTTGAATACAAATCTCTTTATCTGGCATTGATATTTTTAATATTATTTATTTGTTCATATATAGATAAAGAGCTCAATTTTATTTTAAAAGCTGGGATATATATATCTTTGATTGGTTTTATTCTTGATACCATAATCTATGATAGAACTATAAGACTTGGTTTTTATCAAATTTTTAATATTTTCCTTTATCTTATCTTTGTTTATATAGTTACCTACGTTGTAATAGAATATTTAAGAACAAAATCAAAGAATTCAAAAGATATAATTTTGCCAATTTTAATTCTTTTTCTATGCCTAACAAATGATTTTATAGCATTCAAATATCCCGACATTATTAAAAAATTTTATCCAAAATATCTTACTTTAAAATATTTAAATATATTTGGGTTTCAGTCTTTTGTTATATATATTGCTAGTAGACTTGTAGGAGATCTGGTCAATTCATTTTACAAGCTAAGAAAATTTACAAAGGAATTAGATTCAATTTCATTTGAGCTTGAAAAAAGGAAAACAGACCTAGCAGAGAATGTTCAAAAAATTTTAGATGAAACAAAGGATAGTTTTATTATTTCCGAAAATCTATCTAATACAGGAAGCGATTTTTCAAAGATAATACATAACTTAAAGCAACAAATCGAAAAAATAAAGGAGTCCTTAAAAACATCAAACTTAAATGAAGAAGAAGTATTTGGTAAAGTTAAACAACTTACCGGAATGTTAGAAAATGTAAGACAGGGGAATGAAAATACAAATGAGATTCTTGCAAATGTAATAAATAAGATAAATCAGATAATTGAAAACACAAGGCAAATCGATATTATTGTTGAGCAGACCTCTTTACTATCATTGAATTCCTCTGTTGTCGCTGGAAAGGCAAAAGAAAAGGGTAGAGGTTTTTCTATTATTTCAGATGAAATAAGAAAGCTGGCTATGAAATCAGCCGATTTTTCATCCAATGCACAAAAGGGAATCGACGCTATTGTCGATTCTGTAAAGGAAGTAAGGTTAAGAGAAGATGAATTTTTAGATTTGTTTATTAAGTATTCAAATCAATTTATGCAACTTTCAGAACTGATAACTAAAAATAAAGATAATCATAATCAATTCATTCAAAAAATCGAAAGCCTTGATAAACTTATAGTAGAAATTTCCCTTCTTGCACAAGAAATTGATTCAAAGTCAAAAGTACTTTATTCTTTGATTTTTGAAAGTAAAAATGTTAATTTTGAAAATTAAATTAGTTAGACCTGAAGATGATGGAAAAGATATTTGAAAAATTAATCTTTATATTGAAAATTTTAACAATAACGATCTGCACGATAGCATTATTTTTGTTTGTTTATTCTTATCTATCAAATATCCCAAAACAAAAAGATATAGATATACTATCCGAAAACTGGCAATTTGAATTTTATCAAGATGGCAAATTGGTAGAAAATCTGATAATAGATTTGCCTTTTGATTTATCAGGGCATATTAACAACCAAAAAGGGGTCGTAGTATTAAAACAGAAGCTGAATCTTTCGAAATACAAAAATCCAGGTATAAGGTTGGGAAAACTTAGTGATGGTGTAGAAGTATATTTAAACGATCTTTTAATAGCCGAATATGGTAAAAAAGCAGATATAATCTTTTCGGCATATAATTTTGATAAAACTATCAATTTATTTAAATTTGTTAATAAAGAAGAATTTGCCGAGGTAAAAATAGCCATTTACATTCTTACAAATTGCAGCATTACTCAACCTTTTTATTTAGGAGAATATGAAAATCTTACTTTTAAAAGTGAATTATCGAATTTATTTAATGTAAAAATTAAAAGATTTCTATTCTTAATTATTTTTATTATCTCTATCTTATTTTTTTATATTGGAATCAAGGAAAAAAGAAAGGAATTAGTCTATTTTTCGATATCCTCTATTTTTGTTTTACTCTTTTCCTTAAATCAACTCTTAGAATACCTGCCTATAAATTATATAACATTTAATTATATTTTGGTTTATAAATCGATTTATTTACTTATAATCTTCTTTTATCTTTCCTTTTTTTATCTGATAAAAGAGAAATTTAATTTATTTATAAAAGTGGTACTATCATTTTTTGTTCTATTTTTCATAATCGATACTATTTTATATAAAAATTATGAATTAAGAAAAAAATTTTATACATATGAGCTTATTCTTGGAATTTTATCATTTTTATATCTTGTTTTATATGTTTTTAAAAGATATTTTTATGATAAAAACAAAAAGATGAGAAAATTCTTATTTCCATTTTCTATTTTATTTTTTACCATAATCAATGATATGTTTGCATTTACTTTCCCTCAATCCTACCCGCAATTTTATACTATGATTCTAGGATTTGAAATATATATCTTGATTTTATCAAGATTAATCTTAAATGAATTGATTGAAACCTTTATTATAACTAATAATAAGAATATAGAAATTGGTAAATCTAATGAAAGTTTAAAAAATTACCTGAATAATATTTCATCATCATTAGAATTAATTAAAAAAAATGATAATATTTTTAATGAAGTTTCAAAAGACTTGACAGAAAAAAGTCAATACACAAAATCCCAAATAGACCTTTTAAACCAGTTAACATTAAAACTGAATGAATTAAATAACAAAATAAATGATATAGATAAAAAGATAGTAAATCTTGCACAGAGTCAAATAAAGATCGGGAATCAGCTTAGAAACGTAATAGATTTAAATTCAAATAATTTCAATTTCATGAAAAGTAAATTAAACATTACAAAAGAATTTTCAAACCAGATTGAAGAAATTTCTAAACAAACTTCTTTGCTTGGTTTAAATGCATCTATCGAGTCTTCCAGAAGTTCAGATTATTACAAAAGCTTTAGTGTTGTTGCAAATGAAGTTAAAAACCTTGCTTCTAAATCGACCGATCTTGTTTCCAAGATAAAAAATATTGCCGATGAAACAATTTTATCGACCGATAGTGGTATAGAAAGTTCAAAAATTCTTTCAAAATATTTCGAGGATTTTTACTATAATTTTCAACAATTTATGAGTATATTAAATCAGAATACAAATATATTAAAATCAGTTGAAGATAATTTCAATGAAATTTCAAAATCAATTTTGAATTTAATAAATGTAATAGAAAAACTCGATTCATATGCACAGCAGTTGGAAAACAGAAATCAATAAATACCTTGACAAAGTTCAAATCTAGATTAATTTGTTTTTGTTATTTTGCTATTTTAAAAGGAGCTTTATAGATGGTTAAACTTCGCTTAAAAAGAGTTGGAAGAAAAAATCAGATTTATTTTAGATTAGTCGTTACAGATGAAAGATTTCCAAGGGATGGAAGATTTATCGAAGAATTAGGTTCCTATAACCCACATGAAGAGGATGACGAAAAGAAGTTTCAATTCAAAGGTGAGCCTAATTTGGAAGCTGTCGAGATTTCTAAAAACAAGATAATCGAGTGGTATAAAAAAGGTGCAGAGCCTTCTGCTACTGTATGCAAACTTCTTGCAAAAAAAGGCATTGTTTTAAAACCAGAAATTAGAAAACAAAAATAGAAGATTTCAGGATGAAAGAAAAAGATTTTATAGAATATATAACAAAATCAATCGTGGATTTTCCAGATGATGTAAGGCTTAATCTGATTGAAGGTGAAAAAACAACGCTAATAGAATTAAAAGTAAACCCAAAAGATATGGGGAAAATTATAGGAAAAAATGGGGTTATTATAAAATCATTAAGGACATTGCTTTCTGCGGTCAATTCTAAAAATGGAAGGCATATAGCTCTAGAAATTAAGGAATAGGGGAGTTTATTGCCAGACTTAAAAGGTGTTCTTGTCGCAAAGATTACAAGATCATTTGGGCTTTCTGGTGGTGTTTGCCTTCAAGCTTTGACAGATATTAAGCAAAGAATATACGATTCAAAAGAATTTTATTTAAATGTAGATTGCACAGAAAAAATAATAGTCGAAAAAATTGAGGGTGATTGGGATCACCTTCATCTATTTTTTAAAGGCTATGATAATTTAAATAAAACAAGAAATTTAATTGGTAAGTTTCTCTATCTACCAAAGGAAGATTCTCTTAAATTAAATGATAATGAATTGTTTTACTATGAACTTTTAATGTATAAAATCGAATACTCTCAAGGGAAAACAACCTTTGCGAATGATATATACATTTCAAATGAGATAGTTTACCTATCTATCATAATAGATAATAAAGAATATCTTGTCCCCTTTTTAAGTCCATTTGTTGAATTTATAGATAAAGAGAATAAATTAATAAAATTACAGAGATTTGATCTTATAGAAGGAAACAATATCGGGACAAAAAAATGATGAAATTTAATATAATGACATTAGTTCTAAGCACAGGTACAGGTATGAAGTGTGGAATGTGAAGATGAAATTTAATATTATTACATTAATTCCAGAACTTTATGAAACTTATTTCAATTTCTCTGTTTTTTATAATGCATTAAAAAACGGTATTTTTGAATATGAGATAAGAAACTTAAGAGACTTTGGGCTTGGGAAGCATAAAAAAGTAGATGATTATCCATATGGCGGCGGAATTGGAATGATCCTGAGAATTGAGCCTCTTGCAAATTGCTTAAAATCTTTTAATGAAAAAGGGAAAGTTATACTTCTTGCTCCAAGAGGTAAAAAGATAGACAATAATCTGGTTAAAACTCTTGCTCAAGAGCCTTTGATCACTCTTGTTAACGGAAGGTATGAAGGGATTGATGAAAGATTTATTGAAAAATATGTAGATGATTTTGTAAGCATTGGCGATTTTATTTTAACTGGTGGAGATCCTGCTTCTTTGGCATTAATAGATGCAATTCTTCGCCATATTCCTGGTTTTTTACAGCAACAAGCACTTAATGAAGAATCTTTCGAGCAATCATTACTCGAATATCCTCATTATACAAGACCCTTTGAATATGAAGGGATGAATGTACCAAAGGTTTTAACATCAGGTAATCACAAAGAAATAGCAAAATGGAGAAAAGAGAAAAGTATTGAAATGACGATTAAATACAGAGCAGATTTGCTTGAAAAATAAATTCTTGCAAATATTCATAATAATGCTAATTTTCCAAAGCAGATAATTTAATATTTTATAATAATATATATCTTGGAGGATTTAAATGAATATAATCGAAAAGATAACCGAAGAATATACAAATAAACCAATTCCTGCCTTTAGAATAGGCGATACAATTAGAGTTCATTATAAAGTTGTAGAGGGTGGAAAAGAAAGAATTCAGCCTTACGAAGGGACAGTAATTTCCAAAAAGGGTAGCGGTATCTCAAAAAATGTTACAGTCCGAAAAACTTCTTATGGTGTTGGTGTGGAAAGAATTTTCCCGGTTTATTCCCCAAGAATTGATAAGATAGAAATAGTCAAAAAAGGAAGAGTAAGAAGAGCCAAACTTTATTACTTAAGAGAAAGAACCGGTAAATCTGCTAAAATTAAAGAAAAATAATTTATTATAAATTTATTAAATCCTTTTTTTGTTAACCTTTTTTGTTAAATAAAGCGGGAAAAGATTAATTAATAATAATATAAATGAAAATGCTTGCATCCTTTGATGCATCTTTCATAAACAATGAAAGACACCAGGGGAATAGATCTTTCCCTCTTGAGATTGGTAAGATTTATAAGGCAAGAATCTTATCGATTAATAATGGTATTCTTTTTTTTTCTATAAATGATCAAATTTTTAAGACATCTTATTTAAATTTAAAGACAAATTCTCCCTTTATTTTTTTAAAAGTTCTTGACAATAAAGGTATATACAGGTTTGAATTAATTAAAGAAAATGTTTTATTCGAGCAAGATCAAAATCCGAAAATAGAATTTCTTTCTTTATTAAAAGAAAAATATTCAAATTCTCTTATCGAAAGTTTACTAAGTAAAAACAATATTGTTGAGCAAGGAAATAATTTTAAAGACTTTCAAAGTTTAGTAGAAATATTTCAAAAGATGGCTTATGTTATTCAAGATAATGAATATCATTCTTTAATGAAAATAGATGAAAACAGGTATTTTCATGTTGAAATTAAACAAATTCAGGTTGGTTCCTATTTTTTTTCTTTGAATTTTGAGCTTGAAGGGAAAAAATATCTTTTTGTAAAAGGATACTATCAAAAATCTAAAGGGAAGATAAATGTCAATTTCATTACAAATTCAAATGATTTTTATTCAAAGGTTTTCGATGCACAATTAGAATTATCAAAATTAAAACCAGAATATAAATGGCTTTGTACGAGAAGATATGAAAAATAAAACCAAATCGTCTTTTTTATTTCTTTACTTACTAATCATTTTTGTAAAAGAAAATATGAAAAATAAAATCTGTAATCACAGAATTGTTTCTTTCCTACTATTCAATACCTATTAGCAAATATGAAAAAAATATTATAAGACCTTGATTGTTTACTTTTTATCTTAAATGTGTTAATATATTACCAGAAAATGACTGAAAAGAAAAAAGGTTCAATATTAAAATCGAAGTCTGTAGCCTTACATTATAATAAAAGCGAAATAGCACCCAAACTGGTGGCTAAAGGAAGTGGAATAAATGCAAAGAAGATTATTGATATAGCAAAAGAGAATGATATCCCTGTAATTACCGATAGTAATCTTACCGATAATATATATCAGTTAGAAATAAATGAATTTGTTCCTGAGGAATTATTCGAAATATTGGCTACCATCTATTCTTTTGTCATGAAAAAAAGGGAAATTAAAGATGAAAAAGAAGATTAAAATCGAAGATATTAAGATAGGAATGGAATTCACAAACCCTGTTTATTTTGGTACTCAAGTAGTAATTCCTGCATTTACCCCTGTAAAACTTTCGGATCTTGAAAGATTAAAAAGATGGCGTGTATCAGAAGTTGAGGTTGATGATGATGAAACTTCTCAAAGTATGCCTTCTGCAAGACCTGTAAATGAAAGTGAATCCGAAGAACACAGAGCAAATGTTGAAATAGAGAAGCCTGATAAGAGAAAAGAACTAGCACAAAAACTCAAAAAGTATGCAGTAGACATTAAAAAAATAGATACTCAAATTTCAAACCTTCCGAAAGCAGCAGAAATGACTAATATTGCGATTATAACTCAATATACTAAAATACTTTCCATGGTAAAATCAATTATGCAGGATATCAAGATAGGGCAAATAGCTTCAAAAAATGACATTTACGATGTAATAGGTGAAATTACAAATCTTGTAATGAATAAAAAAACAGAAATCCTTTCGATTCTAAGTCACTTTGAGGATCCTGCTTATGATTATTTAATAGTTCACTCGACCAATGTCTGTATTTATTCTGTTTTACTGGGCTATCATATGAATTTGAATCAATATAAACTTAATCAACTGGCAATAGCATCGTTGCTTCATGATGTCGGTATGCTTAAGGTTCCAGAATCAATAATAGATAAAAAAGAAAAGCTTACACCCTCCGAATATATTGAAGTTCAAAAGCATACCATAGAAGGCTACAAGATTTTAAGTCAAAAACAAAACTTTACAGATGAAATATGCCAGGTGGCTCTTCAGCACCATGAAAGATTTAATGGTTCTGGTTATCCCGCTAAAAGACATGGAGATCAGATCTCCCAATACAGCAGGATTGTTGCTGTTGCCGATTCATTCGATGCTATGACAGAACCACATACTTATAGAGAAAAATTTCATGGACATAGGGCTATTAAGGATGTCTTACAGGCTTCTAAGAATCTTTATGATCCAGAAGTATCCAAAACTTTTCTCTCGATAATGAGTATTTATCCTATAGGTTCCCTTGTACAATTTAATGATGGTTCGATAGGTATTGTTTACCAGGCTAACCCAAATCTACCTTTAAGACCTATTGTAAAAATGATTATAGATGAATTTGGAGATAGAGTTACTGATAAAAAGCTTGTTGATTTAGAAAAATCCCCAAATCTTTTTATTACTTCTATCATTAACCCTAAAGAATTAAATTTTCAAATTGAAGAATATCTTTAATAAATTATTATTTATCTTTATTATCAATCATATATCCTGGTTTATACTTATCTTTTTTTATTGAATTAAGGGAAGAATAGTGCGTAAAATTTATGGTATTTTTTCAAAAATGTTTGATAATGCGCAGATAATTAAAGATTTTTTGTCAAATAAAGAGAAAAATATTGTAATATCACAGATCTGCGCTTCTGCTTTCTTTAGTTTGATAATTTATCTAACAGAAAATAAGGATGGTTCAATAGTTGTCTTATTGCCAGATGAAGATCTTTTAGATAAATTTTATTCGATTATAAAAGATGAATTTAATTATTTAAATAGAAAAATTTCAATCTTTCCACCTTATAATCTTTTTTTTTATGAATGTAATCCCTATGGTAAGAAAGAATCTTTTTTTAGAATAGACGCAATAAATAACTTAAGATTTAATAAAGGTATAATATTGACATCCCCCTTAGCCTTATTGTTTCCTACAATTTCCATAGAGAATCTGGTCAACAAAAAGCTAATATTAAGAGCATTTGATAAATTAGATCCAGAAAGATTAGTAGATTCCTTAATAGAAGCTGGTTTTAAAAGAGTGGATCAGCTTTTTGAATTTGGAACATTTACTTGGAAAGGGCAGGTCATAGATTGTTATTTTTCACCGATAGAGAATCCTGTGAGAATCATATTAAATGATGATGATACTATCGAAAAAATATGCTATATCGAACAGGAAACTTTTAGAATATTAGACAATATCGATGGTATAGAAATTCTTCCGATTAATGAATTTTACCCTGATTCAGAAGCTAAAGATAGATTTATAGATCAATTTTATCAGGAAAATGGGCTTGATCTTGATGCAAATAATTTTGTAAGAGATCTTCAAAATGATCAGTTATACTCTATTTTATGGAGTTTCTCGAAATTAAATCTGGCGAAAAATTATCTTCTTTCTCACCTATTGAAAGAGGATATTATCTGTGTTCTCAATTTTGAAAATGTAGAGAAACAATTTATAGAAGAATTTAAAAAAAGCGAAGTAGCCTATAAAAATCTTGAATTAAAAGGTTTATCAAAACCTGAGGATATTTTTTTGACTAAAGATGATTACAAAAGATTTTTAAGATATTATCAAACTATAATTACTTCAAGTAATCTAATTAAACAAAACACCAATAGCCTGATATTAAATATTTTAAAAGTAGAACCATATCCTAATAAGTTTGAAGAATTCAGAATTGTTTTTAAGCAGAGAATATCCGAAGGGGCAAAACTTTTTTTTGTATATAGTGATGATGAAGAAAAAAAAAGATTATCCATTTTGTTTAAGGATCTTAGTGTTGAATATATTAAAGACAATCTAATCGAAGGTTATTATTTAAAAGATAAAAATGAATATTATTACAACAGCGATGAACTAATCGAATACAAGATTCGAAGTAAGGCATCGAAATCGTTTCAGGTCGAGTTTATTGAGTCAACTTTAGATATAAAACCCGGGGATTATGTTGTTCACATAAATCATGGGATAGGTATCTATGAAGGAATGAAAAGAGTAACTATTTTAAACCAGGAAAAAGATTATCTTGAAATCAGGTATAAAAACGATGAGAAAATATATCTTCCAATTGAAAATATTGGACTTATACAGAAATACATAGCTTTTGGTAAAGCTAAACCAGAACTTGACAATATTACCTCAAAAACATGGAAAAAAACCCTTAGCAAAACAAAGCAAGACATAATGGAATATGCCAATCAGTTATTGATTCTCTA
This sequence comes from Brachyspira murdochii, assembly GCA_020722965.1. Classification (GTDB taxonomy): domain Bacteria; phylum Spirochaetota; class JAAYUW01; order JAAYUW01; family JAAYUW01; genus Exilispira. The sequence goes on along the minus strand of DYJT01000005.1, from coordinate 59,371 downwards.
TCAAAAAAGAAAGGAAGAGAAAGGAATTTCCTTTAAGGAATTTGAAGAGCTTGAAAAATCTCTTGAAGAAAGCTTTGAATTTAAAGAGACATTTGATCAACGAAGGGCTATAGATGATGTTCTTTATGATATGAAGCAGAGTTACCCTATGGACAGGCTAATATGTGGTGATGTTGGTTTTGGCAAAACCGAAGTAGCAGTAAGGGCTGCCTATAGAGCGGTTTTAAATGGATATCAGGTTGCAATAGTTTGTCCTACGACAATACTTGCCAATCAGCATTTTGAAACTTTTACAAAACGACTTACGCCTTTTGGATTAAAAATAGGAATACTTTCAAGGTTAATAGGGGAAAAAGAGCAAAAAGAATATTGCAATATGGCTGAAAATGGAAAATTAGACATATTAATAGGAACACATAGGATTTTATCAAATGATGTAAGATTTAAGAAACTTGGACTGCTTATTATCGATGAAGAGCATAAATTTGGTGTAGAACACAAGGATAAATTTATAAGACTTAAATCTGATATCGATGTTCTCTCACTATCTGCTACACCAATACCAAGGACTCTTCATATGGCTCTTTCGAGGATAAGACCTTTGTCAATAATAAATACTGCGCCAGAACAAAGAGTTCCTGTTGAAGTATTTGTGGAACCTTTCAGCGATTATGTCATCAAAAAAGCGATAGAAAGTGAATTAGAAAGAGGTGGGCAGGTATTCTATGTTCATAATCGTGTTAAAACTATATTCAACAAGGTTTTATATCTTAAAAATCTTTTCAAAGGTTCGATTCCTATAGTATATGCCCATGGACAAATGGCAGAGAATGAACTGAAAGCAAATATTTCAAGATTCATAAACAAGGAGGTTAAGGTACTTGTTTCAACATCTATAATAGAATCTGGAATAGATATCCCAGATGTAAACACTATAATAATAGATAATGCTCATCTTTTTGGACTTTCCAATCTATACCAATTAAAAGGAAGAGTGGGGAGGAGAAATAAGAAGGCTTATGCCTACCTTATTTATCCAGAAGAAAACTACCTAACAGAACTTGCATTAAAAAGACTTCAGGTAATTGCCGATTATGCAGAGCTTGGATCTGGTTACAAAGTAGCTCTTAAAGATCTTGAGCTTAGAGGTGCCGGTAATATACTTGGCAAACAACAATCTGGTTTTATAATGTCAGTTGGATATTATCTATATGAAAAGCTATTAGATGAGGCAATATCAAAACTAGAAAAAAAGAAGATTACAAAAAAGGTTAAAACAGAGGTTGAATTACAATTGAAGACATCTATCCCTGATTTTTTAGGTTTTTCAAAACAGGAAAAAATATCCTTTTACGAACAGCTTTTGAATTGTGATACAATTGATGATTTTAATCAATTTAAGTTAAGATACAAAGATATTATAAAAGATTCTCCAGCAGAGTTAAATAATCTTTTAATGATAACTCAGCTTAGAATCCTTGCACAAAAAAAGGGGATCAACAGAATTTTAGAACTAAAAGATCGTATCTCTTTATTTTTTGAAGAGAAAAATATAAATATAGATAGTTTTTTAAATTATTTAAATAAAAAAGAGGCTAGTTTCAATCAACAAATTAATGATAGGATCGATATAATAAAAAACTTTTCTTCTATTTCGGAAAAACAGGAATTTTTATTGGGGTTTATAGAAAAAGTTTTTTATGATTCAAGTATTTGAAATTTAGAAACAGTGTTTGGCTTTTCTAAATATTCATCTATAAATTCTCTGAGTTTTTGTATCTGGAAAGGTTTTTTTATAAAACCATTTGCTCCCATATCTTTACATCTTTCAATTACGGAATCTTCAACCAAAGCAGATATTATAAAGATAGGTTTGTTTTTAGTGTATTGATCGGTTCTTAAAAGTTTTAAAACATCAAAACCATTTAAACCCTGCATCATGATATCCAGTAAAATAATATCAGGATTGTTGTTTAATAAAGAATACAAACCTTTTCTACCACTTGGGCAGGTGAATACCTTATATTTGGTTTCAAAAGCATATTTTAAAAGATTTAATAGATCTTCACTATCATCTATTATTAATAAACTTTTCATCTATCCCCCAGTTTGAAATTAAAAAACAATACACTTTTAAAGTAAGATAAAACAAAAAAGAAAAAATTCAAATAAATTATTAGATTTGAAAAAATAGAAAAATAAAATTAAAATAATAAGGGATTAATTTTGGGGGATTTATGAGAATTGCTATTCATATAACCCATGAAGCCGTGCAAAAAATCGGAGGGATAGGCTCTGTAATAAATGGAGTTTGTACGGCAGACAATTACAGAAAATTTTTCGATAAAACTCTACTTTATGGACCAGCTTTTTCGAGTGCTTCAGATGTTTTCTCTAAACTTGGAAGAGGTGGTACTGTATTATATTCAAATAAAGATTCTCTCGATAAAGGGGGATATCACAGTATATTTGCCCCTATTATAGAAAGATATGGGGTAGACATAATTTATGGCAGAAGAGTACTTGCCAGCGAATATAATATAAATAAATCTAACGAAGTAGAAGTTCTTTTAGTAAATATACAGAATATGAAGCAATCTGATATAAATTTGTTTAAGTATATATTATGGGAAAAATATACAATTCAGTCAGATAGATTTTCTGATTGGGATTACGAACAATATGTCAGAATTGCTGTATGCTATTTTGATTTAATAAATTCTTTGTATGGTGCAGGGTTTGAATATTATCATTTTTCTCATGAATATATGGGAATTCCATGTGCATTGAAAATTATATCGGAAAAGGAAACTAAAGGTTTAAAAAACCATAAGACAATATTCTGGGCACATGAAGTATCACCCACAAGAGCCATAGTCGAAAACTATAAAGGGCATGATATTACATTTTATAATATATTAAATGAAGCCAAAAAAAAATATCTTTCAATGGAATCTATTTTTCCTCAAATTCTTGAGAATTATAGAACTCAGTTAGTTAAGGTAACGACTTTTTTCGATTATATATTTGCAGTGTCCGATTTGGTTGGACAGGAATATGTATTTTTAAATACAGATGTTGATAAATCAAAAATAAAAGTCGTTTATAATGGTCTAACATTTCAATTCATAGATTGGGAAAGGAAAAAAGAAAGTAGAAATAAATTACAAAATTACATAGAATCGATATTTAATTTTAAGTTTGATGTGTTATTCACTCATGTTACAAGACTGGTTTTATCTAAAGGGTTATGGAGGGATTTAAATTTACTTAACGAATTAGATGAAATCTTTTTCACAAATGGTTTAAAGGGAGCTTTTATATTGCTTTCTACCCTTATTGGCACTGGAAGAAGCTCGGCAGATACACATAGAATGGAAAAAGAATACGGTTGGCCTGTATTGCATAAAAAGGGTTGGCCAGATTGCATTGGTTATGAAGAGGAAATTTATGATTATTTTCAGCTTTTCAATGCTAAGTCAAGGGCTATTAAGGCTCTTTTTGTAAATCAATTTGGATTTGACACAAGAACATGTGGGGATAGGGTTCCAATAGGGACTACTTTACTTGATCTAAGAATAGCTTCTGATGCTGAATTTGGATATTCTATTTACGAACCTTTCGGTATCTCTCAAATAGAAATCATACCATATGGCGGAATCTCATTATTATCAAGAGCCTGTGGTGCTTCTTTCTTATTTGAAAATGTATGGGGGAATGATGAGAAAGCGCCTTTTCATATAATAGATTTCTCTGATATCGATAAAGTTAATATTCCAGAAATTTCTGATATTTTTAAATCTAATGATATTTTATCAAATCTAATAAATATAAATTCCCAAACTAGAGAGCAGATAGAAAATAGTATATTTAAGGTAAATAGCCAGATTATATATGATAAAATTCCAAAAACAGAAAAAGAGAGGCAATTTTATCTTGAAAATAAAATAGATAAGATTATCAATTTTAGCTGGGAATCAAGGCTTAAAGAAATTTTGAATTTACTATAAGGGAAAGTGATGGAAATTAAAAGATTTATCGTTGGACCATTAAATACTAACTGTTATTATGTAAATTATAAAGATAAAAAAATGTTGATAGATCCAGGTTTTGAAGATGAAGAATTATTGTCGTTTTTAAATGGTCAAATTATAGATTATATTATCCTTACTCATTATCATATAGACCATATTCTTGGTTATCATGATGTCAAAAGGGTTCTTAAAAATTCGGGGAAAACATTAATTCATAAAAATGATTTTCAGCATTTAAACGATCCTTTAATGAATGGAGCAAGTTTCATAGGATTCGATTTTGAGGAAATTAAAGATGCAGAATTTTTTGAAGATGAAGAATATCTTTTATTTACTGGGTGTAAGTTAATACTTGCGAGTGGGCATACTCCTGGTTCAATAGTTGTTTTTTTCGAAAATGAAAAAATTATGTTTTCAGGAGATACAATATTTGCCGGTGGAGTTGGGAGAACAGATTTACCCGGAGCCGACTCAAAGAAAATGGTTTGGACTATACGAAAATTATTAAATTTACCCTCTGAAACAATTATATATCCAGGGCATAATGAATCGACAACGCTTGGAAGAGAAAAATATCAATTATCTCAATATTGTGAATTCTAATATTTTAGCCTTCTTGTTCTATTTCCTCTTCAAGAGCACCAAAAAGTGTGGCAATATCGCTGTTTGCCATTTTTAGTCTTTCTATAAGTTTCTTTGCCACGGCTTTCAATATAAGATACCCAATTCTATAATTATTAAACGAAAGGTTTTCAAAACTGGAAGAATCTAAAACCAGAGTAATAACTTCAGTTTCTGCTTTTATTGTTGCAGTTCTGGCATCTTTATCTATCAATGCCATTTCGCCAAAAAATGCATTCCCTTCAGCATTTATTTGCGCAACCGCATATTGTTCCTTTGCAAATGTTTCCTTTAAGACTTTTACCGTCCCGCTGAAAAGAATATAACAGCAATCTCCTATTTCACCTTCTTTAATTATTATCTCATCCTTAGAAAACATCAATGCATAAGTTGTTTGAGCAATCAATTCCAATTCATCCTGATTCAACCCCTGAAAAAGAGTTACTTTTGAAAGTTTTTCTTTTTTTTCATTTGTTATTATTTCAATTTTTTTCATCTTTTCCACCAATTTTATAATTTATGATAAAATTTTTATAAATTTTCTTTTGATAAATTTTTTGTAATATATAATATTGCAGAATCTTCTTTAATGGTATAATCTAATGGTGGATTGAAATATGGATCATTGGCTCTTAGTATCTTTATTGTTTTTAGGTTTTTTACAAGTTTTTCCATGTTTGGGGTTTTTTGAGCCTCTTTTAGCGCTTTTTTCTTTCTTAAAAAAACATTCCCTGCATTTTCTATAATTCCTATCGGCAATAGGTTTTTTCCCAGATATTCCTCAAAAATCTCTCTGTAAAATTTTCCTATATATTTATCATTTATAGGTTCAGATTTTAACTGACTTCCCTTAGTTGGATTTATTAATTCATCAAATACCTGTGAAAATCCTTTTTTCAAGGATGCCTGTGAAATAAGAAGATGAGTTGTATTTTTTGAAAGTATTATTTCATCGCAGTAAGCCTTTCTTAGTGAAGTCTCAAATTTTGTATCAAAGATTTCAACAGATGTATAAATCTCTTTATTTAAGGATTTTGCTATTAAAACAGTCATTACATTTTTAGAATCTATTTCGCTTTGGGAAAATCTTCCTGTATCATCAGCCAGAACCAAAAGCTGCTCGGCTTTTTCGATAGATGCTTTTTTCAATATATTTTCATCAAAATAGTCACCATGTATATAGTTTATTCCCCTAAATTCTGGCTCAGATAGTATTACCTGAATAGTTTCGGGGTTCTCATTGTTTATCATCACTACATCACAAGGATCCAACTCTTTATTTATATTGAATATTTGCTTTAATAAACCAAAATAATCGTTTTTCCAGCCACAGATTATAAAATGATTATTTATCCTTTTCACACCAGTTACTCCTCTTTGTTTTTTTAACTGTAAATCTACAAGGATTGATGCAAAAGTACCTGTAAATAATGATATTGTCAGCAAACCTGCAAAAATCCCTATCATAATGACTGTCTTTCCGGCTATTGTTTTTGCTGTTATATCTCCATAACCGGTCGATGTAATGGAAATTACTATATAATAAATTGAATCAAAAAATGTCTTTATCCCTTCATTTTTTTTCATCTCAATAATGAAAATAAGGATAGAAAAAAATACAATAAAAGAGACAAGTAACATAGCAATCTGGATGAACTGTTTGCCGAAAAGTCTTTTTATGAAATTCAAAATAAAATAAAATCCATTTTTCTTTCTCATACTAAAAAAATCGTCATAATTTTATTTAAAGATTAATCATATGTGTTGTTTGTAATAATTGATATTTTAAAATTTTATAATTTATCCTAAAATAATAATGTGCTTTTATGTTTTTATATTTGATTTAAATTTTACAGTATGTTTCCAAGTTTAAAACGGCTACTGTGCTTTTATGTTTTTATATTTGATTTAAAAGGGGGAAATTTATGTTTAAGAAATTAAATAATTTTATATTTGGTAGAAGGCCAATTATATTATTGATATTATTAGGTTTTAATTTGTTTATATTTAATGTAAATATTACTGCTGGAAATCTATCAATCTTTATTGATTTAAAATCTATCTTTCAACCATTAAGTGATGGTGGAATAGGTTTTGGGTTAGGATGGGAATTGAATTTAAAAAATTACTTTTCTTTATGCGGTAAATTTGTTTATATGAATTTATTCGATGTAGAAATTTGGGCAATATATTACTTACAAGGCATTAAAATATATTTCGATAAAAATGCTTTTGATAAATTATTTTTAGGTATTTATGGAGTCGTATTGTATGGTAAACAGGTTGATATAGGTTTTTCTTATGGTTTACAAATTGAATTAGGCTATAAATGGAGAATAGAGGGATTTGAAAAATTTTATTTAGAACCTATTGTATTTTATCCATATATTTTTAATGAACCATTACTTCTGGGTATAGCCTTTGGATTAAATGTCGGTATTATATTTTAACTTAAAATTAAAAGTTAAATTTTTATTAATTAATAATTTATTAATGAATACTATTGTTTTTTGGTACTTTGGGATGGAGTGTTTGGCTGCTGATTGGGAGTGGGAGCATGTTGTTTCTCATCCATTATACATCTTCCATTGAATTTACATCCTGATTCTATTATGATATCAGGAGTTGTAACATCACCATTTAAAATAGATTCTTTAGAAAGTTCAACTCTTTCTTTTGCGAAAACAGGTCCATCTATCTTGCCATAGCATGTAAGTTTACCTGTCTTTATTTCCGCTTTAACATGTGCATTTGGTCCAACAAAGAGATGACCATCGGCATTGATTTTACCATCAAATTTACCTTTGATCATTAAAGATTTAGAAAATTTAAGTTCACCAGTAAAATCAATATCTTCTGCAAGGACAGTGTCGATCTCACTTTCGATTATTTCTGTAATAGATGTTTTGGACATTTTTCCTCCATTACTTTATAAATAAATCTTATTATAAAAAAATCTAATCTTTTTTTCCGATAAAAAAATTTTACATATAAAGAAAATTAGTCAATCAAAAAGATTATCCAAAAGTTTCCGAATATTATCGAAATTAAACTGGTCATCATTTTTTAGTCTTACTCTGGCAAGATAAAGACCTTCTGGTGGAACTACTGCTATACTTTTTGTTATAGTATTCTTCTCTCTTTGAGAATTTTCAATATTAAGTAATTGAATTACATTTTCGAGTTTAATTTTATCTTGAGAATACATTAAAGCTGTCCCAATCATGAATCTAATCTGTTTATGTAAAAATGAATTTCCACTTATAATTATTATGACAAAGTTTTTGTATTCTAGTAGATCTGCTTTAAATATTGTTCTTACAGGATTTCTCTTTTCGCAGGATGTGGTAAAATTAACAAAATTATGCCTGCCTTCAAATAAAGATAAACAGGTCTTTAGCTTTACAAGATCTATCTTTTCATTATTTAAAAAAGCAAGATTTTTTATAAAAGGAAGCAAACTTGTTCCTCTATAAATAATATATAGATAAATTCTTTCTATAGCAGCGTATCTTGGATTTATTTTTTCTTCTGTTTGCTGACATCTATTGACTCTTATTGAATCGGGAAGATAATAATTGAATATTTTTATTAGTCTAATTGGTTCAAAATTCTTGTAACAGGAAAAAGAGATAAGATTTTCAATTGCATGAACCTTGCTATCTGTTCTTCCTGCAAACGCAATCCTGGTAAGATGTTTTGAAATTTCCTTTTCAGAAGCAGTAATTTGCTCTGTCTTTAATTTTTCTAGCTTTTTTTGATTTATTTTAAATAAAACATTTTCCAGTTGTTGTTGGATTGAATCCTGTCTTTTTTGCAATTGGAATCCATTATAATTGAATCCATTATAAGAAATAGATGCGATGTAATTATATAAATTTTCGGTATTGCTCATCTTTGATTTTTTTCTAATGAAGAGATTAATTTAGCATATTTATCATAAAGGTCTTTGGCCATATCTAAAAATTGCACATTTTTATCTTTGCTTGATCTTCCAGAGCCAAAAATTCTTCCAATTATTGATTTTACATCACTTGCAATTCGTATCTTTTCTGCATTATCTGCTATATCTTCAAGCCCGTATTTATAGAGTAAGACACCATATAAAAATAAAAACCCATTAAAACCATAATTTTTATCAAGATCTGGCCCTAAAAAACCCGCTGCCTCAACATTTTCTTTTCCACTGTTTAGTAAGGCAAATGATTTTGAATAGTAATTATATGCCTTTTTATAAAGGGTAATCTTTAAATCTCCAAAAAATTTATCATTTTTTTCTGCTTCTAAATCAGATGCTAACCATGCCGCTCGCAAAGCGGAAATCGCAATTTTTGTCGTCGGTGCAACTTTTTGAGGGAAAAATGCATACGAATATTGAGCCATTATCAAAGAAACCATTCCTTCGAGTACCTTTCTTTCTCTTTTAAAATCAATTGGGCCAAAACTATCGTAGACAAATTTTTTTCTTTTAACAATGTCATTTCTAAGCTTGTCAATATTAGAAGGTGGTATGTTTTTAAAATCCTGTTCATATGCGCTGTAAAAACAGTTTGGACAGGTTACGATTACATAAAAAAGAGGGTTAACGACACCATATTTGGGGGTTGGGATATATATTCTTCTGAGTTCATCTGTCAGATTCCCGGCATTAAGCCTTCCTCTTCCAGACAACATCTTCTCTATTTTAAACTTTTCTTCACAGATAGGACAAACTGTATCTTCCTTCGCTAAAAAAGAAACCTTATTCGAAGATTCACCTTTTTCTTCTTCGAGCTCCATATCGCTTAAATCATCCATTTTTACCTCTTTATTTGATTCTTTTGGTTATAAAGAATTCAACATTTTTTAAATTCATCCAAACCCTTTTCTTTAATAAACTTTATTTGATTCTTTCGATTATAACAAATCCAATAGCATACTTTCTTTCATGTGAAACTGTTGCATGAATATTATAGATTGTCGGTGGATAAATTGAATAAAGCAGATTTTTTAATAAAAATTGTGGTTTACCGAGTTCATCGAATAAAATTTCAACATCTTGTAATGAATGTATTCTTACACCTGTCCCGATGGCTTTAAAAAATGATTCCTTTAATGCAAATCTTCCTGCGAAATATTCATATTTTCTAATCTTTGTGAAATTTCTTGCCTGATTTATCTCTTTTTCGGTAAATAATCTCTCGGTAAAACCATCTGTTTCAATTGATTTTGAAAATCTCTCTATATCGACAATATCTATACCTATTCCTATAATCATGATATTTCCTGATATTTATTTTAGCCAATCAAATAAATTTAATCAACCTTTTTAACAGGTTTAATGATAAAAAATATAGTGAAAAAGATAGTTGATATCGCATAAAGAATGGCTGTTAAAGTGAATGAATAGGCAAAACCTCTTTGTTCGATTGTACTTCCAGAGATTCTTGCGGAAATCATCCAGGATGAAGTCCACACTAGCATTTTAAGAGCATTCATAAGCGATTGCTCTTCTTTTGGAACATTTTCTAAAGCAAAATTGTCTGATAAAGGTGAAGCCATATTCATAAGAGTGCCTCTTATAAAGAAAGCCAAAACGACAAGAATAGGGTTTTTTATATAGGTTAAAACAAGGATAAATGGGATACTTATTGCCTGAGTCAAAACAATTGTGATAGGCTTTCCAAATTTTCTTGCTACCCTCGGTCCAATCATTATCCCGGTAAATGTGAAAAACTGACTTATACCATAAATTATTCCTATAAGGCTATCAGACATATTATAAACATTCTTGAAGTAAAGATTAATATAAGGTATAGTCAATCCAGCACCAATCCCTATAAATAAGGCCGGTAAGAGTAATTTTATATAAATTTTAACATTGGATACCGAAAATAATATCTTATTTTTAGTTCTTTCGATTTTAACATATTTTATTTTAAAAAATATAAAGGTAGATAAAAGAATTATTATTGCACCAAAACCGATAGAAAGTTTATATGATAGAATTTCATCATTTATAAAATTTAAAGAGATATCTCTGAAAATACCTCCTAAAATATTACCTATTACACCAGTAAGCATTCCTATTGCTCCATTTAAAGAGAAAAAGTGCATCTGGTATTCTATTTTTGTGTTATTCATTATGAATGGACCTGCTGCAACCGAAAAAAAGGTCGCGAATGCTCCTGTTAGTAATGTTAAAGGCATTATCGAAAAGAATGACTTGCTCGATGCTATGCCCAAATATAAAAAACCCGTAATCAAAGGAATGATGGAAAATAAAAATCTTATATTTATTTTAGAAAGTAAATATGCTGCAGGTAAAGTTATCATTGCCGAACCAAATGCCCTTGAAGACAACAATTTACCGATTAAGCTTTCGCTAAAGGATAAAGACTTACAATAAAGATTAAAGAGCAAACTTATCAGGTTCACACCAATTCCAAACAATAGATTCCCAAGGATGAAGAGTTTAACATCGTTTGATGAAGATGCGACAGCTGTTTTGTATTCCGAAAAAGTATTTTTTGCAAAATTTTTCATCTTATATTAACAGTATTTCATTTGCTTAAATCTTCAATTATTGGTGATACTAAAGAGATAAGTTCAGAAAGATTTAAGATACAGATAACTCCTCTTGCGCCAGCATTAATAGCTACCTTTTCAAATTGCATCAAGTTTTTATCCATTACTATTTTTAATTGCTTTTTAAAACCAAAAGGTGAGATTCCACCAACTTTATAACCAGAAATTCTTTCTGCTTCTTCAATGGTAGCAAGGTTAACTTTTTTTTCTTTTAAGATCTCGGCTGCTTTTTTCAGTGAAATTTCTCTATCACCTCCCATCAGTGCAAGATAATAGTTTTTTTCTCCCTTTATTACAATGCTTTTTATCATCGCACTTAAAGGCCAATTCAAAGAAGAGGCAGCATAAACTGCCCCTTTTTCATCGAATTGATATTGCCTGATTTCAAAATTTATCTTTTTTTCTATTAAAAATTGAATTCCTCTGGTTTTCATATTTTTTTATAAATTTAACAATCGAAATATAATTTATATTCAACTGGATCTATTGAGGTTTTAAAATTCTCTAATTCTTTTTTCTTTGTTCTTATCCATGAATCGATGAAGTTAGAAGTAAATACATTATTCTGGAGTAAATATTGGTGATCCTCCTCAAGAGCCTGTAAGCTTCCCTGTAGATTAACAGGAACAGATTTTATTTTTTCAATTTCTTCTTCTTTAAGTTCATGAATATTAAGATCAAAAGGGCCATAGCCAAGATCTCTTGGATCTAATTTATTCTTAATCCCATCTATCCCAGCCATAACAATTGCAGGGAAAGCAAAATAAGGATTACAGGTTGCATCTGGTGTTCTAAACTCAAATCTTGCATCCTCCGGACTTGTAGCGTATTTTGGTATTCTTATGGCAGCGCTTCTATTACCAAGTGAAAAAAAGAGATTTGTGGGCGCTTCAAATCCAGGGACAAGTCTTTTATATGAATTTACGCTTGGGTTTGTGAACGCAGCAAGTGAAGACCCATGATGAAGTATTCCACCAATAAAATATAATGCTTCTAACGAAAGAACAGCATATTCCTTACCATAAAATATATTTTTATCATTTTGCTTTAATTGCATATGGCAATGGAGTCCCGAACCCGCATCATTTGCAAGAGGTTTAGGCATGAATGTTGCAAAAAGTCCATGCCTTCTTGCGATATTTTTAACAATATATTTGATCCATACGGTATTTTCGATTGATTTAAAAAGTGGGGTTAAAGGAACTTCAATTTCATGTTGCGAAGGCACGCCTACTTCATGATGATGATATTTATATTTAATACCCATTTTATCCATCACATCTATTATCTCTTGTCTAACTTCAAAATATCTATCCGATGGTAATGCCCTGTGATAACCTTTGTTTTGAGGGATACTTAGATATAGATTTTCCTGAGAAAAGTCATTATTCCAGTAACCTTCTTCAGAATCAATATGATAAAATGAGTAATGAGATTTTGTATCGTATGAAACCTTTGAAAAAAGATAAAACTCATATTCTGGTGCAAAATAAGCTTCATCTGCGATATTTGATTCTTTTAAAAATTCAATCACTTTTTTTGCGATAAATCTTGGATCATCTTCAAACTGCTCTCTTGAATCGGCTTCTTTAATATTACACATAACCGAATAGACCGTGCTTTCGGTGAAAGGATCTTTATGAATAGTTTCAAGATCTGGAATTAATACTAAATCTCCTGATGATATCTTTCTAAAACCTGTAACAGATGAACCATCAAAACCAATCCCTTCTTTCATCAAATCTTCATTGACTTCATCTTTAGAAATAGTTACTTTTCTGATTTCACCATTTAAATCAATAAATTTCAGATCAAGCGAAAGAACATTTTCTTCTTCAAGTTTCTTTCTAAGTTCAACAACTGTCATCTATAAACTCCTATTTCTTTTGATTTGATATTGAAATATTATTCTTTTGTGCGATAATAGTAACAGAATATTTTAATTATGCAATTGTATTGTAAAAATTAAATAAATATTATATATACTCAATTAATCTGGCATAAATGTCGATTAAAGAATATGGAGTAATGATAATGCGAGATATTCATATTTTTAAAATCTTGATATTCTTTTTAGCTTCTTTAATTTTTAGTCTGGCAATAGTATTATTGCTTACTTTAAGTGGTATGGAAATTGGCCTTTTTAATATTATTATGATTACCGCTGTGTCTCTGGTTTTCGTGACTACCCTATATTTTATCTTGTATTTTGTGGATAAGAACTTTTTGAAAGAGATAAATGAAACAATTGAAAAAGTCGGTAAAGGCGAGTTGACTTCTCAAAAGATATCTTTTGAGGGAGCGCTTGCCATTAAAATTAAACATAATTTAGATAATTTTATTAACTTTCTTTCAGATACATTAAAAAAAATAGAATTTTCTGTTCTTGATATAAATGGAAATGCAAATACATTAAGTATGTTTTCAGAAAATATCAGCCAGAGAATCGAAAACGAAAGAGATACCATAAATGATATTACTAAATCAATGACAGAATTGAAGGGTATTGCAGATTCAATCAAAGAATATGCAACTGCTGCGAAAACACTATCGACAGAAAACAGAGAAAGAATAATGAGATCAACTGAATCCATAAAAAATCTTATTCAATCTATGAACGAGATATCGGAAGCTTCCAGTTCTATTAATGAAGTCGCAAGATTTATTGCAGAAGTTGCAGATGAAACAAATCTTCTCGCATTAAATGCATCTATTGAAGCTTCCAGAGCAGGAGCAGAAGGAGCTGGATTTTCCATAGTCGCTTCAGAAATTAGAAATTTAGCAGAAAATTCCTCAGCTGCTATCAAAAAAATCACGGATACCGTCGATAGACTTATTAAAAGTGTATCAAAAGGTGTTAATTATTCTAATGAGGCTAATGAAGCACTAAGCGATATAATCGAGGGTATAAATGAGACTTCCAGTAAAATAGAAGAGATAGATACCAAGATAACCACACAAACTCAAGTTACAAGCCAGATATATAATGAAATTGAGGATGTAAATAAACTGGTAATACAAAACTCCGAATTACTCATTGAAATGCTTTCCTCGATACAAAATCTTTCCAAACAGAGTGATATATTAAAAGAAATTGCTTCAAGCTTTAAAAAAGAACATAATGACGATATTTCAAATCATATCTTTGGTGTTCAGCATAATTCTGTTGATATGACTGAAAAAGAAAATAATGAAGTAGATGTCAAAGATATTATACCAAGATAATTTTAAAAGATTTTATTTGGCATCAGATTATTTTAAGAACAAGTTTGGCAAAAAATTCAGGCGTCTACCGATTGACGCTGGTTTTTCATGCCCTGGAAGATGCATATATTGCTCTACAGCTGGCTCTTTAGCGAATATTTCTGCTAAAACTGTTGATTCAATATTAAAAGATGAAAATATTGATTACTCTAATAGATTTAATGAAAGGTTTGCTCTTTCACAGCGATATGAATTGATTAAAAAGCAGATAGAAAACTTTTTCAATAAAAACAAAGAGCTTTATGATCCAAAAAATCGAAAAATACTTTTGTACTTGTATTATCAGGCTTTTTCAAATACCTATGACAAACCACAGAGGATGAAATCTATCTATGATTATAGCTTAAGTCTTGCAAATTTTGATGGCATTTTTATAGGCACAAGACCAGATTGTATAGATGAGCAAAAGGCAATAATAATATCAGAATATTTAAAAAATTATGATGTTTGGGTTGAACTTGGATTGCAATCCGCTCATGATAGAACTTTGGAATATGTAAACAGAAAACATAGCGTTAATGATTTTGAAAAAGCAGTTAAGATATTAAAAAAAAATGGAATTAAGGTTATTGCGCATCTGATAATAGGACTTGGTGATGAGGATATTGAAGATCTTATAGAAACCGTTAAGTTTATATCACAAAACAATCTTGATGGTGTGAAGTTTCATAACCTTTATATTCTTCCAAATACAAAAATTTTAAATTACTACGAAAGGGGATTTCAAAAGGTTCTTACTTCAGATCAATATATCTTTCAGTTAAGTGAAGCAATACAATATCTGAAAGATGATATAGTCATATTCAGGTTGTTTTCTGACCCAGAAGAGGGGTATATTGCCCCGAAATGGGAAAAAAACAAAACCCAACTTATAAAAGAATTTGAATATCTTTGCAAGGAGAAAGATATCTGGCAGGGGAAACTATGGAGTTAAAAAAGATATTGGTTTATATTATAATAATTTTAATCATATTTTTCTTTAGTTGTAGTATCTTAAAAAAGAATCCAAAGGACAATTATTTAATAGGGATAAATTCAATAAAGACATTGAACCCTTTTTTAATTACGACGACAGATGAGCAGATTATTTCAAATCTCATTCATGGATCTCTATTCTCTGTTTATGAAGATTTAAGTAGATTTTCACCCTTTTTAGCAAGTGGTTTCAAAGTCGTAGATAATAAGATAATAATAAAAATCCAAAAAAATATATATGATTCAAGTGGAAATAGATTAGATGTTGTTTACCTAAAAGATTATTTTAATTATTTTAAAAATAAAATCAAAGATGATAATAATCTATACATTCCTGATATAGGGAATTTTCAAATAGATAATGATGATGAAAATCTTATTTTAAAATTTTCTGAAAATATATCTAATATCGATATTATGAATTGTGTGGGGCATCTTTTTACTTTTCCTATTTTAAGTCCAGAAGTCTTTTCGAAATTTGAAAAGGATTCATCTAATTTTTATCAGTATGGAAATCTTGATGCAGATTCAATACCAATTATTTCAACTGGGAGATGGAAAATTAAAAATCTTGACCGAACGACAATTGAACTTGAAAAGATCTTTAACAAAGAAAAGACATTAACCTTTCAGATTATAAAAGACAATAATTTAATATTACAAAAGCTTATAAATAAAGAGATTGACATCTGTTTTGGGGATCAAAGAGATTTTGAATTTTTAAAAAAATTTTATTCAATAAAAACACAGGAAGTAGATAATCCTGATTCGTTTTATGTCCTTTTATTTAATTTTCAAAGTTCAAATTCAAATAATAGGGTACTTATTAATGATATCAATTTTAGAAAGAAAATATATAATATTTTAAGTGGATTATTCAACTCAGAAAATTATATAACGGCATCACATAGTTTAAGAAGAATTCGAAAGTATAATATACCTAATGTTAATTTAAGTAATCTTGAATTTTTTTCTCTTTTTTCAATTTCTGATGATTTGTTTTCAAATGATTTAAATAAAAGCATTTCAGAGGTTCTTTCAAAAAATGGTCTTAATATTAATAGTTATGATGAAAACTTAAATAGTATGATTGCAAGGATATATGCCACAAAAAATTGGGATTTTTTTATCACTGCTCTTTCAACCAATTTCCCTTTTTTAATAGATTTTGATCTATATAATCCTTTTAGTTATCAGCATATTTTCAATATAAATATAGATAACAACATTGATCTAATATTGCCATTTGAAAGTGAACTTTATCAGGAAATTCAAGAAAGATATTTCTTTATATTGAATAATCCTCGAAAAATTTATAAAGAGATAGAGGAAAAAATCATAAAAAGTTGCTATTTTATCCCTTTAATGCAAGGGAAACTCTATGTTTTCGCAGATAGAAATTTGGGAAATATCGAGGCAAGACTGATTAGAAAGGCATTTTACCTTAAAAAGGTTTTTGATTAAAAAAAGTGGATTTTATTTTAGCTGTATTACTGCATTGTTAAAAATCTTACCCCTTTCGAATTCATTGACAAAAAGGTTGAAAGATGCAAATCCAGGTGATAAGAGAATTATATCACCACTTTCGGCTTTATCGTAAACATATTTAACCAATTCTACCAGGTCGTTGAAATTATATTCGATTGAATCATAGCCAAGGTTTTCAAGTCTTTGTTTTAAAAGATTCGAACCGCTACCTGTTAAAAGATAGAGCCTATATACATGATTTTTTATAGAATTAGCCATTTTATCTATAGGCAGGTTTTTATCAACTCCACCGGCAATTAGATGAATTCTACCATTTTCTTTTACTGCTTCAATAGAGGCAGAAACTGCATCCGGGACAGTTGCGGTGGTATCATTAATAAAAGTAATCTCATTTAAGATCCTTATAGTTTCAAGTCTGAATTGAATAGCCGAAAAAGAATCTATTGCTTCATAGATATTTTTTATACTTATTTTCTCTAATAATGCCACCGATATTGCAAGTAAAGCATTTGTTTTATTATGTTCACCATTTATTTTTAATTTGTCCAATGATGGCATTTCAAAATAGTGATAATTATTTAAAAATTCTTCATTAAAGCTTATATTATATAAATTAAACAAATTTATAAGATTTTTCTTATCGATATTTTGTAGAAAAGATATATCCGAAATATCAGAAAAATTTTTATCTTTAATCAAAATTACTCTATTTTTTATCTTTAATATACAAAATGGAAACCAAAAATTTAAATAATCAAAATCTTGAAACCCAAATTCAACCAATTGACTCTCTTCAAAATTCATTACAAAGATCGCTTTGGCATTGATTTCTTTGTTAAAATAATATCTTTTTAAATATTCATTGTTAAAATTAAAAACAAAATAATCATCTTTATTTTGAAATTTAAATATATATTTTTTATCCTGGTAATAATCATCAATGCAATTGTAATAATTTAAGTGATCCGGGAATAAAGTTGTGATGACCGATATATTAGGTGATTTTTCATGTATAGATAAATCTGCAAGTTGCCAGCTTGAAAGTTCTAAAACAGCCAGTTTGCTATTTAATTTGCTTTGAAGTTCCAGTAGTGGATTTATGGTGATATTTCCACCTATGATAATATCATCTATTTCTTTTGATAATATGTGATGTATCAAACTTGTAGTGGTGGACTTTCCCTTCGAGCCAGTAATACCAATTTTTGGGAATTCTGTTATTTCAAAAAAATAGCCTATATCTGTTTCGATATAGACATTATTTTCAATAGCAGACAGAATATATTTATTTGAATATTTTATACCCGCACCCTTAAAAACAATATCTGAATTTATAAAATCTTCTATTCTATGTTCTGATAATCTATATTCGATATTTTTAAATTCAGTAAGTTCAGAGATAGATTGCAATAGCTGCTTTTCATCTTTTAAGTCTGTTATTATCAACTTTTTTACTCTTGGGGAAAGGAATTTGGCTGTACCAAGTCCTCCACCATTTAATCCAAGACCCATAAGAAGTACCGTCTTATCGGAAAGATTTATATCTTTTGTCAGATGTTTTATCATAAATCCCTATGTTTATTAATAAATAATCATCAATTATAGTATCTATATTATTTCGAAATCATAGCTTTCAAGAAAAGATTTTTTCCAGTTTTGAAATGGATCATAAATTGACCCAAAAATTTTTAAATATGAAAAATCCATAAACCTGATCTTTCTTGATAAGTTTATCCAGGTGACTCTTCCTCTATGTCCATAGATGTTTTCTATCTGATTATATGAAAGTAGTTTTTGCCCTTTAAGCTTAAATCTTATAAGATGATAATTATCAAATGTTATAAGAATAGAACTGGCTGGTTTATATTTGGTAATATTCTCTATCTTTTTTGTAAGAATTCTTACTAAGTTGGCATCCTCTTTTTCCAAAAATAATTTAACTAAAGGTATTTTATCCATCATTTTATTGCCATATAAAAAAAGATATACAGGATAATCACTGTAGTTTTTTGTAGATAGATGTTCGAAAAGGTAATATAACCTTTCATCTGTTTCTAGATCATCTCTAAGTATGAAATATTTTTGAATTATTTTAAAATTATAGGAACTAGTGCAATAGATATTATTTATGCCATTATTATAGAATCTTGAAATGTTTTTGTCAGAAAGATCACCAGGCATTAAAATTCTATCATCGAGTCGAATGATTTTTGCCATAGTCTAATTATCTTTTTATCGATATATTTTTACAAAATACTTACCATAATATTAATAGAATGCAAATAAAATTGGCTAAATCTAGATAAAATATTTAATAGGTCTTACATAAAATTCCTTATTATATATTGACAAAATAATCAAGAGGGCTAATTTTAAACCAGTTTAATTAATTATTATCAATAATGGGAGGTGTCTATTAAAACAACGGAATTAGAATATGTGCTATTAGGGCTTATCTCCATAAGTGAATTTTCTGGTTATGATGTGAAAAAAATATTTGACAAATCGTACATTATTCGATGGTCTGCATCTCCTGGATCGATCTATCCTGCGATGAAAAGATTGGAAAAAAGAGGATTATTGAATAGCAAAAAGATTACAGACAGCAAAATTCCTAAAGAAGTTTATTCCATTACAGAAGAAGGGAAAAAAAAGGTTAAAGAATGGTTGAGTGAGCCTTTTAAGGGCAATGCAATAACAAGATATGGCCTTGAACTTAAACTTCTTTTCTTACATAATTTAACAAGTGAAGAAAGAAAAGTTTTTATAACTCGGCAGATTGAAGAGATAAATAAGTGTATAGACAATCTTCCCAAATGGAAGATGGAGATGGATGTTAAAAATAGGTATAGAGATCTTCTTTATGAGGAAAAGTTAAGAGAATTTAAACAAAATATTAGATTTTTAGAATCTATTTTAGATATGTAACATTATAGCATACTGGACTAAATTTTGCCTTTTCAATTTATAATATTATTTATTCGAGGTTTCGATGAATAAAAAATTATTTTTTATAGCAGTTTTTATTGTTTTTTTATCTTTGTTTTCCTGCCAGACCTATAAGTATAACATTACAGATCAGAACGGACAGATTTATTCTGCTGAAAGACTTCTTCTTGAAGGTCAACTGGCATATGATAGTCAGGCTTTCGATGTTGCAATAAAATATTTCCTGGCAATTCTTGAAAATTATCCGGATAATAAGGAGATAACCTCCTGGGCTTGTTATGAAATAGGTTTTGTCTATTTTACTCAAAAAGAGTATGATAAGGCAAAAGAATGGTTTACTAAGGTCATAGAGAAATATAATGGATCTGAAGCAGCCGTGAAGCTTGCAACTTATATGCTTCAAAAAATTCAGCAGATTACAAAAAATTAAAAAAATACTATCAAAGGGAAAAAGAAAAAAGTTATGAAAATTTTTTTAGATACTGCGAATATTGAAGAAATAAAACAGGCAAATGAACTTGGTCTAATCGATGGAGTAACTACGAATCCAACTCTTATTTCAAAAGAAAATGCAGATTTTAATTCAAGAATAAAAGAGATATGTGAAATTGTAAAAGGTCCAACATCTGCCGAAGTCATTGCGCTGGAATCTACAAAAATGGTAGAAGAAGCCAGAATTTTGGCTAAGATTTCACCATATGTTGTTGTTAAAATTCCTATGACAGAAGAAGGGATAAAGGCAACCAAAATATTATCATCAGAAGGGATAAAGACAAACCTGACTTTAATATTCACCCCTTTACAAGCTTTGGTAGCGGCAAAAGCAGGAGCAACATATGTCTCCCCTTTTGTAGGTAGGCTTGATGATATTAGCAATGAAGGGATGAAACTTGTCGAAGATATAAAGACTATTTTTACAAATTATTCTTTTTCTACTCAGATAATTGTCGCATCCATTAGACATCCAGAGCATATTTTAAGAGCTGCAAAAATTGGAGCAGATATTGTTACGGTACCACTTCAGGTTCTTTTAAAGATAATGAAACATCCTCTTACAGATAAAGGGATAGAAACTTTTTTGAAAGATTGGGAAAAATATAAAAACAAATAATGTTCCCTTTTCAGGAGTGCTTAAATGGAAAGTGGTATGAATCCTCTTTCTTTAGAGGAGCTGGTTTTTTCAATTTTTTCAGAATATTTAAGAAGTGGAAATATATTCAATATTAATAGTAACTATTTCTATAAACCTTCAGGAAAAGCCAGGAAAATTTTTTTTGGTAATCATATAGATTTACCGATAGGTGTCGCTGCTGGCCCTCATACCCAATTGGCACAAAATATTATCACAAGTTTTTTAACTGGTGCAAGAGTTATTGAATTAAAAACAGTTCAGGATAATGATAACATACAGGTAGACAAGCCTTGTATATCTGCTGTTGATGAAGGGTATAATGTCGAATGGTCTACCGAACTTAAAATAGGTCAAGCACTCGAAGAATACTTAAAAGCATACCTTTTGATATTGGTACTTAAAGAAATATTGGATTTAAAACCAGAACTTTATGAAACTAATAATCAAATAGATGATGGTTTTATTTTTATTTCCAGTGTTGGTTATTCTTACAATGGCATCAGATCTGACAAGGTCAATAATTTTTTAAATCAGCTTTCAGGCAAAGGTGATTTATTAAAAGAACTCACAATCAGGTTAATTGAATTACTTGGAAAACCACTTTCTAAAAAGTTTTCAAAGTCTATTGGTAAGGAATTCCCATTTAAGATTCTTGAAAAGATAGCAACAGAATCCAAACAGATCTCAAATATAGTTACTCTTTCAACAATGCATGGGACAAAACCAGAAGAGATAGAAAGCATAATTAAGTACCTTATTGTAGAAAAGAAGTTGAATACAATATTAAAAGTAAATCCTACACTTTTAGGTTACCAAAAGGTCAAAAGCATTCTTCATTCTCATGGTTTTGGGGATATTAAGATTCTACATGATAGTTTTGACAATGATCTTTATCTTGAAAAAGCCTTCGAAATTGTTGATAGATCTTTATCAAAGGCTCAAGAAAGAAAATTAAATTTTGGTATAAAGGTAAGTAACACTTTAGCAACCGTTAATAAAACAAAGATGAAAGGTGATTTTGCCTATTTATCCGGTAGAGCACTTTTTCCTATTTCCTTTGAGTTAGCAGAAGTTTTTAGAAAAAGATTCAAGAATTTAAGCATTTCCTTTTCTGCTGGTATAAACCAGGATAACGTAAAAGAAGTATTAAAAAGTGGAATATATCCACTCACAATTGTTACAGATATTTTGAAGCCAGGTGGATATTATAGATTATATACTACAGCCATGGCTTCGGATTTTCATTTTCAATTAAAATACAAAAAGATAAATGCATCAGAAATATCTACAGGAGAAATGTATCAGAAGATAATAGAGAATCCATTCTTTCCCTTAGGACAAAAGGTCGTTTCCAGTAAGTTGCCTTTATTTGATTGTTTTATAGCCCCATGTACTTATTCCTGTCCTATTAATCAGGATGTTCCAGCTTATCTAAGGTTTATTGAAAATAAAGATTATAATAGTGCAATAAGGGTAATATTTTCTAAAAATCCTTTACCATTTATCACTTCTACTATTTGTGTGCATTATTGCACATTTAACTGTACGAGAAGATATTATGACAAATCCATCAAAATAAGAGAACAAAAATTGTTTGCATCAAAAAAAGGATTTAACTATCTTAAAGATTATATAATATCGGAAAAGAAAAATATAGTAAAAAACAATATTAAGGTTGCTGTCGTTGGCGCAGGTCCAGCTGGAATATCTGCTGCTAACTTTTTAGCGCGAGCCGGATTCGATGTTACAATTTTTGAAAAGGAAGAATTACCCGGTGGAATTGTCGCTACAACAATTCCAAATTTTAGGATAAAAAAGCAGAGAATAAAAAATGATATAGAATTGTTAAAACTGTTAGATGTTAAGATAGAAAATAAGAAAATAGAAAAAATTTCTGAACTAAAAAATGAAGGTTATAAACATATAATTGTTGCAATTGGTTCTGATATGCCAAAGCAGTTAAAATTAGAGTATGCTGACGGTAATATTCTAGACTCTATAGGGTTTTTAAGAAAATACAACAAAAGGGAAAAGATTAATCCTGGGAAAAATGTAGTAATCGTTGGTGGTGGAAACTCAGCTATAGATGCAGCAAGAGCAGCAGTAAGAATTCCAGGTGTAAAAAGAGTTACGATAGTATACAGAAGAACCGAAAATGAACTTCCGGCTGATAGAGAAGAATATGAAAATGCATGTTTTGATGGAATAAGTTTTAGAATGTTGAGGCAACCGGTTTCTTATAAGAATAAAACTCTTACATGTGAAATAATGCAACTTTCAGATAAAGATAGAGATAAAGATGGAAGAAAAATAAGTGAGCCAACGGGTAAATATGAAATATTAAAGGCTGATTCCTTAATCGTTGCCATTGGAGAAGATATAGACAGGGATTGGTTTATTAAAAACGATCTTTTAAGTACTGATTCAAAAAATTTTAATAAAGATGATGAAATATATTTTGTTGGGGATTGTTTGAATGGTCCGAGTTCTGTTGTAGAAGCAATAGCCAGTGCTCAAAAAGTTGTAAATCAAATTTTTGAAAAAAATAATATAAAAGAAGATATTTTCTCTCAGTCTATTCCAAGAGATAGTTTAAAATCTATCGATGAGAAATCTCTTTACAATAGAGGGAAAACTCAAAAAGAGATAAAAGAAGATTTTAAAAGATGTCTTAACTGTGATCTCTATTGTTCAAGGTGTGTAGATGTTTGTCCAAATAGGGCAAATAGAGTTATACCTTATTCATCAGAGTCATTTTCCAATTATTTTCAGATAATTCATCTTGATTATCTATGCAATGAATGCGGGAATTGTGAGACATTTTGTCCTTATGAAGGATCTCCATATAAAGATAAATTTACTATATTTGATTCATCAGAGAAGTTTGAAAAATCTAAAAATCCAGGGATTTTTATAAGTTCATTTAAGAAAAATAATAAAAGCAATAAAATTTCTTTTAGTTTAAGAACCGAAAATAGGGAAATATTAAATATTAAAGCAGAAAAAATTGAAGGGAAGTATATATCAAAAGATAAATCAAAAGAGATAAATTTCGGCCTATATCTGATAAACAATTATCCTGAAATTTTCAAAGATAATTTCAACTTTGATGATTAAAAAAATAAATAAAAATATAACTAAAAAGCGCCTTTTCCCAAGGCGCTTTTTTTGTTATTAAAGTTTATAGTAAATAAGAGTTTTCAGTTAATAAAAGTTTTTAACAAATAAAATAAGATTAAAAGCCTGCAAAAGTTAAAAATTCATCCCATTGACTATCTATGCAAATATCAAGCTGACTATATATTGTTGTGTCGGCTTTTAATGTTATAGAAACACCATAAGCTTTGCTTGTCCATGTTCTACCATGCCACTCAAGAACGACGAGTTGAGCATTTGCAGGATTAATTAAATCCATAACGGCTTTTGCATAGTTTTTGACCGTTGTTGTCATACTTGAACTATTGTAAATATTGCTCATATATACATATAAATCCCAGGTATAACCGGAGAAATTACTCGTTGGCTTAAGGTTTTTGAAAGTTGTCCCAGAAATTCCACTATTGATTGCTGCTATTGTAAAGTTATCAAGGGCTGTTCCAAGTTCATCTGCATAAGATATGTTTACAACAGAAAAGGTTACATCTGATGTTGTGCTATATTCAGCCTTATAGTAGTCAAAAATAGCCTTTGCAGCATAATAAGCGGTGGTTGTTGGATTATTTTTGATATAAGAAATAAATTCATAATCATAACCATTTCCTGGAATTGTCTGCTCTGAAGAAGCAATGTAGTTTACAAGACCCTTAAACTGGTACATAAGCTCTGCAGTAGCCATTAAACAAGCATCATATGCCAATACATCAAGGGTTTTTCCTCTTTTTGTATTTAAATAGGAAATGATAGATTTTTGTTCAACTTCCGAAAGATGATCTGAACTATTGGTATCATCCCAACAGACACCTTTATATGTTCTATCAACGGCTCCTCCATGATTCCAGAAGATCCACATATAATGATCTGCCGGAAAATTTGTAGTAGCAAAATCTATAAAGTTCTTAGCCGTAGTTTCAGATCCCATGTTTACTTCACCAACATCCTGTAGAAGTGTAGCACCTGTGCTCTGGATATAGTAATATCCATGAGTTGAGCCAGCGTTGTCCCATAAAACAACAATATTGATGTTGCTATCAGAACCAACTGCTTTCATCTCATTTATATCGTAATCACCATATGAAGAAAGATTATTATCTGCATCAAGATATACCAAAACTGTCCATTTTTTTGATGGTTGTGGGAGAGTAACTCCACTACCGCCGCCACCACCACTTCCACCGGTTAATGTAATCGTATAACCTCTGTTGGTACCTTTTTTCCCATTGTAAGAGTAAACTCTTATGTAATATGTCTTTGTAGAAGGAGCAGTCCATACTACCTTTGATCCATAAGTTCCATCACCTTTGTCATCATTAGAAGCCAATGTTGTATAACCATCTCTTACATATAAAACTGTGTCAGCATATCCATAAACAACTGTCTCAACGGTATAAGTTGTTCCTGCCGTAGCCGAAAACTTCAAGTAATCGTTAGCATCATCATAGAAATTGTGTTCTTGTGCAGCAGCATTAGCTGTAATCGTTTTAGCAGATGTTAAAGAATCATCCTGTTCATAGGCATCTTTCGATGTCATGTTAAGCCTTGTGTTTTCAACATACTTAACATCTTTTTCAACACCATTTCCAATCTCATCTGTAAGATCAACAGGAGATTGGCAGGCAAAAAGCGCGATGAATACAGAGATAACGAAAAGAGTTAGAAATACTTTTTTCATACTTACTCCTAAAAAATTACTGACTTCAATATGTAAAAATGTAAAATAGTGTCAATAAAAATATTAATAGGTTAAAATAAAAATAAATTTAATAATATTAATAATTAAAGATAAATCCTAAAAAAAATTATTATAATCTTATAATATTAGAAAAAAAATATATTATAGTTAATTTATAAAAAAATAAATGATAAAATCAGTAATAAAATAATATTAAAAAATTCATAATTATAACAAGAAGTTATAAAAAAAATATCTAATTAATTAAAATTGCGTTAAATAAATTAGATTAAATAAATTAGATTAGATAATTTAGAGTAAATAAATTGTATTAGATAAGTCAGGTTAAATTATTTGGATTATTGGATTTAATAATTTGTATTAGACTTTGTATTAGATAAGATTTTAAATATTAAAGTAAGAAATTTATAAATTTTTGTTAAAATTTAACTTATTTTTTAACCTATATTTATTGAATCTGTATAGTATTTCAAAGTGTTTTTGGGTTACCCATTTGTATCCTCTATGAAACCTTTTTATTTCCCATAATGTTGCCGCTGTTTCAAAGCCAATAAAGATAATTATTCCAATATAATATATGTAGAGAAGAAGAATTAAACTGGATCCTGCTTTTGAGAAGATAGAACCTGCTAAGGTCCTTGGTATCATTTTGAACAAAAGTGCATTGGCAATTTTACCAAGATAAGATGTTATTAAGCCGCTTATAAAAGCAAGTCTTATTGGGATTTTTTCAAAGACAAGCTGGATATAAAGTGCAAAAAAAAAGCTAAAGATAAAAGGTGAAACAAAATAATCTATAAAGTATTTTTGAACATTTAGTGCTCCACCGACTACAAAGTAGTTTAATAATTTTTTTATAATAGGGCTTATTATAATAGATGTAAAGTAGAAACCTAGCACAATCAAAGTTAATAAAATCGAAAAAATTCTTGTTTTTATCCAATTCAAGAAGAAATTCTGCTTTTTTTCCAGATTTTTATAATTATTATAAGACACCTTGGTAAAAACAAACAAAGAAGACGAAGTTAGTATAAGGATAAATACGCTTATAGATGTGTAGAAGTTAATGCTTTTATTTATTGAAATTGCTTTTAAAAGATTAATCAAATACAAGTATATATCTTGCCCAAAAATATTTATTATTGTTGGGGCGATGTTTGATAATAATGATGACGAAAGAAACTCATTACTTAAGATAAAAATAAGCATCAAAATAGGTGGAATAGAAAGAATAAAGTAATAGGAAAAGGATGCAGCAAGGTGATGGATTTTGTGTTTAGAGCAGTTATTTATAAGTCTATAGATAAAAATAATCACTCTATACATCTATTAAAAACCTTTGATTTTTCAAACAAAATTACTATAATTAAATCGTCAAAAAGATTATAAAAAAGAAGTAAATTAAACATAAAATTTTTGGGGTAAAAGATGATTTTGTTAAAAAATTGCTATGCGATTGCAAGAGCTATTAATTCAGATTCTTATCAAAATAAGGATGAAAAAAGCAAATTAGAATATGGTAAAGATATTTTAATCGAAGGCAATAGAATTAAAAATATAAAAGAAAATATTTATAATGAATTGAATGATGAACAAAAGGCAAGATTACAAGTACTGGATTGCTCTGATTCGATTGTTATTCCCGGTCTTGTTAATACACATCACCATTTTTATCAAACTTTAACAAGGGCTATAGAAAAAGTTCAAAATGCCAAATTATTTGATTGGCTGGTTTATCTCTATGAGATATGGAAATTCATAGATGAAGAAGCAATTTTTTGGTCTTCTGCAATTGCGATTGGAGAATTATTAAAGACCGGATGTACCTTAACAACAGATCATCATTATCTTTATCCAAGAAATTTGGTCAATAATAATATCAGTATAATGAAGACTCAATTTGACGTTGCCGATAGGCTAGGGATAAGATTTTCACCATCGAGAGGCTCGATGTCAAAAAGCAAAAAGGATGGTGGATTACCTCCGGATGATGTAGTTCAGGATGAAGATGAAATTCTTGAAGATACTGAAAATCTTATAAAGCGATTTCATGATAGTTCAGAAGATTCGATGAGAAAGATTGTAATCGCACCCTGTTCACCTTTTTCTGTTAGCGAAAGTTTGATGAAAAAAAGTGCTGAGCTTGCAAGAAAATATAATGTAAAGCTTCATACTCATCTCGCAGAAACAGAAGATGAGGTTGAATATTGTTTGGAAAAATATGGTAGAAGACCACTAAAACTCATGCAAGATCTTGATTTTATTGGTGAAGATGTGTTTTATGCTCATGGGATATTCTTTAATGATGAGGAATTAGAAACTCTCGCTAGCACTAAGACTTCGATAGCTCATTGTCCATCTTCAAACATGAGACTCGGTTCAGGGATATGTAGAGTCGTTGAAGGGCTAAAAAAGGGTATAAATTTCGGACTTGCAGTTGATGGTGCGGCATCTAATGATTCTTCAGATATGTTAGCCGAGGCAAGGATGGCACTTCTTTTACAAAGGGTGAAATATGGTTCTAATTCGATTGATGCAAGGCAGGTATTTGATATCGCCATAAATGGTGGAGCAAAAATACTTGGATATGATAAAATAGGCAAAATAGAACCAGGTTACCTTGCCGATTTGGCAGTTTTTAAAATCACCGATAGAATAGATTTTGCTGGTTCTCTTTCGGATCCATTAGCGGCATTAATATTTACCGGGAATAATCATCTTACCAAATATACGATAGTTAATGGTATTGTTGTTGTAAAAGATGGGCATCTACTAGGTATGGACGAGGTAGAGATAGCTAGAAATGGAAATAGAATCGCAAAAAAACTTTTAAAAGCAATTAAATAAAAGAAAAAAGATAAAAGAGAAAGGAAGTAAAAAAGGCGGAAATTAAAAAAAAATAAAAGAAAATGAAATAAAGAAAAAGGAAATAAAAAAAAGAAAAAAATAAAAGAAAAAGCAATTAAAAAAAGCGGGAAAAGATAAAAGAAAATAAAATAAAAAAGAATGAAATTAAAAAAAAGAAGATAAAATAAAAGAGAAAAGAATTAAAAATAGAGAAAAAATAAAGAAAAGTAAAATAAAAGAAAATTAAATTAAAAAAAGTAAGAGAAAAAGAGATTAATAAAAAGATAAAAGAAGAAGAGGAAGTTTTTTATGAGTAAAAAAGAGATAAAATGGTTTTATCCATCTAATTTTGATGAGGCAGTTAAAATTCATCTACAAAATAATCTTATCATTCCTTGTGCTGGTTCTACAGCAATTATGAGATCTAAAAGGCTCAATAATGAAGGATTTATTGATTTAACAAAATGCGATCTTTCTTATATAAACCAGGATAAAAAAGATAGTTTAACAATTGGGGCAACAACAACTTTCAACGAGATTATTGAATTTATACAATCAAAAGATTATAAAGATTCTTCATTTGAAAAGATGCTTTATAAAGCCCTTATTGAAGCAGCTTCATATCCTTTAAGAAACAGAATTACTGTCGGAGGTTCACTTTATGATCTTCCACTATGGAGTGATTTGATCAGCCCACTTCTTTTAACTGATACAAAAGTTATTTATAATGATGACCAGAAGATGGATCTTTACCAATATATTGGAAAAAGGAAAAGTTTTCCTCATATAATAAAAGAGATTATTATAAATTATAACGATGAATATAAATATTTTTCCTCAAGATTTGCCTTAACAAGTTTTGACTATGCCGCGTTTAGGGTTGCAATCTCTTATACTCTTGACAACAATAATAATTTTAATTATTTTAAAAGTTCTATCAGCGGGACTAAGGGTATTGTTTTTGTAGATAATATTTTTGACAATAGTTTTTTAGGAATAAATATAAAAGATATTGATAAGATAAAAGATAAGATTGAAAAGCTGAATTTAAATTTTTCATCCGATTTCAGGTTCAGCTCTGAATACAAAGAGCAAACTGCAAAGGTTCTTTTTCTTGATCTAATGGGAAACAGTCAGAAATAATTTGTCAGAAATAATTAAAAGGAGATTATATGTCAACATTCGGGAAAAAAAAAGGATTTAAAAAATCTATTAATCAAGAATATAATATTAAATTGAACTTAAATATAAATGATGAGGAAATAGAAAGCTATACAAGTGCAACAGAAACACTTCTTACCTTTTTAAGAAGGATAGGGTACAAAGAGGTAAAATGCGGATGTGAGGAAGGTGCTTGTGGCTCCTGCCTTGTGTTTTTAAATGGTAAAGCAGTCAATTCATGTCAGGTCTTTGCTGCAACATGCACAAATAGTAAAATAACCACAGTAAATGGACTTGGAGACACTAATAATCCACATCCTATACAAAAAGCATTTGTAGATGCGGGTGCAGTTCAATGTGGATTTTGCACTCCAGGTATGGTCATCGCATCATATGAATTACTCTCAAAAATTCCCGAACCAACAGAAGAACAGATAAAAATAGCGCTAAGTGGTAATCTTTGCAGATGCACCGGATATGTTAAGATAATAGATGCCGTTAAGCTTGCTTCAAAATATCTATCAAAAGGAGGGGAATGATGAAATTTAAATATATTGAAAAATCTGTTGAAAAAATAGATGCAAAATCCCTTGCAGCAGGCGATGAGATCTTTACTGATGATGTAGATATAGATTGTTATCATGGAGTGTTTGTTAGAAGTATTTATCCTCATGCGAGGGTTATAAATATTGAAAATATTGAATCCGTTAAAAAAATGGAAGGTGTTAAAGAGATATTCTGGCATAA
The DNA here is from genome assembly GCA_020722965.1 of Brachyspira murdochii. Classification (GTDB taxonomy): domain Bacteria; phylum Spirochaetota; class JAAYUW01; order JAAYUW01; family JAAYUW01; genus Exilispira. Next base: position 28,737 of record DYJT01000005.1, on the reverse strand, counting down.
AAATACTCCACAAACCCTTTATACAAGTGCGGGGCAAGGATATCCTGAACCATCTCCATATGATTGCAAGATGTTTTCTGAAGTAGTTAGATTTGTTGGCGAACCTGTTGCGCTTATCGTTGCAGATACACTTGAAAATGCTCAAAATGCCGCAAAAAAACTTGAAGTAAGATATGATGAAAAACAACCACTTTTAAATTTTGTCGATGCAGATAAGTCTAATATTATAGTTCATGACGATGACGGATCTTTTGCCAAGATTCCTGTAAAATACGATCCACTTAAAAATCTTGCAGCCTTTGTAGATGTTGAAGCTGGGAATTTCGAAGAAAATTTTAAGAAAAGCGAATTTAAGATATCTAGAATTTATTGTAATCATATTGCTCATCATTGTGCAATGGAACCACATGCTGCTTTAGCCTATTTTGACCAGAGAGGAAGGCTAACAATAATAAGTACAACCCAGGTACCTTTTCACGCAAGAAGGATAACCTCGATGGTAACAGGTATAGATGCCCATAAGATAAGGGTTATTAAGCCAAGAATTGGAGGAGGATTCGGTTCTAAACAGGAGATTATTTTAGAGCCTTATGTAGCCTATGCTGCAAATGTCTTAAAATATCCCGTAAAGATAAGGTTATCAAGAGCAGAAGTCTTTATCGGCACAAGAACAAGACATATGTATCAGATAGAATTAGATGCAGGTTATGAAAAAGATGGTAGAATAAATGCTTTATTTATGAAGGCTATTGAGAATGCCGGCGCTTATGCTCCACACGCTCTTACAGTTCTTACTAATGTTGGTTCAAAGACTCTACCGATTTTGAACAAGATACCAAATGTCAAATTTTTAGGTAAATCATTTTATGCGAATCTGCCTGTTGGTGGAGCATACAGGGGTTATGGTGCAACACAGGGGCAGTTTGCTTTGAATTGTTTTGTGGATGAGATTCTTGAAAGCTTGGATATAGATCCAGTCGATTATTTTAATAAATGGGCAATTGATGAAAATGAGACATCTCCAATTTTCAAAGAGTTGGGAGAGGGAACCGAAGGTGTAGAACAGCTGGTTACATCAAATAATTTAAAAAAATGTCTTATAGAAGGAGCAAAAATCTTTGACTGGAAAGGGAAAAGAGAAGGATACAAAAATGAAAAAACAAGCTCAAGAAGATACAAAAGAGGTGTTGGGCTGGCTGTCTTAATGCAAGGTTCGGCTATAGCTAAAGTTGATATGGCTTCAAGCTACTTGAAAATGCAGGATGATGGTTCTGCTATTTTGATGGTTGGTGCAACAGATATAGGTACTGGAGCAGATACTATTTTCGCTCAAATAATTGCTGAAACTCTCGATATCCCTGTTAATAAAATTCATGTAATAGCAGCAGATACAGATGTAACACCTTTTGATACAGGTGCCTATGCATCTTCGACTACCTATCTTTCAGGAAATGCTGTTCTATCTGCTGCCCAAAAGGTAAAAGAGCAGTTGTTAGAAGTGGCATCGGCGATATTAAATGTTAAAACAGATGAAATAAAGCTTGAAAATGAGAATGCAATTTATAAAGATAAAAAGGTTTCATATCAGGATATTGTAAGATATGCGATGTACCAGAATAATCAGTTTCAGATACAGGCTGTTGCTTCCGAATACTGTAAAATTTCTCCACCACCATTTGCCGTTCATTTTTGTGAGGAAGAGGTTGACACCTATACGGGTAAGATCAAGATTATAGATTATTTAGCTACAGTCGATTGTGGAACCCCTATCAATATAGCTTTAACAGAAGGGCAATGTGAAGGAGCAATTGTAAATGGGATAAGTTACGCTTTAACAGAGCAATATTACTTAAAAGATGGTAGAATGCTTAATCCTTCATTTAATCGTTACAAGATATATAATGCGCTTGATATTCCGCCCATAAAGGTAGTGCTTTTCCCATCTTATGAAAAGACCGGACCTTATGGTGCAAAATCTGTTTCAGAGATAAATATTAATGGGCCAATTCCATCAATTGCTAATGCTTTTGCATATGCAACTGGATTAAGATTATATACTTCTCCATTTTTACCCGATAGAGTTAAGGCTTTACTTGATTGTGCTAAGTAGTAGATTTAATGTTAAGATTTTTATGAAAGGAATTTTATGTTCTATTTTGTAAATTGCTTAATTAAAGGTAAACAGGCCATTGTAAGCTTCGACCTTATTAGTGGTGTTTTTGGGGAAATAAAGATTTTTGAAGATGATTTTTCAAATCAGGATGAGTTCAATAAAGATTTATTGGAAAAATTTTTAAAAGAGAAATCTTTAAATTTAAGTAGCGAGATTCAAGATTTAAAGCTGCTACCGATTTTAAAATTCTTTAGTGCTCAAAAAGATTTACTTTATGAATACAATGATAAAAATTATTTTTTCGATTGTGAAGGGATGATAATGCTTCCAGGTGGAATCGATCCTCATGTTCACTTTGATACACCAGGGTATGATTTCAGGGAAGACTTTTCTACTGCAAGTGCATCTGCTATAGCTGGAGGAATCACAACTATAATAGATATGCCATGTACTTCAATTCCCCCTGTTACGACAAGGAAGAACTTCTATGAAAAATTAAATGTCGTTGAAAAACTTTCTTACTCTGATTATGGCTTTTTTGGAGGAATTAGTGGCAAAACTATAGATGAAGAAGATTTTGAAGAAAATATTTATGATCTTGTGGATTGCAATGTAAAAGGATTCAAAGCATACCTAATATCCGGAATGGATAGTTTTCCAAGGCTGACGAATTACCAGTTATATAAGGCAGCGAATATTTGTAAAAAATTCGATAAACCTCTATTGATTCATGCTGAGGATTTCGAATTCATTGATGGCTATTATAAAGAAAATATCAAATACCTGCAGCAGGATAAAAAAAAAGATTGGCAAAAAGAGATCGAATTTTACATTAATAGTAGATCCACTCTTGCAGAATTGCTAGCAATTCAAACTGCTTGTGAGATTGCAAAGAAAACAGGTGTAAGATTGCACATAGTCCATCTTTCTTCTGGCGAGTCGGTTGAATTTATTGAAAAAGAAAGGAAAAACTGCAATATAACATTCGAAACTGCACCACACTATCTTGAATTTACAGAAGATGACTTTATCAGGTTTGGTTCACTTTTAAAAACAGCTCCTGCTGTAAAAAAACAACAAGATAAAAATAGTCTTAGAGAGTCGATAAAAAATGGATCATGCTCTTTTGTCGCATCTGATCATGCCGCCTGCAATATAGAAGAAAAAAGAAGTGGTTCATTTTTAAAGGATTATTCTGGAATCGCCGGTGTCCAGACTATTTATCAATATATTCTTTCAGAATTTTACGATACTTTATCCGAAGAAAGAATTATAGAGATTATGTCTGAAAATGCGGCTAAATTTTATAATTTATATCCCAAAAAAGGGGTAATAAAAAAAGGAAGTGATGCGGATTTTATCCTGGTAAAAAAAGACGAAAGATTTGTTTTTGATCAAAACAACCTTTATAGTAAGATGAAATTCTCCCCTTTTCATAATTTTGAGTTCAAACATAAGATAGTTGCAACAGTTTTAAGGGCTAGACCCGCATATTACGATGGCATTGGTATAAAATTACAAAAAGGGGATGGGAAATATATTTAGTTTTGTGCGTTGTATGCCATAGGATCAAATGGGGAACCTGCAGGGAATGCTTTTAAAGCCAGTTCTTTATCTAACATAAATAATCCCTGCGGGTTCTCATTAATCATAGCCATCTGTTGAGAAATTTTTGAGGTATTTACCTCTTCCTCTATCTGCTCGTTTACAAACCATTGAAGTAGTGGTTCACTGGTATAATCCTGGGTCTTTCTTGAAATTTCAAGAAGATTATTTATCCTGCTTGTAATAAGTTGTTCATGCGCATACGCATTATCCCATACTTCTTTTGGGCTTGACCATTTTGTTTTAAGTTGTTTTATGTCTTTTAATTCGACTTTTCCACCTCTATCAATTATATGGTCAAAAAATTTCATCGCATGAATCATCTCTTCATGAGCCTGCACTCTCATCCAATGAGCCATACCTTCTAAATTCAATGAAGAAAAATATGCTGCCATCGAAAGATAGATATAGTAAGATTCAAGTTCATAATTAATCTGATCATTCATAGCATTTAATACTTCTTGCTTAATCATAAATTTACTCCTTTACTTTATTAATTTTCATTAATAATTTAAAAAAAATCCGACTTTAAAGTAAAGGATAAATTAGAGAAAAAAAACATTAAATAATATCAATTTTTATCTTCGAATTCTTTATCGGCTTTATAAGTAAAATTATCTATAAAACAGTATTGTTCGAAGCTTTTTCTAGCTGGTCTTTCATTTTCAGATTCAATCTGCCATTTTTTGGATAATGAGCTTAAATCATCACTTTTTTTACCGCAAATTATAAGGGAAATTAATTCAAATTGGGAAGGAAGATTAATTATTTTTTTTATTTTTTCAGGGTCAAATCCTGCTATTGGATGGGCAATAAGACCCAATTCGGTTGCTTTCAAAAGTAAAAAGGCAGTTGACATCCCTGTATCGAAATAATAATATGTCCTGCTACCTATTACACAATCATCGTCCTTTTTAGATATGACTGCAATTACTAAACTAGCCTTTTGGCACCATTCATTTCCTTTACTATATGCATCGAAAAGCTCATTTAATTTTTTCTCATCTTTTATAAATAAATATTTCCAGGGTTGATTATTATAACAGGAAGGAGCCAGACAAGCGGCATATGCTAGCTCTCTTATTAAACTTTCGGTAATTTCAGCTTTTTCAAGTGCGCGCTGTGACCTTCTTTTGTTCATGGCTTCTGATAATTCCATAAAAGCTCCTTTATGGAAATTTTACTGGCTAATTTTCATTCGTGAGTATTCGTAAATATTTGAAAAACCAAGACCTATAAGATTACCAAATGCATCATAAAGAGGAACTACCCCAAACCAGCTGTCATGAGTGAAAAACTCAACAGTTGATTTATCGTAAAGAGGGTTGAAACGAATTAGAAAATTATTCAACAATATAGAAAAGTAAGAAGGATACCTTCTGTTTTTATCTGAGATAAGTTTTGAATATCTATAATCATTTTCAGGGACAAAATTCTGGATCTGTTTGATTATTGGAAGATTATTTTCCTTCGATATTTCCAGGATTGAATAAAATGATGATTTAGGAATACTAAAAATGATATAAGATTTATTAAATAGATTTTCTGGAGGGTTAATCTCTATTTTGCCAAGTTTTATTTTTGAAAAGTTCAAAAAATGTAATTCATACTCTGAAATAGAAGAATTTCCCCAACTTTTATATAAAATCCCTATCCCATTTGTCAATTTTTTCTTTACCCTTTGTTTTTCCGTATAGTAAAGATCATATTCGCAATTTGTATTTAAATCTACTGAAAAAAATAGGACAGATTTTCCAGCTGAATGAAGAAGAAATGGGGAATTAAAAAGAAAAAAGTTGTTTTTTGGAAATAGCTGGGCACTGACTTTAATTGAATTTTTCTTGTCTTTTATTTCAAATAACAATTTATCATTTTTCCAGACAAATTTATTTTTACCAAGAGAAATGGTGTTTTCTTTGATTTTTATAGGTGTCATAGGGTTGATAGATGTTTGGGTAAACTTTATGACTATGGGTTTTGCATTTGGGTCTGGTTTTTTAGGATCCTGTGTCTGAATTGGGGAGTAATCTGAAAATGAAAGTTCATAAAACCAGAATTCTGTGTTATTTAAATTAAGCTTGCTTAGTTCTATCGTTAATGAATATAAAACGCCAGATTCATCATAAAAAAAAGAGCAGAAATTTGTCGTCTCATTTATCGGATTTTTAGGATCATCTGAATTTATAGGATAAAGATGATTTAAAAAATTTAAGTCATTTTCACCTGTAAGTTGTCCAACATCATATTTAAAAGTTGAACATGAAGAAAAAATGAGTAATATAAAAAAAATAAAAAAAGCCATATATTTTTGAAAGAAGCTTTTTGATTTCATACCGAAAAACTATAATATAATCAAAATTTGTAAATATATTTTTATGGATTGAATAATGAAATTTTCTATAAAATTTATCCATTATATACTGGCTTTTGCAATCTCAACAACAATCTTTTTTCTCTATATCATTCAAAATAGTATTATAAAGGCTTTAGGTATAATACCATGGCTTTTAATAGAGGTAATCTGGTTTTTTGTTTTAAGGGTAAATGCTAAGACCGATGAAAAGGCACTAAATCTTCTTTTTTCTTCTCTTTTCCTTTTTACAGCGGCTATCCCTGTTTTAGAGGTAGTATTTTTTGGTTCCAACTATTTTTCAATTAATAAACAGATAGTTACTCTTTTCACAGGTGAAACAGCTTTTTTTATCTTGTATATTCTATTTCTTATCTTTTTTCTGCTTTATTTTATTGTGTCTCTTATCTTTTATTTAAACTTAAATCACTATAAAATTGAATCAGAACGAAAGGGTGAAAACTTAACTATAAAAGTTAATAAAGATGAGAAATTAAAAGAAACAAAAGAAGAAAAGACAGAAGAATTACTAAAGTTAAATCTTCCTGAAATTCAGATCAAACCATTTTTACAAGATGATTTTTCAATTGAAGAAAAAGAAAACAAAAACTATGCAAATACTAAAGAAGGTGATATTGAAACAATCGAAGATAATTTGAATGATAATGATATCGAAACAGAAGACAATTTAAAAAAAGTAGAAGATGAAATAATATTAATTGAAGATGACTTAAATGAAAATGAAATAGAAGCATACGAAGATGACTTAAATGAAAATGATGTCGAAGAAGTAGAGGAAGATGATGTAAGATTGGTCGAAGATAATTTGAAAGATAATGATATCGAAGAAGCAGAAAATAGTAAGGAAAGAATTGAAGACGATCAAAAAAACTATGATTATAGATTGCTAAACAGGGTGAACCAAATAATTTCACAAACAGAGGAAAACGAGAAGGATTTAAAATCTACAATAGATCAACTTTTACCTGAATCGATTCATCCCCATTTTGAAAATTTAAATCAGGATGATAAACTTATAGAGGAAAAAGCCTCGATTATACTCAAGACTTTAAGAGATTTTGGTATCGATTCAAAGCTTTTAAATTTTACCAGAGGACCTGTTGTAACAAGATTTGAACTTGAAATAGATGAAAAGGTTAACCTAAGCAAGATAATAAATCTTGAGAAGAATATAACATATAATCTATCGGCAGAAAGAATAAGGATCCTTGCCCCTATACCAGGTAAAAAAGCCGTTGGTATAGAGATCCCTAACGATATAAAACAGATAGTCTATTTTTCAGATCTTATAAAACAAGATGAATTTATAGAATCTGATATGCATCTTCCATTTATTTTAGGGAAAGATATCGAAGGAAAGGTAATAGTAACAGATATTTCAAAATCACCTCATCTTTTGATCGCAGGAAGAACTGGTTCTGGTAAATCTGTTTGTATAAACACATTGATAACATCTTTGGTAATAGCCAATCCACCGGAAAAAGTCAGGCTTATTCTAATCGATCCTAAAAGAGTAGAACTATCATTATATAATGATCTACCTCATCTACTAACCGACGAGATTATAATTTATCCCGAGGATGCATCCGCAGCATTAAAATGGTTGGTTTGCGAGATGGAGAATAGATATTCAATATTAAAAGAGGGCGGATTTAGATCAATAGAGGATTATAACCTTCAAAAAGAAGAAAAACTTCCATATCTTGTATTAATAATAGATGAATTTTATGCACTTATGCAGATCGCGCAAAAGATAATAGAAGATTCTTTAATACATCTATCTGCAATGGCAAGAGCGGTTGGTATACATCTAATTTTTGCAACTCAAAGACCTTCTGCGGAGGTGGTAACAGGTGTTATTAAATCAAATCTTCCATCAAGAATAGCATTTCAGACCTTTTCAAAAACAGATTCAAGAATTATTCTTGATACTTCTGGAGCCGAATCACTTCTTGGAAATGGAGATATGCTCTTTTCTTTTGCCGGACTTCCTCCTGTGAGAATTCAAGGAGCATTCATATCTACAAATGAAGTAAGATCTTTAGTAGGTAAAATTGCAGAAAAATATCAGGCAGAAAGAAAATCTATCAATGATCTTTTCGCTGAGATTAAAAAAGATGATACTTCTTACGAGACAGATTTTGAGGGGGATGATCCACTTTATTCCAGTGCCATTGAAATTGTTAAAAAGGAAAGAAAGATATCTGCATCTTATTTGCAAAGAAGACTTAAGATAGGTTACAATAGGGCAGCAAGAATGGTTGAACAGATGGAAGAAGAAGGATTAGTTTCACCATTAATAGACGGGAAAAAAAGAGAAATATACATTTGATTGAGTCTGCTTATTATAGGGAGAAACAGGATTTTATTTTCATTTATTTAAAAAAGATAATTATCTGAATTTACTTATTATATTATAAAAACCTTCCCATAGGTCAAAAGATGGTTGCAAGATCTTATCTTCATCGCTTTGATCGAAAAAGTAGATATTATTATTTATTTTTGCCTTTAAGTTTTTAAAAATTGGATTTTCGAAAAAGTTTTTATCGATAAAAGTAGAAGCGATTATTATATAATCTGGGTTTAGTATTAATAAGTTTTCAAAAGAGATATTTATCCAACCTTTTTCTGAAATGGAATTTTTAAATCCACAAAATTCTGCTAAATACGACAGATAAGAATCAATACCGCTACATGTAAGGTTTTTATCTGCCCAGACAACAACCATTATACTTTTATTTTCGAATCTACCTTTTATCTTCAATATTTTTTCTTCATAAGGCTCTATAAGCTGCTTTTTAAGTTTTTCACATTCTCTTTCTTTTTTAATTAATTTTGATAAATTAAAAAGATTACTGTATAGATCGCTATATCCTTTTATAGATGTAGAATAAACAAAATATGGTATCTTTAATTTTTCGATTTCATATAATTTTTGTATAGGGAAAGATTGGTCAAGAATCAAAAGATCGATTTTTGTTTTGACTATTATTTCGATATTAGGGTTATTGAAATCTCCAAGATTTTCTGTCTTTGGGTCAAGGTAATTTTGATATTTTTTTAATGAATATGAATCAACCCCGACTATTTTTGAATTTTCAAATCCGAGAAATGTTAGAGATTTTAATGCTGCTGGATTAATTATCCCTATCCTGTTATACTGAGCAATCTTAACCCTTCGTCCAAGACTATCTAAGACATAATTTTCATCTGATGTAAAATTACCATTTAATGAAAGAAAAGAAGCGGAAATAATACAAAGAAGAATCAAAAATATCATAATTTTATATTGTTTCATAAAGATTTCCCTGAATATTAAAAGCATACATATTTATTCGCCTTTTTCAAGTTCATCAATAAATTTTTTGTAAAGGATGAAATTAGATTTTTTAAATAAATTTTTATAAAGGTTTGATGCTAAAACCCTGTAATCTTCTTTTTTAGCATTATCATCTTCTATTTTATATAAAAAATAGTAAATCGATGCCTTATCTTCATCTTCTTCTAAGGTATTTAAAAGGTTTAAAAGCCCGGTAATGTTTTTTTCTATCTTGTATTTTAATATATTTATTTGAGATAAGGCAGCTTCATATTGAATTTTGTTAACAATTTCATATGCAAGATCATTGTATGTTTTTGCTTTGTTATAATCCTTTATCTCAAAAAAAATATCTGCCATGTTCTGATAGATATCTTGAAGGTGAAACTCTAAATTCAAAATTTTTGCGATAGAAATAGTCTTTTCGTAGATATTCAATGAATCTTCGTATTTTCCCTGCAATTTTAATGTAAAGGCTATATTTGATAATGCCGTTACATATCCTCTTTTATCCTGTAGCAGATCGCATAATTCTTTTTGCATTTCAAAATTATTTAATGCATTTTCATAATAACCACTTTTCATATATATATGACCGATATTATTAAGTACAATAGTATATCTTCTTTTGTCTCCCATACTTAAAAATATTTCACCAATTTCCTGGTAGCATTTTAATGCTTTTGAATACTCATAATTATCCTTATAAATATTACCAACATTACCAACTGCTATTGCATAACCTGTTCTATCACCAATTTCATAGCAGATTTTTTTTCTTTCTTCATGACATTTTAATGCATTATCCAGATCATTTCGGTAATTATAGCATAATCCAATATTCCCTATCGCAATAGAATACCCTCTTTTATCTTTCAATTCCAGACAAATATTTTTTTTCTGTGTATAATATTCCAATGCCTTTTCATAATACCCCTGGTCAGCATAAATATTACCGATATACTCAATTGCAATTGAATATCCAGATTTGTCATTAATTTTGATGCAAATATCCTTCATTTTTTCGAAATATTTTAATGCAGTTTCATACTCACCCTGATTTGCGTAAATATTTCCATAATCTTTTAATATAAAGGTATATTGTCTATCGCTTTGAAAATCCTGTAAAAGATTTTCAGCACCTTTTAAAAGTGAAAATGCATATTCATAATTCCCTTTAGATATTTCTAAAGAAGCAAGGAATTCTTCACTTTTGCATAGTAGTGCTTTATCATTTATGGATTGCGATAATTCTATCGCTTTTTTGTAAAATTGAATAGCTTCGTCCCATTTACCCGTTAATTCAAGTACATAAGCCTTATCGACAATTATTTCGATTTTTTTTCTTATATCAGTCAATAAATTAATTAGTCTATCATATACATTTAATAATTCATTGTTTTTATAATTATCTTTTAAATATTGAGCAGATTTCTCATAATAAAATATGGCTTTTTCAATATTTTCACCCTTATCAAAATTATAGGCTATATCAAAATATTTATCTGGTCTATCTTTAAACAATCTTTCAAGAATCGAGCCTATAAGTCTATGGATGTCTATAAGTCTCTGTTTGAGTTGCATTTCATAAGCTACCTGTCGAAGCAATGCATGCTGGAAAATGTATTCTACATCACTTGCAGAATACCAGATTCTTTGTCTTTCACAATCTAAAACAATTTTATCCAATTTGTTGTAATTAATGTCTGTAATCAAATTCATGCTTAGTAATTTTAATATCTCTATTTCGAATTCCATCCCTATAACAGAGGCTAACTGTACAGATTCTTTTAAATCTGCGGATAATCTATCTATTCTCGCTAACAATATAGAATTTATGCTAGAAGGGATATCTACATCAATACTTTTTAAGTCATAACCATTTTTAGTTTCAATTACCAGATTGTTTTCTTTAAGATACAGGCAAAATTGCTCGATATAAAAAGGGTTTGCGGGCGTTTTGTTAATTATAAAGTCTTTCAACCTTTTTGATGTAGAATTTTTGAATTGACTATCTATAAGTAGTTGTACTTTGTCAAAAGCAAGATTTTCCAGTAGTAATTCTTCAATATCTGGATTGGATTCAAGCCCTATTTGTGGTTTTGAACCATCATCATTTAGCCTGCTTGAGATAATTAATTTGATTGGGAGCTCTTTGCTTGTTCTTATAAGCAGATCGAGTACTTCAATGGTATCTGAATCAGTATAATTATAGTCTTCAAATATGAGAACCAAGGGTTTCAAAAGACTGTTTGCCTTTATGAAATCAGATAATGCATATATCGTATTTTCATGCCTACCCTTAGGGTCTAAATACTGATAAGGGCTATTTTCATAATAAATTCCAAGTAAAGAGGCTATAAAAGATCTGGATCGCTGTAATTCTTTATTAAAATATTCAGCATTAGTATCTAAAAGCCTATTAAGTTTATCAAGAAGGGCATCATATATTTTATCAAAAATTTTTCTTTTGTCTTTTTCATTTTCTAATTTTTCGACCTGAAAATAATTTTTTAACATATATTCAAATGGATTTAAGCTTTTTTTGAGGATATTATCCGATTGAAAAATGAAAAAATTATAGGACTCCTTGTACTTACTTATGATTTCATAAATTAGTCTGGATTTACCTATTCCAGCTTCACCGTATAGAAAAAATAATATAAATTTACCTGATGAAGAGCTGGATTTTATATAATCTTCTAACTTTTGTAACTCTTTTTCTCGGCCTATTAAATGGTTTAGAGATTTTTCATTTAATTGTTTAATCTTTTTATTTTTTATCTCGAAGATCTCTACTTTTTCTTTTTTACCTTTGAATTTTTTAAAACCAAGAGAAGTTATATTAAATTCATCCTTAATTTTATTTGCAATATCTTTTGTAACAAGGATTTGATTAATCTTTGCCCTGACCATGATTCTGGATGAGAGATTTACTATATCACCTAAACAGGTATATTCGCATCTTGTGCTATTCCCAAGTAATCCAGAATATGCAATCCCTGTAGTTATCCCAACTTTGATCTTATCCTTTAATCTATCTTTAATATTGGCTATAAATTTGATAGCTCTTGTTATATTATCTTCAAAAGAAACTGGAAAACCAAAGAAGATAATTGCTGTAAATCCTTTATCTGTAAAATCTATCTTGTTGAAATATCCTTCGAATTTATCTATTGCTTCTGCAATAATCGAAACAATCTCATTGATTTCTTCATATTCATTTTTACTATTGATGGAGATAAAAATGGAAACAATAGGTCTGAATTCACCCTTAACATTTGTATGAATTAATTCATTGGAGAAAAATAATTTCAAAAAGTTTTGGGAGATAAAATAACTTTCCGCTTGGTCTTTTTTAGTATTGGAATAATTGTTTTCATTTTTAATATCGAAATTTTCAACTTCATAAAAGACTTTATCCTTTTTCGAGTTAATCATTTTGAATGTTATAAAATCTTTAAATTCTTCTGCCGTTAAAGGATCTGTAAGTATTTTTAATTTTTTTGCATTTTTTTCATTATCAATGCTTTTATCTATTGCTTCTCCATTGAAATAAAATAATTTATGTGTATTGGTTCCAACTATTCCCCAGTTTATAGATCCTTTAGCAAAACCAATGCGTGCAGATAATTTAAAAACTCCATATCTTGTTTTTTCCTCTGTTTTAAATACCAATAGAATTTCTTGAAGACATCTTGTTACAGAAATTGGATTGTAATCTGGAAATATTGCATTTATGGCATCGCCAATGAAATTTGCTACAAATCCTCCATTGGAATTGATTGAATCTACAATTGGCGAAAAAATATCATCAAGGATAATAGATATTATTTCTGCACCTTCTTTACTTTTTTCCATCAAGCTTTCTGTTATTTTGGTGAAGCCCGAAATATCTAAAAATAGACTTATGCCGTTAAATGAACCTCTATTCTCTTTGCTTGCTAATTTTTTTGCTACAAATGAAGGTATTAGATTTTTAAACATCAATTAATCCATAAAAATTAAGATTTTTCTTCAAAAATTATAATATATTTTTAAAAAATTTAAATAATTATTTACTTTCAAAATATTGATAGGCATCGATAATATCAAGGTAAACGCCATCGAAATTGGCAGCTAAGATTTTATTTAAATAAGAATCATCATTCCCAAATATTATAGATTGCCATGAAGGATACCAGTATCTAACCTTATAATTTCCAGGCCAATCTGGATTTTCTTCTTCAATAAAAGATGGAGGATTTTTATTCCAGGATTCCTGCCAGTAATATCTATAATCTTCTGCTTCTCCTATACTCATGTAGCAGATAATTAATCTTTCCTTATTGTTTGCCTTCTTTTTCAAAGATGCGACATCATCTTTAGTAAGAATCTGATCGTTGAAAAATAGGTCAATAACAATTATATCGAAGTTTGTCTTTTTTAGTGTGTTAATAAAATCATCCTTAGAATTAAAAGAATAAGGATTTATGATATAAAGAAAATTTTTAGCTTCATTTAATGATTTAATATCTTCCGAATTAGAATTATATGGTTCTAATGGATAAGCCGGTATATTATCAAGCTCTCTATGATCAGCTGCAAAAGAGATAAAGCCAAGTTTATTATTTTGAGAATATGAATCATCAACATAATTTTTTGTTTCGCAATAATCTATGATTAAAATTGTTTTCTCTCTTTCTTTAGCTTTATTTATAAACTGCAAAAGATATTCTCTCTTATCTTTTGGCGTAGGCAAATCGTCTCCATCATAGCCGTAGAAAAAATCTTCCTGACCTATTCCATCGATAAAAGAAAGATATTGTTCATTAATTATCTCAACTCCATTTTGAGGGATAACCATAAAGTTTGATTTTACATTTTTAGAATAATCGCTGATTTTATGAACAAAATCCCTCATCAACTGTCTGTAATTCAAATCATCAACTGGATGACATGCCAAAAGAGAGATAAAAAAGAAAAATAAAATAAAGAAAATAAAATATCTTTTCATTATTAACCCCCTTTTACAAATTAAAAATTTTAATTATTTTAAAAAATAGCACAAAATATTGAGATGCAATCGAGTGCAATATTCAAATAACCCACTTTCCTCATTTTTGCAAGTGAACCAAAAAGGAGAATATCTATGCAATGATATTATCTACCGCATCAATTGCCTCCCTGGCATGCATATTAGTATAGTAATCTGGGGGTTTGCCAGAACTAAAACCATTTGCATATCTTCAAGGAATGTAGAACATATAAAATTCAAACTTTAAATTTATATTAAAAAATAAAATCCTAAATTTTAAACTTATTGATATTTGATTTTAGCAATTCAAGGTTTTGAGAATTTTCATTTCCCATCTTCGCTATCTCTATAGTTACATTTGTAATATCATTAACACCTGTAGAAAGTTCATTCATACCAATCTGAGTTTCTGAGGCAAAGTTTAAAATGCTTTCAACATTTTCATTAATTTTGAAAATATTGTTATTTGTTTCTTCTATGCTATTTGAAACCTCATGAGAAATGTTTTTCAAAGTCATTAAGTTGCTCGTAACCTGTTTCGTTCCGACTGCAATCTCTTTTATATTTAAAACTAACTCTTTCATTATGGAAGATATATCCTCAATTCCTTTAATCATCTGCTGCATATTCTGTCCGTTTTCCTGCGTAGCAGCATAGGATTCTTTGATAGAATTGGCGATTGATTTCAGATAGGATGATATATTATTTACATTTTGACTTGTTGATTCTGCCAGATTTCTTACTTCATTTGCGACAACAGCAAAACCCTGTCCGGCATCTCCTGCATGAGCGGCTTCTATTGCAGCATTCATGGCTAAAAGATTTATTTGATCTGCGATATCATTGATTATATTGGCAAATTCAAATATTGATTCTGCTTTTTTGGTAACATCTTCTATGTTTTTAATAGTTTGTTCCATCGATTTACCACTTTTTTCTGCAATTTTTATCAATTCGGTAACAGAATCATACTTCTTTTCAGCAGTTACCTCAATGGTATTTATCGAAGCAAACATCTGCTCGATTGAAGATGATGCTAAAGATAATGCATCTTTCTGCTGCTGGTTTATCTTATTCAAATTACTCGAAAGATTCGAGATGTTTTGAGTAGCATTTGATGTCATGCTAATCTGCTCTTTTAATATCAAAATCTTTTCATCCATCGATCTAACAGTTGCAGCAATCTCTTCGATGGTAGAAGAGGTTTGATTGGTAATATTGGCAAGACTTATTCCTACTTTTTCACTTTTGGAATTTATATCGTTAAGTTCAATTACTATATTTTTAATCTTATCAATAAATTTATTCAAGTTGTTAGCTATTTCGCCTATTTCATCTTTTGACCTAACATCAAGCTTTTGTGATAGATCTCCTTCTTTAAGTGTAAGATCTTTTATTTTATTATTTATAACGATTAAAGGCTTGGTAATTCCATTAACGAAGATGAATATAATTAGAGCTATAAAAAAGATAGAAAGAATACCAATTATTATCACATTTTTAGTAAAGGTATTTAAAGACTCAAATAGTTCTTTCCCATCAACAACAATTCCACCAATCCATGGCTCCTTAATGTTTCCAATGAATATCGGTGAAAAGGATTTATAAGAGTAATCTTTTAGGGCTTCAGACCATGATTTAAAGAAAAAGATTTCGTTTTTTTTCAATCTTGCAATTATTTCATTAGTCTGCTTATCTTTTTCTTCACCCCAAATTTTACCCACTCTATTTATATCTGGATGATAAAGAACTATTGCCTTTTCATTCATTAACCTAAAAAATCCTGTTTTTTTAAAAAGTTTTACATTTTTTATCAATTCAATGATTTGATTAAAATCAAAATCTAACCCAACGACCCCAATGGCTTTATCATCATCAATTATGGGGATAACCAATCTAATGATAGATAATTTTTTATAACCGGCTTGAGCTTCAAATGGCCCATAAATAATTGGCATTTTATTTTGAATTGGGTTTAAATACCAGTCTACGGCTTCTTGTTTATCATAGTCATTTAGCACCGAAATACTGATTTTACCAGAATTTTTTGTAATGTATATATTAAATCTACCTGTTTGATCGTATTTTTCAGTATTAGCAAACTTATTGTCTAATCCATCAAGTGCATCTGGCTCCCAAATGGTAAAAATACCGAAGATTGAATCATTTTTACTTATTTGTAGTAAAAGTTCTTTTTCAAAAATTGTTCTTCTTTGTTCGATAGGCAGTAGTTTGTAAGTTAGAAAAAAAGTTCCTATGTTTTCTATTAAATCATAATAATCTTCAATATGAAGTTTAATATTATAACTAATTTCTTTTGTTTTTGAGATTAAAAATTCAGATTGTAATTTAATCTCTCTGGATTTTTGATATAGATAAAAAAATATTAAGGCTGACAAGATTATCATCAACATTATTGCCACTGTTATTAACAATAGTTTTGTTCTTATCTTCATGATATCCTCCGATATTCACAAATAATTAAGTATAATTTTGTTATTTTACTTTTTTAATAAAATGATTGGATTTTTGCTGTTTCCATTTTACTGTTTTTATTATTTCTTATCAAACTTTTTTATGACTTGCAATATTACTTAATTTT
>DYJT01000005.1:0-11610 GCA_020722965.1 Brachyspira murdochii | reverse complement strand
TGTTTTTATTATTTCTTATCAAACTTTTTTATGACTTGCAATATTACTTAATTTTGTTTATATGTTTATAATAAAATATTAAAAATAAAAAATCAATATTTTTCTTGACTATTTAAGCAAAATAAATTATATTATATTTAGCATATGCTAAAAAAGGAGGAAATTATGCCTTGGGGAGACGGTACAGGACCAGATGGCTTTGGACCAAGATCCGGTAGGGGTCTGGGATTTTGCAATGGCTATAATTCACCAGGATATTTTAAAAGAGCAAGGGGTTTTGGTTATTTTGGTGGAAGAGGCAGAAGATTTTTTGGGAATCGGTCTTGGGGTCCCTATTGGGGATCAAGAGTAGATCTACCTTATAATTACAATCCAAACTATTTTCAACCCTCTAACGATGAGATAAAAAATGAAATCAGTAATGTCGAAAGATATCTTGATGATTTGAAAAAAATGCTTGAAAAATCTAACGAAAAAGAGCAAAAGGAAAATTAATTGAGCTATAAGGTCGCTTTTGCAAGTGGAAAGGGGGGAACAGGTAAAACCCTTCTTTCCACAAATATCGCATATTATTTTACAAATGTGCTTAAAAAGAAAATCTTGATGGTAGATCTAGATGTTGAAGAACCTAATTCCTCAATTTTTTTAAATGGCGAACTTTTAAACACCGAAGTAAGTTATAGAGAGATTCCCTATTTTGATGCTGATAAATGCAACAATTGCAACATTTGCAAGGATATTTGTAATTTTAATGCACTAATTAAAACAAAAACATCTGTTTTAATATTTAAAAATCTCTGCCATGGCTGTGGTGTGTGCACGAGATTTTGCCCTCAAAATGCTCTGGTAATGAGTAAAACCAGAACTGGGGTTATAAATGAAATTAAATCAAAATATGGTTTTTTGCTAATTGAAGGTGTTCTTGATCTTAATGAAGAGATGACTTCCCCAATCATTGATGCTACCAAAAAAAAGGCAGAGATTTTAGCCGAAGGTAATGATTTTATTATTATCGATTCACCGCCAGGAACATCCTGTTCATATGTTGAATCCATTAAAGATGTAGATCATGTTATAATCATTACAGAACCAACTCTATTTGGTAAACATGATTCGACTAAAGCAATTGAAATCGCCCAAAGAATCGGTAAGGATATTTCAATTGTAATAAATAGAGGTTATGATGATAATGATGATCTTATTGAATACTATAAAAATTTGGGGATAGAAACCATAGCAGTGATTAAAACAAATATTAAAATAGCCCAAATATATTCAAAAGCTCAAATTGTCTATGGAAATGATGAAGATTTTGATACTGCTATAGAAAAAATAGCAGAATTCCTTTTACAAAAGGCAGAGAAATGAAAGAAATAGTTGTACTTTCAGGTAAAGGAGGTACAGGGAAAACCTCATTTACAGGAAGCATCGCCAGCATTGTCAAAGATAGCATGGTTTTCGCCGATACAGATGTTGATGCAAGTAACTTACATCTTGTTTTGGGTGCTGAAAAAATTGAAGAAACTGATTTTTATGATGGTTTTTATGCCCAGATAGATAAGGATAAATGCACAGGATGCAATTTATGTTATAGAGAATGTAAGTTTTCTGCTATAAAATTAGTTAACAATCTACCTATTATAGAAAAATATTACTGCGAAGGTTGTGGCTTATGTCAAAGACTATGTCCTGCTTCTGCTATAACGATGATAGACTCAAAAGTTGGGTCAATAATTAATTACAAGACAAGATTTAATAAAACTCTTATCGGTGCTTCGATGACAAATAATACAGAGAAAAGCGGCAAGCTTGTAACTGAGGTTAAAAAGATTGCAAAAAAGAAAGCCTTGGAAGAAAAAGCAAATTACGTTTTAATCGATGGACCTCCTGGAATTGGTTGCCCTGCAATAGCATCAATTAGTGGAGCCAGTTTTATTGTCATTGTTACCGAACCAACATTGACAGCATTACATGATCTTGAAAGAATTCACGCTATTGTTAAGCATTTTAATGTAAAATCTGGACTGTTTATTAATAAATTTGACATTAATAATGAAATCTATAATATAGAAATAGATTTTGCAATTAAAAATAATATTTCTATTTTAGGGCAGATAGGCTATGATGCAGTTTTTACAAAAGCTGCAACTATAGGTATTACAGTACCTGAAATTTCCGAAGAATTTAAAAATATTTTTAATAAAATATGGGAAAAAATTGAATTGGAGATAAAATGAAAATAGCAATACCAGCACAAGGGAATTCTCTTGACATGATGGTTGACGAAAGATTTGGAAGGGCAAAAGGTTTTATAATTTTTGATACGCAAACAGATACTTTTCAGTGGATAGACAATGATAAAAACATGAATGCTTCATCAGGCGCTGGGACAAAGACTGCTCAAGCGATTATAGATGCAAATGTCCAGGTATTAATAACAAATGATGTTGGTCCAAAGGCTTATCAACTATTGTCAGGTGAAGGTATAGAAATTTTTAAGATTGAAGAAAAGATGACAGTTAAAGATGCTATAACCAAATTCAAACAAAAGTAAATTTTATGCCAAGACCAAAAAAATTCAGATTAATATCATCAAATCCTTCGGTAGTGTATTTTAAACCCAGCGGCATACCTAAAAATAGTCTTGAGCAGATAATTTTAATGGTAGATGAATTAGAAGCAATTAAACTAGCCGATCTTGAGAGTTTATACCAGGAAGATGCCGCAAAAAAAATGAATATTTCAAGACAGACTTTCGGTAATATTTTAGCTTCTGCACATCGAAAAATAGCGGATTTTTTAGTCAATGGCAAAGCACTAAAAGTTGAAGGTGGGGTAATCAGGAGGTTAGATGAAGAATCCTGTCAATGCGGATATAGGTGGAATCCAAATAATGATGAACAGATCTGCCCTAACTGTAATACCCCACGCCAAAGGAATAACAGATTTCGCAGAAGAAAAGGAATGTTTTATAATTCTTCAAATTAAAAAATAAAAAACCAATAAAAAATTAAAAAATTATTTGAAACACAAAATTAATCTGGTAAGAAGGTAAGTTTATCTTATCTAAATTATATTGATCCTCTGCACTTACAACCGTCGAGTTTGTCTGTGTAAAACTTGCATAACCAAGTTCTGAAGCAGTAGGAAAGCCAGGATAAAAAAGAAAATTAAATTGAATACCAAAAAGAAGATTTGATTCTATCTTGCAAAAACCCTTTAAAATAATATTTATTCTATCAAAATAACCATATGGAGTTTTAGGATCTGTTCTGCCTGCAAATTCAGCCGCGCTTATAGTTGGATCAAAATAGTCTTGAACATCTCCATATGTTTTTATATATTCAAAACCGATACCAGTAATAAAACTAGAAAATTGAAAGTTTATACCAATAAATCCTTTTAATCTATATGGATTCGTAATACCGAAAAAATTATATAGCATATAATTTGCTTCGGTATAACTGGACATTACAAGGTTATTAGTATTAGATTCCAGGTTAGATATATTATCTGTCCATGTTGTCCCAGCTGCATTTGTGACTTGATATGACGTTTCGGAAGTTATAAAATATAGAAAAAGAGCGTCTATTGAAAGACCTTTTAGTATTGAATTTAAATCGTATCTTCCATCAAAACCGATAGAGAATCTATTGGCATTCACAAATGATAGTACATATGGATCGGTCACTGAACCTGATCCTGTTTGAGAAGAGTTTCTTTGATCTTGAATTTTATCAAACCAACCATCAAATGATATTACAAGTATAAGGTCTTTTAAGAAAGGAAGAGATGGAGTATAATCAAAGGAGATAAAGTACTTTGAAAGATCTTCTCCTTTTTCTGCGTAGTATGTTACAAGCATGACTCCAGTTGAATAGTAATTGTCGTTTGCAATATATGGTTGAAAATAGAGATTGAATGATCCTATTGATTCATTTGTATAATTTAAATGTACCTTAAAAAAACCCTGTTCAAAATAATCTTGAAAAGAGATACTTTGATTATTTTTGTTCTGACTATATGGCAAAGAAAAATCAAGATTTAATCTGAAACCAAAAAGTTTGGCAGTTAAAAGCAATCCAATATAATTTTGTTGATTTACTCCAACAAAATTCCAGCCAACAAAGGTACCTTTGGTAGAATTTTCAACAGAAAGAAAAAGAGTATAAAGATTGTTTGAAAGAGGATCGAATAATGTATCGTTTTTTGCTGATTGCACTCCAGTAGATCTAAATAAAGGGTTTGAAAAATATGAACCACTGTAACCTAATGTTATATCAAGAACAGAAAAGAGATTTTTTATTATCAGATAAAAATCTTCAAGTTCAAAAGTAGCATTTGTTAAAACAGCGCCAGATGTAATATCTCCTGGATTTTTAGAAAAAAACAGTACCTGATGAATCGCAAAATCGAAAAAATCATGATTATAAATAAGGTTTGCGCTGATGCTTAAATATTCAGGGCTTTTGAAAGGGGAAAGTAAGATAAAATCATCATTTTCCCAATAATTTAACATTATTTTAAGTGTCAAATCATTAATCGAGAAAAGAAGATATGGCATAACATGAAAATGCGAAAGGCTGCTATATAAAGAGCCAATGACTATGTTATCAAAACTAGCATTTGTCTGTGTCCAAAAACCAGGAAATAAGCTGAAGATAGTAGTTGATTCTATACCAACAGTCACTACTTGTGAACTTGCTGGTTGTGAAGTTTGCGCGAATATAACAGGGTTCAATGATACGATTAGAATCATAATAAAAAACAATGCTAAAACAGAAGAAAAAGGATTTAAATTTTGGTAATGTTTTTTCATTTTAATATCTCCTTTAATCAATAATAAAAATTTTTAAGAGTAAAAACTCATATACAAAAAAAATATTACTTAAAAAGTTAAAGGATAAAAATTTTTTTTCAATTAATTAAATCTTAACAAAAAAATAATAATATTTTATTCAATTTTTAATAATCCATTAATAATCGAATTTTAATTTCAAGCTGTAAAAAAAATAAAAACAAAAAAAACAAAATTATTAGAGTTTTTACTTAAAACTTAATTTTTATCATAGGGGGTTAAAATGGGGAATCCAAAAATGATAGGGGTTTTTGGCGCAGGATATGTAGGTTTAATAACTGCAACCGGTTTTTCAGAGATAGGAAATCTTGTAAAATGCTATGATATCGACTCTCAAAAGATAGATCTATTAAAAAATGGCTTGTTACCATTTTACGAGCAAGGACTTGAAGAAATATTAAATAAAAATATTAAGAATAAAAACCTCGTTTTTACACAAGATTATAAAGATGTCGTTACCAGTTCAGATTATATATTTATTGCCGTTGGTACTCCACCAAATGAAGATGGCAGCGCAAATTTAAATTATGTTTTTAATTGTCTTTCTCAAATTGCCAAAAGTATAGATAGTTATAAAATCATAATAATTAAATCTACGGTTCCTCCTGGTACATGTAAACAGACAGAAAGTTTTTTTAGTGAACAGCTTAAGATAAACAAAAAAGAAGTCCCATTTGATATTGTTTCAAATCCAGAATTTTTAAGAGAAGGGAATGCTATTTATGACTTTTTTTACCCAGATAGGATAATAATTGGTACAGGTAATCAAAGAGTTAAAGAGCTAATGGGTGATTTATACGACTACTTTTTAAGCAATGATTTCAAGGTGGTTTTTACAGATTTAATCAGTTCTGAATTGATTAAATATAGCTCAAATAGCTTTTTAGCAACCAAAATTAGTTTCATCAATGAATTGGCTATACTCGCGCAGAAGATAGGGGCAAATATTCAAGATGTTTCAAAAGGAATGGGGTTAGACAAGAGAATTGGTGAAAAGTTTTTAATGGCGGGACCTGGTTATGGTGGAAGCTGTTTTCCAAAGGACACAAATGCCTTAAATTCTTTTGCAAAGCAAATGGGGGTAAATTTGCAGATTGTGAATGCTACGATAAAAGCAAACAACTATCAGATTCAATACTCGGTTAATATGATAATTAAAAGATTAAAACATATTAATTTTAAAATTTTAACTGTTCTTGGTTTAACATATAAACCTAATACAGACGATATACGAGAATCTCCCGCTATCTATATTATAAAAGAATTAATTCAAAATGGCGCAATAGTTAAGACATATTGCCCAAAAGGGATGAGCAAAGCCAGAAAATTGTTTTTCAACGAAAGCTCGGTGGTGTTTTGTGAAAACATCTATGAAAGTTTGAAGGATTCGGAGGCTTGTATAATTGTCACAGATTGGGATGAATTTAAAAATATGGATCTAGAATATGCCAGTCAAATAATGAAAGAAAATAATCTATTTGATTTAAGAAATATTTTTTATTCAAACAGTAAAATTAAAAAGCTATTTTCATATTATGGATTAGGTGTTGCTGATAATAAAAAGGAAGTTTTAATCTGATTTTATTAAAACTTAAGTTAGCAAAAAAATAAAAAAGATTAAAAAAATTAACAAAAAAAAATAAAAAAACCACAAGAAACTAAAGAATTAATAAAAAAAATTAAAAAATTAGAAATATTAAAAAAAAGTTAGAAAGTCAAAAAGTTAAAAAGATTAAAAAAAGTAAAAGAAACTAAATAAATAAAAAAAAATTGAAAAAAGTAAAAAAAATTGGAGAAATTGAAATAAATTTATTAAAAAAATTTGAGGTAAAAATGATCGAGAAAAAACTAAAAAAAATGGATATGCATGTTCACTCGATATATTCAGGAAGACCATCGGAATGGATATTGAAAACAATCGGAACAAGGGAATCTTATGTAAGTCCACTTTGTATTTATGAATTTGCAAAAAGAAAGGGAATGGATTATGTAACAATTACCGATCATAACAAAATAGATGGAATAGTAAAATTAAAAGAGAAAAAAGCCGATGACACAATCATAGGAGTCGAGTTAACAACCTATTTCCCAGAAGATGAAGCAAAGGTTCATATACTTTTATATAATTTTGAGCCAGCAGTTTTTGAAAGATTAAATCACCTTCGAGAAAATATCTATGAATTAAGAGATTATATCTTTGAGAATAATATATTTTATGTAGTTGCGCATCCCTTTTACGCTGTAAATAACAAATTTAATATCGACCATTTAGAAAAGTTGATGCTGCTCTTTAACAATTTCGAGGCTATTAATGGTGGAAGGAATATAGAAATAAATAGATTTACTCAGAAATTTTTAAAATCTTTAAACGAAGAAAAGATTTATCACTTTTATAAAAAACATGGGATCAAACCTTTTGGTGAAAAACCATGGTTAAAAATCTTAACAGCAGGAAGTGATGATCATACAGGTCTATTTATAGGCAGCGCATATAATTATTCACTAGCTAACAGTATAGATGAATTTTTGCTTGCAATTAAAAATGGTAATTCCGAAATAGAAGGAGAAAGCCTTAAATTTGAAACACATGCCTTTCAAATTATTAAAATAGCATCTGATTTCTATAAGTACAAATCTTTAAAAGAAGAAGAATTGGATAACTTGGGTAATTTAAAAGTTAAATCACAGAACATCAAAGAGATAAGTGAAAATAACGATAAGAATATCTCTTTATGGAATCTTATATTTAAAAAGGATAAAAGTAAAACAAACATAATAAAAGAGCTGATTAATTCATTTAATAAGGTCATTTTTGAAAGAGAAAAATTATCTATTAAAGAAAAGATTATATTCAATAGAGCATTATCTAATGCAAAGAAAAAAGGGGATGAAATTAAAAAATTATTGCTTGAATTCATTTTGAAAGTTGATCAATTCACTACCTTCAACGCTGAAAAGGTTTCAAATGAACTTTTTAATACTATCTCGGCAATAATAAACAGCTACTTAAAAACATTTGTCAAAAGCCTGACTGAAAACATAGAAAACAATGATCTTGTTTATCTTATAGGAAAGTTCTCTTCATTTGTTGTTCCGATAATTCTTTCGCTGCCATATATAACATCTGTTAATCATCTATGGAAGGATAGAAGATTGATCGAAGAAGTTGAAGAAAGGTATTTTATAAATAAAAAAGAATTTAAAAAACTCGCGTGGTTTACAGATACTTTACTGGATTTAAATGGTGTATCTGTAACATTGCAAAATATAGGAAATTATTCTGCGAAAAAAAATAAGGATCTATATTTCATAACATCACTAAAACCACAGGATTTTAATAAGGTCAAATTTAAGTTTAATATCTTGAATTTTGAACCTACATATACTTTTGTCAATGATATATACAAACATTTTGAAGTAAAAATTCCCTCAATTCTTGAGATTATTCAAAGATTATATCAATTAAATCCCGATGAAATAATAATTTCTACTCCTGGTCCCGTGGGTTTGACGGGACTCTTGATCTCTAAATTACTTTGCATCCCTTCTAAAATGATATTTCATACCGATTTTTCAAAAGAGGCATATGAGATAGTTAAGGATCAAACATTGGTAGGCATAATAGACTATCTTTTAAAGACAATCTATAACCTTTCGGATCAGATTCTGGCAAACACAAATGAGTATTTAAATGCTTTAATCGAAAAAGGTTTTGACAAAGATAAGCTAAAAATATTTAAAAGAGGAATAAATTTAAGTAAATTCAGGGATTTAAAAAAAGAAAATATCGATATTGTTGCAAAATTCTGGCAAAAACATAATCTTGAAGATGCTAACTTTATCTTATTATATACTGGCAGAATCTCTAAAGATAAAAATCTTGATTTTATCATAAATTTATTCGGTGAAATAAACAAGAAGTTTTCTGAAGCAAGATTCTTAATTTTAGGAGATGGACCATATCTTGAAGAGCTAAAGCAAAAATATTCTAGCATAGATGGACTTCATTTTGTTGGCATCATTGATAACGATGAGATTGTAAATTATTACTCTATGGCAGATTTGTTTGTTTTTCCAAGCACTACCGATACCTTCGGGATGTCTGTTCTTGAAGCGCAAGCCTGTGGACTTCCTGCAATAGTATCAGATATAGGTGGTCCAAAGGAAATAGTCATTAACAATAAGACTGGTTTTATATTAAATATAGAGAAAAACCTCTGGAAAAATAAGATTACTGAACTTATCATAGATAAAAGATTAGGTAAAAAAATCTTAAAAGCAATTTCAAACAATGCTGCTAAACATATTCAAGATAATTTTGATATAGAAGATGTTATAGATTCATATTTTATAAAGGATGATTTTAAGGAAAAATATTTAAATTTTTCAAAACAAAATAGAAATATAAATAATAAGAAAATATACCATAAAAAGATTGAAAAAGATATAACTCATAAAGTTATCAGGGATAAAAAAAATCAGAATAATGAAGATTCAAACACAGTAGATAAAAAAATTTATATTTATTAATAAATGGCTCTCCTGAAAAAAAGTTAAAACGTTTTCAAAAGGAAAATCTCAACTTTTTCAAAAACAAATCAAAAACACAAGAAATTATTAAGTTTATTTTTTTTATTTTGTTTTTTTCTATTTTTGTTATAAATATTTTTTAATAAATTTTTTAAGGATTTTATATGAAAACTGTAAATGAGAATACAAACCAGACTTTAAAGGTAATTTTTAACAGAATTTCTTTAAGAAAGTATGCTGAAAAAGATATATCCCATGAGGATCTGAATGCGATAATTAACGCAGCGATAAGAGCTCCTACAGCCGGGAATAATATGCTTTATTCTATTATAAAGATAAAAAACAAACAGACCAAAGAAAAACTTTCGGTTAGCTGTGACAATCAGCCATTTATTAAGAATTCCAAGATCATATTGATATTTCTTGCAGATATTAGAAAATTGTATGATTATTTTAACTTGTGCGGCGTGAAGGAATTTTGTCAAAAAAATGGTATTTATTATACAAACCCAAATTATCAGATGCTTTATCTTTCGCTTAATGATGCACTTATCGCTGCGCAAAATGCAGTTATTGTGGCTGAATCTCTTGGCATTGGTTCATGCTATATAGGTGACATCGCCGAAAATTACGAATATCATAGAGAGTTGCTAAATTTACCAGATGGTGTTTTTATAGCGACTATGATCTGTTTTGGGTATTATCCAGAAGGATATGAAAAAAAATTAAGACCAAGATTCGATAGAAAATATATTGTACATGATGAAAAATATAGTATTATTAATTCGGATGAATTAAAAAAGATGTATGAAATCTATAGTTCACAAAGATTTGAAAGTAGTAAAGGTAAAATTGCTGTCAAAATAATTGATGAAAAAGATGGTAATGAGAAAGAGGTAGAGTTTTCAAATTATGGGCAAATGCTTTATACCAATAAATTTGGCTCTAAGTTTTCCCGTGAGATGGAAAGATCTATAAGAGTAATGCTTGAGCATTGGAAATAAAAAATGGAAATAGAGCTATTTTGATAGTAGATAAAGATGTTTTTAAGGTTAAAAAATAAAAAAGGTGGTGAAAATGAAGAAAAAGGCGGATAGAATTTTGGTTGGTATTTTAGTAATAATTGCAGGTATTTTTTTAATAATAAATCAATTTACATTCAAATTACCATTATTCCCATGGGGTTTATTATTTTTGGGTGTTGCCATATTTATCTTATCAATTTTTTCAGGCAATTTTTTTGGAGGTTTGCAAGCATTGTTATGGCTTGGGGGACTTTCATTTGCCTTTTATTATAATCAAATTTTTCCAGGTATTTTAATTATTATTGGAATATCAACAATATTAGATGCATTTAAAAGTTATTCACATGAATCAACAAAGATTAATATAAATATTGATAATGAAGAAAATCAGTCAAACAAATAATAAATAAAACACAAACTTCAATTTGTATTATAATTAAAGATGAGTTCTCCAAAAGATAATGCAGATTTAACTGAATATAAACAAACTGGTAGTTTACTTAAAAAATTTTTTAAGAAAGATAGAATTAATATCAAGAAAATTAATTTTTTCACTGAATTTAAAAGCCCAAAGATCTGCATCTACAATGCAAAGCTTAATGCTGTAATTATCCCATTTTTAATAGTTAAAAACACACCATTTGTAATAGTTGAGAAAAGATCGGCATATGTAAAACAACCTTTAGAGCTGTCTTTTCCAGGTGGAAGAAAAGAAGATGATGAAAAGTCTGCTTTGCATACAGCATTAAGAGAAATTGAGGAAGAGATAGGCCTTGGTCTATCTTCCTTTTCAAGGCTTAAATTTTGTGGGGTTTTTGCCAACAATAAAACCGTAATTTATGTTTTTTCTGCTCTTATAAAGAGCTCTTTGATTAAAAAATATGATATAAAAATTGAGTTGAAAAATCTTAATATAAATAAAGATGAAGTCGAAAAAGTTATTTTTTTCCCAGTCGCAAAGTTATTAAGTAAGCCTAAAGAGTTTGAAATTGTTTACAATGGTAAGATAGATAAGATGCCAGAAAGTGAAAAATTAAGGCAGATAATACAAAATGGTTATATCGAAAATGGATATTACAAGCCTTATAACCGTATAATCCACTATTGGGAATATGACAATGAGATATTATGGGGTTATTCAGCAGAGATAATGATGCAGTTAATAAAAGATATTTTTATGGGTAAGTAGTAAGGATT